>NZ_CP188819.1:2947500-3547500 GCF_051550205.1 Sporosarcina sp. FA9
GCAGGGCAGGTTGCCCACGTGTTACTCACCCATCCGCCGCTAATCTAAAGGAGCAAGCTCCAATAGATTCGCTCGACTTGCATGTATTAGGCATGCCGCCAGCGTTCGTCCTGAGCCAGGATCAAACTCTCCATAATATCTGAAGACTGATATGCAGCGTATTGCGTTGTCAACTTCGCTTACTCGGTCGGTCACGTACCCAAAAGTACGCTCCCTTCCTCGTGCACTCGTTTCCTAGCACTACACTACATCTCAGCCATCAGAGAAATTACAGAAACTTGAATAGCTCTAGTTTCTATGCTGGCATTAAAGAAGAATGAAAACATTCTTCAATGATGTCATGTCGAAGGATTGAAATTCAACCCTTCTGTTGTTTCTGTTCTGCTGACGGAAATCAGCTTACTTGGAAACGTTTATACTCTGTACACCGAAGTGCATGGAGTTTAAAAATTCTATCGACGTTTTGCTGTTCAGTTTTCAAGGTTCACTTTTTAAGTTAGTTTGTCGTTGCCGCAACAGCAACTTTCTTAATATATCACAGTCGTTTTACAGAGTCAAGCTTGTTTTGAAAAACATTTTATCAACTGTTTGTCTTAACTGTTTCTCTCAACCACTCTCTCAAGCGACAAACAATAGAATACCATATCCCAATCATTAATGTCAACACATTTTAACAGGACGGCATAAAGTCGCCCTGTTAAGCCTACTTACTTAAGCTTTTCTTATATTCCCTATGAAAAATCAAATCATTCTTCGATTCATTTGGCACAACTTCAATGAAACCTTTTTCAACTAGAAACTCAATGAACACTTCTAAATCAACTGAGTAAATCTTTAATTCCTCATCATCATGAAGTTCTTGTATTTCCCATTGCTCCTGTTTAGCCATGACATCCATAATATGTTCTGCTCCATTAGCAGTTCTGTTATAGATGAAAAACTCACTAGCTAGAAATAGCAACCCTAAACGTTTTTCTATTGGCTCTTCACTCATAATTAGTTCTTCATATAACTTATAAATTGCTGGGTCTATTTTTTTCACTTGTAACCAAACAGTTACTTCTGGAAATAACCCTTTTTCTATAACTGCTATTCGAGCCAGATGGTGCAACAACTTAACTACATGATTATAGGCATCCATAAAGTTTCCTTGCTCAAAAAAGTTTTTTCCTTCCATATATGCTCGTACAAGCTTAGAAAACTCCAATCCTATTTTTATCTTCCGGCCTGCAAAAGGAAATTCAACTTTAAGTTTTTCGATAAACTCATTTCGATCGAAATATACCTTGCCATTGAAAATCCAGTCCACTACTTTTCGCTTCGTGCCAAGTAATATCCATTTTCTTAATTGCTTCTCACTAATAATATGCATGGCAGCTTTGCCTGAACTATCCATATAATGCTTTGTGAACATTGGAACTTTATCATCCGCTGTAATAATTAGAAGAATCGCATCAAATGTATCAGTAATCGGATCCCCTATTTCTCTTTTTTCTACTAGAATGACCCCAAGCGTTTCGGGGAAGCTTGCTCGCTCTTGATAAATCGGTCTCAACACTTGTTCCACTTGAACACCTCCCTAAGACAACTACTTTCGACAACTATTGTAATGAATCCTTTAATCAAGTATCAATTAATAACGTGTAAAAGAAATTATATGATATAGTAATTGTTGATACATAAGGAGGAACACTTCATGAAACCCTATAAAAATAAGATTAATCGCATTCGGTCATTTGCACTTTCGTTAATATTTATCGGTGTTGTGATTATGTATATCGGTATCTTCTTTAGAAAACATGAAATCGTTATGCTTATATTCATGTTTCTTGGAGTACTCGCCATTATCGCAAGCACAGTCGTCTATGCATGGATTGGTTCATTATCAACCCGTGCAGCCCAAATAACTTGTCCCAACTGTGGGAAGCAGACAAAAATGCTAGGCCGAGTTGATATGTGTGGACATTGCCGCGAACCTCTTACACTAGATCCAACTCTAGAAGGTAAAGAATTTGATGTTGCATACAACAGACCTCCAAAAAAAAACAAAGAAACTGAAATAGATTCAAAGTGAAAATAGAGAAACATCCAACACTTCTTCAATAGAAGATTTGTTGGATGTTTTTTAATTCATAACAACTTCATTTTTTATACACGCTGGACAAGTACCATAGACTTCCATCCGATGCGAATTTACTTTAAATCCGGTTACATGGGAAGCCAAGTGCTCGATTTCCTCTAATCCTGGATGATGAAAGTCAACGATAGTACCACAATCATCGCAAATAATATGGTAATGGTCGTGTGTCACAAAATCAAACCTGCTTGAAGAGTCGCCATATGTGAGTTCTTTAACAAGCTCTGCACTGCGAAAAACTCTTAAGTTATTATAAACAGTCGCGACACTCATATTGGGAAAGTTTCTTGCAAGTGATTTATATATTTCATCAGCTGTTGGATGTGACTTAGTGGAGACAAGATACTCTAAAATGGCATGTCTTTGTGGAGTAATTCTAACTCCTTTACTCTTCAACGTGTCCAGCGCGTCTTTCAATATCACTACAGACATCGCTATGCACCCCTATCCATATTGATTACTACTTTATAATCGTTATCATTAGTGTACTTAAAATAGAGTACTTCTGTCAACTAAAGCGAAGACTACTATGTTTAACTCATTATACAAAGTTTCAGTAACCATCGACTAAATTAATCAGATTTTCAAGTTCAATGTCTCCTTGAATCCATAACTCTAGATTTTTTTCAAATACAATTAATGCTCTTTCTACATACTTACTAGAAAGACCTGAAACATGCGGAGATAGCACACAGTTTTCAAGTGTCCATAATTCATTTTCCAATGGTAGTGGCTCAACTTCAAATACATCAAGAACTGCATGTCCAATTTCATTATTTTTCAAAGCATTAATAAGAAAGGTTTCATTAAAAAGATCCCCACGTCCAAAGTTCATAAATACCGCAGTTTCTTTCATCGCGGAAAAATGTTCCTCGGTCAATAAACCCTTTGTTTCTGGCGTACTCGGTAAAACCGATATGACATAGTCTGCTTTTGGGAGTTCAAGCATTAAATCTTTAAAAACAATTGTTTCATCCATCGATTCACTAACACGACCAGATCGGTTGCATCCAATTGTTTTAACACCAAATGCTTGGAGCAGTCTACCTATCTCGGAACCAATTGAACCAGGACCAAGAATAAGTGCTGTAGATCCTCTTAGTTCCGAAGAATCATCCGGCTTACTCCATTCTTTTCTATCTTTGCTACTGTAAATCGCAGGAAGTGAACGTCGCAGTGCAAGTATATGTGCAAGAACAGATTCGGCCATTGGCGTTTTATGAATGCCGCGTACATTGCTTATGATAATATTCCTTTCAGCTATTTCCAAAAGAGGCATTTTCTCAACCCCTGCCGACGCATTCATAATCCATTTAAGCTTCTTCGCACGTTCGAGTAGTGTGGAATCTACGTCTGAACCATAAGTGACAAGTATTTCTACTGATTCAACACCTGTTAGATCGCCTTTTTTATTATACTGAAAAGTTACGTCTTGGAACTTATTCTCAAGTCCCGCCTTTTGATCTTCCGTTATATCAAACGTGAATAACGCCTTCATCAAAGCATTTCCTTTTTACGGATTCGATACTTTTCCAATGTAGCAAGCGCATCTACGATATGACCTTTCACTTTCACTTTTCTCCATTCCTTCACAACAACCCCAGATGGATCAATTAAAAATGTAGAGCGCTCTATACCCATAAATTCTTTACCGAACATTTTTTTCAACTTCCAAACGTCGTACTTCTTTGAAACCACATGCTCTTCATCAACCAATAATGAGAACGGCAAACCTTGTTTTTCAATAAATTTCATATGCGTTGCTTCATTATCTGGACTTACTCCTAATATAACCGCATTCAACTTACTAAAATCTTCATAGTAGTCTCGAAAGTCACACGCTTGCGTAGTACAACCTGGTGTTGCATCTTTTGGATAAAAGTAAAGAATTACGTATTTCTCACCCGCGTAGTCCTTTAACGAAACCATTTCTCCCTTTTCATTCGGTAATGTAAAATCCGGTGCTTTCATACCTTCAAGTGTCATAATTAGTCATTCCTCCATTAAGTTCTTTTCTTAATTCTAACGGAGAAATGCATCTCTTTCAATTTCTTTGGCGTATTCAGCTATAATTGTTTAGAATAGAGAGTGTAGGAATTGAACGGGGGAATTTATTATGATAAAAATTAATTCAGAAAAAATCTATAATGAGGCGTGCGAGCATATCGTAGGTGGTGTCAACAGTCCATCGCGGGGATATCATGCAGTTGGGGGTGGCTCGCCAACGGTAATGGAACGAGCTGAAGGTGCTTATTTTTGGGATGTCGATGGCAATAAATACATTGACTATCTAGCCGCATACGGGCCAATAATTACAGGTCATGCACATCCACATATTACAGAAGCAATCGTAAAAGCAGCAAATTCAGGATTACTTTATGGAACTCCCACTAGACATGAAGTGAAATTCGCAAAAATGTTGAAAGAAGCAATGCCTGGAATGGACAAAGTTCGGTTTGTAAATTCAGGGACAGAGGCAGTAATGACGACGATTCGTGTTTCAAGAGCCTTTACGGGTAGAACGAAAATCATGAAGTTTGCGGGTTGTTACCACGGGCATTCCGATTTAGTTCTCGTTGCAGCCGGATCAGGTCCTGCAACTTTAGGTACTCCCGACTCAGCAGGTGTACCAGAGTCGATAGCAAAAGAAGTTATTACAATTCCATTTAATAATCCAGAGGCTTATATAGAAGCAATGGAAAAATGGGGAGAAGAAATTGCTTGCGTACTTGTTGAACCAATTGTCGGGAATTTCGGGATTGTGGAACCAAACGAAGGCTTCTTAAAAATCGTACACGATGTTGCAGCAGAAAAAGGTGCGTTAATTGTGTATGATGAAGTTATTACGGCATTCCGATTCCATTACGGAGGTGCACAAGATATGCTTGGCCTTATTCCGGATCTTACTGCATTGGGCAAAATTATTGGTGGCGGTTTACCAATCGGTGCATATGGTGGTAAGAAAGAAATTATGGAACAAGTTGCCCCACTCGGACCTGCTTATCAAGCCGGTACAATGGCTGGGAATCCCGCCTCAATGCTGGCTGGAATTGCTTGTCTTGAGGTTCTTCAAGAACCAGGTGTTTACGAAGAAATGGATAGACTCTGTGCTATTTTAGAAGATGGAATCTTACAATCCGCAAAGGAACACGGAATTGTCCTGACGACTAACCGACTGGGCGGTGCTTTAACTTTGTTCTTTACAGATGTAAAAGTTCAAAATTATGACCAAGCTGAGGCAACTGATGGAAAAGTCTTTGCGAAGTTCTTTAAACTTATGCTGAATAACGGGATAAACCTAGCTCCCTCTAAATACGAAGCATGGTTCCTAACTACCGCACATACAGAAGAAGACATAAGAGAAACACTTGTCGCTGTCAATACATCTTTTAAAGAGTTGTCGACTAGTATTAGTAGTTGACCATTTTATATAGATGATATACAGTAGCGAAAAACAGTTCATATATTAGAAAGGACTAATCGCATGAAACTTGGTGCACGTATCGTTAAAACAGGCGTTGCGATTGTACTGGCTTTGTTCATAGCGGAACTACTTGAGCTTCCGAATCCGGTGTTCGCAGGAATTGCAGCTATTTTCGCAATTCAACCGTCCATTTATCGTTCCTATCTAACCATTATTGAACAGATTCAAGGCAACATAATCGGAGCTATTATTGCTGTTTTATTCGTCCTTATATTTGGACACCAGCTTGTCGTTGTTGGACTTGCGGCTGTAATCATCATTTTAATTATGATTAAATTTGGACTTGAAAAATCTATTTCAATGGCATTGGTTATGATGATAGCCATAATGGAAATCAGAGGCGATGAATTTCTTTCTTTTGCATTTCTACGATTTTTTACGATAGTTCTCGGTGTTCTCTCGGCCTTTCTCGTTAATTTGCTCTTTATGCCTCCTAAATACGAAACAAAGCTTTTTAATTTAATTCATCATGCTCAAGACGAAATTATTAGATGGACGCGACTTGCAGGAAGGCAAGCTTCCGAACATATCGCCACAAAAAAGTCTCTCTCCAAATTAAAAGAACGGCTAACAAATATTGATCAAGTATTTTCACTATTTAAAGAGGAACGAAGCTACTTTAAAAAAACATCCAGAGCAAAAGGTAGAAAACTTGTAATCTATAGACAAATGATAGCTACATCTAGAAGTAGTTACGAAGTATTAAAAAGACTTCACAAATATGAAAATGAACTTACAGATTTGCCGGAACATTTTCGAATGATGATACAGGAGCGTCTCGATGCACTCCTCACATATCATGAGCAACTACACTTAAAATTCGTAGGAAAGCTAAAAGCCGAAAACATGGGCTTTGGTTCCAATGAAGAATATTTAAGTAGATATGAAGTTATGGAGATTTTTGCAAAAGAAATTGCAATCACTAAAGAGGATGAAGAGTTTTCGACCTATCATCTTCTCCATATATTATCTTCTATTCTAAATTACGAAGAACAATTAGAACATCTTGATATGCTCATCGTATCCATTCAACGGCACCATGAAAAAGAAGTAGACACAGAACTAAAAGAGGAAATTTATTAACAATTTTTTGGTTACCAGATTGCCTCAAATAAAAAGTGCTTCCCCAATCAAGTTGATTGGGGAAGCACTTTTTTAATTTTTCATTCTCGGATCAAGGGCGTCTCGTAACCCGTCACCCATTAAGTTAAACCCTAGTACTGTAAACATAATTGCAAGTCCCGGGAATACCATTGTCCATGGTGCCGTCTGCAGATAGTTTTTTGAATCCGCCAACATTTTACCCCATTCCGGTTCAGGAGCCGTTGCGCCTAATCCAAGGAAACCGAGCGCAGCAGCTTCCAAGATAGCAGTCCCAACAGCTAAAGTTCCTTGAACAATAACTGGTGCCATTGAGTTTGGCAGTATATGCGAAAAGAGAATTCGTGCATCTTTCATTCCGATTCCTTTTGCCGCCGTTATATATTCATCTTCCTTAATACTTAAAACTTTAGATCTAATCAATCTCCCAAAGTTTGGTACGTTGATGATGGCTATTGCGATAAGAGCATTTTGTAATGAAGGGCCGAGTACCGATACTACGGCAATTGCTAGTAAGATTGATGGAAATGCCAGCATAATATCAAAGACTCGTGAAATAATCATATCAACCCAACGCCCATAATAGCCCGCAATTATACCGAGTGTACTTCCAACAACCGCTGAGCCAATAACCGAAAAGAAGCCGACCCAAAGAGATATTCGGGCACCATGAATAATTCTTGACAAGATATCTCTACCAAAGTCATCGGTTCCTAACCAGTAATCAGATGAAGGAGGGAGGAGACGATCAGACAGCACTTGATCATTAATACCTTCTGAAGCAATGAAAGGTCCGATTAAAGCTAGTAAAATAAAGAATAGAACAATAACGGCCCCAACAACGGCTATCTTACTCTTTTTGAACCCATTCCATGCTTCACGCCAAGGTCCAGACGCCTTATCAATCGGATTGGCTATTGCATCTTTGGTTTTAACTACTAGTTCAGACATAAATGTATCCCCCCTCCTTAATCATATTTAATTCTTGGATCTATTAAGCTATACAACAAGTCCACAACTAAATTAATCATTACAAAGAAAAATGCAATTACAAGAATTCCTGATTGAATAACTGGATAATCGCGTGCACCGATTGCATCATATATATATCTTCCTACTCCTGGCCATGCAAAAATAGTTTCTGTCAAAATCGCACCACCTAGAAGCATTCCAGTTTGTAGACCGATAATTGTTAAAACTGGAATTATTGCATTTTTCAACGAGTGTTTATAGACCACCCAAAACATCTTCTGACCTTTTGCCCGTGCTGTACGGACATAATCAGCGCGCATTACTTCAAGCATACTTGACCGTGTCATCCGTGCAATAATCGCCATAGGAATTGTTGCCAAAGCGACACCCGGTAAAATTAAATGTCGAAAAACTTGCCAAAGTTGATCGTACCGCCCGTTAAGTATCGTATCAACAACATATAAATTCGTGATGGCTTCGACCGGGTCTCTGACCTGCACCCTACCCGTCGTCGGTAACCAAGATAACTCTAACGCGAACACCCACTGGCCCATCAGCCCAAGCCAAAAGATCGGCATAGATACACCGATTAGTGCTAAAACCATCGCAGAATAATCAAACCATGAGTTTTGAAACCAAGCAGATATAATACCGGCATTAATTCCTACAACAACCGCAATAATCATCGCAAATAGTGCAAGTTCAAATGTCGCTGCTAAATAAGGCCATAATTCATCCGCAACAGGATTTCTAGTTTTCATTGACTCGCCTAAATCACCTTTAAATATATTTCCCAGATAATTAAAATATTGAATATACCACGGCTTATCAAGTCCAAGCTTTGCCGTTAGAGCGGCGACTGCCTCCGCGGTAGCTTGTTGACCGAGCATGATTTGTGCTGGATTACCTGGAATTGCTCGGGTAATCATAAAAACGATAAATGACATCCCAAGCAGGACAGGAATGAGCTGCAGTAACCTTTTTCCTATATAACTGAGCACAATCTTCACCTCTCCAACTTTTCTATCAAACTTGTATGTACAATTTCAATAAATAAAAGGGAGAAATCTCACAGACTTCTCCCTTTCAAATTAATCCTTTAAATTAATCTTTGAAATCTACTGTAGATAACCAGTCTGATCCAGTTGGATGCGGAAGGAATCCAGTTAGGTTTGCAGCTCCACCAAGAAGAGGTGTTGAGTGAGCAAGTGGAACCCATGGAGCATCTTCATGGATAATTTCTTGTGCTTCTCTATAAAGCTCATTACGCTTATCTTCGTCAACTTCAGACTGTGCCGCAATAAAGATATCATGTAGCTCATCATTAGAATAATACGTGTAATTGTTGCTACCAATATTATCTTTGTCTAAAAGAACATACATAAAGTTATCCGCGTCGCCATTGTCTCCAGTCCAACCAAGCATGAACGCGTCGGCTTCTCCATTACTCGCTTTCTCTAGGTATGTGCCCCATTCAAATTGAACGATTGTAGCCTTGATACCTATATCGGCAAGGTTTTTCTGTATTACTTCAGCAACTTTTCCACCGTCCGGCATATAAGGACGTGGTACAGGCATTGCCCATAAATCCATTTCGAATCCATCAGCCAAACCTACTGAAGCTAGAAGTTCTTTAGCTTTCTCAGGATCATAAGGATACTCTACGATATCATCGTTATATCCAGAAATCGAAGGTGGCATAGGGTTTTTAGCGCTTTCTGCACGCCCTTCGAAAAACGCATCAATTATCGATTGCTTGTCTATTGCGTAGTTCATCGCTTGACGCACTTCTTTTTTATCAAAAGGAGGGCGTGTCACAGTTAGTCCGAGATAACCAACGTTCATAGATGGTCGTATAAATAATTGTAAAGCATCATTCTTTTCAATTAATGCACCATCCGACGGATTAATACCATCCGCTAGGTCAATATCTCCAGCCATCAATTCATTTAAACGAGCGGAGTTATCTGGAATGGATTTAAAAATAACTTTTGCAAGTTTCGGTAATCCTTCTTGCCAATAGTCATCAAAACGCTCAATTGTAATCGTTTCGTTTGGCTTCCATTCAACAAACATGAACGGACCCGTACCTACTGGATTACTTTCTATCTTATCGCCATATTTTTCAAGAGCTGCTGGACTCGCAATTGAGAACATGTTCATTGCTAGATTTTTAAGGAATGGAGCTTGTTGTCGGGTAAGTTTAAAGATGACTGTGTGCTCGCCTTCAGCCGTTACTGAATCAATTACGCGACCTTCATCGTCTTTAAAACCCCCAAACATCGAGCTGTAATATGGAAACATGTCTGCATCCCCGTTCGCCCAACGTTCAAAGTTTACAACAACTGCATCCGCATTGAAATCAGTGCCATCATGGAATTTTACGCCTTCACGAAGTTTAAATGTATATGTTAAACCATCTTCGCTAGGTTCCCATGATTCCGCAAGACCTGGTTGAGTAGTAGTATCTTGTTCGCCAAATTCTACTAAAGTTTCATAAAGATTCTTAGTAACTTTAAAAGATTCACCTTCAGTTACTCTTGACGGATCGAGTGAAACCGAATCGGCACCACGACCAAAGACCAACGTATGATTGCCGCCTTCGTCTTTTACATCACCATCTTTGTCATCTTTATCTTTATCTTTATCTTTATCTGTCTCTGTGACCTTGTCCTCCTCTTTTTTACCTTCATCTACAGTATTTTTGTCGCCACTTGAACATGCCGCGAGTACTGCTGATAGTACCAAGAGTAGAAGTAAAGATAGTAACCAAAGTTTATTTTTCTTCATAAAGACCCCTCCATCTTTTTTATATCATTGTTGCTTATTTCACCATATAGATGACAAGCAACAGAATGACCCTTTTCTATTTCCTGCAATTGCGGTATCGCTACTGTACATATGTCCATCCTATGTGAACACCTTGTATGAAAAGTACAACCCGTCGGTGGATCCGCAGGATTGGGAATATCTCCATCAAGGAGGATCTCCTTCTTTTCAAAGTCTGGATCAGGTACGGGAACTGCTGACAATAGGGCTTGTGTATATGGATGTAACGGATTGGCATACAAATCTTCACTATTAGACACTTCCACTATTTTGCCTAAATACATAACAGCAACGCGGTCACTTATATGACGAACGACACCTAGGTCGTGGGCGATAAAAATATAAGTTAAATCAAATTCCTTCTGCAAGTCTTGCATGAGATTAAGAACCTGTGCCTGGATAGACACATCTAGCGCAGAAACAGGTTCATCAGCAATAATCAGTTTCGGATTCGTCATAAGTGCCCGAGCAATTCCGATCCGTTGCCTTTGCCCTCCACTAAACTGATGGGGGTACCTTCTTGCATGGAAAGTGCTGAGTCCGACAACTTCAAGGAACTCATGAACTTTCTTCCTTCGCTCTTTGGCACTTTTTACACCATGAACTAATAAAGGTTCACCCAAAATCTTCTCGATTGTATGTCGAGGATTCAGCGATGCATAAGGATCCTGAAATACCATTTGAATATCACTTCGGGTTCTCCTCATATCGCCTAATGAAAGGGTAGTAAGATCTTTGCCATCGAATTCAACCTTACCCTCCGTCGGTTCAAGTAATCGCATCAACATTCTTCCTGTAGTTGACTTTCCACAACCGGATTCTCCTACAATTCCAAGTGTTTCTCCCTTATTCACATAAAAAGAGACATCATCTACCGCTTTAACTTGACCTACCGTTCGACCGAGTAACCCTTTTTTAATAGGAAAATATTTCTTTAGTCCTTCAACTTTTAACAAGGGCTTTGTCACGCGACACCACTCCTTCTTCGTCATACAGGAAACAGCGCGTAGTATGCGTATTTGACGTTTCATATAAAACGGGATCTTCCTGGTGACAACGATCGAATGCAAATTCACAACGAGATGCAAATCTACACCCTTGTTTTACCGTTCCAGGTCTTGGTACATTTCCTGGAATAGAATACAGTCTGTCTTTTTTGAAACGCATGTCGGGAACCGATTGAATCAGACCTTTTGTATATGGATGCTGAGGTTCTTTGAATATTTCCCGAGCCGGTGCCTCTTCGATTATCTGTCCGGCATACATTACAATGACACGCTCGCATGTCTCAGCGACAACACCTAAATCATGAGTAATCAAGATAACTGCGGTATTTAACCGTGTGTTTAAATCTCTCATTAACTTTAGAATTTGTGCTTGGATTGTTACGTCAAGCGCTGTTGTTGGTTCATCCGCAATAAGTACTTTGGGATTACACACAAGTGCCATCGCTATCATTACACGTTGTCTCATTCCACCAGATAACTGGTGTGGATAATCCTTCATAAGACCCGCTGCCCTAGGTAGACCTACTAATTGCAACATTTCAGTAGCCCTTGTTATCGCTTGCTTTTTGGACAGTTTACTTTCATGGATTTGAATCGCTTCAATCATTTGGTTCCCAATTGAGAATAAAGGATTTAGAGATGTCATTGGTTCTTGAAAAATCATCGCTATTTCATTGCCCCGGATGCGTCTCATTTGCCGTTCTGACATTTTCAATAAATCTCGGTCCCCATATAAAATCTCTCCACCTACTACTTTTCCTGGCGGACTTGGTACAAGACCCATAATAGATAACGACGTAACGCTTTTGCCGCATCCAGATTCCCCCACAATTCCAAGTACCTCTCCTTCTTTTACATGAAAACTAATCTTGTCAACAGCAGGTATTTCTCCTGAGTCAGTGAAAAAGGTTGTTTGTAAATCCTTCACTTGAAGAATGTTTTTTCTATCTACCATTAAATCACCCTTTTTCAATCCTTTATTTTATTGCAGAGTATTGTGATTATTAGTTTAATTATACGACCCTTTTCATTAATTACAAGAGTATTTACAAAATTGAGTTTACTCGAAATAAAAAATACCGCCACAAACCAATTCAAAATGGGTTTGTGGCGGTATAAAGGTATTCTATATCAACCAAGTTGTTGAAACTGAAATAATCCGAAGTAA
Source organism: Sporosarcina sp. FA9 (assembly GCF_051550205.1). Lineage (GTDB taxonomy): Bacteria > Bacillota > Bacilli > Bacillales_A > Planococcaceae > Sporosarcina. The sequence continues at coordinate 2,960,199 of NZ_CP188819.1, forward strand.
ATTCCTTGCTTCTCCATAAGTTCTTCATGTGTTCCACTTTCTTTTACTTCCCCAGTGTCAATGACAAAAATTGTGTTTGCATGAGTGATTGTCGATAATCTATGTGCAACAATAAGTGTTGTTCGATCACTAGCTAGTCTTTCAAGAGAGTCCTGAATTAGAGATTCACTCTCCAAATCCAGTGCAGATGTGGCCTCGTCTAATATCAAAAGCGGAGGGTTTTTAAGAAATACTCTTGCGATAGCAATTCTTTGTTTTTGTCCACCCGACAATTTAACACCACGTTCGCCTACCCTTGTCTCGTACCCATGAGGTAATTCTTCGATAAAGTCATGTGCATTCGCGGCTTTTGCAGCAAGAATAATTTCTTCTTCTGTAGCATCTGGTTTACCCATTAAAATATTACTTTTTACCGAGTCGCTGAAAAGAATGCTGTCTTGCATTACAATACCAATTTGTTCACGAAGCGATTTAATTTTAACATCGGCCAGATTATGCCCATCAATTCGAATTTCTCCACTTGTTACATCGAAAAAACGTGGAATTAAGCTAACGATTGTCGATTTCCCTCCACCGCTCATTCCAACAAAGGCAACAGTATCACCGGCGTTCACTTTAAAATTTATTTTCTTCAATATAGTTTCTCCATCTTCTTCATAAGAAAAACTTACATTGTCGAATTCTACTTCACCTTCCATTGGAGGTAATAAAACCGCATTTTCTTTATCTGTAATGTCGTATTTCTCTTCCATTAACTCGAAAACCCTATCCATGGATGCAAATGACTGTGTAAGAGTCGTCGAAGAGTTCACAAGCCTTCTTAAAGGTCCGTACAATCGGTCAATAAAAGCTATGAATGCAACCATTGTTCCTACTGATAGTGGTCCATTAATTACTTGATATCCAGCATACGCAATAACTAGAAGTGGTGCTACATCTGTAATTGTATTTACGACGGCAAATGCTTTTGCGTTCCACTTTGTATGATCAATTGCTTTAGTAAGAAAGTTGTCGTTCGTCTTATCAAATCGTTCTTGTTCAATCTCTTCCAACGAAAAACTTTTTATAACACTTACTCCTGCAATTCGTTCATGTAAATAACTTTGCACATTTGCAAGAGCTTGAGATCGACGTGATGTCAATTCTCTCAGTTTTCCAAAAAAGTGTTTTACACTAAACGCATAAAATGGAAATGCCAGCAATGTTACAAGTGTTAACTTAACATCCAGCGTCAACATTATCGCAATTGCTATTAAAATTGTTGCAAGATCTAACCAAACATTCATAAGACCAATCATGACGAAGTTTTTTGTTTGTTCCACATCATTGATCACTCTTGAAATAACTTCCCCAGCACGGGTATTTGAATAATAGCTTAAACTCAGTTTTTGTAAGTGAGAATAAAGTTCTTTTCGAATATCATATAGAATTTTATTACTGACATACTGTGCATAATATTGTCGGTAATACTCAATTGGTGGTCGAATTAGAAAGAACAATAGTGCCGTTCCACCGAGCCAGTAAAAGAGTTGTCTAGTCTTTTCTGCAGCGGATAACGAATCGCCACCAATAATATCATCTATTACAATTTTTATAAGTAATGGTATAAATAACGGAATTGCAAATTTAATAATCCCTATAAAAATCGTGAAGACTATTTGCCAATTATAGGGCTTAACAAATTTTAAATAGCGTTTAACACTGTCCCCCATGGTATTGCCTCCTATATACCAAAAAGCCTGCCGCATAAGCGGTCAGGCTTTACTGATTATCTCTTACTTGCTTATTAAACTCATATCGCTGAGTCCATACTTCAATAAAGTCGGGTGCGAATGGACCTCGCCTTTGTTTAATCCAACTTAGAAGTCGGTCAATATTATTGTGTAGAATTTTGTCAATCACATCAGGATAGTTCATCCTTTTCTTATGTAATGCATATTCATCTTCATCTAGAATCATATAGCTCATATCAGGGAACACTTTTACATCAAGATCATAATCGATGTATTTAAGCGATTTATTATCATAAACAAATGGAGAACTTAAATTTACATAGTAATAAACCCCGTCTTCTCTTAACATACAAATGATATTGAACCAATGTTCTGCATGAAAATAACAAATAGACGGTTCACGTGTCAACCAAGCACGTCCATCCGCTTCTGTAACGAGAGTCCGTTCATTGGCTCCTATTACAATATTTTTCGTTCCTTTAAGTACCATTGTCTCTTGCCAAACACGATGAATATTACCATCATGCTTATAGCTATGTACTTGAATTATTTCTCCTTCTTTTGGAATTGTCATTTGAACCCGCCTTTGTGTTCCCGAAAAATTTCGATGTAATTACGATTACATCATTATACCAACATATATCCCAAAGTAGAAACCTTTGCACTTTTCCTTCTATGGATTTCAGCGTAATTGCTTACGCTGAAATCAAAGAAAAACCGATAGGAGCCTAGTGCTCCTATCGGCCGGTGATGTAAATCCACATAACTACTTAGACCCGTTATTTATATTACGTGCTGCAGTATAACTTTTTTTGTTTGACTCTGATTGTTGGTTTTGCATTTTCACTTGATTTACATCAGTTTCAGAGCCATATTCTTCTGACATAGTACTTGAGTATTGATTTTGTTGGGCATTACCTGTTCCCATTTTACTTTTGTTCTGCATTGATTGTTGGTTTTGCTTTTTTACCTGGTTTACATCAGTTTCGGATGCAAATTCTTCTTGCATGTTTTGATTCGGGTTTTTAGTCATGGATTTTTCACCTCCGTCCTTAATAACTTGTGCAAAAAAAATGTTTTTATCCATTGGAAGTTTTTGTATTGCACCTTTTTCTCTCTATTTACATTAAAATTGAACGGCCACCATCCACAATTAACGTTTGTCCACGGATCATATTCGAATCATCAGAAATTAAAAACATGGCTGCTTTTACCATATCTTTAATTTCCACCATCCGTCCGGCTGGTGTATTTATACGCGCATCTTCAAGTAGTTCCTCCCTATTAGGGAAATGTTTCAAGGCGTCAGTGTCCAGTGCACCGCCCGAAACTGTGTTTACAGAAATTCCTTGAGGAGCGAGTTCTACTGCTAAATAGCGTGTTAAAGATTCAATAGCCGCTTTCGAAACACCAACTGTAGTGTAGTTTTCAAGATAGCGAATTGAACCAAGTGAACTTACACCCACAATTTTTCCGCCTTTATCCATTAACTTCGCGGCTTCTTGAGCACCAAATAGCATTGCTTTTGCGTTAATATTCATTGTCCAGTCCCAATGCGATTCTTCTAAGTCCATAATTGGGCGTAAAACGCCTGAAGCCGCATTCGATACAAAGACATCTAATCGACCAAATTCAATTTTAATTTCTTCAAACATCAGACGAAGTTTTTTAACATCTCCAACGTTTGCACGAATCATTAAAGCTTTACGCCCTAATGCTTCAATTTCTTTAACTGTTTCTTCCGCGGCGGACTTACTGCGAGCATAATTTACAACAATATCATATCCGTTTTCTGCCAGCTCAATCGCTAGTGCTTTTCCTAATCCTCTGGAACTTCCAGTAACAAGTGCAACTTTGTTAGACATTTTTAATTTCCTCCCAAATTTTAATAACTGGTACTGCTTTTGGTAAAGCTTCTACTTCTTCAGCGCTGAAATATTTAAATTCTTCAGGAACCATTTCCATTCCCGTCAAATGTGCTTGATAGCTTTTTACTTCCCATGTAATATGCGAAAATAGATGTTTAAATGATACTAATTCATATTGTTCTAGCGGTGTGATATTATATTGTTCAATCAATGCTTCTAGTGGCGTTACATCATCTCTTAATTCCACCATTGGAAACTCCCATAAATTTGCAAGTAATCCTTTATTAGGCCTTTGCTTCATTAGCCATTCACCTTGCTCATTTCTAATGGCAAAAGACGCAACAGGAATTATTCTCCTTTTAATTTTCTTAGATTTAACAGGAAGTTCTTCTTGCTTTCCCTCGAAAAATGCGGAACAATATTCACGTACAGGACAAAGTAAGCACTTTGGTTTCGGTGTACATATCGTAGCACCGAGTTCCATTAGTCCTTGGTTGAAAGATGAAGGATCATTCCTGTCAATCAATTCCATAACTACGTCTTCAAAAATCTTTTTTGTCTTAGGTATAGATATATCATCTTCTATTAAAAGGATTCTAGAGATCACTCGCATTACGTTTCCGTCGACCGCATGTTCCGGAATGCCGTACGCAATGCTTAATACAGCACCTGCTGTATACGGTCCTACTCCTTTTAGCGTAGAAATTGTTTTTCGATTGTTCGGAACTTCACTACCATAGCTTTCCACGACTTCTTGAACACCTATTTGCAAATTTCTCACACGTGAATAATAGCCAAGACCTTCCCACATTTTCAACAATTCATTTTCTTCCGCCAATGCGAGTGTTTCCATTGTTGGATACTTGTCTATAAATCGTTCATAATAGGGAATAACAGTATCTACTCTTGTCTGTTGTAACATCACTTCTGAAACCCATATGTAATAAGGGTTTGACGTATGTCGCCATGGTAAATCCCTCTTCTCTTCTTTATACCAAGAAAGAAGAGATTTACGAAATTCGACTTTATTATCTAAGAGTTGCATGTTTTCCCCCCAATCGCATATGCTTATCATTGTCGTATAAAGGGTATATATTTGTTAGAAAGGCTTTTTCGCAATACCTAGCCAATGCAAAAATCTTTGGCAAAAGGAGTTGATTGTTTTGGATACAGGTACACATATTGTTATGGGTGTAGCACTTGCAGGTTTATCGATGGCAGATCCTGTCGTTATTTCAAATCCTGCAACCATGACTGCAGTTATCACTGGAGTTGTTGTTGGTTCATTAATTCCAGATATTGATACTGTATTAAAGCTTAGAAATAATGCGATTTATATACGCCATCACCGTGGTATTACTCATTCCATTCCAGCGGTACTGATATGGCCAATACTTATATCAATTCTATTGTCATTCATGATTCCTGGTGCCCACTTATTTCATGTATGGGCTTGGACATTCCTTGCAGTATTTCTACATGTATTTGTTGATATCTTCAATGCTTATGGCACTCAAGCGTTACGTCCGTTTTCACATCGATGGATAGCAATAGGTGTAATCAATACATTTGATCCGGTTATTTTTGGTTTGCATATATTGGCAATAGTAATTTGGATGTTTGGCGCAAATCCAGTCCCTACAATGATCACTACTTATATCATCATATTCTTTTATTATTTACTCCGTTTCGCCATCAAATCAGCTGTTAAAAGAGCTGTTTACAACACGATTCCAAATGCGGAGGCTGTTTTTATTGCACCGACAATGCGTTTTTTCCAGTGGAGAGTCGCTGCATCTACAGGTGACTACCATTACGTTGGACGTGCATACGGACGGTCCGTAAATATTTATGATCGTTTCGAACGTAAACCAATGCCGACAACACCTGAAATAGAGGCTGCAATGGAAGATAAGAATATTGAAGCATTTACTTCGTTTTCTCCAATTTACCGATGGAATGTTTCGTATATTGGCGACATATGTGAAGTACGTCTTATCGATTTAAGATATCGAAGCAAAGGGTATTACCCATTTGTCGCAGTCGCGCATATCGACTCTGAATTAAATATTTTGAATTCGTACACGGGCTGGATTTTTTCAGAGGACAAACTCAATAAAAAACTAAACTTCGTTCCAAATTCATAAAAAGGAAGGCTACAGACAAATTTTACTTGTCCGTAGCCTTTTACGGTTATTTACCTGATTTAACGGATTTCAGCATGGATATGGGTAATGCTTCGTCAGCACGGTCTCCACCGAGTCTGTATCCCCATGCAAAATGCCCTTTCAAATAATCTACTTGAAAAAACATTCCTTCATCACCGTCAATGCGATATATTTCACCCGGTACAATTGTTGAAGGGTCTACTAAAAAGGATTGGGCCATCACCGCTTTCCTCTGATAAACAGCATATTCGTTTAAAATACCTAACTGCTCTGCCTTCATAGCTTTTTCGCGAAGTCTACCAATTTCAGTACGCAATTCATGTTCATTCATTTCGCTGTATCTTTTTTCAGTCGTCATTCTCTTCATTCTCCTTTTTCTCTATAAAGCGATCTATCAGGTCAAATGAAATCCCTTTTTGGTACATAGCCTGTTTCACCCGATTGCTTCGTTCCCTACCACTAAATCTCGAACGGTATCTGCGCCAGGCTTTCTCGCCTACGGTAACCGTTATTTCATCCCATTCTTCATCTTCACGTTCAAAGCTTATCCCAGAAAGGGCTTGTTTAATAATATCGAATGAATAGCCTTTTCGTTGCAAGGCATTCTGAATTCTTTGTTGCAGCTGTCTTGGTGGTATAGAGCGATTAGAAGCTGCCGCTTTTTCAGCTAATTTTGTCGCAATCTCAACCTGATCTGCTTCTGAATATGATTCAAGCACCTGGGATTGCAACTCCTTCCCAATACCTTTTCTTGCAAGTTCCTGTTGAATAGCTATTGGCCCTTTACTCGAAGTTCTTTTTTGAGTTTGTAGGAGTGCTTCAGAAAACTTTTCGTCATTTAGAAAACCAGCTTTTCGCAACTTAACAATTGCTTCTAGTATAACTGCTTCTCCATAACCCGTATCTAGAAGCTTTTTCTTCACTTCAGACTCACTGCGCATTCTAAATCCTAGGTAATGAAGTGCACGATTAAACGCTTTGCTTATTTCTTCTTCAAACACCATTTCATCTATTGACCAATCTTCTAAGGTCATACCTTTAGTTAAACCAAACTTTACAAGAACAGTTTCATGAACGCTATATGCATATTTCTCATCAAGGAATATGTTGTACCGCTCGCTGTCTTTCTTTTGTTGTGTTATTTTGGTAATGACGGACATAGTTTAACCTCCCTCACTTTCTATTAGTATACATGTTCTAATCGCACGGTTCAGCTTTACGCGTTCCAACAACAGATATTACTTTAATGGAGGTGTGAAAGATGAAAATTGTCATTGCAGGTGGCTCGGGATTTGTCGGCCAAGTTTTAGTAGAAATTCTTCGAAATAATGGACATGAAATCATCATTTTATCGCGTAGTGCAAAAAGCGCTGAAAAGAATACTACTTATGTAAAATGGCTTGGTGACGAGGACGTTCCCGAGAATGAAATAAAATATGCAGATGCATTTATTAATCTAGCTGGAGTTTCCATAAATGAAGGACGTTGGACAGCAGAGCACCAAAAACAAATTTACGACAGCAGAATGATTGCTACGGATGAATTGTTAAGGATTATTTCCGCATTACAAAAAAAGCCTTCTGTATTAGTAAATGCTAGTGCAATAGGCATTTATCCCGCATCTACTACAGCAATATATACCGAAGGATCTAAGGAAATGGCAGCCGATTTCCTAGCCAATACAGTGCATGATTGGGAAGTGAAAGCAGCTTCTGTCAATGAAAATCAAATACGTGCAGTGTTTATGAGGTTTGGTGTCGTACTAGGGATGGACGGCGGTGCACTTCCGCTAATGGCTTTACCCTATAAGCTATTTGTCGGAGGTACAGTTGGCTCTGGAGATCAATGGATATCTTGGGTACATGTGAAAGATGTCGCACGTGCACTTGTATTCGCAATTGAAAACACAAAACTAGAAGGCCCGGTTAATGTAACTTCACCTTTTCCGCATCAAATGAAAAACTTCGGGAAAACGATTGGGACTGTTTTAAATCGTCCACATTGGTTCCCAGCACCATCTTTTATGATGAAAATAGCTTTAGGCCAAAAAAGTGCACTCGTCTTAGAAGGCCAGCATGTATTACCTATTGTTTTACAAGATAATGGTTTTGAATTCATGTTCCCTACTCTCAAATCTGCACTCGAGGACTTATTGTCATAAAAACGAATATTTTTCACTTTTGAGCGCATCCTACTGAAAAAGAAGGGATGCGTTTTTTTATGGCAAAGCATCATTGGGGAGGTATTTTATTAGCTTCCGTCATTGTTTTAGCCGGAATGGTATTAAATCCATTTTCTGCTGCAGCCGAAGAATACCATTGGGGTTTCAAAAAAGCGACTGGAGGAGTACAGCCAAATGCGGGCGAACCATTTGAATCTTTAACCCAGCAATACGGTGCATTGTATAAAGGGAAATCCGATAAAAAGATTGTATATCTAACTTTTGATAATGGATACGAAAATGGATATACCGAATCTATACTTGATACCCTAAAAAAAGAAAACACTCCTGCAACATTCTTTCTTACAGGTCATTATCTATCAAGTGCTACCCCACTCGTTAAACGGATGATTTCTGAAGGACACGGTATTGGGAACCATTCATACGGTCACCCTAATATGGCCAATTTAACGGAAAAAGGGATGGAAGATGAATGGGGGAAATTCGACAAAGCTTTGAAAGAGTTAACAGGCATAGAACGAACATTTTACGTGAGGCCACCGAAAGGAATATTTAATCAAAAGCTATTAGCAAAAGGGAATGATCTCGGCTATAGACATATTTTCTGGTCCGTCGCATTTATCGATTGGCATGCGGACAAACCCCGTGGTCGTGATTATGCGTATGGTGAATTGATGAAACAACTTCACCCAGGTGCTTTAATTTTAATGCACACAGTTTCACCAGATAATGCCGAAGCACTTCCATCTTTCATTGCAGATGCCAAAAAGGAAGGATATTCTTTCCAAACACTTGATGATCTTGTAATGGAGTATGAAAACATCAATCCTGTTTTAAGATAGCGTTAAATGAAAAATACAAAGCATAAATACTCCTCTAAACGATTACTTTCTGTATAATCCAATCTAAAGGAGGAGATACTTAATGAATTTTACTATGACAGAGAACGGATTTACTACTGAAACGGAGTTTGGTGTTTTAGAAATTTCAGGAGATGATAATTACGGGTTTAGACCATACCAACTTCTAGTATCCTCTCTTGCTGTATGCAGCGGTGGCGTACTTAGAAACGTCTTAGAAAAAATGCGAATGCCTGCAGAAAACATTTCAATTGAAGTTAAAGACGTGGTACGCAATGCCCAAGAAGCAAATAGGCTTGAAAAAGTTCATCTTCATTTCATCATTACCAATTCTGAACTTGATGAAAAAAGAATGCCTAGAGTTATGGAACTAACAAGAAAGAGTTGTTCCATGGTTCAATCTGTAGTTGATTCAATTGAAGTTGTGGAGACATACGAACTAATTAAATAATACACAAAAAACAAAAGGCTTAGTCCATATCTGATTTTCAGATTACGGCTAAGCCTTTTACGTATGAATTATTTCCTCACTATCCATTTCCATAAGTCGTAGTTGTCTTCTGGTATTCCTCCATCGGACTTTTACGAATCCCCTCCTCATACATAATGATTCGATCCGCCAATACACTACGCCCTCCCTTGCTAATTGATTAATTGAATCATAACACACTTTTTATGTATTGTAAATGTTCTGATTCATTAATTAATAATTAGGAATAAAGTTCTAGAAAATTACTGCTTAGATTTTCAATTTGCATATGATATGATATAATGAGATAATCAATACCATATAATAATTATTATAATGTATAATTCATTAATTTTCGATTGAAAAGCTCTTATTTTGTCGGTCTCCCCCTTCAGGGAACCGACTTTACTATTTTATAGAGTCTTTTGATATTGACTATCATTCTCAATTAGGAGGGAAAAGTATTGATTGCAAATGTTGAAAAACGGCAAAGGATTGTAATTGATTGGAAAGAACATATCGAACTCATCGCAGCACTTCTTTCAGGTGTACTTATTATCTTAGCTTGGATTATCGGAAAAAATGGTGAAGCAAACACTTCTACAACTCTTTATATCATCGCTTTTTTAATAGGAGGCTTCGCCAAAGCAAAAGAAGGCATTGAAGAAACAATAAAAAATCGGGAATTGAACGTGGAAATGCTTATGGTTTTCGCAGCCATAGGTTCCGGAATTATCGGATACTGGGCGGAAGGTGCAATTTTAATTTTTATTTTCGCTATTAGTGGAGCCCTTGAAACATTTACTTTGAATAAAAGTCATAAAGAAATATCTTCACTCATGGAACTTCAGCCTGAGGAAGCATGGCTTATTCAAAAAGATGGTACGGACATTAAGGTTTCCACCGCTTCTCTACTAGTCGGATCTATTCTTTTAGTTAAACCCGGTGAAAGAATTCCTGTAGATGGTCAAATAACGAGAGGCTCAACCTCTGTTGACATGTCCGCTATTAATGGTGAATCTCTACCTGTAACGAAGAGTACGGGTGAAGAGTTATTTGCAGGAACGGTGAATTTAAGCGGTGCGATTGAGATGAAGATGACAAAACCAAGTTCAGAGACACTTTTCCAAAAAATAATTACACTTGTTCAAAGCGCACAAAGTGAAAAGTCACCTTCACAGCAATTCATTGAAAAATTTGAAGGAACTTATGTAAAGGTTGTACTTATATCTGTAGTCGTAATGATGTTTCTTCCCCACTTTTTATTTGATTGGGATTGGACAACGACCTTTTATCGTGCAATTGTTTTACTAGTAGTTGCTTCACCATGTGCCCTTGTGGCATCAATTATGCCTGCTACCCTAGCCTCCGTTTCAAATGGAGCTAAACGTGGTGTTCTTTTTAAAGGCGGTATACATCTTGAACATTTTGGATCGCTTCGAACAATTGCTTTTGATAAGACTGGAACACTTACAACAGGTAAACCCATAGTTACAGACTTTCATACTCGTGAGGATATGGAATCTGAAATTGCTCTTGATATCCTTTCAAGTATCGAATCTCAGTCTAATCATCCACTCGCAATTGCGATTACCAACTATGCTAAAGAAAATGGAGTTGTTCCTAAAGAGAGAATTGAAATTGAAGACGTCCCTGGTCATGGAATACGTGCTTCAATCAATGATGAGGAATACTTAGTTGGAAATCCGCGCTTTGTTGGAAGAGAGATTGCTGAAGATTTTAAAGAGGGTATCGCACTAAAACTTGCTGAAGAAGGTAAAACTGTGATCTTTCTAAGCGATAGTAAAGGAATCGTCGCAATAGCGGCATTAAGAGACACACTTCGTGAAGAGGCTGTTGTTGCTATACAACGTTTAAAGGACCTCGGGATCTATACAGTTATGCTTACAGGTGACAACGAAAAAACGGCTGCAGTAATTGCAAAAGAGGCAGGACTCGATTCGTATGTTGCAGAATGTTTACCCGAAACAAAGGTTGAACAACTAAAAGTATTGCTTAAAAAGTATAAATCAGTTGGTATGGTTGGCGACGGAATAAACGATGCGCCCGCACTTGCAACTGCTACAAGCGGTATTGCAATGGGAGATGGTACAGACGTAGCCCTTGAAACAGCAGACATCGTCCTAATGCAAAACGATCTTACACGCATCTCTTATGCGATTAAACTATCAAGAAAAATGCAAAGGATTGTAAAACAAAATGTGTTTTTCTCAATATCCGTTATTACAATACTTATCATTTCAAATTTCATGCAAATAGTCGATCTACCACTTGGTGTAATTGGTCACGAAGGAAGTACGATACTCGTTATTTTAAACGGACTACGAATGCTTAATCGAATCGAATAAAATGAATGTTAAAAAGCAAAGCCGTATGTTTATCTAACGGCTTTGCTTTTTATTTTCGCTTTGATTAAGTTTTTTCTTTCAGCCATAACAGCGTTTATTTGTCCGCCAAGCATTAAAATAATTGCAGAGAAATACAGCCACATCATCAATACAATAATTCCACCGATACTTCCATACGTATTTGAATAATTTGCGTAACTACCAACGTAAAACGAGAATCCTAGAGAGGTAATTATCCAACCAATCGTTGCAAATGCTGCGCCTGGGAGAACGCTGAGTATATGCAATTTCAAATTCGGAACAACCCAGTAAATAACAGTAAACACTAGAAATATTAAAACCAAAGGAAAAACCCATCGAAAACTATTCCAAATTTGAACAAAGCTATGTTCGAAACCTAAATAGGAGAAAACAATCATACCAATCTGTTGGCCAAAAATAGGTAGCACAAGCGCAATAACTAGTACAACAATAAGCATGACTGTAAATACAACAGACATTCCACGTGAAATTAGATAAGGTCGTGTCTCTTCTTTGAAATAGGAGCGGTTTAACGCTTTAGTTAAAGCGTTCATTCCTTTTGAAGCAGACCATACTGTTGCAATCGCCCCAATAGGTAATAACCCGCTATTCCTATTATTAAACACTTCACCTAATGTATCTTCAATTAACAATGCCACACTCGCAGGTGCAAAATCTCTTATAAAAATTAATATTTGTGCCTGATCAAGATTTAAATAAGGTAGCAATGTAAATATGAAAATAAGTAAGGGAAACATTGATAACAGGAAAAAGAAAGCAAGTTGTGAACCGAGTCCTGTGACATCTACATTTCTGATTCTTGTAAGAAGTTCCTTAATAAAACCATTTGTAGTAGTTACATCAAAACTTTCCAAATCGCCATCCTTTACATCATTAAAAAATTTCATAACTTGTGAATTACTCATAAAACCTGATGATTTATGATCTTTACTTTTGTTTCCATCAACACGATTAATTTTTTCAGGAGTTTTATGAACGTCTTTTTTCAAACTTTCAACACTCCTTTCATCACATTTTACTTTTTTGTATTCAACCCACTTGTATTGGTGCTTTCGCTAACAATTGTTTTATATTCCTCCTTCGATTCAGTAAATGCTTCTTTCGTTTCAGAAACAAGGTCCTTCACTTGTGGGGTCAGTAATTTTAATTCGTCAACCTTTTCCTTAACATATGTTGCATCTTCGGTAAACTGACCTACCACCGATTGAATCTTATCCTTTTTTTCATCAAACTTAATTTTTAATAAATCCGTATTTTTCGAATAAAACTCTACCTCGGATTTCATATGCTTTAACCGCTTACCAAGTATTACTCGCGTGTTTCGATCCATCATACTGGCTATTGCACCAGTGAGGGCACCAATCATAATAAAAAAACCAAGTTTACTTTTCCCCATTTTAAAACCTCCAGTTTCTAATTCAATACATTAGACATTATTACCCTCAATCATACAATTAAAAACAATAAATAACGAATTATAAAAATAATGCTTGACGAATTGACTAATCTTTCGGAAGATTAGGTTAGGTTCGGTTATATAGCCGGAAAGGAGTGACCAGTAATTCCGTTACTAGAGAAATAGTTATTGTTTTTTTGACAAGGGGAGTGAAGTGGAATGGATTGGTTGGAAGGTATTTTAGATAAGCTGGGTGGTATTATTTGGGGTCCGCCGTTACTAATTCTTTTAGTGGGTACAGGTATTTATTTAACTTTTAGACTTGGATTAATTCAATTACGTTTATTGCCTTATGCTTTAAAACTTGTATTCACTAAAAACCAAGATAAAAAATCAGAAGGAGATATTAGTCATTTCCAAGCCCTAATGACCGCAATGGCCGCCACTGTCGGGGTTGGTAACATCGTCGGAGTTGCCACTGCAGTCGTCTTAGGTGGGCCGGGAGCGATTTTCTGGATGTGGATGGCTGGTTTCTTCGGAATGGCAACAAAGTACGGTGAGGCCGTCCTAGCCGTTAAGTACCGTGTAAAAGATGCCAATGGACAAATGGCTGGGGGGCCGATGTACTATCTTGAACATGGTTTAAAACAAAAATGGCTTGGGGTTTTATTTGCGATATTCGGAGCACTTGCTGCATTCGGTATAGGAAATGGTACACAAGCTAAAGCAGTAGCAGATGTAATGTCACAAACCTTCTCCGTTCCGCATTGGATTACAGGTGTTGCACTTGTCCTTCTTGCTGGAGCAGTACTTCTAGGAGGAATTAAATCCATTGGTAGAGTTACTTCATTTTTCGTTCCAATCATGGCTTTGTTCTATATAATTGCCGGGGCGATTGTTATGGTTATGAATATCAACCTTGTTCCCGAAGCGTTTGCAACGATTTTCAAGTTTGCATTTACTGGTGAAGCAGCTCTAGGTGGAGCCGTTGGTGCAGCTATTCGTTTTGGAGTAGCACGTGGTCTATTCTCCAACGAAGCTGGGCTTGGATCTGCTCCAATTGCAGCAGCAGCAGCAAAAACAGATTTGCCTGGTAGACAAGCACTTGTTTCAATGACACAAGTACTTTTTGACACACTTATTATCTGTTCAATTACAGGAGTTACAATCGTAATGTCCGGTCAATGGAAAGATACTGGAATCGAAGCAGGAGCGCTAACAGCTGCTGCATTTGGTACGTTCCTTGGCGGGGCCGGTCCAATTGTTGTCTCTATAGGACTATTATTCTTTGCCACTTCTACAATTTTCGGTTGGGGTTACTACGGAGAAAAGTGTTTCCAATACTTATTCCCGAATAACACTGCTGTTAAAGTCTACCGTGTAGTATTCGTTCTCTTTATCTTTGTTGGTGCTACAGCAAAACTAAACGTTGTATGGGCATTCGCAGACGTTCTAAACGGACTTATGGCAATTCCAAACTTAATAGGACTTCTTGGATTGTCTGGTGTAATCATTCTGGAAACAAAGCGTATTCAAAATAAAATTAAAGAAGAAAAAGAGGAAGCAAAAGCAAAGAAAGCATAAATGCATTTTCTATTTGACACTGTCGAGTATTAATGAAATGATTAGTAAGAAGCAAACGAAAGGCGGTTACTATTTATGGATTTAACAAACCCGACAACTGAGAACACAATGTACATGATTGAACAAATCAAAGAAAAGATTCGTATGGTCAATGTAGATGCGATGAAAGCAGAAAACTTCGACACGGATAAATATGAAGACCTTCATTATATTTATGAAATGGTCATGAAACGCAAGCATATAAGTTCTAATGAGTTGGAAGCAATAGCGGCAGAACTTGGATCATTACGCAAGTAATAATGAATTAGGTAGTTTAATATTCTTCATTCTTATAGAGGGAAGTATATTTTACTCTATGAACATCATAAAAAGACTCGCCGTATATTTCTACGGCGAGTCTTTTTATTCAAATGCACTTCCATCTTGTAGGACTAATGGTTGTATTAACACTTCAACTCGCCGATTTTTACTACGGCCTTCTGCTGTATCATTCGATGCAATCGGCTGATATTCACCATATCCTTTTGCACTAAATAATAAAGGGTCAATCCCTTCATTTTCTACGATTTTCTTTAGAAAGTTAACAGCCCTCATAACACTTAGTTCCCAGTTAGATGCGAATTCCGCACTGCCTATAGGAACGTTATCGGTATGACCTGTTACAATAATTTGCCGCGGTTTATCAAATACTAACAGCGCTGTAATTTCATTTGCAAGTACTGAGTATTTTTCTTCAATAGTGGCTTTTCCAGGGTTAAAGAGCACACTATCCCTAATTGTTACAAGAAGACCTTCATCTTTCAATTGCGTTTCAAACATGTTTTCAAGTTCATTAACGGCGATATACTCGTCCAATCGATCTTGAATCTCTTCTAGGGAGCGTCGATCTTCAATATATGAAGGACTTTCATCATCCTCGCCTATCGAATCTTTCGGTACCGGGACTGGCGTTGGTGCTGAACTATCCATTATTCCTTGTCCACCATCAAACAATTCACTGAAAACTGTAGAAAGTTGTTGAAGTTTAATTTCATCAATTGTACTCGAGGCAAACAATACAATGAATACCGCCAGAAGTAGAGTCATTAAATCTGCATATGGTAATAGCCATGATTCGTCAATATGTCCCGAATCCCTAGGTTTCTTACGTCTCTTCGCCAAACTGGCCAGCCTCCTTCTCTACTGGTCTTTCGGCTGTCAGCTTGCGACGTTCTTCTATAGATAAGTAAGATGCAAGCTTTTGTTCAATAACACGTGGTGCTTCTCCTTCAAGGACGGATAAAATACCTTCTACCATCATCATTTTTTGCTTAACTTCAATGCTCGATTTTCGTTTTAACTTATTAGCGAAAGGATGCCATAAAACATACCCAGTAAAAATCCCCAATAAAGTCGCAACGAATGCAGCTGCTATGGCTGTACCTAGTGCCTCAATGTCATTCATGTCTTTTAAAGCAGCAATTAGTCCAACAACTGCCCCTAGAACACCTAGCGTCGGTGCATATGTACCTGCTTGTGTAAAAATGAGTGCTCCTGCAGAATGTCGACCTTCCATTGCGTCAACCTCTTCATTTAAAACGTCACGAATATAATCCGCATTTTGACCGTCAATCGCGAGTCCAAGACCATTCTTTAAAAATGGATCTTCGATAGCATCTGTCTTTGCCTCCAAAGATAATAGACCTTCACGACGCGCAACATCCGCCCATTCAGAAAACATACGAATCACATCTGAATCTGATGCCAGCTTTTGCTCTTTAAAAATAACGCCAAAGAGCTTTGGAATACTCTTTAACTCACTCATCGGAAAGGCAATGATAACAGTTGCGGCTGTACCAAAAATAATGATTAGAATGGCAGCTATGTTAAACAACGTTCCTAATGTAACACCTTTTAACACCATTCCGACTAAAATAGCACCAAACCCTAATATAAGACCAAGAACTGTTGACAAATCCATATGTAGAACCTCCAAATATTCCATTCTCTTTCTTATTTCGGCTTATTTCTATAATTCTTTAGACCATTTGATGGAATATATGAAGAGTAGTTTGGGCTCTGTCACAAATGCTTAATATTGTTAACTATTGCAGTTCCCACCCTAACCTTGTTAGTATATAGTTAATAAGGAAAGGAGTTTTTTTATATGTCCGCTTTTAATCAATATTTATCTAAGTATGCAGAACTAGCAGTGAAAGTCGGAGTCAACATTCAACCAAATCAATATCTGTATGTAAGCGCTTCAATTGAATCTGCCGAATTCGTTCGACTTGTGACAGAAAAAGCCTACGATGCTGGTGCAAGACAAGTTTTTGTTGACTGGAGTGACGAAACCGTTTCTCGCCTGCGTTTTGAAAAGGCTCCAAGTGATTCATTCATTGAATTTCCTGAGTGGAAAGTAATGGAGCGAGAACAATTAGCAGAAAAAGGTGCTGCTTTCATGACGATTGTCTCTCAAAGTCCTGACTTGTTAAAAGGTATTGACCCAACACGTGTTGGAGATTCTCAGCAAGCATCTGGAAAAGCTCTAAACACGTTCAGGCAATACATACAGTCCGATAAAATCAGTTGGACTGTAATTGCCACTCCTTCCAAAGCATGGGCTAAGATGGTGTTCCCTGACCTCTCTGAAGACAAGCAAGTTGATGCACTTTGGGATGCCATTTTAAAAGCAGTCCGTGCAGACAACGAGAATCCTGTTCAATCATGGTTGGAACACGATAAAAAACTTCATTCTAAAGTTGATTATTTAAATAACAAAAGCTATAGAAAACTGCATTATCTTGCACCAGGTACAGATTTAACAGTTGAATTGCCTGCTGGGCATTTATGGTGTGGAGCGGGCAGTCTTAATGAAAAAGGACATGCTTTTATGGCCAATATGCCAACTGAAGAAGTATTCACTGTTCCTTTAAAAACAGGAGTTAACGGCTATGTTTCAAGCACTAAACCTCTTAGCTATGGTGGCAACATCATAGATAATTTTAAAATTACATTTAAAAATGGCCAAGTAACTGCAGTTTCAGCAGAACAAGGACAAGAAGTACTACAACGACTCATCGATACAGATGAAGGTGCTAAACATTTAGGAGAAGTTGCACTAGTTCCACATGATTCTCCAATATCTCAATCACAGATACTATTTTACAACACATTGTTTGATGAAAATGCATCGAATCATTTTGCACTCGGTAGTGCCTACTCCTTTTGTATTGAAGGTGGTAAAACAATGTCACCCGAAGATCTTGAAAAGCATGGTCTAAACCAAAGCATCACCCATGTGGACTTCATGATTGGTTCTGAATATATGGATATTGATGGAATTCACGATGACGGGCAGAGTGAACCTATTTTCAGAAAAGGCAACTGGGCATTCTAAAATACGTCACAATTACTAAAGGAATATCAAGTTTTAGTTAATAAATTCAAGAAACTGTTGTATAATGAATACATAAACATGTAGAGAGGAGTCATTGTTATGGGCTTGATGTATACCACTGTTATCGGATTCGTAGTTATAGTTGGACTGTCAGCTGCATTTATTATGCACTACATTACACTAGATATGCCATCTTCTGACTCAGTTAGAATTGATCCAAAACCTGAAGTAAAACTATAAGAGTTGCCAATTTGGCGACTCTTTTCTTTACCCCTTTTTAAAAAATGTAATTGATTACAATTCGGATGGGGGCTTTTTATGACGATTTTATCAGATATACTTGAATTCAATGATGAATTTGTTAAGGATAAAAGGTACGAAAAATATGCAACGACTAAATTTCCCGATAAGCGCATCGTAATTCTTACTTGTATGGATACAAGGCTAACAGAATTACTTCCTAGGTCTATGAACTTGAGAAACGGCGATGCAAAAATCATAAAAAGTGCTGGTGCAGTTGTAACCCATCCATTTGGTGGAATTATGCGTAGTATTCTTATCTCTGTTTATGAGTTACAAGCAGACGAAGTCTTTATTATTGGACACCAAGACTGTGGAATGAGCTCTATCGATACAGCGACAATTATTAAAGATATGGTACACCGCGGAATTGATGAAAGCCTTTTTAAGACACTAAAGAACTCCGGAATCGACATGGAGGACTGGCTTCGTGGGTTTAACGATGTTACGGACAGCGTAAAGCAAAGTGTTGACACCGTTCGCAATCACCCACTTATGGATCCAAAAGTTCCAGTTCATGGACTTGTAGCGAACCCTGAAACAGGCCACCTGGATGTTATTGTTGATGGATACAATTTAGTTCAATACTAAACTCTCGACAAATTCCCCGGGAAATAGACAAGAGCATAATGTAAAAAGCCGATTCTCTAATTAGAGGAATCGGCTTTTTATTTTTGCTGTCAATTTCCGCAAAGCGGCCTTACCCTTTCAATAATCATTTTCAATATGAGCATACAAGTAGTGATCTTCCCAAACTCCATTAATATAAAGGAGTTTTCGAAGTAATCCTTCTTGTAAGAAACCAGACCTTTCTAAAACCTTTATGGATCCTTTATTTCTTGGGGATACATAAGCTTCCACTCTATGCAAGGCTACTTTTTCAAAAGAAAAAGTAGTAACGAGACGAACCGCTTCTGAGCCAATTCCTTTACCCACCATGTTTTCGTCAATTGAATAGCCAATGAACCCACTAGAAAAAGGAAGTCTTTTGATGCTGTAGAGTGAAATATGCCCTACGAGACGATTTGTATCTGATTCAAAAATCCCGAAATTATATTCTCTACGGTCTCTCATCTGAAATAATGATTCTCGTATCTTATCCCTTTGAACTGAAACTGTGAAAAAGCTTGCATCTTGTCTTGGTTCAAAAACAGACCAGTAATTTTTATTAGCTGTTAAAAGTTCTGTGAACGCGAAAACATCATCTTCGGTTAATATACGTAAATAACACTTTTCACCTTCAAGCACTATCAATTTCCTATCACCCTTCTTTTGACGTTAGTTCCATGAATTCATCAACGTCCTTCACACAAAGTGCTACTCCTTTTGCCCAAAAATCTTGTTTCGTAATATCTTCTCCGAGATGTTTCATCGCAAGATCTTCAACACTCATAGATGCTGTGTCACGAAGTAATGCCATATACTTTTGTTCAAAGTCTGTACCTTCCTCTAGTGCTTTTGCATAAATACTTAGTGAAAATAAGTATCCGAATGTATATGGAAAGTTGTAAAAAGGTACTCTAGTAATATAAAAATGAAGTTTTGATGCCCAAAAATGTGGATGTGTAGTATCAAGCGCTCCACCATATGCTTCTTGCTGCGCTTCTACCATTAGTTCATTAAGTCGCGATGCTGGGACTATTCCTTTTTTACGTTCTTCATAGAATCTTGTTTCAAAAAGGAATCTTGAATGAATATTCATAAAAAATGCTACACTGCGTTGGATTTTATCTTCTAGCAAAGCAATTTTCTCTTCTTTTGTCTCCGCAGCTTTTACTGCTGCATCGGCAACAATCATTTCTGCAAAGGTAGAAGCCGTTTCGGCAACCCCCATAGCGTATTGACGATTCATCCAATGAACAGGCCTCATTGCGTATGAGTGGAAAGCGTGACCTAGCTCATGTGCAAGTGTTGCAACATTCGACATAGACCCACTATAAGTCATAAATATTCGCGATTGTTCAGACATTGGCATTCCGGTACAAAAGCCACCTGGCCGTTTGTTGGGGCGATCCTCTGCTTCAATCCAGCCATCTTCAAAAGCTTTACGGGAAAATGCTTCAAGCTCTGGACCAAACTTTCCAAAATGCTCCAAAATGAATTCTGCACCCTCTTGATAATTTATTTCTTTTGTCGAAGAAGTAACTGGTGCATCAATGTCATACCAATTCAGTTTATCTGTTCCAAGCATTTTTGCCTTAATGTTCAAATAATTAACGAAAGGTTCTTTACTTGCACCAATTGCACCCCACATTGCGTCAAGCGTCTCTTCACTCATTCGGTTACGAAGTAATGGTTCCTTTAAAACAGATTCCCAACCACGTTTTTCATATACCGCAAGTCTAAAGCCAGCAAGATGATTGAGTGCAGAGGCAAAAAAGTCTTCTTTTTCTTCCCAAGCTTTTTCGAGGGCTTCAAACGATTTTTTTCGTACCTCTCCATTGCTATGTGAGCTTAGATTATTTGCCTGACCGACTGATAGCGTTTTCAATTCACCATCCACTTCAAGCTCAATTTTGATGTTACCAACTAGTAAATCATAAAGTTGGCCCCAACCATGGTATCCATCGACACTAAGAGATGTGATTAAACTTTCTTCTTTTCCGGATAACTTTAGACCAACCTCATCCCGCCACTCATTCAGTACGAAAGTAAATTCTTTCAACTTTTCAGACTCCATTAATGAATTCCAAACGTCTTCATCTACTTTTGCCAATACTTGTTGAAATTGAAGTAATGCCGTTGAAAAACTTGCGCTAAATATACCTACTTCACCTTGAAGAAGTAAAGCTTTTTTTTCTGTCGTGTCTGCAGCAAGAAAACAACCTATTACTGCACTTGCTTGTGACATATTCAGCGCAACATCTTTAGTCTTTTCGATGATGTCAAACACTTTCGAATCATCATTCGCAGATGTTGGTGTTTCGAATTGCGCTGTTGTATTTTCCAATGATGCAATTTTTGCTTTCAAGTTATTTAAATGGAGTCTTAATTCTTCTGAATTACTACCGCCTTCAAAAAACACATCTAGATCCCATACTTCTGAATAGTTCACTTTCGTCAATGATGTTTCCCCCTTATACGTTCTAAATTTTCTAAATACACCTCTATATTGTATCATTAAACTTCGATTTGCGAACTATTTCATTCTGTGACACAAACTCCATACTTTATTTCGCAGAACACCCTTTTCCTATGTATACTGGTCTAAGTAGGAGGATATTAAATATGCTAAGAATCTTTTTTATGACCCTTTCGTTCATTGCCGTTGTTTTTGTCAATGGAGCAGCAAATATAGTGCCATTCAATGGGAGTACTTCCCTTGAGATTTCGAATCGAATTCCAATTCTTTTTACACCTGCTAGCTATGTACAGTTAATCTGGCTCGTCATTTATTCACTTATAGCTGTATGGATTTTTGGTTTTTGGAAGGAACGTAATAATTTAGTACACCCATTATCTACTCGAAGATCTATTTTCTTCATTTCGGGCTCAGTTTTTAATATTGTTCAAATTCTGCTTTGGCATTACGAATTTTTCACTTTGTCTTTAATAACGCTTGGAGCACTTCTATTGACACTAAATTTACTTTATCTTACTTATCCCAGAACTAGTAATCGCTTATTTGAACGAATACCGATTGCAGTTTACCTTGCATGGATTGTTGTTACTTTTATTACAAATATACTTTATGTACTAACACTTCATGAATGGTCTGGTTGGGGGTTAAGCGCGCCGCTTTGGACAGTTATTTACTTAACAATTGCTACGGCAATTGCACTGCATTTCATCTACCACTACCACGATGTTTCATTTACACTGGTCTTCATTTGGGTTTTCACAGGCATCGCCGTGAAAAATGGATTTGAAGAGCTCTTTGTATCTGCCGCGGCTTTATTTCTAATAATGGTATTAATCGTGACCATTTTGTTTTTACCTAGAAAGAATAAATCAAAAACATATAAAATACATCACACGTCATCTATTTGATATGTGGTGTTTTTTTATTTCTTGTATAATCTACCTCTTCTTTATACATGATACGAATGAGGGGGCTGATTTCTATTGCCGAATAAAAAAACATTGTCCGCATTATGCTATTTCAGTATTCTCTTCTCCCCATTGCTTCTACCAATTATCATATATTTAGTAACAAATGATACGGAAGTAAGAACGCATGCTAAGAGATCTCTGATTTCGCATATTATCCCTATTGCTCTACTTATAGTCGGATTTATCCTATTCTCATTATCAATCTTTTCTTTGGAAAATAGAATGTTTGATATGATGCAAGGCAGTTCTAATTTTTGGAGTATAAGCCCAATACTATTTATGTTCATTTATGGATTGATTACCGCAATTATTTTCATTTGGAATATCATACAGGGTGTTAGGTTAATAAAATAACGGTTATATCGTAAAAATCAATAATAAGTTCTACAACATTTTCAAGAGTTGTAGGCTTTTTTATACTTAGCAATATGATATAGTGTGGTATATAAATAAAGGAACGGAAGAAAGGATTTGTGTTAAATGATTGCTAAAACAGAACAGGAAATAACAGCTCTAAAAAAAATCGGTAAAATCGTTGCCGAAATTAGAGATATAATGAAAGAAGCTACAAAGCCCGGTATGACTACAAAAGAAATTGACGAACTTGGTGGAAGATTGTTTGAAGAAAGAGGCGCAATTTCTGCTCCAATTTCAGCTTACGACTTTCCAGGATATACATGCATAAGCGTCGGAAATGAAGTCGCACATGGTATGCCCGGCCCAAGAGTCATTAAAGACGGTGACCTAGTGAACATTGACGTATCTGGTTCTATTGATGGCTATTTTGCGGATACAGGGATTTCTTTTGTCGCTGGTACACCCGATGCCAAAAAACAGCAATTATGCGACGTTGCCAAAAGCGCTTTTGATCGTGCAATGCTTAAAGTAAAAGCAGGATCTAGCTTAAGTGGTATTGGTAAAGCAGTTGAAAAAGAAGCTAAAAGTCATGGTCTAGCAGTTATTAGAAATCTTACTGGCCATGGGATTGGAAAATCTCTACATGAAGAACCACAGCATATTTTAAATTATTATGATCCTTGGGATAAAACTCTTTTAGTAGAAGGAATGGTCCTTGCTGTTGAGCCGTTCATTTCGGAAAAAGCGGAGAATATTATTGAATCCGGTGATGGATGGACATTCATTACAGAAGATAATTCACTCGTTGCCCAAATTGAACATACAATTATTGTAACTAAAGGCAAGCCCATTATACTTACACAATTATAAAAGGACGATTCCATTATCCAGCTTAACTGGATTTTGGAATCGCCCTTTTTTCATTTCTTTCTTTTTGTTACTTCTGTTTTTGCTGGTTTCTCCAGCAATTTGCCATCACGCCATATTTTTTGTACCGGTTTAATACCTTTTGTAAGTTTTCGATAATCACGTTCTTCTGTGTAAGATAAGAATGTTAACACTTCTCCATCTTTACCTGCTCTACCTGTTCTTCCAGATCGATGTAAATACTGCTCAACTGTATGCGGGACATCAACATGAATTACATGTGTCAGACCTTCAATATCAAGACCTCTGGCTGCCAGATCAGTCGCTATTAAAACACTGACATCCCCTTTACGGAAATTTTCCAGTGCTTGCTGGCGTTCAAACTTTTTCATGTCAGAATGAAGAACTACGATTGGAGCCTTATTGTAATTCAGTTTCATCTCTCTCATCCGAACTTGATCCACATTATTAATGAATGCAAGAGCACGAATCTTTTTAAGATGGGAAAGCCCTCTTAATAAGTCGGTTTTATCACGTATATCCGTTTTCACAAACGAATGAACAATTTTCCCAGACTTCGGCATTTCTTCAGAAGAAACTTGTATTCGAAGTGGATCCTTCATAAATTTGTTTGCAATGATTTCAATTTCTTCTGTAATTGTTGCTGATACGACTGCAATCTGACGCTCAGGATTCGAGTTTTCAATCATATTTTTCACAGCAACTCGGTGATCTCTTGATAATAACTGATCGCCTTCATCAAGAATAATATAGCGAATATCATGCATTTTCAGCTTTTTCGTCTTAACGAGTTCATCAAGTCGGCCAGGCGTTCCAACTACAATCGTTGGCTTCTTTTTTAATCTGTCTAATTGACGATTAATATTTGCTCCGCCTATTAACTGCGTCACTGTAATGTCTGTTCCTTCTACCCAATCGCGAATAACATTCACAATTTGCATAGACAACTCCTGAGACGGAGTTACAATAAGCGCCTGTGTTTGCTTTTTTTGACCGTCAACAAGTTGTAGAATCGGAAGGACATAAGCAAGCGTCTTCCCTGTACCCGTTGGCGACTCTGCCACAATGTCTTTACCAGAAATCATGGCCGGTATCATCTGTGTTTGTACAGGAAGCTCATGCTGGAACTTCCATTTTTCTTTAAAAACATCATCCATACTATCTAAAAAGGACATATTTACCCCTACTTTCAATCTGCTCTTTTTAGTGTATCATAGCTAACCCTTTATGCACTATAAGTAATATGCGTGTTCTGCATTTTTTTATAAGCAGATTCCAAAAATAGTGATTCTATTTGTCCTAATACTTGCATATAGTTTTCGATTGCTTCAATTTCCCCAACACTTTTAATATGATTGTTTAATTCCTTCATATTATGGGAATCATATAAGAGGAGTTATGAAATTAATCCAAATTGAATGGAGGCGTTTCTTTTGAACAGTAAAAGTTATTCGGATAAAGCTACTACAGAAGCAAGCAGCGAGCCTAACTGGTCTGAAGTCGCTGACAATGCTGCAAAAAAAGCGGAATTAAAATTGAATAAAATTAAGCAAGACGCTAAAGATTCCATCAAATCTAATAGCGAAAGTTATAATAATCCTACTGAAAATAAATAAGAAAACCCAGTACTTTTTAAAGTACTGGGTTTTCTTATTCCTTTGCAATAAAAATTACATCTTCTAGCGGCCAAATTGAAAAGTCGGTAATTATTCCATCTACACCATACTGATAGGCTTTATTTATAGAACGCACATCTTTAGCCGACCAAACCAAAACTTTACCACCAAAACTATGAATTTGATCGATAATATGTTTGTTTACATACGAAATATTAAAATTAATAAATGTCGCAAATGATGTAAGATCTTCAATTTCCTTTGAAGTAAGCTGAATAGCGGATCTCTTCATTAGTAATGCAATTTGAAGTTCTGGTACAAGATTATGCATTTTTCTCATCGATTCGATATCAAAGGATTGTACAACTACACTACTTAAATCGTTATACTCTTCCAATACAGCAGCTACTTTTTCTTCGATACCGGGATATTTTGAAGGTTTTTTTATTTCTATTAGTAAACCTATCTGACCATAAAAGTCCGAAAACAATTCCTCTAATGTAATTATTCTTTCGTCTTTAAAATCTTTATGAAACTTACTACCTGCATCTAATTTCTTTAACTCAGCAAGCGTGTAATCGCTTACAAAACCATCGCCATTTGTAGTCCGATTTACTTTATCATCATGTATGATTACGAGTTCTCCATCTTTAGATAGATGTAAGTCGAATTCTAAAAAATCAGCACCTAATTCTAACCCTTTACGAAATGCTGCATGTGTATTTTCCGGAGCATATCCTGATGCACCGCGATGGGCCACGCTTACCATACCACCCATTTCTACGGGTTCCATAATGTACGACTCTTTAAAACCTACAAGTAGTAGCATACACGCGCATACTAGTCCAATCAGTTTCATTAACTTTCTGTTTCGTAATTCCCCCATAGATAAAACCCCACGATCTCTATAATTCTCGGATAATTCTAATGATTCTATTTAACAATAGTTTAACATAAGAAGTTCTTCCTGTAACTACTTATTTCATAGTCACAAAGCTCCATGAGATCATAAGGGTTTTATAACTAGTAAGAGGGGCTTATTACCACTGACTATCTCTATACTTTTTATAGTAATTAATTTGTCTAGCAAATAAATAAAGTTTTCGTTTAAAACTACGATCTTTTTTATAAAATAACGGATTTCCAAATTTCTTAGCTTTTAATAATGCTCGGACCTCAGCGTTGATTGCTTTATTTGTAACGAATTTTTTTAACACAATTTTTGGTACTATCGTAAATAAGAATTTTTCATTTAACAGCGTAAGTGGTTTTTGTTTTTGATAAATTAAATCATCCACAAAGTATTTTGCCATATTGTGTCCACACTGAGTTATGTAGTAGCTGGATCTTCCCTGCCTAATATTCACTTCAAAGACTTTAAATTTGCCATCACGTTCATCATATTTCAAATCAAAATTGGCAAAACCAACATAATTAATATCTTCTAGAAAACCTTTTAATTTCATCATTAACTCTTCATTGAACCTGGTTATTACAGCAGTGTAATTTCCGATTGCTGTCACTGTATGCTCTTGTAACACAACTTGACCAAGTGTAACCAGTTCTGCTTTTCCGTCACTGTTCATATAGACGACTGAGTCCCACATATATGTATCGTCACCTGGAATGAAGTCTTGAATAATTAGATCTTCTTTATATCCGCTTGCTTTAATTTTATCGATGACAGCTTGCACCTCATCCGCTGTATCGACTTTATATACCTTTTGTTGCCCTGGAAAACTGTTCAAATAGTACTCCACACCGTTACTTGGCTTCACAATAACGGGATAAAGCATTTCCTCAGTAAATTTTTCATCTTCAAGACATGAGTAAATAAACGTTGTTGGTGTGTCAATATCGTGTTCTGCACATAACTTATAAAAGTTCGATTTCACTAATAATGTATTCATTAGTGATTCTGGAATATAATTAAAAACATAATCCTTTGCTAACTCATCCATGTTTTCTGATATCATTCGTACATATGCATCGTTCGTTCCAATCAAAATCATTTTTTTACCAGGTTGAGTATATTTTTTGGCAACATTCTTCAATAATTGCAAGAAAGTTTCTTTTTTGTGGAAATTTACGTCCAACTCGATGTTTCCAATAATCGTACTTAAACTAGTAAAGGATAAAGGTTCTTTTCCTACTAGTATCGGTCTAATATTATATTCTTCGTGAAAAGAGATTGCCATGTTATATGCATTTATATCTGTTCCAATGATTACTGGAATGAATGGATGTTTTGTCATAATACCCTCCAAGTTTTTTCGCTATAAACAGTGTAGGCTCAGTGTTTTTCAATGTCAAGAAAGCGAAGCCAGTGCTCTGTTTAATTCGACAAAAATAGTGCTATATACTGAAATTCTAATACCATTTCAGTATATAGCACAGGTCTTCATTTTTCAAAAACTTGATGGATGATGTCATG
Organism: Sporosarcina sp. FA9; assembly: GCF_051550205.1. GTDB lineage: Bacteria > Bacillota > Bacilli > Bacillales_A > Planococcaceae > Sporosarcina. The sequence goes on from NZ_CP188819.1 coordinate 2,987,897, forward strand.
CACGCTGCTGTTATTTAAATTCTTATAGATGCAACTCGTTGATTTAGTCTTTAGAGTCGCTGCAAAAGCTTCCGCTAATTCCGCCTCCCCTGTAATGTGAATTTCTTTCCAATTTCGTTCTTTTCTCAATCGCTCTACAATATCAGCCATTCCTTTATAGAACCTTCCTAAATTCTCTTTCAATCTCGGTTCCAAAATGTCGACTTTGCTACTCCCGATTACATGTCGGTTTGTGGGATCCATACGTTTCTCTTCGCCCCATACTTCAATATTTGGATCGAATCGATACTTTAGTTCATCCTCAAGAAAGCCCATAGCTGTGTCCAAAACACGCACTTCCCCAAAGCTTGGAAGTATAATACCTGCTTCCGGATACGCTTTGTACATATATTCCATTTCCTCAATCACAGGATAATCTTCCCAATGAAAACTTGTTTTCACTGGCACTTGAACGTAGTGAACGGACCATAGCACGGGCTCTTTAGATGCAAAAATTACTACTCCCTTGTTCAGGTTGTTTTGACTATGTTCGATTTCCTTCGTAACTTTTTCCCTTAGATTACTAAATGCTTTAATTTCGTCTGCATCACTGGACAATTTCAAGTATTCTTCAATTCTCTTCATGCCGCTTTTTAAATGAATTTTCCATGCCCCATTTAATTGTTCAGGATCACCTGGATTGGTATTCAAATACACACTTAACACACAGCGTTTGTCGCAATGAAAGTCCTTTAAAGACTCCAACTCTTTGCTTAATGACATTAATCCTAAAACCTCCTTCATTTTTCACACATACCAAGCATGCCCTTCGGCGGCGTAGCTTATAACAACAGTTTTTACATCTTGTTACTGTCCTTCTACGAATTTCCACAAAAAAATACCCTACTAGAAACAATTCAAGATTGTCTCAAGTAGGGTATTTATATTTTTCATTTTAAACTGCGATTTAAAAAGGCTTTTGTTCGGTCTAATTGAGGATTTGTAAGTAAGTCTACCGGATGGCCCGTTTCGACGATTTCACCATTGTCCATGAATATGGCACGATTCGCTACCTCTTTCGCAAAATCCATTTCATGCGTGACGACAATCATCGTCATGTCTTCCCTTGCCAAGTCTTTCATCACTTGCAATACTTCGCCAGTGAGCTCAGGGTCTAGGGCGGAAGTCGGTTCGTCAAACAACAGGATTTCAGGGCTCATCATTAATGCTCTACCAATAGCAACCCTCTGTTTTTGTCCACCCGATAGTTTTGATGGATAGACATTGGCTTTATCGGATAAACCGACTTTCTCCAATAACTCTTTACTTCTCCGCTTAATTACTTCTATACTTTCTTTCTTAATTAACCTTGGTGCCAGTTCCAGATTTTCCAAAACAGTTAAATGAGGGAAGAGATCGAAATGTTGAAAGACCATACCCATTTTGGCAGTGATTTTTTTAAGTTCTTGCGGTTTCGAATATATTCCGTCTTTTACTAAATAATCATCTGAAATGCGAATGCTTCCACCGTTTATTTCTTCAAGGTGAACTAAACTACGCAGCATTGTGCTTTTTCCAGAGCCAGATGGCCCAATGATTGCAATGACGTCATTTTTATCGACTTCAAATGAAATATCTCTGAGGACTTCAAGTTGTCCAAATGATTTCTTTAGATTCGTTACTTCAACGAGTGCCAAAGTGAGTGCCCCTTTCAGTCATAGTTAAACCGTCGTTCTAACCATTTAAAGAATAGCGTTAATGTAAGAGTAATTGCCAAATAAAGAATTCCAGCAATAAAGAACGGAACGATTGTAAAGTCTCGATTCACCGCGGTCTGGGCAAAGTGTAACAACTCTGGGACAGCAACTGCGTAAAGGAGTGCAGTATCCTTTACAAGCGTCACAGACTCATTTGCCACGGCTGGAAGTGCGATGCGGAACATTTGCGGTAAAACAACTTTCGTTGTCGTCTGAAATTTATTCAAACCAAGCACTTTCGATGCTTCATATTGGCCTTTGTCAATCGCTAGTAGACCGCCTCTGAAAATTTCCGCAAAATACGCAGCATAGTTTAAAATGAATCCTAAACATGCCGCAACAAAACGATCTAAAACTAAGTATTCGCCAATAACCGGAATAAGTGGCAATCCAAATACAATAAATAATAATTGCAGTAATAAAGGTGTTCCACGCATTAGATAAATATAACCATGTCCAAATACCGATAGTGGTTTGAAGCTGCTGCGGACAGCGAGTGTAAGCAAGAAGCCTAGTGGAATGGACGCAACAATGGCAATCAAAAATAGAATGACGGTCAGTTGTGCCCCTTCAAGCATCGGTTTCATTATTGAGATGATATAGTCTAAGGACATTAAAAGATTCCTCCAAAAACAAAACAGGGTTTCACAAGGAAAACCTGTTTGCCTCTAATTTGTTGGGTCGTTTTATTTTAATACTTTATTTTCGCCAAACCACTTTATTGAAATTTCTTCAGCAGTTCCATCTTCATTCATTTTATCCAGCGCTGCTTGAAGTTTCTCAAGCAATTCTTCATTCCCTTTTTTTACACCGATTCCGTATTCTTCTGGCGCTAACTCATCGCCAATCACCTTAAACACGTCCTGTTCTTGGGACATATAGTAATCGATAACGACTTCATCAATTACGACAGCGTCGACACGACCAATTTTCAAGTCTGTAAGCGCTAAGACATTATCCGCATATTCGGAAATGGATTTAATTTTAGATTGGATTGGATTCGCCGCCAGGGCATCCGAAGCAGATGACAATGCTTGCAACCCAACAATTTTACCGTCCAAGTCCTCTAAAGCCTCAATTGCTGAGTCCGATAACGTCGCAACTACTTGAGCGTTGCTTAAGTATGGTTTTGTGAACAGAACCTTTGCTTTACGATCTTCCGTAATTGTATACCCGTTCCATATTAAATCGATCCGACCACTGCTCAGTTCTGTTTCTTTCGTTTTCCAATCGATAGGCTGAAACTTTACTATCATTCCCATATGTTCTGCTGCAGCTTTAGCGTACTCAATATCAAAGCCCGTCAATTCATTATCCTTATCACGGAACCCCATTGGTGCGAATTTATCATCTACCCCAATAATCAATTCTTTGTCTTTATCCGTGCTTCCTGATTTCGAACAACCCATTAGAAGAACAGAAAATGCCGTCATAATTAGTAGTAGTGTCATTAGTTTTTTCATATTCTATTAAACCTCTTTCCTATTTAGCTAATATACTTTAGTACGTTAACGTGTTGACACTTAATAAGATATCATGATTTGAACATAATTCATAGTATTTTATCGTGAAAAATAAAAAAACGACGGAATCTACCGTCGTCTTACGAAATAAATATGCAGTTTCATTTTAATTGAAAAAAGGGAGTGTAGCTATAAACATCATTATGAAAAGGATTGCTAAGTAATTTACGGAATAAAGAAAGTTGATCTGCGCCCATTTATAATCGTCTTTTATATAAGAACTACTCACGCTAACAATGAACCAACCTATATTTAGGACTGTCGCAACAATCACAAAGGTTATGCCGAGTGAACTTAAGTAAAATGGCCATGGCAGCAAACAAATAATATACACGGCCATTTGTCGCTTTGTCATATCGAAGCCATAAACCACTGGGAGCATCGCGACATCAGCAATTCGGTATTCTTCACTCTTCTTCATTGCAATCGCAAATGTATGTGGAATTTGCCAAATGAACAAAATGATAAACAAAACAATAGGAACAATATGCATTGCAGGTGCTATCGCAGCCCATCCAATTAACGGCGTTACAGCCCCGGAAACACTACCAATTACAGTATTAAGCGTATATCGACGTTTTGACCACATTGTATATAAAATAACATAGGTGAACCACCCAATAAATCCATAAATCGCTGCTTCTATAGTGGTAAATAATAAAAATACAAAGCCTATAATCGAAAGTGCTATACCGAGTACCAAAACAGTTTTGAGTGATATTTTCCCTGTGACCGTAGGACGCTGCTGTGTTCGAATCATCACCGTATCTATATCCACATCGTACCAATTATTTAACACCAGAGCACCGGCCATTAATACCGTACTTCCAATCATCGTTAAAAAGAACACATCCAGATGATCAATAAACGATGCATTTGTAAAATGAAGCGCCAACCAATATCCTACAAAAACCGGGAGTACGTTCGCAATTAAAACAAGTCCTTTAAAAAGGGACTTGATATCTGCAACCACACTCGAAATACTTCTATCTTTTTTCAAAGAAGGAACCACATCCGTAATCATATATTATCTTCCCCTTAAAAATCATTTAAACAAGTTCATTTGAATTATTCTTCATCATTATTAATAATACCATTTAGTTTCAGTTAAATTAAACACTTTCAACCATAATTTCTAGAAGTAGCTACGTACTGTTCTCAAAAAGGACATATCTTTAGGATATTACTTCATAATTTAAAAAAGGTACAACAGAAATAACTGTCATACCCGATAATATTATGGCAATGCTTATCTTGATGAATTTACAATTGCTGTTGCGATACGGTCAATAACTGGGACTGTACTCTTTTTAGAGTTCTCTGTTAAGATACTGAATATCAATACTTCTCCGTCTTTCGAAGTTGCATAACCAGCTAATGAACTAACATTATCCAGACTACCCGTCTTGGCAAGAACTTTCCCCTTTGCCTCTGGTGTTTTCAAGCGGTTTCTAAGGGTCCCCCCGACAATACGATCGTAGCCACCCGAATTTGGAATTCCAGCTAAAAATGATTGATACCAAGGTGCGGATCGAGCTAGATAAAGAAGTTCCGTCAGTTGTGCAGAGGATACTTTATTTGCCCCTGACATTCCTGATGCATCCTCAAACAGCCATTTGTCACCATCAAGTCCAACAGATTCACTGTAATCACGCATTACTTGTAATCCCGCATCCCAACTACCTTCTCCGTATATAACTTTCCCCATCGTTTTTGCTAACACTTCAGCGTGTGTATTGTTACTTAGCTTCAAAAATGGCTTCATCAAATCTTTTAAGTTCATGGAATTCTTTGTAGCAATAACATCAGCAGTTTCCGGTGTCTTTCCGCGAACAACTTTTGATGAAGGGATGAACTGAATGCCTTTTCCCGCCAATGACTTTTTAAATACATCCAGTGCATAATATGTCGGGTCCGAAACCGTAATCCATTCTTGTTTTCCCGAAGTTCCAATTGGAGAATTACCCGTTATTAAAATAGTATTTGTTCCGTGTTGACGCGTAATTTTTAACGTATTTTTATTACCTTTTGGAACCGTTTTTGACCAATTTACAATTCGAACAGTTCCTGTAGCTGGTGCGAGCGAAACATTTGTAATTTTACCAGGAACGGTAGGTTTTGCAGTAACGATAACTGTACCCGCATCGTAATCTTCATTTGGCGATACCGTCAATGCAGATATCTGAGCCGCATAATAATAGGGTTCATCTTTTTTTTCGATACTTGGCGATAAACGAACGGCATCGAAATAAGTATCATCCCCGACTATATTACCTGTAATTTGTTTAATTCCAAGTTTAGATACTTGTATAGCAAAGTTGTCAAAATCCTTTTTCAGTAAAGTGGGATCACCCTGCCCTCGGAGATACAAATTACCTTTTAGCAATCCATTTTCAATGGGTCCATCTACGAGTATGTCGGTTGTAAATCTAAATTCTTCACCTAATGTCTCTAATGCTGCTGCAGAAGTAAGTAGTTTCAACGTTGAAGCAGGTGTAATCCCTTTATCCCCATTATATTGATATACGATTTCTCCTGAAGATGCTTTGCGAACAACAACACTATTATTTGAATTATTTATTTTACCTTCAGTCATTATTTGATTGATTGATTTATTGATTCCCGAATACTGTACCGAAGCTTGGGCTGTTTGTTGTTCAGGCATCGCGAAAAGTACCGTTCCAAATAATAAAGAGAAACTCATTAGTATTAATGCAATTTTCTTCTTAATCAAATCCAATTTCCCCCTTATGACAAAGTTCTATTGTATCTAGCATAACATGCGGGTGCGTCTAGTAATATAGTAAAATGAATTAGCTTTACTATTAGTTTGAATTTATAGTCTTCGTATATATCTGAGGTGTAAATTACCAACTACTTAAAGCAAAAAAACACCACTTAATAAATAAGTGATGCGAGAAACATTTTATAAGTATTTCACGGGATTTTTGCGTAACTTCGCAACGTTTTAGTTCTTTACTAGACTTCCGATTGTGTCGATTGGTGGAGTCCATATAATTGTGTAAATAGGAAAAGGCATTTTCCATTCCTTATGTTAAAATGTTTTCAACGACGATAAACATTTAGGAGGAATGGAAAATGACCTTACTTAATTTTACTATAGATATGGATAATTTAAAAGATACAGTTATGAATTCAAATATGGAATCAGTTGTCAAATCAACAATTATTTTAGTATTGAATGAGTATATGGAAAAAGAACGTGACGACTATTTAAAAGCAGGATCCTATGAAAGATCTGAGGACCGCGTTGACTATCGTAACGGCTATTACGAAAGGGATTATACGATTAGCGTCGGTCGAATCACGTTAAAGGTACCGCGCACAAGGCAAGGTGAGTTCTCCCCTTCTGTTTTTGAACGGTACGCTCGCTGTGAACAAGCTTTAGTATTATCCATGCTCGAGATGGTTGTAAATGGCGTATCGACTCGCAAGGTAACCAACATTGTGGAACAGCTTTGTGGAGAAAGTGTTTCTAAATCATTCGTTTCATCCTTAACTGCCAAGTTGGATCCAATCGTGAAAGAGTGGGCTGAGCGGCCTTTAAATACAACTTATTATCCTTATCTTTTTTTGGATGCAATGTACATTAAAGTACGTGAACACCATCGTGTTGTATCGAAAGCAGTTTACATCGCGATTGCGATTAACGAGGCTGGATACAGGGAAATTCTAGGTATGAAAGTGGATCATAACGAGAGTTATGAAAGCTGGGCTAACTTCTTACAGAGCCTTATCTCTAGGGGCTTACAGTCTCCAAAACTGGTCACCTCAGATGCGCATAAAGGCTTGAAAAAAGCAATCCAAGAAAAGTTTTTAGGAACGGCTTGGCAACGTTGTACTGTTCATTTCAGAAGGAATATTGCAGATTGTTTTCCGAAAAAAGATTGTGATGAAGCTAGAAGTCTTTTAAACAGTATTTTTGCTGCAGAAGATGTAGACACTATTCGCCGACTGAAAGATTTGTTTTTCGATAAATTTTCAGAGGAAAAGCGATTTGAAAAAGCACTTACCATACTAGATGAGGGATTCGACGACGCGATACAAAACCTTAATTTTCCGTTAAGACATCGTAAATTTATTCGTTCTACAAATCATTTAGAACGTCTTAACCAAGAGGTGCGTCGACGTGAACAAGTTATCAGGATTTTCCCAAATACCCAATCGGCTTTTCGTTTAATTGGGGCAGTTTTAATGAGTTATACAAAGGGAAACAAAGGGTGGGAAAGAAATGTTTTCGGTCAATCTGCCGGTTTCCAAAAACAGCAGGACGCACAAGTATGACGTGTAGCGACTTGACATGGAGCCTCTGCGGGCATAATCATCCAGCCTAAAGAGCCGGCTTTTTAAAAAAAGTCGGCTCTGCCCAGACAGGCTATCATGCCCGCCACTCCAAGTAAAGTCGCGAGTTAGTTAGCCATCGCGTGAATTCTATACACGAAGTGAAAAGTTGAAAACACGATTAAGGGAAAGTACACAAGACTATGGACTTGACTGTGTCGATTACTTTTTGATAGGCATCTTCCACATCTACTGTGTCAATATGGATTTTCTGCTCATCCGTATATTGATTACTGGAATGCTTATACTTTGGGTCATAGTAAAATTCGAGTAATAGCTTTGTTGCAGAGGCAAAATTGCCATTCTCTAAATCGGATTCAATCTGCTGCGCAATGGGTGTATGAATATGTTTTTTAATGAGTTGAAAGGCCTCTTTAAAAGGTATAGAAGACTCCCACGGCTTATAATCATCCAATATATTTTGAACTCTCACTTCAATAGGAATATTTATGAAAAGTTGCTTTCCCTTTTCCTTTTTATCATTTAGAAACTCAGGCAAACTCACTTTTCCGATGCGTCTGCTTTCCCCTTCGATGAAAACAAAAGGTTCATTTTGATAACGTGTTACTTCATTCAAAAGAAGGGAGTCAAACTTTTTCTGATTGCTCGGCTCGAGACCTATTTGGCCAAATATTGAACCTCTATGCCCAGCCATCCCTTCTAAATCAATAACGGGATACCCCTCTTCATACAGTTTCTTTAAAATGATTGTCTTTCCTGAACCAGTATATCCGTTCAACACAAATAACTTGGGTAAGAACTTCTTATCTTCCAGCTCATGAACAACCCACTGTCTGTAAGAACGGATTCCTCCGTTTAAACGGTTTGCATGAATCCCCATTAAATCGAGCACAGTTGCTGCCGTTTTACTACGCATTCCTCCGCGCCAACAAAATACAGTAATTGGAGTTTCAATTTTATTGAATGTAGCAATGAAAGTAGGGAGTTTTTTAGAAAATATCCCTAGACCCCTTACCTTGGCTTCGTCTGCACCTATCTGCTTATATATTGTTCCGACTTCGGCGCGTTCTTCATCATTAAATACAGGAATATTGATGCTTCCTGGAATTGTTGATTCTTTAAATTCTCTCTGGGAACGCACATCTACTAAAGTGTGCCCACCCCTATTTTGCGATATCAGTAAATCGGTTAATGAAATTTCTCGAAACACATTTTCACCTTCTAGGTTGATTTTAACTATTTTACTTGAATTCTTCCCTTTTGTTCCTTCGTAACTTCACCAATTATATGTGCGTCAACACCTTTGTCGCGTAGCTCTTTCAGCATTGCATTTGCTTCAATATTTGCAACAGAGATGAGCAATCCTCCAGAAGTAACAGCATCACATAAAATCCATTTATCAATTTGGTCAAGCGTTTCTGCATAATCTACAACATTCGCAATATGTGCAAAGTTGTTTTTCGTTCCACCAGGTACGGATCCTGCTTCGGCAAGTTCCTTTACACGTGGTAGAAGTGGTACTTGGCTGAAATTAATTTGGATACCAACACCGCTTCCTTTTGCCATTTCTGAAGCATGTCCAAGGAGCCCGAAACCTGTAACATCAGTAGCTGCATGAACTTCATACGTTGCCATTACTTCGGCAGCCGTTTTATTGAGCGTCTTCATTACTTTTGTTACATTCTGTATTTCTTCTTCAGTTAATAAATTCTTTTTGAGCGATGTCGTACAAATACCTACACCAATCGGCTTCGTCAAAATCAACTGATCTCCTGGTTGTGCACCGGAATTGGTCTTAATTTTATCGGGATGAACAATACCCGTCACAGCAAGACCAAATTTCGGCTCGTTGTCATCTATTGAATGTCCGCCGACTAGAGTAACACCCGCCTCAATTAGTTTGTCCCCCGCACCTCGTAAAATATCTGCAAGAATCTCTTTATCCAACGTAGCTATTGGAAATGCGACGATGTTTAATGCAGTTATCGGTGTTCCGCCCATTGCATATACATCACTAATCGCATTCGTTGCTGCAATTTGACCAAAATCATATGGGTCATCAACAATCGGAGTGAAAAAGTCCAATGTTTGGACAATCGCTGTTGTTTCATTTATTCGGTATACTCCCGCGTCGTCGCTTGTATCTAAACCAACGAGTAAATTGGGGTCTTTCTTAGTTTGTGGCAACATGCGTAAAACAGCTTCCAAATCTGCGGGTCCTATTTTACAACCACAACCCCCTTTTGTAGTTAGTGATGTAAGTTTAATTGAATCCTTTTTGATCATACCCACTTGTCCTTTCCATAACATGACTGTCTTTAATTTTAACACAGAAATAATTGCAACCATTACTCTGCTCACTCAGACAATACAAAATAAAGGCGTCCCATTTCGAGACAATTCTTAGTTGTTTCAAATAGGACACCCCTTATTTATTTTAAATACCTTCTTGCACCGGAAAATTCCGATTTAAATTGAGCAAGGTCGATAGACACAATTTCAACAGTCTTTTTCGGATTTGGTGAATGAATCATCAGCCCATCACCAATATATATACTTACATGATGGACATTGCCCTTCCCTTTATCGTGAGAAAAGAACATTAAATCCCCAGGTTTTAACTCCGCAAGTGAAACAGCAGAACCATTCGTCGCCTGGACTGTTGAGTCTCTCGGCATGGTAATTCCATGCTGTTTATAAACCGAGTATGTGAAGCCAGAACAGTCATATCCAAACCCAGATGTCCCCGCCCACAAATAAGGAAGACCCAAAAACTCTTTGGCGGTATTGACAATATCCGATTCATTTGGTTTTGGAATCTCTGCCCCGCTTTCAACTATTTTCACGTCTGATTTCCGAATGTATTTCACACCGTCTACAGGCGTTTGAACATGCAAAAGCTCTTTATCTTCATCTATAATTGGTAAAGTTGTATTGAAACTGACATCCATAAAATGTTCCTTCAAAGTACTATCACTATATATTTCAATTGTAGGCTCACTTACGATTGCAATCGGACACTCCGTGTAGTTTTTATCCATTTGTGCAATATGATTCTTCGGAACCCAGCCGGGATAGCCCGTTTTATTTTTCGGAGTGAACTGATCTTTCACAGCAATTTCGTACCAATCTCCACTGCTACTAAGAATCGTAACTTCTTGTCCGTACAATGCTTGTGTTTCAATTTTTCCAACAAGCCATTGTTTTTCTGGAATGGTCATCACTTCCGTCCAATCTTTCATACTCGAAAGTGCAGATGTTGCATACGTATCGACTTCCCGGTCTTGGCCGGGCTCTTTCCACAACGTTGTCACTGGAACATTTACGGAGTACGTTCCCGTTTCCAATGAACTATAGCAAAGGAACTCCGTTTTGCTATCCGGACTGGATGTACTAATTATTTTTTCTTCAACTAATGGGGCGTTAATTAATGGTTCGTCAACTAATGGTGCGTTTGCTAAAGGGACATCTTCAACTACTGGCTTTACAAAAATCATTCTGAATCCAATAAATACAAAAAGAAGCACTACTAGAACAGATATAAGCCTTTTCAATACTTTGACCCCCTTTGCAATTTATCGTTATATATAAAGTTACAGGTTTTCGAATGCCCTGTATAGTGCAATTTAAATCCAAACAATACCGGCTCCCCGTATTCACTACATAAAAAAAGCTTGAAACGCCTGCAGTTACTCGCAGTTTACTCGTTTCAAGCCCACTTTATTCTTCGTATTCACTTTGTTTTAATTGTCCAGCAATAAATCCAAAAACGCAATTGGTACATACGTTTTTTTATCTTTTAATTCGGGTGCGATTTCAAACTTTCCGATGCTTTTATTGAAACCATAAACTACTTTTCCGCGATTTATCATTAACGAAAGGTTTTCTTTAGTAATTAATGCACCTGAAACTTTTGCTTGTGCTTCTACATGGTAACCTAATTGTTCTGCAACTTTGCGGAGTGGAATCATTTTCACACCATTTTTCACATAGTGATCCGCTTCGATAATCTCCTGTGCTAAGGCCATTTCTTCAGTTACATAATCCAAAGCAATGATTTTTGACGGTGAAGTTTGTGGTGGAATGCTAAATGTTGTCCACGTATAGAAAACGGCTAATTCTTTATTGTGAAGATCCGCTTCCTCAATTTTCTCACCTTTTTGGTTCAATAGAATTGTGTCTTCGCTAATGTTCAATTTTAATTCATTATCCAAGCTTAGAAATTCATCATCGAATTTCGATATTTTCACTTCGCCAGTTACTTCACCCTTTAAAACAACTATTTCTGGTGTAACTTGTGCAGGGTAAATTAAAAGCATTGGCTTATTTTTGTCATAATAGGCCTCGACAGTTGCACCTTTTTTGAGTTCATCCTTTTTCATTTGTTCTGTTGTGTCACTATTAAGAAGGAGAGCATCATCCGTAATGCGTAAAACCATAATTATATCAGTATCATTTACAACTGTAACCATATTTCCTTTATCAGACGTTTCAACTTCTTGAATTATCCCAGAAAATTTCATATAATTCGTCGTGTCTTTCGCTTCCTCTGAAATTACTGTAGTACTCTCCTCAGCAAATGTCATTGTACTCCCAACTACACCGCCTGTTAATAATGCTGCTAATGCAATCGCACCAATTCTCTTCATACGATCTCTCCTTTTCAAATTCGGTATTCATCCCATTTGACGGCCCGAATTGGTAAAAGTTACACTTTTTTATTTACACATCAAAATGCTTCATTTCCGTTTGAAGATCTTCAGCAAGTTTCGCTACTGTTTGGGCACTTGCTGAGATTTCTTCGTTTACAGCGAACTGTTCCTCTGTTGCTGCACTTGTATCACTTGCACCAGCAGCTGCTTCACTGCTTAAGTTCTTAATTTCGTTTGCGCCATTCGTCACTTCATCAGCCATCGCTTGGATTTGCTCAATTGCTGCCGACACAGTTTCAACCTTCGTCGTGACATCTCCGACTGCCTGTTGAATCTCTTCGAAGACAAGACGCGACTGATCAGTGGCGGTAATTCCGGCATCTACACGTTCGCTTCCTGCTGTTATAGAAGTGACAGCTCTTTTTGACGCTTCTTGAATCAATTTCACCATCGTTTCAATTTCAAAGGCTGATGTCTTCGATTGCTCGGCAAGTTTCCGAACTTCTTCCGCTACAACAGCAAATCCTTTTCCGGACTCTCCGGCACGTGCTGCCTCGATTGCCGCATTGAGCGCAAGTAAATTCGTCTGTTCCGCAATCCCCGTTATTAGAGATGTGACTTTTTGAATTTCATTCGATTGATGTGCCATTTCCTCCATTACTTCTGAAGATTCATGGATTGTAGTATGGATGATTGACATTTGCTCCGATACTTCGCTTACTACATTGGAGCCTCTTAAAACAAGGCTCACTACAGTTTCTGCAGAATGCAACATCTCTTCATTGTTTCTGCCTATTTCGGCAACACCGAGTGATAATTCTTCCATTGACAAAACCGAGTGACCGATTATTGTCTGCTGTTGCTCACTGCTGATCATCTGGTTTTCTGCAGATTTACTAACCAGCTCCGAAGTGGCCAAACTCTCTTCTGAACTGGCTGAGAGTTCCTCCGATTGAATCACTAATTGGACAGCAGAAGCATTAATCTTTCTTACCATATTCGCGACATCCGTCCCCATCTTGTTAAATGCTTCAGCCATATCGCCTATTTCATCTTTATTTTTCACTGAAAGTAAATCGATTGTAAGATTTCCACGTGCAATTTCATTTAATCCTGCCGTAACAATTTTGACAGGGCGTGAAATGCTTCGACTTATGAATGTCGAAATGACAATACCAACAACTGTTGCAAGAATAATGATACCAATCACAACTAATTTGGAGATGGAGACGAATTCTTCCAACCCATTACGCGTTATCTTCAATTCATCGTACTGCATCTTTTTAATCTCTTCGGCAATATTAAATACCCGATTGCCTATGCGAGATGATTCGCGGCCAAGTCTCATCATTTCTTGTGTGTTTCCTGATTTACTTGTTGCAATGATTTCACCTTGGATATTAAAAAAAGTAATTCGTTCTGTCTCTAATTCATCCATTAAAGAACTGGTGTCTACATCTTGGAACAGTTTCGTTAACTCCTCGAATATTTCATCTGATCGTTTAATATGCCCCTCATAAGCATCCGTAAAATAGGAATCTTTATAGAGCATATAACCACGCACTTCATCCTGTGATTCGATTTGTTTTAAAATAAGTTCGTCTATCAAGTCGACTTTCTTAACACGGTCATCCAATAGAAAAGCATAGTCCGAATCGAGTCGTACAGTTGCCAAGAAACTCACCACACCTACAATAACAAGCATTAAAAGAATCGTTGCAAAACCAAACCACAATTTCTTACCTACCGTAATTTTCAATACAATCCCCCTCGACAACTTTCAACCTATTTCAAATCATATATCTATTGTCGGATAAAAGCGTTACTTATTAACCGATTTGTATCATTTCCAGAAATATAAAGTAAAGCTTATTGTAATCTTTGGAAGTATATCCATTTTCCATTCTGCATTTCTCTCTGACACTCACCCTTATGTCGCAAGTATTCCAGATGCGCCAGCGTTTCACCTACCGCAAACCTTATTTCATGAATTGTGAGCTCAAACTGAAACAATTCTTTATACACATCATAAATAGAAGATGGCTTTCCAAGTGCAGCCAACGTTTCTTCCAAACGTTTTCCATGATGAAGTATTATTTCATCGATCCGAATATTCGCGCCGTGAAATGGTTTTCCATGAGATGGAATTACGTAGTCTATGTTCAACTTTTTCAAATCACTCATTGATGAAAGATAAGATTTTAATGGGTTATCATTCCCATGAAACCAATAAGATATATTTGGTGTGATTCTAGGTAATATATGATCTGCAGAAAGTAGGACATTTTTTTCTTTGTTATAAAAACAAACCATTCCATCTGAATGCCCCGGCGCTAAAATGATTTCATATTCGTATCGACCGATTACTATTTTTTCACCTTCGATAAAATAGTGATTTACGACCGGCAGCGGATTCACTAATGGTTTAAAATCTATGTTGTTTTTCACCATCTGATTTGCAATTTCATCTGGAATTCCTGAAGCTGAGTAATACTTATGTAGCCCACTTAAAAAGTCATCACTCCACGCTTTTTTTCCGGCATCCGAATCAATTTTAGACATCCAAACCTGTGCTCCTGTTTTTTGTTGAAGTGTTCCAGAGTGTCCGTAATGATCTGGATGGTAATGCGAAATTAAAATATCTGTTACTTCTCGCTGTTGAATGGTTTCAGTCCACTTTTGGGTTGTGTACTCATTATTTAATCCCGTATCAATGATGGTCCATCCATCTTCACCTTCTGCCATAAAACAATTGACATGATTCAAACGAAAAGGCAAGTCTACTTTTATCGGAATAATTCCTAACTGTTCAAGCATACGAATCCCCCTATAATTAAATATACTAAGTCCATTATACACAGAAGATTAGAACTAATGCATGGAAAATAAACAAAAAAATACCAGCTTACACGACGAACTTTTCGCCAAGTAAACTGATAATCGAAAAAACCAAATGCACATGAACTTATTTGAATTAAAGAAATCGCCGTGATATTTTGTTTCCACCATAGGAATACACGATTTGTTTTTTGTCCACATTTGTTTCCAAATGGACAATTCGTCCCCATAATTGATGGATATAGGGCAATACATTTTCTAAATATTGAACATCAAGCTCTGTTTCCTCGTAATTATGCACCAAATAGAGTTCACCGTTTCGGATATAATCTCCATCATCAACGACAATATACGGAAAACCACCGTTAACTCTCATAGAAACCAGCTGATCTCTAACATTTTCATACTCTTTGTTCGTAATTTGATAGTCCTTACCTTTTTTTTCAAATAAATATAAATCCTCTTTTTTCACCAATTCTTTCGTCAAATAATTCCGAATAAATGAGGTATCCGACTCAATTTCACGTACTTCAAAAATCTTTTCTCTTCCTGAATTTGGTTTTACTCCGTACTGTTTCATTTCATCTGTCGGATGATTATATCTCATTTCAATATCCTCAAAAATTTTCAAACCTAGGTAGTACGGGTTAATAGATGTTTTTGACGGTTGAACAACGTCCGCATTTAACTTTGAAAACTCAATAGACTCATCTGTTGTCAATTCCATCTCTCTTAATATTCGTTGATGCCAAAAAGAAGCCCAACCTTCATTCATTATTTTGGTTTCAAGTTGTGGCCAAAAGTAAAGCATTTCTTCTCGCATCATTGTTAATATATCTCTTTGCCAATCCTCTAGTTCGCTACTGTGTTCTTGTATGAAAAGCAGAAGATCTTTTTCAGGTTGTGGAGGCATTTTTTTTCTTAGCGGAAGCAGTCGTTGTTGATTTGTAGCATCCTTATTGTTTATATTCCACAGATCATCGTACTCTGTTTTCCGTTTAATGATTTCTTCTGTATCGTCATCCAAGTTGGAACGACGTTTATCCCTTAAAATAGATGGATCGATATGTTCCTGAATTGCGATTACAGCATCTAAAAACCTTTCCACTTCAAGCTGACCGTAGATCATTTCATACTGCGCAATACGCTCTGCTGTGGCTGTCATACTTTCCACCATATCCCGTCTTGTGGTGGAAAACCGAACATTATTTTTAAAAAAATCACAATGGGCAAGAACATGAGCTATAATGAGTTTGTTTTGAATAAGACTGTTCGTATCCAGTAAAAAGGCATAACACGGATTTGAATTAATAACGAGCTCATAAATTTGGCTTAGTCCCAAATCATATTGAAGTTTCATTTTATGAAATTGCTTCCCAAAACTCCAATGAGTATAGCGAGTAGGCATGCCGTAAGCTCCGAATGTATAAATAATATCCGCAGGACAAATTTCATAACGCATTGGGTAAAAGTCTAGACCAAATCCGGTTGCAATTTCTGTGATTTCATCAACAGCATTAAAAAGTTCTTTTAAATTTGTCATTCGAAACCCTCCAAGCGTTTTTGGAAAAAGCTTTTCAATGCAAAATAAATATCCCGATTTTCTTTTAAAATATAATGGCGAAACTTTGGATGTTCAATTTTTTTATAAGAAGACATTAATGTTGAATATCGGTTATATGCATTCACTTCTCCATAGCCAAATATATTGGAAACTTCCATAATTTCATTAACTAAATTCATACATTTTTCATTGTCAGATGTCATGTTTTCACCGTCAGAAAAATGAAATGGGTAAATATTATACTGTGTAGGATTATACTTTTCTTCAATAAGTTCTAACGCTTTTGCATACACAGACGAGCAACGCGTTCCTCCACTTTCTCCTTTGGAAAAAAAGTCTTCTTCAGTAACTACTTTAGCTTCAGTATGATGTGCGATAAACTCGATTTCTACCGTTTTATATTTAGAACGCAAAAATCGTGTCATCCAGAAAAAGAAGCTTCTTGCAATATACTTTTCAAACGTACCCATGGAACCACTTGTATCCATCATCGCAAGGACAATTGCCTTGGATTCTGGTTTTTCAACATCATTCCATGTTTTAAAACGTAGGTCATCATTGTGTATCGGCATAATCTCCGCTTTTCCCTTTATTGCATTTCTTTTAATTGCCGTTAAAATCGTTCGTTTTTTATCAACATTACCGATAAGCCCTTGTTTACGAATGTCATTGAAATCTATTTTATCAATAACATTATCTGCTGCATCTTTTTGTTTTAAATCTGGCAATTCGAGCTCTTTGAATAAAGCCTCTTCTACTTCAGCAAGCGAAACCTCCGCTTCGAAATAATCTTTGCCCGGCTGATCTCCAGCCTCTTTTCCCTTACCAGGTGCAGTTTTACCCCCTGGACTGCCGTCACTTGCAACAACATCTCCGACCTTACTATCTCCATCACCTTGGCCTACATGTTTCGATTTATCCGAGTTGTAACGGATTTTATATTCATCCAGAGAACGAATGGGAATCTTAATAACATTCTTTCCATTCGTCATAATTATGCTTTCCTCGCTAATTAAATCCGGCAAATTATTTTGAATGGCTTCCTTCACTTTGTCCATATGACGAAGCTGATCTTGGTAGCCTTTCCGATGGAGGGACCAATTTTCCTGGGAGACGACAAAACTGTCCTTTTGATGTTTGCTCATTTTCATCCCACCTATCCAATTTGTTTCATCATATGCGAAGGGATACAAGTAATTGCATTAAGAATAGGTAGAAAAAAACAAGACTAATGCTAAATTAGCCTTGTTTTTTTGTTCCTGTTAACGATTCAACAGACTTCCAACATACCGTAGTAATTCATTGGCTGATATTGAATTGTAGCCATATTCATCAATCAGACTTGCAACGACATCGTTAATTTTCTTAAGTTGTAATTCATCTGGAGTTTGTGAGGAGGTTGTAATTTTAACAATGTCTTTTAAATCTGCGAATAATTTCTTTTCAACAGCTTCTCTTAAACGCGCATGTGATTTGTAGTTAAAGCGGGTGCCTTTTCTTGCATAGGCCGATAAACGAATTAAAATTTCTTCTCGAAAAGCTCTTTTCGCATTTTCTGACACACCTATTTGTTCTTCAATTGAACGCATGAGTTTCTCGTCAGGGTTCATTTCTTCACCCGTCAATGGATCCCTCAGCCGATTTTTGTTGCAAAAAGCCTCCACATTATCAAGGTAGTTGTCTACAAGTGTTTTTGCCGACTCCTCATATGAATAAACAAACGCTTTTTGCACTTCTTTTTTAGCAATTTCATCGTATTCTTTGCGAGCAATTGAAATATAATTCATATACTTTTCACGGTCTTCTTTGGAAATGGATGCATGTTGGTCCAATCCATCTTTAAGTGAGCGCAGTACATCAAGTGCATTAATTGAAGGGACTTCTTTTCGAATCATGGCAGATGAAATTCGGTTGATGACATACCGTGGGTCAATACCACTCATACCTTCGTTCGGAAATTCTTTTTTTAACTCTCCAACGTCTACACGATTATAACCTTCAACACTTTCCCCGTCATACAATCTCATTTTCTTAACAATATCGATTCCTTGTTTTTTCGAGATTTCAAGTCTCGTCATAATTGAAAAGATAGCCGCCACTTTTAAGGCATGGGGCGCAATATGAATGTGCGACATATCACTTTCGTTGATCATTTTTTCATATATTCGTTGTTCTTGATTCACTTTTAAATTGTACGGAATGGGCATTACAATGATTCTTGAATGAAGTGCCTCATTCTTTTTATTGGAAATGAAGGAACGGTACTCTGTTTCATTTGTATGTGCAATAATTAATTCATCCGCACTAATTAAAGCAAATCTTCCTGCTTTAAAATTTCCTTCTTGCGTCAGTGACAACAAATGCCATAAGAATTTCTCGTCTAATTTAAGCATTTCTTGAAATTCCATTAATCCTCTGTTTGCTTTGTTCAGTTCTCCATCAAAGCGATATGCACGCGGATCGGATTCTGAGCCAAATTCAGCAATTGTGGAAAAGTCGATGCTTCCCGTTAGATCTGCTATATCTTGTGATTTTGGGTCTGAAGGTGTAAATGTACCTATTCCTACTCGTTTGTCCTCCGAAAAAAAGATTCGTTTTACGAGGACATCTTCAATTTGACCGTTATATTCTTTTTCCAGTCGCATTGTATTTAATGGCGATAATGTACCTTCTATGCGAACTCCATATTCTTCAAAAAAATCATCAAATAAGTTCTGTGGAATTAAATGAAGCGGGTCTTCATGCATTGGGCAGCCTTTTATAGCATAAACTGCACCTTCGTCTGTTCTTGAATACTTTTCAAGACCTCGTTTTAGTAAAGTAACAATTGTTGATTTCCCCCCACTTACTGGGCCCATTAATAATAAGATTCGTTTACGTACATCAAGTCTTTTAGCGGCAGGGTGAAAGTATTCTTCCACAAGCCTTTGAATGGCATCTTCAAGTCCAAAAATTTCTTCACCAAAGAAATGATAGAGTTTATTATCATCTTTTTCGGTTAGCCCAGAGCTTCTGATCATATTATAGACACGTGAATGTGCTGTTTGGGCGACTTCTTTTCGTTCTTTTACAATCGCTAAATACTCAGCAAATGTACCTTCCCACTGTAGTCTGTCTTCTTCTTCTCGGAAGTTTTTAACTTTCCTTAATATGTCCAATTCTATCCCTCCATCTAGGGCATGGTTTTTATATAGTATGCTCAGGAGGTTTTTATAATGCTTATTCGGGGTGACGGATTTTGTCTTTTGGGTTCACACTACTGACTTTTGTTCGGTTTGTTCGGTTCTCACGGATATCCGACAGTTCGAGGAGTATATCAGACTGTTTGAGTGTTATATCCGGCACTTTCAGACTTATATCCGACAGTTCAAAGCATATATCCGACACTTCCGAACTTATATCCGCAAATCATGACCTTTCACCTATAACAAAAACTAGTTTTATATTAATGGTGTGTCGTTTTAATAGCGCTGCGTCAGTTTATTTGAATTAAGTCCATTTTCTCTTCCATTACTTTGATAATATCTTCTATGTCGGCATAACCGTAGTATCTCACATGAATGATGCCTTTTCCTTTGGACGCGGTTACTTCTTTTGATTCCTCAAGTTCACGAGTAAATAACATATCAAAGACCTGGCTTTCTAGCCGTTCAGGGTCGATTCCGTCAAAAATAAAATTGTTTCTCCACATTAAATCCGCTAGTATTCTATCTTGTAAAATAGGAAAAGCTAAGAAATAAACCTGTGTATTCACACTTGGAGAATACGTTCCGCTTTTATCATCCCATATTCGTTTTGGAACAACTCCACTTTCTCTAGTCTCGTATTGACGTGGCGCTAAGGGGCTCCAATCATAGGTTATTTGACTTTCCCATCCAAAGACTTTATCAGAAAAAAGATCTTTCACGACTGCTTGCTTGAGCACTAATTCAGGATTTTGCTCAATGTCCATAAGTCTAACAATTGATGTATCTGCAGTTTCTTTTGGCAATGCTTCCGATTTATGCATCGCAATTTGCATGAATGGAATTACCGCCCCAATTGCAGCAATTGAAATAATTATGTAAGATTGAACAAGATTGATTCTATAATGCCTCTTCCACGGCGCTTTATGATTAATCGGTATTCCTTCTGTAAGATTGTTTCTTAATTTCCGTATGGAACGGGTGGCTCGAATCATTGTAAAAACTAGATATAAATATGCCAGTACAGTAAATAGATATGAAAACGAACCGCCGTCTAAAAAAGTAAGTGTGGGCGTATTGTCAATAAACCACATGAATGACAATAAACCTATCCCTAAGACGCTGAGGATTCCTACATACATCGTGTTCCTAGCGATCTTTTTATCAAATGCTTGTAATGAATAAGATTGTTCTGCGGGATCTGTATGGAGCTCTGGTGAATCGAATGATGCAGGCGATGTAAAGACATTAAATTCTTTAAACTTTGTTACATGATCCCAACCGCTTTCCATATAGAGTTCCTTTAGCTCTTCTTGGATATTTTTATCCAGTGACATTTCTATTCTGTATCGTATGTCCTCAGGTTCACCTTTTTCAAAATGAGCAAATAAATATCCGGTTTTTTTCAGATGCAGTCCTTCACTTGCCATATCGGAGAACCAGCTTTCATGCTCACCAATACGCCAAAAATCACCAAAAAGCATTTTCCGAACAATTTTATTCATGTAAGTCACCTTCTCTCAAGATCTCACCATCGTCAATTAATGATTTTAAACGCTTATATTCTTGCCGTAGTGCTTGTTCCCCGTTCGCCGTGATGGCATACGTTTTTCGTCTACCGTCATTTTCTGTTAAAACAATAAGTCCTTCCTTTTGCATCCGTGCTAGAACACCGTATAGTGTCCCAGGCCCCATATGGACTCTGCCATTCGATACTTCTGTAATCTCATTCATAAGTCCATATCCGTGACTCGGATTCATCAGTGTTAACAACACATAGTACATTGCTTCGGTCATAGGACCACCTGCGTATTTAATAGTAGTCACCCCTTTTTTTTAGTTGTTATGCCAAACGGTATATCGTCTAACGTAATAGTAACTTATGCTAAATTAAATGTCAAAATACCAGTAAAAAAAACCAGTTATTCAAATGCACTTATGCACTTGAATTACCGGTTTTCATTAATCTGCTTTATCAAATTTCCCTTTTCTGGTTAGTATCGCGACGATGTTTTCTGCTGCTTTCATTGCCATGGCGTCTTCAGTTTTGGCTGTAGCTGAACCAATATGTGGAACTGTCACTACATTTGGCATAGTGAGCAATGGATTGTCCATTTCAACCGGTTCCGTTTCATATACGTCTAAGCCTGCTGCATAAATCTCTCCGTTATTTAGCGCATCAATCATGGCTTTTTCGTCCACAGTTTGACCACGGGAAACGTTTATGAAGCACGCGGTTTTTTTCATTAGCTTGAATTCTTTGGCGCCAATAATTTGGATGGTTTCAGGTGTAAGTGGCGTCATTAGTACGACAAAATCTGATCTCGTTAAAAGAGATTCCATATCGCAATATTCTGCTCCGTATTTCTCTTCAGCATCCGGTTTTCTGTTTCGATTGTAATAAAGAACATCCATATTGAAACCGAATTTCGCCCTTTTCGCGATGGCCTCACCAATTCTGCCCATACCAATGATTCCTATCGTGCTGCTATGTACATCTTGTCCATACGATTCATCGTATTTCGCAGTAGATTTCCAGTTTCCTTGTTTCACAAATCGATCTAACTCAACAATTCGTCTTGCAGTTGATATAATCAGTCCAAATGCTAGGTCTGCGACTGTTTCGTTCAACACGTCCGGAGTATGGGTTCCTATGACATTATGTTTCTTCAACGCCTGGACATCGAAATGATTGTATCCAACAGAAACGGTGCTAACTGCTTTTAAAAGGGGTGCACTGCGAAGGAGTTCCTCATCCACAATTCCGCCCGAATTGCGTGAAGAATACAGACCATCTACATCCGCAATCTCTTTTAGAAGCACGTCCCGTGGAATTAACCCCTCACCCTCCCACTTGCGAATATCGCAATGTTGTTTCATAAATTGTTCCACATCATCTGGCATTTTGTATGTTACATATACTTTTGGTTTCATTCGAAATTCCTCCTATTATTCAAATAACTTTATACTCATTGTGCCATACTTTACTAATTTCATCACATATCTAAGGTTAATAAAAAATATGTCGCACTTGATTCATTTTAAAAAATGTGGCAAAGTAGAAGGTGCAATACAATAAAAATTTCATACAGTTACAATTTATGTGGGGGTACCAGTTAAGCTGGTTGAGATATACTCGAGAAGTATAGACCCTTTGAACCTGATCTGGTTAAAGCCAGCGGAGGGAACATACTCATTAGCTATGTCTATGTTTATGCGTTCTTCGGTTGTCCGGAGAACGCATTTTTGTATTCCGAAAAATTGTTCATTTGTAATTGCTATGAATTTATTAGGAGGAAATGAATTGAAAAAGATTATGGCGTTCATCATGCTCACTTTGTTACTTACGGCATGTACAACAGAGAAGAGTAAAGAAACTGAGCAAGACGGGAAATTGGAAAAGGTCCAATTTGTATTGGACTGGACACCAAATACGAACCACACCGGCTTATATATAGCGAAAGAACAAGGCTTTTTTGAAGAAGAAGGTCTTGATGTGGAAATTATGCTTCCTGGCGAAGCGGGTGCAGACCAACTCGTAGCTGCTGGTAAAGCACAGTTCGGAATCAGTGCACAAGAATCCATTACAGAAGCACGTGTACAAGATATTCCAATCGTGTCCATCGCAACAATTCTTCAACACAATACTTCGGGGTTTGCTTCCTTGAAGAAAGACGGCATAGAATCTCCAAAAGATTATGAAGGTAAAACGTATGGTGGTTGGGGGGCCCCAGTAGAAGAAGCCATAATTTCCTCTTTGATGGAACCGGAAAATGCGGATGTCAAAAAAGTTGAGTTCATCAATATGGGAAACTCCGACTTCTTCACCGCAATTGAGCGTGATATTGACTTTGCGTGGATTTACTATGCATGGACCGGAATTGAAGCGGAACTTCGTGGAATTGACTTAAATATGCAATACCTGAAGGACTACACAAAAAAGCTCGATTATTACACACCTGTTTTTATTACAAATGAAAAAATGATTAGTGAGAATCCAGAGACCGTTCGTGCTTTTGTCAAAGCAATTTCAAGAGGATATGAGTTTGCAATTGACAACCCGGATGAGGCCGCTACAATTTTAACGAAAGCTGTTCCTGATCTTGACGAAGAACTTGTGAAAGCGAGTCAACAATGGATTTCACCAAAATATAAAGAAGATGCTGCAAGATGGGGTGAACAAAAACTTGAAGTTTGGAAAGACTATGCAGACTGGATGAATGAAAACAGCTTACTCGATGGAGAGTTTATTCCAGAAGATGCTTTTACAAATGAGTTTTTACCCAAATAAGGAGGAATTTTAAGTGACAAACGCATTAGTAAGTATCCAAATTATACCGAAAACACCAAATGGCGAGGATGTAATTCCCTATGTCGATGCTGCCATTGCTGTGATTATTGAAGCAGGAGTCCCGTACCAAGTTTCTCCACTCGAAACGACGATGGAAGGTAACTTGACGGAGCTGTTAGGGATTGTCCAGAAAATGAATGATCGAATGATTGAATTAGGCTCACTAAGCATCATTTCACAAGTGAAAATCTTCTATAGACCTGACGGAGCGTCTATGAATGCATTAACAGAAAAATACCGTTGAAGTCTATTTTACAGAGAGGATGGAGGCCATTATCGGTCCTCCTCTTCTTACTTATCTTGTGGGAAATGGCAGGTCGTATTTTGGATATTCCCGTATGGCTACTCCCTGTTCCTTCACAAGTATGGCAAGAGGCAATTCATGGATGGATGCATTATTCGGGGCATATCGTGTCCACAATCCGTCTCACTTTAACCGGATATGCAATTGGAATCAGCGTCGGGCTCATAGTCGCAATTTTTTTATTTAGGCTTCCAGCACTTCAGGAAGCATTCTATCCATTGCTTATTTTGTCCCAAAATATACCCATTATCGTTTTAGCACCTTTACTTGTCATTTGGTTTGGTTTCGGAATGTTGCCTAAAGTAATTGTAATTGTGCTTGTCTGCTTTTTTCCAGTTACCATTGCAACACTTGATGGATTTCGACAAACCGATAAAGATCTACTGCATTATATGAAAATGACCGGTGCATCGAATCGACAAATATTTTGGAAGCTTCAGTGGCCACATGCCTTACCCTCTATTTTTTCAGGTTTAAAAATTGCAGGTACTTATAGCGTTATGGGTGCGGTTATTTCCGAATGGCTTGGTTCAGGTAAAGGGATTGGCGTATATATGACACTTGCTTCGTCTTCATTTAAAACAGATCGTGTTTTTGTAGCAATTTTTTTAATTATGATATTAAGTCTGACCTTTTTTGCAATCATTGCATTGATTGAAAAGTGGGTGCTGAAATGGCAGCGGCAAGGAGGTAATTCACTAGATGGGTAAATTACATTTACAGCATATATCAAAATCATATGAGCCAACCAAAGTACTTCAAGACGTATCATTTCATGTGAATGAAGGTGAATTTGTCACGATTGTTGGACCTTCAGGCAGTGGTAAAAGTACTTTATTTCAACTGATTGGTGGTCTTTTCGCTCCCGATAGCGGCACGATAACATTGGACGGGAAAAACCTTATCAATACTCGCGGACATATTAGTTATATGCCCCAAAACCCATCGCTCTTTCCTTGGC
Organism: Sporosarcina sp. FA9; assembly: GCF_051550205.1. Classification (GTDB taxonomy): domain Bacteria; phylum Bacillota; class Bacilli; order Bacillales_A; family Planococcaceae; genus Sporosarcina. The sequence continues at coordinate 3,013,334 of NZ_CP188819.1, forward strand.
GAACCATTCTGAAGAATGTTTTGTTAAGTTCCGAAATTGCCGGTAAAAAAGATGCTGGTAATGCTTTGGAACTTATTGAAAAGGCAGGTCTTAGTGGATATGAAGATGCTTATCCAAACCAACTGTCTGGTGGAATGAAACAACGCGTTGCGTTCATTCGCAGCCTCAACAGTCCACAGTCCCTTATTTGTTTAGATGAGCCCTTTTCAGCATTAGATGAATTCACTCGTTTTGAAATGCAGGAATGGTTGTTATCCATTTGGAAGGAATACCAAAAATCAATTCTTTTTATTACACATAATATTGAGGAAGCACTTTTTTTATCAGACAGAATTCTAATTCTTTCAGATAAACCTGCTTCCATCAAAAAAGAAATCAGTGTACCCTTTTCTCGTCCACGTACCGAAGATTTATTACTAAGTGATGAGTTCATGAAATTGAAAAGGGAGATTCATAATGAATTACGAAGTTAATAGGACGCACTCAATAATTGATGCACATATCCATCTCGACCAATACGATGCGACCGGTCAGAAAACGATTATTGACTATTTGGAAGCTCCAGCGTCAGACCTCACCGATGTAATTAGCATTTCGATGAACCTTGCTTCAAGTATCCGTAATTTAAAACTATCGGAAGCTCATAGCGGAGTCCATTCCGCATTCGGCTTTCATCCAGAACAAGACATACCTACCGAAAGCGAACTTCAGGAATTAATTTCATTTATGGAATTAAATAAAAATAAGATGGTTGCGATTGGAGAAGTTGGACTTCCCTATTATATGAAGGAAAGTAATCCCGCTCTTCCACTTGAGCCATATATTGAAGCTCTTGAACTATTCATTCGTAAAGCGGGTGCTTGGAACAAACCAATTGTTCTTCACTCTGTATATGAGGATGCGGATACGACTTGTGATTTGCTTGAAAGACATTCTCTAAAAAAGGCTCATTTTCATTGGTTTAAGGGTTCCGTTTCAACAATTGAACGAATGATTGAAAATGGTTACTTCATTTCGGTTACACCGGATTCCGTGTATGAACAGGAAATACAGTCCCTAATTAAGCGCTATCCAATTGAACAAATGATGGTAGAAACCGATGGACCTTGGCCCTTCACGGGACCTTTTAGAAATCAGGTCACGCATCCAAAAATGCTGCACCGCTCCATAGCAACAATTGCGTACATAAAGAAAATGGATTTGAATGACGTATACGAAAAAGTTTATGGAAATACAAAAACCTTTTATAATTTCTGACTCGATTAAAAAGTACTTAAGCAATTAAGAACGAAATTTGCTTAAGTACTTTTCGTAATTATCAATCCATTTATATCCATTAGAATTCACCATATATATGCTTAAAACGACTAATAAAAGCCCCGCGATGAGTGTAAAAGTGGCGGGTTCACCTAAAAACAGGACCCCTACAAAAACCGATATGACTGGAACGAGAAATGTGAAAGAACCTACTTTACTTGCCTCTCCTGCCTTTACAAGTGTGTAGTAAATCACGTAGGCGACAGGTATCCCCATTGTTGCACCGAATCCAAGTCCGAATAAGAAAATCCCGTTCCAATTAATTGCCGCCCAACTTTCAAATGAAGTTCCAGTTATGAGAAGTACGAATCCCCCAATGGTAAATTGCAGCGCAACCATCCAGTAAGCATCTACATCGTTCCCAACCTTTTTAATATAAACAACTCCAAGCGCCCATACGAATGCTGTCAGAAGCCCTAATACAACTCCAATGACGGATATATGAACAATTAGCCCATCAATACTTACGATGATAATTCCAATGAAACCAATGAGTAAACCTACTAGCTTAAGGGCTGTCATATTTTCTCCAAGCCATAACCAGGCAAACAATCCAAGTAACACAGGCTGAAAATACACAAGAACTGAAAAAAGTCCTCCCGGTAAATACATTAATCCCACTGTATGAAATCCAAAGAATAAAACTGTATTAAACAATGCGGATATACAATACTTAGACCAATTGGTACGCCATTTTATTTTGTTGCGTATTTTATATAATGTTACGGCTAATAATAAACCTCCGAATAATGCACGCAGTCCGGCAAACAGAAGTGGAGGACTATGAGGCACGGCTAGTTTATAAATCGGCCAACTTATACCCCAGATGCAGACTAATAGTAAAAGTCCTCCATTCGTTTTCGTAAATAGCCGATTCACGTCTCACTTCCTTAATTTGAATTTGAACGTGTATTATCTTAGTGTATGTTTGCTTCGTTAGTAGTTCCCATCGTAAAAAAACAACAAAAGCGTCGAAGCAAATGAAGATTGCTTTGACGCTTTATTTAAAAAGTATACCATCGTGCAGATGATATCTATCTAATCTCGTAATTAACTATTTGTATATGTTTTAATATCTATTGTAACTTTTTCCAACGCTTCTTGATCAATATCAAAACCAATTCCCGGTTGTTCTGGAACGTGAATATAACCTTCTTCATCCATAACAACTTCAGGTGTGATGATATCCTTATGCCAATATCTTGAAGAAGGAGCTGTGTCACCTGGAATTGTGAAATTCTCCAATGTTGTGATTGCGATATTATGCGCACGACCAATTCCTGACTCGAGCATCCCACCGCACCATACTGGAATGTTTTTCTCTTCGCAGTAGTCATGTATTTTTATCGCTTCCGAAATACCACCTACTCGTCCAATTTTGATATTAATGATTTTACAACTTCCAAGTTCAATCGCATTTTGAACATCTTCCAATGAATGAATGCTTTCGTCTAAACAGATTGGTGTTGTAATTGCTTTTTGTAAAGTTGCATGTTTAATAATATCGTCGTGTGCCAATGGTTGCTCAATCATCATTAAGTTAAGACTATCCATTTCCTTGAAAAGTTCAATATCATCCAATGTATAAGCAGAATTGGCATCTGCCATCAATGGAATATCCCCAAACTTCTCTCGAACAGCTCGGAGTATTTCAATATCCTTACCGGGCTTGATTTTCATTTTGATTTTATTAAAACCTTTGTCTAAACTATCTTGAACTTGTTCAAATAACTCTTCTAATGTTTCTTGTATTCCGATGCTTACGCCGACTTCTATTTTCTTTCTTTTACCGCCTACCGCTTCGGTCAAAGTAATGTTTTTCTTTTTCGCATATAAGTCCCATAACGCTCCTTCAATTGCGGATTTTGCCATATTATTTCGGCGAATACGGCTAAAATCCTTATTGATTTCATCAGGATGTGAAATTTGGTCTTTGCTAAATACGAGCGGTACTAGAAATTCCTCTATAATATGCGAAGCAGTTCCAACTGTTTCCTCGCTGTAATACGGATCCGCACTTACAACACACTCCCCGTAGCCGACAAGGCCTTCACTATAGGCTTCAATTATTAACAGTTCCCGATCTGTCGTTCTGGCAAAACTTGTTTCGAAAGGAAATTTATAATCCATTTTTAGTTTTCGTACTACAATTTTCTCGATACGCATTTGATATGCCCCCTGTTTTTTTACCCACTTATTTCTTCTCGATATTACTTAAGATGAATCCGTGTAAAAAACTCATGCCTTCTACGTTTACACGTGTTAAAGTAATTGTTATTTTGTTCCAGACTTGATAATCGGCAAATATATCCGGGTTTTAGGACAAGAAGATTTTCCCGGAAAACTCGTCCATAAATAGTCGTTAACTGTAGAACATTCCACCCAAGTGTAAACCAAATCTTTCTAATTATCAATTAAACTTTCCGCTTATATTATTAGAATAAAATAGTTTTTTAAAAAATATACTGCCTTCAAAATAAAATTAAGTTAGTAATTGGATGCATTCCCATTTTTTCGGCTTTTGTTCATTTTTTAAAATTTTTTCATAAAAAATTGATTTTGGCTAAAGATAATAACGAATCTTTATAAATAGGGCAGTCTATTTACAAAGATTTAAATAGCAAAGGAGGTGTTCATTAGTGGGAACTATTCAACGAATTGCTTTGGCTCTAGTTATTATTGGTGCAATTAACTGGGGACTTATTGGTTTTTTCAGGTTTGATTTAGTGTCGTCTATTTTTGGTGGACAAGATGCATTTTTGTCTAGGGTAATCTTTGGCCTAGTTGGAATAAGTGGACTGGCTTGCCTAGCTCAGTTGTTTAAACCTATAGAAGAGGTAGAGGTGGATTCAACCCGGCATGTCCATAAGGATCTTAACTACAATACGGAATTCGGCGAGGAACCCGATTTTACAAAACCGAAAGAACCCAAGAAAAAGAAACCAAATGTCAATAAACACAAAGGCAACACACCCAAGAAAAAGTAAAAAAACATTCCCTTATAATGTCTAATCAGCATTGTAAGGGAATATTCGTTTTTTGTTGATTTGCACAGATTTTTAGATCAAAAAATAGCTAAATACTGATTTTGCAATATAAATCGATTCTCTTTCCAACTTAAAGTATTTAAAATATACCCTAAAGAATCCGCATGATATCTTCCGGCAATTTTTTGATAGGCTAACAACTCAAACACTTTATTCGAATCAAAATCTATCGGGTATAAGCCACTTAAAGGATCCACAAAACCTGTTATCGGGCTTTTTAGTTTGCCATTTTTATCGTATATTTCATTTAAATATTCCGGTCCTTTTGTAGTTAGGTCGATGATATACTTTTTATCATTCGCCTTGCTGATCACTTCAACTTTGTAATTGTCTAGGTACATAACATCGTATTGGTATTGATTATTATACACATTATAATCAAAAAGTAATCTCGCTCTATTTCCGACAAAAGAAACAATGTAATAAATTATAATTCCACCACTGCCGCCCGTAGCAATACCTATCAATATTTCATCTACGCCATTCCCAGTAAAATCGCCCAAAAGTAAGGAAGGATTATAGCCTACGTTATCACCTAATTGGATACTTGTTGTGATGCCTGTTTTTCCGTCCTTAATGTGAAGGGTTATATTTTGAGTAAATGGGCTATCCGGAGTTTTTGTGCCCGTTAAATATACGTGATCGATTATTCTATCCCCGGTGACGTCCCCTTGAGCAAACGCAACAATACTTGGCTGACTCATCATTCCCGCAGAATTAGTAGGATTCATAGGATACCCCTTTTCAGAATGAATATGATATACCTATCCTATGACTTACTTGGGGGATTGCTACTCGTTGTAAAATAACTAGATAATTGCCATATGCTTACTATAATTAATGTACGAATAAATAAAAAAACTGCACCTTGGATTGTTAGTGAACTCTAACTTTCCAAGGTGCAGTTCTATTTCAGAAAAGAAAAATCTTATTTAGTTTACTTTATTGAATTCAATTGTCTTTCCTTCTTTACGCCATTCTTTATACTCTGCCGCCGCAGTGAAAAGCACATCCGTTGATGAATTAAGTCCTGTCTCAAAGGAGTCTTGGAGAACACCGATGATAAAGCCTACACCAACCACTTGCATAGCGACGTCAGCCGGTATTCCAAATAAGCTAGCAGCTAACGGAATTAGGAGTAATGATCCGCCTGCAACTCCTGAAGCACCACAAGCACTTACAGCAGCTAATACGCTCAGAATGATTGCTGTAGGAAGATCCACTGGAATTCCAAGTGTATGAACAGCAGCTAGAGTTAATACTGAAATAGTAACAGAAGCACCACCCATATTGATTGTTGCGCCTAATGGAATAGAAACTGAATAACTGTCTTTATTCAATCCAAGATTTTCACATAACCGCATATTTACAGGAATATTTGACGCCGAACTACGTGTGAAGAATGCTGTAATACCGCTTTCTCTTAAACATTTAAGAACAATTGGATACGGATTTTGCCTAATATAAATATATACTAGGATAGGATTGACAACAAAAGCCACGATTAACATAGATCCCACCAGTACGGCGAGTAATTTACCATAGCCTAGTAATGCATCCAGTCCACTAGTTGTAATAGACTCGAACACCAGACCCATAATTCCTAAAGGTGCTAATTTAATAATCCATGTAACAACTTTAGTAATTGCATCTGAAACGTTTGAAATCACCATTTTTGTAGATTCAGCGGCATTTTTCAATGCAAGACCAAGAACAACCGCCCAGGCTAAAATACCGATATAATTTCCAGTAACAATCGCATTAACTGGGTTGTCTACGATGTTCATAAGGAGTGTTTTCAGTACCTCAACAACACCGCTAGGAGGCGTTACTCCCTCTGCACCCGCTACAAGAGTAATATTTACAGGGAACATAAAACTAACAACAACAGCGACTACTGCTGCTAAAAATGTTCCTGTAAGATAAAGAGTTAGAACGGATTTCATATTTGTTTTATGCCCTTTTTTATGTTGAGCGATTGCCGAAATAACTAAGAACAGAACCAAAACGGGCGCAATTGCTTTCAAAGCACCTACAAATATGGCACCAAAAATCACAATTGGTTGTGCAACTTCTGGAATTGTTAGTGCAAGAGCGATACCAACAACTAAACCTATTATAATTTGTTTGACTAGGGTCAATTTATTCCACTGTTTCATTATGCTTTTCATAGTTGTTCCCCCACTCTTTCAATTTGTATTGCAGTATTTCCTTTACTCAGTTATTCATATTTCTAATTAATAGTATTGTACTGATTTATTAGAAATAGTACAATTTAATTATTTAGTTAAATAATTTCATTGATGGATTTACGCTATATTCTATTGTGCCATGCTGTTCCACATTATACCAAAGCAGAGTTTTTCCCAGATTAAAAAGACATGGACTGTCCATGTCTTTCCAAATACTTCTCTTTTTCTTTATAGTCCGGCATAACGCTTCCAACGCGTCTCCAAAATGAACGATCATGATTCATATGTAGTAAATGACAGAGTTCATGAATGATTACGTAGTCAATGACTTCAATCGGAGCCATTGCTAGACGATAATTAAAGGTCAAGTTTTTCTGAGAATTACAGCTCCCCCACTTGCGTTTTGACTCAATAATTTCAATGCTTTTAGATTTCACTTTCAGTTTTTCTTCATATATCTTTATGCGTTTTTCTATAATCTTCTTGCAGTTCGCGAAATAGAATTTTTTGAGATTATTTTTCAGCATCTCTTCATCGTACTCACCAATCTCCATTAATTCATGAAGAAGATGCTCTTTTCCTAAATATAGGAAAGTTCCTTCGTCATGATACTCTCTGATGTTCGTAGTAACCTGAGATGCCTTAATTTCATTCGTTTTTTCAAGTATCCATTTCCCTTTACCCACTACTGCACTCGTTATCATTTCTTTACTCGTGCCATTTGGTGCTTTAAGCGTAATGAAGCCGTAAGAATCTATATGAATCGTTAGCTTCTTCCCTTTTCCATACTTCACATTAAACTCAATTATTTCATTTTCAAATTCAACTTTCATAACGACCCTCATTTACATTAATTCTTCTTAAATAACGACTTTTAATATTCATATCTTAGGAGCGACAGGTACTCTATCATGACTGAAGTGTGATTTCATTTCGTACATCGCCATATCCGCTTGTTGAATTAACGTCTCGAAGTCTTCTCCTTCATCCGGAAAGATTGCGATACCAATTGATGCTCCCATGGACGGTATTTCATTAAGTGTTAACTCATTATTTAACGTATGAATATAATCAAGTTTGAAGTCCGGCTTAATATTGGGGATGATGTGCACAAATTCATCACCACCCCAACGTACGATGACATCATTTTTCTTCGCATTCTTTTTTAGGATATCAGCAACGAATCTTAACAACTCGTCTCCCGTTTTATGACCAAATTCATCATTGATTTCTTTGAAATTGTTCAAATCTATAAGTACAATAGCAAGCTTCTGTTTTTTATTTTTACAACTTGAAACTTTTTTATTAAACACCTTCTCAACTACACGTCGATTATAGGTATTCGTCAGTGGGTCTCTCTCAGCGTAAAACTTAGCCAAATCATATTGTTTACCACCTATAAAGGCTACCGTTAAAAAAATAACCGTCAAGATAAAAAAGTTCGGTTCAAATTTAAGGCCCATATATTGATGGTAATAATAATACCGAAGAATATTGAACATAATGACTACACCTACAGCAAAAACTCTACCCTTGTACCCCATCATTCCCACCCTCACGCACAATTTCCCTTTGTTTACATTACCATACACCTTCACATTTTATTGTTCACTTAATATGTTTGCTAAAAACTCAATATCGTTGTTACCACCAGATAATACAAAACAAACTTTATCATCTGTAGTAGTGCCAAAATCCATATTCATAAATGCTGCTATAGCCATTGCAGACGATGGTTCGATTACCATCTTGCCTTTTTTCACTATAAGTCTCATAGCATCTTTTATTTCTTCATCATCTACAGATTTAACTTCATCAACATACTTTTTTATGATTTCAAAGTTGTTTTGATCAGCTTGGTCCGTTCTAGTTCCATCAGCTATAGTATCTGTTTCATCTAGTTTTATTGGTTTATTGGCGCTAAGACTTTTACTGTATCTACTTGCACCTGTAGGTTCTATACCTATCACCTTTACTTTTGGATTTAGGGATTTAGCGGCCACAGACACACCCGAGATTAAACCACCGCCGCCTATAGGAGCAACGATTATATTTATATCCGGTTCATCTTCAAATATTTCTAATGCTATTGTTCCTTGACCTTCTTTTACATATTTATTAGCATAAGGGTGTATTTCTGTCCTTCCCTCATTTTTAACTATTTCTTTTACAGCTTTGTCCCGAACAGAAGACACCGTTCCTATTAAAAGTACCTCTGCCCCAAAGGATTGGACATTTTTAAGTTTAACTGGATTACAGTTTTCAGGCATTACTATTTTCGCGCTAATGCCTAGTTCTTTTGCGGCCCAGGCAATGCCTTGTGCATGGTTTCCACTTGATGAACAAACAACTCCACATTCTTTTTCCAATTCAGTTAACGCAAGGAGACTGTTGAATGCTCCTCTTAATTTAAATGATCCTGTATGTTGTAGATTTTCCGGCTTTAAATACACCTGACAATTTAAAATACTATCCAGTGCAGGAATTCTTAAAAGAGGAGTTCTTATTATATGTTTCTTTATCCTCTCCCTTGCCTCCAACACTCCTTCAAGATTTATATCGATTGTCATACTATTTCTCTCCCTTCTAAAGTTATTGATTCTAAGAAACTAGATCACTTTTGTATTAGGATAAAATTCATCTTAATGAAAATCAATTCCACTATCAATCTTTTTTCTCAAAAAGTTTTCTCTTTATATTTAAGTAATTGTTCATTTCAAAAATCAAATAAAACAAATTCGCTCTCACTTCAAATTCTTCTCTTATCTTCGGCAACTCCATATCACGAATCAAGGCACTTAATTCCTCTAGCTTGTTTAATGAAATGTCCGTTGTATCTCCAGAATGAACGTTCCGACTTAAGTTTTCTAGGAACTCTGCAAACATTTCTTTCTGTTCGACGTCTAGGCTAGATGAAGAGAAAACAGCAATGATTTTCATCATCTGTTTCAGAAGTTCCAGTTGATCCGCACGCATTTCCAGATAATAATAATCTTTATTTTGTTTTCGTAACAGATGATTTTCTACATCTTGAATGGCAATACTTTTGGATTCATTAATCAATTCTTCTACCTCTAGTATTTCCTTTCCATCCCAGCTTCGCATACCATCCCTTAAATGTGCAGAGAATTCAAAGAGAATAACTTCAAACTTTTGTTCAATCTCCTTCTTAAAGTTTTCAATATCTCGCTTGAAACTTGGCATGAAACTATTGACGAGAAGAGCAATTCCCATACCGATGAAAATAATATAGAGCTCGTTCAGAAACATAGTCCAGTTAGCATCCCTTACCGTATAAACATGTAATACGACAACCATACTTGTGACAAAACCACTCTGGATACGAGCTCTTACAAGAATTGGAACAAAAAATAAAATGAATATGGAAAAAACAATGGGGTTATAACCTAATAGTTCAAACAATAACGCACCAAGAATCAAAGATAAAAGAGAGGCAAAGAATTTATCCTTTATTGTAATTAATGTCTTTTTCTTCGTTTTCTCGATACACATTATAACAATAATTGCTGCAAATGTTGCAAATTCCAAATCCAACAAACTCGCAATCCACATCGCCAGCCCTGCCCCTACGGCTGTTTTAATCGTCCGATAGCCCATACCAACCATGTAAGCACCATCCTAATTTTTTCTATGTAAATCCCTGCACACCATAACTGGTTGACATCAGCTTCGATGAATATCCATACATTTGTAGTATATTCCAAGAATAGTTTTCGGACTATTCCTCAAAGTTCATCTACCTATAGTTTAACACGTCGATAATGAATCGTGATATACATCCGAGCGTAGGTATTTCCAAATTTACAAAGTGCCTGTTTCAAAAAAACTAATTGTTTTAGAAACAGGCACTTTTATTTTTTATTTAATAAAGCGACAGGCCGAGCAAAAAGAGGGCACCTTATAGATATACAGCTCTCATTAGGATATAATTTTACTAAGAAGATTTCCTCATAAAATATATGGAGGCTCACATATGAAAGTTTCAGCAAAAATAAACATCAACAGCACTAAAGAAAAAGTATGGGAAGTGATTGCCGATATTGAAAACTCAGTCAATGTCATCAGTGGGATTATCAAAATTGAAATCCTAAACCCAGCTGGGGATAACCTTGTTGGATTGAAGTGGAAAGAAACTAGAAGGATGTTTGGAAAAGAAGCTGAGGAAGTTATGTGGGTGACTCACAGTAAGAAGTACGATTATTATCAGACGAGAGCTGAAAGTCACGGTGCCATCTACCTGTCCCGTCTAAACATTACTGAAGAGAATAATGGTGTCGTAACTCTTGAGATGTCTTTTGAGGGTCAAGCTTCAAGTTTGATGGCTAAAATCATGAGTGGAGTCTTCGGAACTTTCATGAAGAAATCAATGACAAAATTACTTGAAGTAGATCTCGAAGATATAAAAAAATCTTGTGAAACGCAATAGTTCACTGATATCAGTATTCCCGTTAATTTTAACGGGAATATTTATAGTATCTGAATAAATTTCTTGTAAAAAAGTTGTCTGCCCAGAGAGTAGACAACTTTTTAACTTCAGTATATTTGATAAGTGATTAAACAAACTCCAACCAAGAAACACACTCAACATGTGTTATCATCACAGACTAATAGATTTTCGCGGAAGTATGATTTTGCGTGGATCTATTCCCCCATATTGTTATTTTACCTGAAGGCAGCTGGCTTGCCTGCTGAAACACCTGCTTCAGCCTTTCAGGACCAATCATACCCACAGAGGCTTAAAGTCAAGTCCTTAACCGCTTATCTATGATTACATATAAACAAAGGTAAAGGGTGCACTACATCAATATTTAAGATCGTATACTATATATAATTGTTCTTTAGTCTAAGTGAAAAAATCACAAACTGTTACATTTTCTATTATTATGCTAACATTAATTTTCAAATTAATAACTATATTCATATTAAGGCTTTGGATTCCTTTATTTTTTGCATCAAACCCCTATGAATTTTTCAGAGGTAACTAATTATTATGTCGTTTGTTAACTTCAATCGTAATGAACTCCGGCAAATAGCTGGGAGTACATCCTTTTGCTACTATTTCATCTTTGCAAAGACCCGTTTTCTCACCAAATTTAATACAACGTGCACGATTCTTTTCATCATAAACGCCTATCCAGCCTGCGGTGAAATTCATAGCCCATTGAACTTCCGGTTCTTCCTGTGTAATATTAGCTTCTAATGCAGATAGCAAGTCTGCGGTGTTATCAGGAGGTGTTTGTCCAGTCCATCTCAATCGCCCTTGATAATACCAGAAAGCTCGCCTTTGTAGAGCAGAAGGACTATCCTCCCATGACTCCATCAATGCAATTTTCTTCTTGTCTTTTGTGAGCTGATTAGCCATTAACCAATCCATTAAGTTATTTCGCTCATCAAAAGTGTGAGTCTCCATATCCTTATCAAGCTTATTTAGAACATCTTGTGAAAGAAGTTTTTTGTCCATAATTAAGATTGCTAATAGCCTGGGCAAAAACTCTTCGGTTGACCAAAGTTCCATAGCTAGTTTGTGATCTTTTTTAATGTTCTTCGCGATTTTTCGTAAGTCGCCTAGCTTAGTTTTACTATTGATCTGAGTTAGAATATTTTCTGCTTTTGAAGAGCGTTTTATTTCTGTACCTTTATTTTCAGTCATTTTATACAACTCCTTTCTTAAAGCACTGTTTCATATTATGTCCTTGACGGGATATATCTGAACTTAATTTCATTATAAGGCTTATTGCAGTGGTGTGCCTCCAAAGGTTACCTTTTTTAATATTGTAGCATATATCGTATTAAAGCTTTCTCCACCTATAATAGAAGAGCAACCATCTTTAATTAATTAAAACATTTACTTCCTTTTATTTGGATACGAATAGAGCATTCCTTTTTAAAGAAACGCACCCGTTCGTAATATAAGGTTAGCCAGATTTTTTCTGGTTGACCTTTTTTCATATGGTCTTATTATAATGATAGTCGGGGTAGAACGTCGCACCCGTGGGACTTAATCCTGTCAAGTAAACTGTTGACCTCCTACTTGTAAAAACATGTTTCAGGCTGGTTGGGTGAAGGATTCCGTTTAACAAGCGAACCTATGACATTACAAGAAGCTTTCGGGGTAAAAATCAGCCCTAATACAGGCATATAGTATTCTGTTGAAATTTATTTTAAATTCACCTCTCAGGTTTTTCCGAATATACTACTCTAATAAAATTATTATACGTGAAAGGAAAATGTTATTATGCAACTTAAGGTTAGCAGGTCTTTATTTTCACTTACGGAAGTAAGAACTGTTGAAGTGCAGGTAGATATGGGTAGGAATATTGATTTAAGTCAATTGGAGTTTCAATTTGGCGGAAAGAGTCTCTCTGAGTGGAAAAAATGGACAAGCGGGTCAAGTTTTAACGGAAATCCCTTTATTACAATCGTCGAAAAACCTCACTTTATTGGAGGTACTGGGATTGTCAAAGCCACCTTAAAGTTTGATCTTCTATTTAATAGAGAGAGTCTTGCCGAGAGATCCATTCGAACACAATATCAACAGTTTATTGGAAGTTATGAATTAGCTATGATTGATCCGCGAACAAAGATTAAGGCTTCTGCTACTATCCAGCTAAATATCTATGATGAATTCCTTTTTCATCATGAACTAAAGCCGGAAATAGATCAAATCTTTAAACAAGCTTATAAAAAAAATAATCGATACCTTAAATACCAAAGTCTTGGAAAGTCCGTACAAGGTAGAGATCTTCATTTTGTTATTTTGGCAAAGAGTAAAGCTACAGTTGACAGATATTTAAATGTCACACTTCCAACGGCATTAGAACAACCTGAGAAATTGATAAATCAACTGGATAACGGCTTAGTCGGTGAATATCAGATTCCCATTTGGTTTAATAATATTCATCCCGATGAAATTGAAGGGCCCGATGCTCAAGTTGAATTATTGAGAAAGATTGCCCTTGAGGATAGGATTGCGGTTCATACAGTTCAAAATGGCAGAAAGGAAACAATAACCCTTAACGTGAACGAAATTCTTAATAATGCCATTTTTCTATTCATGTTTACAAATAATCCTGATGGAAGAGCTGCGAATAGTAGAAGAAACGCAAATGGCTTTGACTTAAACCGCGACAACCATTTTCAAACTCAGCCCGAAACAATTCTTGTCACCCAGGAAATTGCCAAATGGACTCCCCTCTCATTCCTAGATATGCATGGATATATTGGTAGATTCTTAATTGAACCAACCACTCCTCCCCATAATCCAAACTATGAATACGATTTGCTTTACAATAATATGATCAGACAGGCTCGTTCTATGGGGGAAGCGGGATTAGGAAACTCTGACTTTAAGTCCTATGTCATTCCAGCACTAGATTATAAAAACGGTTGGGACGATATGTCTGTCGGCTATACACCAATGTATGCTATGCTGCATGGTTCGCTTGGTCATACAATTGAAATTCCAACATTGAGTCAAGATGGGTTTCATGCAATGGTAGGCATTGGGCTGGGAGCCGTCCTTTTTGTAAATGAAAATAAAGATCAATTGTATAAAAATCAGCTTGAAATCTTTAAGCGCGGCGTAAATGGTGAGGATAATCGTTCAGTCGATAAGTATTTTGTGAATGCTTCAGGAAAATCCATTGGAAGAATAAGAGGTAAGCATACAAACTTCTTCCCCGATTACTATGTGATTCCCATTGGTCCAAAACAACAAGAAAATAAATTAGAAGCTTATAAAATGGTCCAATATTTATTGCGTAATGGCGTAAAGGTAGAAAAACTAACAAAAAATACTGTAGTAAACGGGATCACTTATACAAAAGGGACTTTCGTTATTCCTATGAAACAGTCAAAACGCGGGGTAGCCAATGCCATGCTATATAAAGGTGATGATGTTTCAGACTGGGAAGCGATGTATGATTCAACGATAGTAAATTTACCAGATTTAAGAGGATTTACGGTACATGAAATTCGCAATAATGATGCTTTTAATCAAAATAGTATTAGAATTAGGAGTACGGCGCTTCCTAAAGGTTTTATTCACACAAAAGCACCCTTCCATGTGTTATCTAATACAAATAATGACACAATTAAACTTGTAAACAATCTTCTAAAGAATGGGGCCATTGTTGAAAAGGCACTTGAAACAAGAGGATTAATAAATAAAGGCGATTTTATTGTCCGAACAAAAGATTTACAGAATTTCGGCAAGAACTATTACTTCATAGCTAAATATTTATATACTTCCATTCCTGTAAAGACAATGCACTTGAAGCAGCCGAAAGTAGCTGTCACTGGGTCCACTCAATTGAAGTTTACAGTTTCGGAGCTTGGCTTTGAAATGGTCAAACAAGCGGATGCCGACGTAATTGTTAGCGATAGCAGCAGCATCCTTGTATCGAATTTACCTGGAAAAGTATTTGTAGGAATTGGGTTTGATACATTAAAAGCTGTCCAAAGTAGAGGATTACTGCCTGGTTTTAATATAAACTACACGAAAAATGGCCATGAAGGCTTAGTCAAAGCAATAATCAAGAACCACCTGCTTACCTCTGGCTATCAGACCGATGAAATTCTTTTTACTACTTCTGGAATGTGGATTACTTCAGTACCCGCGGGAGCCGTAGTACTTGCTTCCTTCAGTAATAGTAATGATTTCTTTGTATCTGGATGGTGGCCTGGACACGAAAATGGAAAAGGACAAATACTTGCCTTGACCCACACCTTAAAGAATACAACTTTCAACCTTTTCGCCAATGACCTGGCCTTTAGAGCACATACGCATAACAGCTATCGCTTCATAGCCAATTGCATCTTTGATTCGTAGGATAAATGTTTTGAGAGAGAAATGAGCCATTAAAAAAAGGTGCCTTGTCCTCCCGGTGTTATTAAGCATTACTTAAATGGGGGGCTGGTACCTTATTTCAATAAAATGTGTTTAGGAAAAAAACTTGTTTATTCAACTGGATATGAACTTTCCACCTTTTTATTTCCACCAGATTCATCAAGATTCTGGTTGGCCATTTATACTATAAATTTCTTTCCCTACTATATTATTATGTTCTATCAATTGTTCATTGCCTATTTTTCATAATGAAGTATGTCAATTTTTTTGGGGGGTTACAGTCCTGTCCATTTAAAACAATCCGTTGTATCTTTACCCTATCCCAACCCGCATTTTTGACTTTTCGTTAAAATAAAGCCACGCTACCTCCCCCTCGTTTTCACACATTTCCGATCACGTTTTTCTCGATTTAAATAATAAAGATTGTCGAGTGAAAGAGAGGATAGAGTCAGGAATGGCAAGGGTCAAAGAGATTTTGGGTAAAGACCCTTGTTATAAAAAGTTGAAAATAGATGGTGTGAATTTTTTATTAAGTAAAAGGGTTTATTTTGGAGCTTCAAATCAAAGTGACAACCAAGCCACACACTCCACGTGTGAGGAGTGCTGACGTAGACAAATAATGAGAAGTGCGTGTATTCACCTAGATTTCTTATGCACGGATATCTTTCAAAGCTCAGATTAAAACTAAACATTTATTTAAAAAACTGATTGCCTCTTATTCAGAAGCAACCAGTCCAACTTTATGATGAAGCCATTGATCCCAAAAGTTCTTGAACGCTGTTAACTTTCGTATAAGGAGCAAACTCACCGTATACCCTCATAACCGATTGTAAATCAGCTCCGCCCAAAACACCTAGCTGAAAATCAATTCCACGATTCGACTTCATGACGTTAATCGCTTCAACTTTAGATAAAGGTAAAATAGAAGTTCCCTTTATCCCCGTTCTTCTCGCGTATAAAAATGATGAACTCATTTTACTCTCCTCCTCGATTTGCATGTAGAATCTTATACAAATAAGTTTCGAATGATAACTCGACACTTTCTGGTTTACTTGGCCACGCATCAAGAATCACACGTAAATCACGACTATATTGAAGCGATTCTTCTTCAGGCTTTTTCTTATAAATCACTTCATGTGTATAGAAATGAAGAACCGCATCCCTGAATGTCCAAAATTGTAGATTGAAAAGCATATTAAAATCCGCATCTGGTATAGCCTAGATGCGGATTTTCAAATAGGATGTGATGCTAATGTAATTATAAGAATTTATTTTAATGTTCATTTTGAACAATCCTAATTAAGTTGTTTTTGTTTTTCTTGGATTTCTATTACATAACAGAATATTTAAACAGCTACATCCTTTATAGTCGATGCAGTCAGATAGGCTTCCAAGCGTTCAAATATCTTTCCAATTTGTTCAACTTCTTCTTGTTGAATAAATTTTTCCAGTAAATTTACTGACTCAAAGAACTTGATATTTACGGATCTAGTTTTCTCCGCTGAAATAATTTGTATTTCCCCTAGCTCTTTTAGATTGTCTACTTCAGTGGCTGGTAGATGAAAACTAAAACCTTCAAACTCAATAAGAATTAAATAGTGGTATTTTTCATTCCATTGACTTTTTTGTTTATGAAACCCTGAAACCTTTGCTTTATCTTCATTTAATAACTTCCTGATGACACTATCTTTCAGTTGATACAACTTCTCCTGCCTAGTTTTGCTGCGTTTAACAACGCTATGCTCTCCTTTGGAATAGCTTTCAGTTTTGGTATCTCTACTTATTTTTGCAGATTTGTTGATTGTATATAGTGCTTCCGCAATGTTCAAATTATTAATCTCCAGCTCCCTGACTTTCCTTCTTTTAATTTCGATTGTATTATTAATATGAAAAAGATTGAACTTTTTCCAGCCTGCTGGAGTCATAGCCATCAAGGTTGCATCATTTTCACTCTCGTCTAATGGTTTTAGTCCAAACTCTGTATTTAATGTGGTTTTTGTGTAATAACCTTCCCCCACCCTATTCCACCCAACAAAATGCGGTTTTCCCATTTTCCAATTCCTCCTCACTTTTAGTGATTTAAGTTTAGTAAATTAGGCCACTTTTAACATTACTAATCTATTTATTCAGTCATTAGAAGGCGAAGAATATCAACGATTATTCTTCAGTTGCTGTTGTTTTGCATGCTTGATTTTTATGCCTTATCACATTCGGATAGCGGAGTTTAACTTTGTCATCATTAAGAAAGGCTTGTATATATGAATTTCTTAAGTGGTCCACATCTCTATTCAGAAGCTTCGACAATGACCGATTACTAATTCTAAATCCACATATTCAAACTCATTAGGCAGAGTAGATTTCGGATTAAATTCAGCAATTTCTTTTAACTTCCGCTGTTCCCAAGCACCCTTGAATCCCGGGAACCTTATTTCGGGTAAATTTTTGTTACTTTCATTCATTTCTGCTCACCTTGTATCTTTCTAATCTCCCTGTCAAAATCAGAGACGACTTTTTGATGTTTGTTGAATTCTTTATATTCACCAATCGCTTTTTGCTTTGCTGCATTCTGCGTAATACGTCCGTACCCATCCAATACTTCATAACGATTAAACTTTAAAAACTCATCAATACTTGTTGCAAAATCTTTCATACCAAGTAATGTTTCATCTTCAAGTAAGCGCTCGACATAGTCAAAGTAAGCAGAAATATTACGCTCAAGACTGCGGATTTCCTTACCGGATAAATAATTTTTCGCGACTACCACATCTGATTGTAGAATACGCCCGTCAGGTGAATTTTTCCATGATGTAAGCCCTAAATGTTCTTTATTTTTATCCACACTACCATAAACAATTTCTGCCGCTGTTTTGCCAGTGATCGCATAATGAAACTTGTTTTGCACCGTGGCATAAAACCTTTTCGTTATATCCGAATTTTCATCGTAATCATAAGAAATTTCTGCAAATACATCGGTTATTTGCTGCCAAACTCTACGTTCACTTGCCCGAATAGAACGAACTGTTTCAAGTAACTCGCGGAAGTAATCTTTACCAAAGACAGTTTCGCCCTGTTTCATACGCTCAACATCAATCTTGAATCCT
The DNA here is from genome assembly GCF_051550205.1 of Sporosarcina sp. FA9. Classification (GTDB taxonomy): domain Bacteria; phylum Bacillota; class Bacilli; order Bacillales_A; family Planococcaceae; genus Sporosarcina. Next base: position 3,031,860 of record NZ_CP188819.1, read on the forward strand.
TTTTGAATATACTCCTTCAACACATCCGTTGCCCAAATACGAAACTTAGTTGCTTTTTGGGAATTCACACGATATCCAACAGATATAATGGCATCTAGGTTGTAAAACTTCACATCTTTAGTTTGCGTTTTTCCTTCAATAGCACCGTGCTGAGTGGTATGTGCAATTTCTGCACATACCACTTTTTCATCGAGCTCACCAGTCACAAAGATATTTTTCAAATGACGAGAAATTGATGTTCTATCGACATCGAACAATTCTGCAATAGTTTTTTGGGTTGCCCAAATCGTTTCATCTTGAACAAGAACTTCCACTTTTTCATCAGCACTATACATTAAAAATTGTATTTCGTTCATTATAAGCTCCAATCTACTCACTTTTTTGATTTTTTCGCCCCGTTTAATTTTCCGCTAATTCATCCGCTAATTTGTAAATCGCTTCACGCAGACCGTTTCGATATTTAATTTTAGACAATAACTGTACTTCTTCATCATGTGCCATTGTCTTATAATCGTTACTTGCCCCGGCGATTATATTCCGAATTTGCCCCGTATCATCCAAGTCTTGTAAACCAAAACGGTGCCGACTGAATAGCTCACGCATTTGAGCACTCGTAATAATATCAGTAATTCCCCACTTCACTCGAAAATCTAGGAACATTCTATCTAAATTCACATTATTAGCAGCTTGAATGATTTCTTCACTATCAGATAGTTTCACAGGGTATTTGAAGTTTGAACCTGCTGGTGGGAAGTCCCCTTTGATGATTGCGTTTGCAGCATTCATAATCTTAGCAGCATAATTCCGATCATCCAATCCATTTGCAAATTGATTGATTTTCTCTTGTGTTTCCTGGGCCTCCACTATTTGACCATCATGGACTTGATTCAATAATTGCTCAACTAATTCTGTTAAATAGTCATAGTCAATTTTAACATCCTTGACGTGTGTCATCCTTAATTCAATCTGATAGAGAGGAATTTTCTTCTCTTTGGAAATATGTTGTTTCAATTCATTTGTTAATACAGTCGACAACATCACTTCTTGTTCCGAAGTCATTCCTAGATTTTCAACCAACTCATCAGGATTGTCATAGTTGAAACCTACTACATTCCCATCAACCTCTTCAGGGTCATATTGCTTTAACTTCGCCATGCCAACATTATATTCACGTAATAAATCGAGCATATATTCTTTCTGTTTTTCAGACGGTGGTAGTTGTTGGAATTCACTAGTTAAGCTTCCTAATGTCCCAACCACTTTCTTCACTTCATTGAACACTTCTTCAAATGGTTTAGCAATGATCCCATCATTTTGGTTAGATTTACGTTATTCATCGTCTGAAAGAATGGCGGAATCTTTATTCGCATAGATCGCTAAAGCATTATTCATCAACTTTTCGTTTTGTGCTGGCCAACGATAGTTCACAATGCGTCCCTAAGGTTTTTCTGCATATCTGCGATTCGATTTGTTCTTGAGTACGCTTGGATAAGTCCAGCTCCTTTTAGCGTTCTATCAAAATATAATGTATTAAGTTCGGGTGCGTCAAAACCAGTCAACAGCTGATCAACTACAATGACAAGGTCAAGATAATTCTTATCTGTTGACGACTTGTTCAAACGGCTTGTCACATTTTGCGTGTAACCTGCCGCATGTTCCATCCCAAAGCTTGTCCCAAACTCTTTATTGTAGGCCATAATTGCATCATATAACCCTAGATTTGTCGCAAGCATACTATCGTTATTAGATAACTTTGACTGAAGGTTACAGCAACTTTTAATGTTTGTCCGCCGTTTAATTTATTTTCTGCATTCACACGCTGAAATTCATTAAAGTACATCATTGCCATTGGCGTACTAGCTTTTCCACCACCGACGTGCGTCGTAAACAAAGCGTTATATTTGCCTTCATTAGAACGATTGCGCCAATTCTTGAAGATTTCTTCTACCACCAATTTGATGTGGTCTGGATTTTCATCATAGAAACTTGGTTCGACTGCGTCATCCATATCTTCCTGTGAAAGATTGTTAATTTTCTCTTGAATTCGCTCTTCTGCCCACTTCGGATAGCGCTCACGATAGAAGTTTGGCAAATAATCATTTTTCATTTGTTCTTCGTCGATCGTCGTTTCAAAATCGACTTTGAACCCTAGAACATTTCTATCCGCTATCGCTTCTCGAATCGTATAGGTGTGTAAATTTGGACCGAAAATATCCTCAGTACGCAAACCAGTGGTTGTTTCGTCAAACATCGGTTTTCCAGTATATCCTACCCAGGCCGATGTCTTAAAGGCTATTTGAATGCTTGCAATACTTTCTCCACCAGTGGAACGGTGTGCTTCATCAACAATAAAGACAATATTTTTATCTGGGGCCTTATAATTCTTACGTTTAACTAAGGTATCCAGCTTTTGCACAGATGTAACGATAATGCTATTATCCTTATTCTTAAGTTTCCGGCTCAGGTCGTTCGTGTTGTTGTTATTTTGAACACTTCCAAACGCGTCATCACTTGCATCCGGATCATAAGCTTGATAGTTTTTATTTGTTTGTTTTGTAAGCGCAATTCTATCAACTACAAAAACCACTTTATCAATTTTGGGCATACGGCTCGCAAGCCATGCAGTCTTGAAACTTGTAATTGTTTTTCCTGAACCAGTCTTGTGCCAAATATACCCGATTTTATTGGTTCCAAGTTCAAAATCGACTCTCTTCAAATTCTCAATAATATTTTGAGTAGCATACACTTGATAAGGACGCATCACTTTAAGCATTTTCTTATTTTTTGTACCATCTAATATCATATAGTTTGTCGCCATTTGATGCGCCATAGGTATGGATAGCATAGAATCAGCAAACTCTTTCCAGTTACGCACAATTGAATTATCACTTTTACGCTGCCAATTAAATGCGAAGTCTTTATTGAACTTATCAGCTGTCGTATTCGCCATATATTTCACGTTATTCGGTGTGATTGCAACCAAAATTTGCAAAGTCGAGAAAATATCACGATACTGATTTTCATCGGCATATTGCTGCATTTGATTTAAAGCCTCATTAACATCACGCGTATCACATTTTTCTTCTATTTGGATAATAGGTAAACCGTTAAAATGATACATTGCATAAACTACTCAATAAAAAAGGGTAAAGATTCAAGTTGAAATCGACTCTTCACCAGCTAGTCAATACATTAATTCAAATCTCCAACCAAGCCACACACTCCATATGTGTGGACTCCTGACGGTAGACAAATAATGTGAAGTGCTTGTATTCACCTGAAATCTATTATATATAAATATCTAGCCAGTCGGATAAGATTATTATACGTATTCTAAAAGTTCTAAATGAATATTACATTGTTTCACAGGTAATATTTAGGTCCCTCTTTGACTTCCATCTTGAGTCCATGAATAAAGCCATCTTACTGTAATTACTTAATAATCAAAGTACCGAACATTACCTTTTATGTTTGGTTCCGTATTTTCAGCTTATTGACGGACAGGAGCCATTAACACTTTACCCGTTCCGCGATAGACATTAACTAAACCTTCTCCCGAAGCTGCTGAACCCATAAATGTTTTGCCTGATCGTTCTACTGTAAATTTTAAACTACCAGACCAAACAACTGCCATATTACCATCAATTTTCAATTCATCATCTTCTAACTCTATTTCTATGAGTTCCTCTCTTGGCACATCAGATTCAAGTGCGATTACACCGCTTCCTGAGATTCCAAGGTTAAATAATCCCTCTCCACCAAATGCCGCGGAAGACAAGTTAGACCGCATTACAGCTTTATGTTGTAATTCTGATTCACAAGCTAAAAACATACCATCTTCAATGATGATTGAATGATTCCAATCTGCAACATCAATAAGTAAAATATGCTTATATGTTGGTTCTAAGACAAGTTTACCAGTTCCAGTGTATTCAGGCTTTATTGCAGATTCCTTAGTAACTTTTCCTCTAAATGTTTTTCCAATAAAATCGCCTACCCCTTTAATACCTGTTGTTGCTTTCACATCTCCTGCCATCCATTGCATAGCCCCAGCTTGAATCGTGATGTTTGAATGATTAACATCGCAGAATAACTGCCTTCTTCTCACATTCATTTCAGCAGCATAGAAAGCAGTTTGAGCTGTAACATGATCGACACTCAAATCTCTTTGAAATTCTACCACTTTAAATGCACCTAATTGTTCCGTAATTTTCACATTATCATTTTCTTCAAAATTTTTGATTGTAAACATATTTTTCTCCTACTTTCTTTATATTGTATGTGTAGATTATTCAATAAATAAGTGCAAAACATTAGTGATAGCGTACTATGTCAAATACAATTATGACAATTCGAATATAGAAACAATACAAACACAGGACGATAAAACATCAGTTTTATTGACTTTTCAATGTTCTTTATCAATTGTAGTTTATTATCTGAGTAGTGTCTCGCATAGATACCCGAAATTTTTTTTACACAATAATAACATGTTTAGTGTCCATTATAAGAGAGCGTACAAATACACCCTACCAATATCAATCATGTAACGTAAAAATTAGAAAGCTGCTACAACTCTAGTACACATAAAACATTCCCTTCGCTGATATTTTATCTTTCTTTATTATTTTTATAATATAAGCTCCCTTTTCTTCAGGTGCGTCCATACTTTTGATTATCCCACTCCAGTCGGTAGGAACTTCTTTATCCCAACTATCGTAGAGCAACCCCGTGTCACCTTCTAATTTTACAATAGTATATAACCCTAACTGGATTGGTCCTGGTAAATTCTTTGGACTGTTTTGCATAGCATATCGGATGAAGTCAGGAACCGCAAGGAGGAATAGAGAAAAGAGGCCTTGAAAGAAGAAAAGGTTTTGTGGTTTTAAGCTAGAAAAAACCCGGAATTCCTATTGGGGAAAACCGGGATAATATTTAGTTAAATATGGGAATCGGAAATGTTTATTATAATAGAAACAAGAAAAACAGCATGAAAAATCGGTAAAGTATATTATTGTTGAGAAGTGTTTATTTTAGTTAGACATTTCTCTTTCTAGCAACGCCACACACTCCACATGACTCGAGTGCGGGAACATGTCCACAGGTTGGATTTCCTGCGTTCGGTATCCACCATCTTCAAGGATTCTTAGGTCACGTGCAAGCGTTCCGGGATTACAGGATACATAAACCACACGTTTCGGTTTGTATTCCAGAATTGTGTTAAGCAGCTCTTCATCGCATCCTTTGCGTGGCGGATCTACTACAAGTACGTCGAATCTTTTTCCTTCGGCGTACCATTTTGGAATAACAACTTCTGCGGGGCCCGCTTCAAAAAAGGCATTGTCGATTTCATTTAACTGCGCGTTGCGTTTTGCATCTGCAATGGCTTCCGGTACGATTTCGACTCCGTATACTTCCTTCGCCTTTTGAGCCAAGAAAAGCGAGATTGTTCCAATGCCACAATACGCATCAATTACGGATTCATTGCCTGTAAGCTGTGCATATTCTAGAGCTTGTCCGTAAAGCACTTCAGTTTGTTCCGGGTTTATTTGATAAAAGGATCTTGCGGAAATTTCAAAGTCAATGTCACCAATTGAATCGACGATGAACGATTTTCCGTAAAGAGGAACTGTATAATCACCAAAAATAACATTTGTTTTTTCGCTATTGACGTTTTGCATAATCGAAGTAACTTCAGGGACAACACGCTTAATGAGTTCGATAACCGCATCTTGTTGTGTGAATTTCTTTTTGCGGGTTACAAGGATGACCATGATTTCTCCTGTTGTACGTCCTTTTCGAACAATGAGATGACGGAGCATACCAAGGTTTGTCCGCTCATCATAAGCATCTACCCCCATATTGTGTAACTCCATTTTCAGCGCCGTCATCAGTTCGTCAGCCTCGTTGCTTTGAATAAGACAAATATCTGTGTCCACAATATGATGCGTGCGCGTTCTATAAAAGCCAGACACCACTTTACCATCTTGTTCGGCAAATGGTATCTGTGATTTATTTCTGTATCTCCACGGATCCTTCATTCCTTTTACAGGATGAACAGGCACATGAGGCAACTTACCAACCCGGTCGATTACATCACGAACGGTTTTTCTTTTTTGCACCAGTTGACCTTCATAAGACAAATGCTGCATTTGGCATCCACCGCATTCTGAGAACACATGGCAAGGCGGTTCAACTCGGTCAGGGGACTCCTTTGTGACGTTGAGTAGCCGAGCAAATCCGTATTTTTTTAGCGTCTTACCTACTAGTATGTCAACTTCTTCACCAGGAAGCGCACCTGGAATGAACAGCGGATATCCGTCTACTTTCGCAACACCAGAACCGTCATGCGTTAAATCTTCCACAAATACATTCAATCGATCATTTCTTTTTACACTAAAAGACATATATGCTTTCCTCCAAATTTCTAATGTCTCTAGTTTAACACGCTACGCACCAAATGTAGTAGCTTCGGTTTATATCCTACACTTCGAGTGCTATATCCGACACTTCTGAACTTTTATCCGACACTCCTCGCCATATATCCGCGCATACTCCACTTATATCCGACACTTTCACACTTATATCCGCAAAACAGGATCAAAGACCCAACAAAAAACAGACGCCATTTCAACGTCTGCCCTCAAATAATCTATTTTTCATCCTTAATTTGCTTCTGAACCGCGCCGTCCATAGAAACAACAACAAATGCCACAACAAGAGCGCCAATTAATACGACAAACGGTGCGTAAAACATTAAAAAGTGATTCATAGTTTGCATCCCCCTTTACGCATGATAGTCCCCTTTTCCACGTACATAGTCTTTATCGAACAAGAACAAACGCATTAACAAGTACAGTGATGGAATGAGCATACAGAGTCCCAAAACAAATACGACTACAAGTGATATTGCCATCGCGGGATTTGTGAAGCTATCGTAAATCGTTAGATACGGGTAGAGCAAGTATGGATAATGCGACGCCCCGTAGCCAAAGAAGGCAAAGACAAATTGTCCAGCTAACATTATGAAGGCGAGTCCATAATTACGACGCTTCCATAAAAGCCATACGGTTCCAACGAACATCAGAAACGAAATCAAGAACATCGGCCACAAAGTTTGAATATTGCTGTAGTGTTCAGGATTGTGATTTCTGAGTTCCACAATAATTCCGCCTGCTGTAATCATTGTCGGAAGCGACCAAATAAGTGCATACTTCCGAAGGAGATTCGTCGCTTCGGTATCGCGCGCTTTATTGGAATACCAAGTGAGAAACACTGCAGATATATATAGTGTAGCAGTAATGCTGAGTACGACGATGGACCATGTCAAAGGACTGGTGAACAATATCCAATAATCTAAAACGGGATTGCCATCAACGATTGAAACGAAACCGCCCTCCGAAATTGTCAGTACAATGGACAGTGACGCCGGAATTAATAAACCTGCAACACCATACATAAATGAATACCCTTTATGTCCCCGGGCTCCGTATGTTTCAAATGCATAATAAGAACCGCGAATGGCAAGTAAGATAATCCCAAAACTCACGGGAATCAACAGAGTTGTTCCATAATAAAATGCTGTTTTCGGAAAGAACCCAATGATTCCTACAAAGAAAAAGACGAGGAATACGTTGGTCACTTCCCAAACAGGTGATAAATACCGTTGGATAATGTTCGTGAGTATGCGTTGTCGACCCGTTAGAAGGCTATAAGCATTAAAAAAACCAGCTCCAAAGTCGATTGCACCAATGAGTATATAACCAAAAAGGAAAACCCACAAAACCGAAATACCTAATATCTCAAGCGTCATAACACGTCACCGCCTTTTTCCATTTCCCGGTCCTCAATTTCACGTTCAACGGGATTGTTCCGGAACATACGCCTCAGCACAACGACACTTCCGACACCTAGAACGAGATAGAGTAGGGCGAACAGAATCAGCATCTTATCGACATGAGCACTTGTTGTAGCTGCATCTTGTGTGCGCATAATTCCACGAAGAATCCATGGTTGTCGTCCGACTTCGGCCATCCACCAACCAGCTTCAATTGCGAGCATTGACAAAGGTCCACCCAACACAATGAGCCAGCGGAACCATTTCGTCGCAACCATTTTCCATCGTAATTTGGTGCCTAACAAAAACACGCCCGATAAGACAGTCATCCAAATACCGATTGTGACCATAATATCAAATAAGTAGTGAATATAAAGTGGAGGTACTTCATCCTTTGGAAATTGGTCAAGACCAATCACTTCTGCCGTTGGTACGCCGTGCGCTAAAATACTAAGTGCAAATGGAATCTTTATCGCGTATTTTACTTCTCCATCTTTCAGAACACCATACATGATTAGCGGCGCACTTTCTTCTGTTTCAAAATGCCATTCTGCAGCAGCCAATTTTTCCGGTTGGTATTCAGCTAAATATTTACCAGAGAAATCGCCAATGATTGCCGATGCAATTGCAAAAATAAATCCAACTTTCATTGTTAAGAAAAGTGCTTTTTTATGGTATTCATGATTTGAACCTTTCAGTAATCTAAATGCTGCAATTGCTGCAAGAACAAAAGCCGCGGTCATATAAGACGTAGCGACAACATGTGCTACTTTCGTTGGCATCGCTGGGTTAAACATCGCTAAAAGGGGATTGATGTTCACCAGTTCTCCGTTTATAATATCAAATCCTTGGGGTGCGTTCATAAAGGCATTCACAATTGTAATGAATACCGCCGAAAAAGATGCACCAACAGCAACTGGAATTAGTAGCAGAAAGTGTTTCTTCTGACTTTCAAACCGATCCCATGTGTACAAATAAATTCCTAGAAAGATTGCTTCAAAAAAGAACGCGAAGGTTTCCATAAAGAGCGGAAGCGCAATTACATTTCCCGCCAACTCCATAAAGTTTGGCCATAATAAGGACAGCTGTAAGCCAATTGCCGTTCCAGTTACGACACCTACTGCAACAGTAATAATAAATCCTCGTGCCCATCTTCTCGCAAGTAATATATAATGCTCGTCATTTTTCTTTATGCCGACCCACTGAGCCAGCATAATCATGAGTGGTACACCGACGCCAATTGTAGCGTAAATAATATGGAATGATAAAGTTGTTTCAGTCAATATTCGTGAAAAAAAGACTGCTTCTTCATTTCCCAATTCGATTTCCCCCTCTAACTTCCAAAGATTCTTCCAAAAATCGAAACCAACATAATTCCTGCAATAATAAAAGCAAGCCAAACGAGGCGCTTTTCATGTGTTTTATACATTGCAACGCATCCTCCCAAGTTACTTTGTGTTGAAACCAATCTTTATTATCATCTATACCCAATATACTCTATATTTACTGCCAGAATAGACCTTTTTCATGTTTTATTTGTAAAGTATCTTTTATTGAAAACACTTGCGAATAGTTTGAATCCTGTGTAATATGGAATAATAAGTAGTAAGAGGTGAGAGATATGGAAATGAAAAGAAAAGTTCTTGGATACATTACAAAGGGTGAAGAGCCCAACTGGGAACTTCTAGTCTTCAAACACAAAAATATGCCAGACGAAGGATTTCAAGTGCCTGGTGGATCAATTGAGAACGATGAGTTAATTATTGATGCACTTTACAGAGAGATTGAAGAAGAAACCGGAATTCCCCGCAATGAACTTGTACTAAAGGGAAAAGTTAACAAAACAAATTACTATCCCGAAAACAAAGATACGGTGTATGAGCGAACCGTTTTTCATCTAAATTATATTGGTTCTCCTCGAACAGAATGGGAACATCTTGTCATTAGTGATGGTGAGGATAACGGCATGATTTATTGTCATCAGTTTATTCCGGTCGATGATCTTCCGAAGCTTGCTGCAAACCAAGATCAATCCATCCTTCTTTTATAAACTTCTACCTGTACTAAATCTTTATAATAAAAAAGCTGTACGTGGATCGGATTCCGACACACGTACAGCTTTTTTATTCACTCAACTTTTTGTGACCGATATTGACTAAATCTTCTTTTCGTAACTTATCTAATGGGGCATACATTTCGATATGTTGGAAGAGGTTTTGGAATGTTGCTGGTAAAACTCCACCATATTCACCGTCCAAATTCAGAAGCACTTTTTCCGTCGATGTAACGGTGATTTTCTCAGCTTTACTTGAGATCACAAGCGGATCATCTAAATGTTCACCTCTTATAGCAAGTGAAACGATACGTATAAATTCAGCAATATTACACTTTTTCAAAATGATCAAAGTGAATTTCCCATCATTTAAACTTGAATCAGGGGCCAATTTCTCAAAACCACCCACTGAATTTGTGAGTCCTACGAGAAACAACATCGCTTCCTCATCAAACACTTCGCCGTCGTATTCAATTCTTACGTGGGATGAATGAATCGAAGGCAACATTTCAATTCCTTTTAGATAGTAGGCCATTTGCCCGAGCATTGTCTTTAACCTGCTTGGCACATCATACGTTAATTCCGTTAATCGGCCCCCACCTGCAATGTTAATAAAATGCCTATCATTCATTAACCCTACGTCTACGGGGATAGAATCTCCTTGAATAATGATATCGACTGCTTCCTCAACGTCGCGGGGAATACGCAAAGCACGTGCAAAATCATTCGTTGTTCCCATAGGAATCAGACCGATCTTCGGCCGATTATCAAACGGACTCACGCCTGCGATTACCTCGTTTAAAGTACCGTCGCCGCCCGCAGATATGATTAGATCGAAACCACTCTCAACCGCTTTCCCGGCAGCTATTGTGGCATCGCCTTCACATGTTGTTGCATGACAAGATGTTTCATACCCTGCAATTTCGAGTTTTTCAAGTACTTCAGCAATATGCTTTCGAAAAGCTTCTCGACCCGCTGTGGGGTTGTATATAATACGTGCACGTTTCATATTCAGAAGTCCCTTTCTATTTACACATTTTGATGGATGAATAATTTAAAACAGGCTTTCATATAGAAATGGTTTTGCTTACTGTGATTTTTTTTGCAATACAGGAAGGAAACTACTACGTATATCTTCATAAACCATTAACCAATATTCAGGCTTCGTCGTATACTCTGCAGTAATACGTGTTACAAACTCATTCCGTTTCTCTTCAAACTCTGGCTCGTCTTTCGGCGGCAACGACTTAAGAAGTCCCGCAACGTATTCCTGAAGTAGTTCTGCACGCGGACCCCAAGTTGCTTTGACTTCGCCGTTATTTCCAAGAAGTAAATACTTAGGAATAGATCTTCCACCATTTGTTAAATGTTTATCGATTAAATCTGTATCTTCATCACGGTAGGCTACTCGCACATCTAGTTTTGCAGCTTCTGCTATTTTACGAAGTATAGGGTTATTCAGCATCGCATCCCCACACCAGTCTTCCGAAATCACAAGAATTCCAGGTTTCTTTTCTGTTAATAACGTGATAAATTCATCGTCTTTTGGTACTTCAAACAGCTCATAAATTCGCAATGAACTTTCTTTATACGTTTTCATATTATCCATATATTCAGCAAGGGTAATTGCTTCGTCAAAATATTGTTTTTCTGTTTTCATAATGAAATTCACTTCCTTTCATTAATTGTACGATTTTTATGGAATTGAATCAAATACGAGAATCTAAAAAGACGTTAATTGTATGACTATTTATAAGTCATACAACTAACGTCTTTCATAAAAAAACCAAACAGAGTTGCTTATTATTTATCTTTTTTGAATTTCTTCAAGCAATATTTTATTTACAAGTGGTGGATTTGCCTGACCTTTTGAGGCTTTCATTATTTGACCTACAAGGAATCCAAGCGCACGACCTTTTCCATCTTTGTAATCCAAAATAGATTGTTCGTTTGTATCTAATATTTCAGTAACCATTTTACGAAGAGTACCTTCGTCAGAAATTTGGACAAGTCCTTTTTCCTTAACGATGTCGTTTGCGTTTCCGCCTTCTTCGATAAGTTCCTTAAATACTTTTTTAGCAATTTTAGTAGAAATAGTTCCATCGCAAATGAGCTTAATCATTGTTGAAAGCCCTTCAGCTGTAAGAGCTGTTTCGTGAAGTTCCTTTTGTTCTGAATTCAGATACGCGGATACTTCACCCATCAACCAGTTAGATGCGAGTTTTGCATCTGCACCTTCGGATACTGTCGCTTCAAAGAAGTCAGACATTTCTTTTGTTAACGTGAGTACCATTGCATCATATGCGGGAAGTTCTAGGTCATTAATATAGCGTTCCTTCCGTGCATCTGGAAGTTCTGGAATTTCTTTTCGAACACGATCCATCCACTCTTCATCGATATGAATTTCCGATAAATCTGGATCATTAATGAAGCGATAATCATCTGAATTCCCTTTAATACGCATAAGAACGGTTTGACCCGTTGCTTCGTCATAACGGCGTGTTTCTTGAACGATTTCCCCGCCAGCAAGAAGTATACTTTTTTGACGTTCAACTTCGTTTTCGATACCTCTACGAACGAAGTTAAATGAATTCAAGTTTTTCAATTCTGTTTTTGTACCAAACTCGTCTTGACCATATGGGCGAATGGAGATATTCGCATCACAACGTAGTGAGCCTTCTTCCATACGAACATCGGAAACACCTGTGTATTGAATAATTGCTTTTAGTTTTTCTAGAAATGCATAAGCTTCATCCGCTGAGCGAATATCCGCTTCTGTAACGATTTCAATAAGTGGCGTTCCTTGTCGATTTAAATCAACAAGTGAATAACCATTGTCTGAATGCGTCAGTTTCCCTGCATCTTCTTCCAAGTGTACTCGTTCAATACGAATTTTCTTTTTCTTACCGTCTACTTCAATTTCAATCCATCCGTTTGAACCAACTGGACGCTTGTCTTGGGTAATTTGGTAAGCTTTTGGATTATCCGGATAAAAGTAATGCTTACGGTCGAAATGCATTTCAGATGCAACGTCACAGTTCAATGCCATTGATGCCTTCATACCAAAATCGATTGCACGCGTGTTCATTGTCGGCATAACACCGGGATAAGCTAGGTCTGTAATATGAATATTCATATTGGGTTCAGCGCCAAAATGAGCGGGAGCTGGTGAAAATATCTTTGTATCAGTTTTAAGTTCAACGTGGACTTCAAGCCCAACAATTGTTTCAAAGTTCATTATTTTTTCCCCTCCCCTAAGTCCGGAGTGCTTGTATGGAAATCAGTTGCTTGTTCATATGCATGAGCAACTTTATAAAGTGTCGCTTCATCAAAATGCTTACCGATGATTTGTAGACCCAATGGTAATCCTTCAGAAAAACCACACGGTACTGATATTGCAGGTATCCCAGCTAAATTCACAGGGACTGTCAACACATCATTCGCATAAAGCGTTAATGAATCTTCAATCAGTTGGTCAATCTTGTATGGAGGTGTTGCTGTAGTAGGGCCTACAATTACATCATACTTTTCAAATACGTTTGCGAAATCCTGTGCAATTAATGTCCGTACTTTCATTGCTTTCACATATAAATCTTGATGATGATCTGCACTTAATGCATACGTACCATAGAGAATTCTCTTTTTCACTTCGTCGCCAAATCCTTCTTGACGTGAACGTAAGTAAAGTTCTTCAAGATTTTGAACGTTCTCAGCCCGATAGCCATATCGAATACCATCGAAACGAGAAAGATTCGATGAGGCCTCAGAAGAAGAAATGACATAATACGTTGGTGAAGCATATTTCAAGTGTGGAAGAGAAACTTCTTCCCATTTCGCGCCAAGTGATTCAAGCACTTTTAAAGCGTCGGATACTGATTTTTTCACCTCGGCTGAAACACCTTCGCCAAGATATTCTTTTGGTACAGCAATTTTCATCCCTTTTATATCGCCAGTGAGTGCAGCTCTATAATCTGGAACAGCTTTTGATGAACTTGAAGAATCGCGATGGTCTATACCCGCTATTGCACCAAGTAGTAGTGCATTATCTTCAACAGTTTTCGTAATAGGTCCAATTTGATCAAGTGATGATGCAAATGCAACAAGACCAGATCTAGAAATACGACCAGCTGTTGGTTTCATACCAACTACTCCACAAAATGCAGCAGGTTGTCGAACGGAACCACCCGTATCACTACCAAGTGAAAAGAGTACTTCCCCAGCAGCTACTGCGGCTGCGGATCCTCCTGAAGAACCTCCAGGTACATATTCCAAATTCCATGGATTATGCGTTTTTTGGAAAGCAGAGTGTTCCGTTGTAGAACCCATAGCAAATTCATCCATGTTTAGCTTTCCAACAGTTACCATACCCGCTTCGTTGATTTTTTCTACAACAGTAGCATCGTAAATCGGCACAAAGTCCTCTAACATTTTACTAGCACATGTTGTCTTAATTCCTTTAGTTACAATATTGTCTTTCAATCCGATTGGCAGTCCAAAAAGTGGCCCTCTTCCTTCGATTGGCTCTTTGTCCAACTGCTCAGCTCTAGCTAGTGCTTCATCTTTTGTTGTTGTCAAAAAGGCTTGTACATCACCATCTACTTCATTAATCCGAGTAAATGTGCTTTCAGTTAATTCTTTTACAGATACTTCCCGGTTATGTAAGAGTGCTTGAAGTTCTGCTGCTGTTTTATTCAATAATGTCATTGGTTTTCCTCCTTAAATCCGTTCAATCAATTTCGCCTTGGCGTAATTGCGTCCAGATTTTTTTCGAGTTTACTCGAAAAACTCCCCTAAAAATCTGTGACCTCCGCCGGAGGCTTTAACAAGGAGGAATTGAACTTCATTCCTCCCCATTCAGCCGGAGTTCGAACCCCCACTGAAAGAAAAATATTTGCATTCGTCTCACCGCTTATAGGAGTGGGAGACTTCTGCTGAATTCAGTTAAAGGATATTCGGAACTTTAATCATTCCGGATTCAGTTTCCTTTACGCTTTGCAACATTTCTTCACGATCTAGTATATCTGCTGGTACATCTTCACGTAGCACATTAAAAAGATGAAGCGGATGTGTCATCGGTTCAACATCTTCAGTATCTACTTCATTTAATATATCTGAAAAACCAATCATTGCTTCTAGTTGAGAAGCAAATGTTTCTGCTTCGATGTCTGTCATTCCGAGCTTGGCAAAGTTAGCAAAATAAAGAACATTATCTTTAGTAAATTGTGTCATGCACTTTCCTCCTCTTTGTTCTATTGTACAATTAATCATAACATCATATTATTGTCATGAAAAGTTCTGTCTTTCTAGTAGCCATAAATATGGACATACGGCTCATCAATTCCAGCCTCTTTCACAATTAATGCTTCCGGACCATTCACCGATGTTACACTCACTTCAATATAGATATTTGGAAAATTCTCTTTTATAAGACTCGCTATATATTGTGTAAAACCGATTGTTTCACTCGTACCGAAAAATTGAATCGGCATTTCTATTGATAAAGATTTAAGGGAACCATCTTTATAAAGTCCACGACCAATTACATTGACAAAACTAGGGAAAAAACCATCAATTTCTTGTTTAAACTTCTTAAAGGATGTATCTAACTCCCGATATTTTTCATCGTTCGTTGAGGCTGGAAACAAAACATATTCCTCGTCCACAATTTTCCATCCAGAAGGGGTGTCCTTACCTTTTTCAGCTGTCGTTGTTGCAAAATAAGTTCCTGGAACAATGGAATTTCGGCTCTCTTGTCTAAATAAACCAATTACAATCGGAATATCTCGAAGACCTTCTTGTGAACGGATCCTTCGGATAATCTCTTCACCTATTTTCATTCCTTCTGCTTCCAATACTTCTTTATCAATTTTTGTTTCTTCACCACTTCTAGCATAATGAACAGAGTTTAGTGAAAGTCCAATAGATATTCCAGCTAATCGGAGTTTTTTTTCATCTGTTAGCACAAGATAGTTCTGTTCCACAATGCGAGCAAGATAGCTCGGTGCCTTTGTTGCTATTTCGGCTTCGGACATATCTTCAGTCGTCTCTGGATTTAAACCCAACATATTCTTCTCTGATTTTCTTCCAAGCCACGATTTAACGGTTGCTTCGTCGATGTATTGACCTTCTTGGAAAAAATGATTTTTGGGATCAAACTTTTGTACGGATAGGCGTAACAAACCCTCTTCCGCTTCTTTTACATCATACTTCGTGTTTGTGGTACCCATATAACCACGACTTGCGCTTTGTTTAAATGGGATAAGCGTTTGATAGTACTCTTCCTTTATTTGTATATTAGGAATTACTACCATCTCTTCGACACGTTGTTCATTGTCCTGTATGACTTCTTCTTTCTTATCAATTGAAGGAAGGCAACCGCTAATAAGTACAACAGCAACTAGTCCAGGAATAATTAATATTCGCTTCATTTTATAACTCCTTTTCGCCTAGTGCTTCTATTAATTGTGTTTCATTCCAAACAGTGATTTCAAGTTCTTCGGCTTTAGCTAGTTTCGATCCGGCTGCTTCACCAGCAACCACGATATCTGTTTTTTTACTCACACTACCACTTACTATACCACCAAGCGCTTCTATTGCCTTCTTCGCTTCACCACGTGTAAGAACCATAAGTTTCCCTGTGAGAACGACAGTCTTGTTCACGAATATTCCACTGGTTGGAACTTCTTGCCGCAATAGTCCTTTATACGACATATTCAGCCCATGCATTTCGAGTTTACCAACTACTTTAAGAACATCCTCATTACCAAAATACGTAGTAATAGAAGTTGCTACCTTATCGCCAATTTCATGTATGGATGTTAACTTTTCAGTATCGGCTTGCATGAGCTGCGTAAGAGTTCCAAATTCTTCAGCAAGAATTCTCGCCGCCTTCTCTCCAACATGGCGAATCCCTAAGCCAAATAACATCTTTTCAAGAGAATTTTGTTTAGAGGCTTCAATCGCTGTCAATAAATTCGAAACCGACTTTTCACCCATTCGATCAAGTTCGATTAATTGTTCTCTTGTTAATGTATAAAGATCGGAAACGTCATGAACGAGATGTGCTTCGTACAGTTGGTCTACAACCCGTTCTCCTATGCCTTCTATGTTCATGGCATTGCGTGAGACAAAGTGAATAATCGCTTCTTTCATTTGGGCAGGGCATTGTGGATTTACACACCGAACAGCTACTTCGCCTTCAATACGAATCAGTTCAGAATCACATGCCGGACACTCTTTAGGCATTTCAAAAGGCTCAGCACTACTGGAACGTTCTTCGATTATAGGGGCCACAACTTCGGGGATAATGTCACCTGCTTTGCGGATAATTACCGTATCACCTATTCGAATATCTTTTTCTTTTATCAGATCTTCATTATGAAGCGAAGCACGCCCTACTGTTGAGCCATCGACCAGTACCGGTTCAAGTATCGCGGTTGGCGTAATTACACCTGTCCGGCCAACACTTAGCTCAATGTCTAATAACTTCGTTTGCACTTCCATTGCTGGGAACTTGAAAGCTGTAGCCCATTTTGGACTTCTTGCGGTAAATCCAAGTTGCTCCTGGTCCTCAATCAAATCTACTTTCACAACAATACCGTCAATGTCATAGTCTAGATTCGAACGTTTATCGATCCATATCTTCACATACTCAATCACTTCTTCAATCGTCACGCAACGCTTTCTTTCCTTATTTGTTTCAAATCCAAGCCGGTCGACAAAATCTAGGGCATCCGAATGACTGTCCACTCCATATTCCCCAGCATCTCCAGCAACTCCGTAAATGAAAACGGCTAGGTTCCGACTCGCCGCAATTTTGGGGTCGAGTTGTCGAAGAGATCCCGCCGCCGCGTTTCTAGGGTTCATGAACGGTTCTTCTCCAGCTTCATCGCGTGTTTCGTTTAATTGTACAAATTCTTTTTTCGGCATATACGCCTCGCCGCGCACTTCGATTGAAATTGGTTCATTTAACTTTAACGGGATGGTCCGAATGGTTTTTAAACTAGCCGTTATATCTTCACCAACTGAACCATCGCCGCGGGTAGAACCTTGGACAAATATCCCATCAACATATTTCAGGGATAGTGCAAGGCCATCAATTTTCAGTTCGCAAATATAAGAAACATTTGACCCCGTACCTGTTTGGACACGTTTATCAAATTCACGTAATTCCTCTTCATTGAATGCATTAGATAGGCTGAGCATTGGATACTCATGTGGGATTTTATTAAACCCAGTAAGAGTTTCTCCCCCGATTCGCTGAGTCGGAGAATACGGGTAAACAAAATCAGGGAATTCCTTTTCGATACGAAGTAACTCCTGAAAATAGCCATCGTAAACCGCATCAGTAACAAGTGGCTTATCAAGTACATAATAAGCATGACCGTATTCATGAAGAAGAGTATTCAGCTCGTCGACTCGCTCTTTAAGCGTGCTTTTATCCATCGTTTTGTTCTCCTCCAGACTCGTCAAACTTTTTCAATGGGTGCGAATTTAGCGAGTAACCTTTTCACACCGACTGGATTTGGGAACGCAATATCTAGTTCTACTTCCTCGCCGCTTCCTTTAACGCTTACGACCATACCTACGCCCCATTTTTTATGCGTCGCTTTGTCGCCGGGATTCCATCCCATTTTATCTCCGCCACTTTTCTTATACATAGGCTTTTTAACGGCTGGTCGAACAGGCGCAACAGACTTTCCAGAGGATTTTCTCCCAATAGAAAACCCGGTATTTACAGATAACTCTTCAGTAATGTCATCTGAGATTTCCCCGATAAATCGGGAAGGCATATTGTAACTTGCACGTCCGTAAAGTGTACGATACCTGGCGGATGATAAATAAAGTTTTCGTTCCGCCCGTGTAATTCCAACATAAGCAAGACGTCTCTCTTCTTCCATTTCCTCATCATCGCCCATGGAACGGGAATGAGGGAAGACATTCTCTTCCATACCTATTATGAACACTACTGGGTATTCAAGTCCTTTTGCTGCGTGCATCGTCATAAGAACAACTTTCTCGGTGTTCTTATTTTCATCTTTATCAAGTGAATCGATATCTGAAATAAGGGCCAAATCCGTTAAGAAAGCAACGAGAGATTTATCGTCAGAACCTTTTTCAAACGAGTTTGTTACAGATAGAAATTCTTCAATATTTTCAAGTCTACTCTCTGATTCAATTGATTTTTCTTTGTGCAACATTTCCCGGTATCCTGTTTTTTCAAGTATTTCTTCAACAAGTTCAGAAACGGGTAAGTATTCCTGCATTTTAGTAAAACCATTTATTAAATCACGGAACTTAGCAACTTCATTTGCTGCTCTAGATGTAAGCCCCATAAAATCAACTTCCTGAAGAGCGTCTAGAATTGTTCGGTCATGATCAATTGCAAAATGTGCAATTTTCTCGAATGACGTTGCGCCGATGCTTCGTTTTGGCTCATTGATTACGCGCGCAAGTGCTAGATCATCGGAGTTATTCGCAGTCAAACGCAAGTAGGCAAGAAGGTCTTTAATTTCTTTTCGATCATAGAATTTCGTACCGCCAACAATTGTGTACTCTATGTTCGACTTCACAAGGTATTCTTCAATCACACGGGATTGAGCATTCGTCCTGTATAAAACTGCAAACTGGTCCAACTTTAAGTTTTCTTCCTTTTGCAGTTCCAGAATTTTACCGACTACAAATTGAGATTCATCTTTTTCATCGCTCGCTAAATAAATAGAAATCGCTTCGCCTTCTAAATTATCCGTCCGAAGTTTTTTGTCGTAGCGACTGCGGTTATTTGTAATGACGTCGTTGGCCGCCTGAAGGATTCGTTTTGTTGAACGGTAGTTCTGTTCAAGCATTATCACTTCCGCATCATTATAGTCCTTTTCGAAAGACATAATATTGCCGATGTCCGCCCCACGCCAGCCGTATATAGATTGGTCAGAGTCTCCGACAACACATAAGTTTTTAAATTTCTCCGCAAGCATAGTCACTAAGCGATACTGTGCATTATTGGTATCCTGATACTCATCAACGTGAATGTATTGAAACTTGTTTTGATAATATTCAAGAACGTCTGGAACACGTTCGAACAGAACAAGCGTCATCATGATTAAATCGTCAAAATCGAACGACTGGTTTTGACGCAAACGTTTCGCATAGGCATCGTAGACATCTGCGATTGTCTTTTCATACGGATTGTGGTTATTGATTTGACTGCGGTATGTTTCAGCATCGATGCATTCATTTTTAGCTGAACTAATAGCATTTAACATCATACGAGGATCATTTTGCTTCGGGTCTAGATTGAGTTGTTTCAGTACATTTCGAACAACTGTTAACTGATCCGCCGAATCCAAAATAGAGAATGATTTTGAAATTCCAATCCGGTCGACATTGCGACGTAATATCCGCACACACATCGAGTGGAAAGTGGATACCCACATACGTTGTCCTGTCCCTGCCCCGAGCAAGCTGTCTACTCGGTCACGCATTTCCCGGGCTGCTTTATTTGTAAATGTAATGGCTAATATATTGGATGGATACACATTTTTTTCAACGACTAAATAAGCAATTCTATGCGTAAGCACCCGTGTTTTTCCCGAGCCTGCGCCTGCCATAATTAGTAAAGGGCCTTCCGTCTTTTTTACTGCTCGGGCTTGTTCTGGATTCATACCTACCAGTAGATTTTCTGCTATTTGATTCATTTAATACCGCCTCTCGGAACGTTTGTTCTAATTATACACTATTACACACTTTTCGTAACGGATTTCACTGCCTTTACAGTGGATAATGCTGCTTCAAAATCTTCGTATATACTATTTCCGACGACAATCGTATCCGCAATCTCAGCCATTGTTTTTGCGTCCTGTGCATTTTTAATGCCACCGCCGTAGAATAATCTTGTTTTTTCAAGAACTTTAGATGCCGCTCGAACAAGCTCAGGATCTCCATACATACCGCTGTATTCCATATAAAAAATGGGTAAATTGAAAAGATGTTCGGCCATTCGGGCATATGCGAGTACATCTTCTTTATCTGGAACTTTTTCAACACCTGTCAAAAGTGCCGCTTTGCAATTCGGATTTAAAATGCAGTACCCTTCTGTAAATATTTCATTCCAATCCATCATAAAGCCATATTTACGAAGTGCCGAATGATGGATCCCGTTAATCCATTCAGCTTTTGTTGAGTTGAGTACTGTTGGTATGAAGTAATAATCAAACCCAGGTGTAACGGACTCAACTGTTGATACTTCGAGTGCGATAGGAACAGCATATCTGCGAATACGTACAAGCAAGTCAAGGACGCTATCAAGCGTTATTCCGTCTGTTCCTCCAACAATAATTCCGTCCGTTCCCGATTCAGCTAATTGTTCTATTTGAAAATCCGTCACTGTTTTTGCCGGATCTAATTTAAAGGCGTGACGCCAAGTAGTGAAATCCATTGCCAATCACCTGACCATTTCTAGTTTATATCTCTAGTATAGCAAAAAAACCCGGCGGATTCTTTCTCCGCCTGGTTCTGAATTAATAAATTACGCCTCGGCCTAGTTGCGTCCGGATTTTACTCAGATTTCCCAGCATTTTGCTCCTCGATTTCGGGATAAAGTCTATCTAGGATCATATTATATCCACCCGAGCCATAGTCAACACAACGACGAATGCGTGAAATTGTTGCCGTACTTGCGCCTGTTTCATGTTGAATCTTATCGTACGTATTTTTCAACTTCAGTAATTGTGCTACTTCCAGACGTTGGGCTAGAGATTGTATTTCACTCATTGTTGAAAGGTCATCAAAAAACGCATAACATTCATCTAGATTTTTCAGTTCAAGTATTGCTGTAAAAAGCTGATCTGTCTGATGTCCACGTATCTTATTAATTTGCATTATTTTCCCTCTCTCTGAATGAATTTATTAAGGGGTATATGTGACGGATGTACTTAAGCCCGGCTTTGTCGGAATGATGTGAATCCATGTTTTACCTGGCACCAGTTTTGCCGGCACTCCGTCTTCAATCGGAGTAAGGATACCGTCTATATTTTTCCATTCTATTTCTCTCATCATACCTGCTTGGAATAGCAGTGCTTGGCCACCTGTTTCAAGATCAACGGACTGTCTGCCTACATCGTCAATTGTTCGGTGAATAGCTTCAAACACTAGAATATTCGATAATTCAACTTCTTCATCATTTGACTTATCTATTGTCACAATATCATTTACAGACCGTATGTATGTACCCTGTACTTCATCATACATATACGTGCTCGTAAAATTCGGGTGTGAACCATTATGAACAACAGCAATATTTGCCTGAACACCTACTTTAGCACTTTCAATGGAATCATGGAAAGAAAGTGATGGTAATTTACTTATTTCCATCGATGCATTTGTTTTCTCAGCGCCTAATAGTATGTTCTCAGCTGAAGTATAAGAGTTATGAGGCGCTTTCCGGTCGGATGAACGTTTAAAAAGTGTTCCATCATAGTGCATTCCATTTATATTATCCACATAGCCTTTTTGTAGTAGTGCCAGTGCATCTGGACTGTATCCATGGGCAACATAAAATGCATCAAGCCCTTTTGCAACATGAATAAAATAGTCTCTTGCACTTCGAACCGGTCCAACTTGTTCAGGCAACTCGCTTTGAAATACAGCTAAAAGTCTCGTAACATTTCCTTCAGCAATAAATTCATACACAATATCTGCTTCACTAATACCCGATTGCGGACGGGCTAGTGGATGATTATTAATCGTTACAAGTATTGGGCGTTGCATGTTTTCCACGTCTTCTAAAACCCCTGTAAACGGTGCCATAAACTTAGGAACAACTTCTTCGATTTCTTCAGGCTCTTCTTCTGGTTCCTCTACTGCAATCACTTTATCTGGTTCTTTTTCGGGTTCTTCCATTACCTCTTCTTTTGAACAAGCCGAAACTAGCAACATTGCGATAGCTATGAAAAGCCACGCTCTCATTTTCTCTATCATTTGCTCCCCCTATCTTTCCGTTTCCGGAAGTAAAGCTACTCTTTATCTGTATGTATAGCGAACTATTCACCAACTACAATACATTTGTTTACTATCTTTAGATAATTCCATTTACATGATATTTATCGTAGCATAGCAAGAAGAATAAATATAGGTAGTTAGAAGATTCTGTGCGGGTAGAATTATTGCAAAGTCCCCTTTTTCTAATGGACTTCGATTGAAACCTACTGTTATTGGTTAATCTAAATATGTTGGAGAAAATCCAATTCGAATCGATTATTCGTGATAGGAGATTTGAGCATGAAAAAAAAACCAATGGCAAAGCCAGAACCACCTGAATTGATGGAAGAGCTTGCGAAAAAGTTAAAACCATCTACTGATGTCATGCAAATTCCATTACAAATCGAGAAGAAACAAGCCCTTTTATTTTACTTAAAAACAGTTGTTGACGGTGATAAATTACAGAATATGATTATCAAACCATTTTTTGAAATGTCTTCAATAGAGCATTTTGAGTCCTATATTAACTCATTGCCGGATAAAGTCGATATTCCCGAGACAAATGAACTCTTAATCAAGATCACTCAAGGGTTTGTTCTTATTTCTATACAAGATCGACTCCTTTTATTTGATATAAAAAAACTAAATTCTGACGCGGTTCAACAGACGGTGATGGAAGGGACGGTCCACGGACCACAATTAGCACTAAGTGAAAGCCTTGAAACAAACCTAAATATTATACGCCAACATTATCATAACCCTGATTTAACTGTAGAAATAATCCAACTCAGCGATAAGACGAATCGCTCCATCGCTATTGTATATGACTCACACACAGTGAATAAAAAAGTGTTAAATCAAATTACAAGCAAGTTGCAACAACTAAAAGAACCACTTGTCCAATCGAGCGGGGACCTAGAAAACTTTTTAACCGATAAGAAGTACAATCTTTTCCCAAGGACGCTATTAACCGAACGTCCAGATCGAATTGTATATAACATAACGGGAGGGAAAGTAGCCATTTTTGTCGATGGAAGCCCAAATGTCGTTATAGCTCCTGTTGTTTTCTTCGATTTCATGACAGCGATGGAAGACAACTACCACACATATTGGGTTTCTTTTTTCGGCACTGTCCTCGGTTACTTCGGTCTGCTTACATGTTTATTGTTGCCAAGCTTTTATGTCGTATTTACATCATATGCACCCGAGATACTTCGAACAGAACTGGCGTTGACTGTGACAGCGAGTAGGGTAGGCGTACCCTATCCCTCATATATAGAAGTGCTCTTCATGCTCATTTTTATGGAATTACTAACCGAAGCGAGTATCCGTCTTCCCAAAGCAATTAGTGCCGCAGCGACCACAGTGGGTGGTTTAATTTTAGGTACGGCCGCAACTGAAGCCGCATTGGCATCAACTGTAATGATCATTGTTGTAGCGGCCGTTGCAATTTCAACTTTTGCTATTCCAATCAATGAATTAAGTTTTTCATTAAGAGTCTTACGAATACTCCTTCTGTTATTCACATCGCTTTTTGGATTAAGTGGCCTAATTATCGGATTTTTAGGTATTCTGATGCACTTAGGCAACATAGACAGTTTTGGAGAACCCTATTTCAGATTTTTTCAGAAGAATAAGAATGAGGAGAAAAAGGTGAGTAACGGATGAATCGGTTTATTTATTATTTGCTTATCATCCGAATGATATCAAGCATTGCGACTACTGTTCCAAAAATCTTATTGGAACAAAGTAAATCGGGGGCACTCGCTTCAATGATTCTTGGCACACTGATAGGACTCATTTTGACATACGTCATTATCCGTTTCTTCAATAAATTCCCCGGTAAAGATCTACCCGAACTAATGAAAAAAAGCATGCCAAAATGGGTTTTTTATCCCATTATATTCTTCTTCTTTTTAGTGATGTACGCGGCAGGCACCGCAAAACTTATTACATTTACTTTTATTCTAGTCACATTTTTAACTCCTGAAATGGCTCTAATTACAATGGCGTTGCCTTTTCTATTAATTGGTGCGTACGTTACATTGATGAAGACGGAAAATGTTTTATATTCAGTTGAAGTCATCTTCATCCTATTTATCCCTTTAGGCATCTTTATATTTATAAAAGCTTTTATCCATGAAAATATTAATTGGGATTATATAAAAATTGCTATCATGCATGCCAACCATTTGCCACAATATAACCCGTTCACTGCGACTTTGTCCATATTTCTTGGCGTCGCATCTTTGATGATTTTCAATAAATATGTGGTGGTAAAGCAAGCTATCGGGATGAAGCATATGGCCGCAATTGGTTTTTTGAGTCTTCTTACATTGTTTATAACCTATTTTATGCCTCTTGGTTTCGGTGGATTTGATGATATCGATAAACTATTATATCCATGGATTTCGACAAGCGATTCCATTCGTATGAAACTCGGCTTAATTGAACGACTCATTTTCCTATTTATGCTTCTTTTTGCATCAATGTCTTTATTAAACATAGCAATTCAATGGCACATCGCTGCCCAACTTCTCGGAAAAATCATTTATGTAAAGCGATTTAAATGGAAAAGTAAAAACTTAACACCTTTTTTAATCGCTTTCGTATTTTCTTTAATAGCTGGTATATTGTCGAACAATTTCACAGAACATGATTTACACACTTTCGCAATTACAATAAACAACATTCTTCCACTTTTCTTTTTTATTCTTCTTCTATCTATGTGGGCCGTCAAGCGGGGGGCGAAATCATGAAGTCTTTCAATATATATTCGAAACTGTTTTTTATCCTCTTACTGCTATTAGCGATGACTCTCCCAGGTTGCGCATTCAAAGATGTTGACAAAAGAACATTTGTTGTAGGAATTGGAATCGATCCTGTGGAAAATAGTGATAATAAGTACAAAGTTACTTTAAAAATCGCAAAACCGATTGGCACAATAAAGGATGCTACGGCTCCAACTTATGCATATATGTCCCATGAAAGTGATTCCATATCAGCGGCAATCCGAATTATGGAAACCCATACAGACAAAGTAATCGAATTCTCGCATACAAAGTTTATTGCAATCAGTGAAAAACTCTTAGATGGAAATCTAAAGGACTTCTTGGATTACTTTGTACGAAGAGGAGACATACAACTCGTTGCTTGGATTGCTGCTGCAAAACCGTCCGCAGAACATATATTAAAACTAGAGCCCACTACCGAATCAGCCGGATATGTAGCCTTATTCAATTTTTTTGATGGAAACGGTACAGAAAGTCCGTATATTGTAACAACCTTCCTTTATGAGTTCAGGCGGCAGATCCTAGCGAAAGGAACGGATTCTGTACTCCCGCTTATTGAATCCAATAAAGAGGATACCGAATTAATTATCAATAAATCGGTCATCATCAAACAAAAACACAAATCGTTGGAATTAAGCCCAACTCACACGAAGTTCTACAATTCTCTAATCAAACATGCGAATGGCTATAGTTACAAAGTGCATGATGAGGATCTAAAGCTACTATTGAATGTTAATAAATTTAAAATGAAATTTAAAATGATTACCGATAAGGGTAAACCTCCCCGCGTCGATATGAAGGTGAAAATAATCGCCTCAGTTTTAGAATCAAGTGAAAGTCTATCAACTTTAAAGCTAAATGAGTACAATAAATTAACTGTAAAGTATATGGAAAAGATTACACTGGAACTGTTAGAGTTAGTGCAGAAAAACGAACTCGATCCTATGGGATTCGGCCTGCGTTACAGAGCCACACGATTGAATGATAAAGACACATACTCCAAATGGGAAAGTATGTATCCAGACCTAGAATTCAACGTGAAATATGACGTCGATATACAAAGCATAGGCGCGGTTCAGTAATTCATTTATACAAAATAAGAATAGCTAAAATAAAAAAACAGTGAATAGTTCGCAGGTTACCGAACTTTCCACTGTTTTAAATGGATGCATCTTATTTTTTAAAGAGTTTAACCAATTCATTGACAATCAATGGCAATAGGCTTAATCCGGCAATGAGTGTCCAATCCATCAGACCAAGCGAGTGTACGCTAAATAGTTTTGCAAGTGGCCCAATCGAAACAATTGCTACTTGAAGCCCAACTCCTAGTAAAATCGAATAGGTTAGGAACTTATTTTTAAAAATACCTGCTTTAAAAATGGAATGGTTCATTGACCTGAAATTTAAGGAATGAATTAATTGTGAGAAGCTCAGCGCAAGAAAAGCCATTGTCTGTCCGTGCATAATTGCTGTTTTAGAAATCGTTTCAGATCCTAACGATAGAATACTACCAACATATGCACCGGATGAATAAACGCCGATTATAAAGGCAGCTAATGTAATTGCCCCAATTAACAAACCATTTAAGAGTAAAAAAAGTATCATTCCATGAAAAATACTTTCATCTCGGTGACGCGGTTTTTCTTTCATTACATCTGCTTCTTCGGGATCTACCCCAAGGGAAAGTGCTGGAAATGAATCCGTTACTAAGTTCACCCAAAGTATATGAACGGGACGAAGAATTACAGGCCAGCCAAGAAGGATAGCTGTAAAGAGCGCAATGATTTCACCTAAATTACAAGACAATAAGAATAGAATTGCTTTTTTAATGTTGCGGTAAATGGTACGACCTTCTTCAACAGCTTTGACAATGGAGCCGAAATTGTCGTCTGTCAAAATCATGTCTGAAGCACCTTTTGCGACATCTGTTCCTGTAATCCCCATCGCTACGCCTATATCCGCCGTTTTTAAAGAAGGTGCGTCGTTTACACCGTCCCCTGTCATCGAAACCGTATTGCCTTTTGCTTTAAGTGCTTGCACGATTTTCACTTTGTGTTCAGGAGAAACGCGGGCGTACACATTCGTATGCTCAGCTTGTTCAAATAATTGTTCTTCGGTGAGTGATTTAAGCGTTTCCCCATCTATTACTTCCGATTTATCTACTGCGATGCCAAGTTCTTTCGCAATCGCAAACGCGGTATCCCGGTGATCTCCAGTAATCATTACGGTACGAATTCCTGCTTTTTTAGTTACTTGGATCGCTTCTTTCACTTCTTCCCGTGGGGGATCAATCATCCCGACAAGACCGATGAATGTTAACTTTTCTTCGATAAGGTCCCGATTCACGGACTTTACTCGTTCTACTTTTTTATACGCAGATCCTAATACTCGAAGGGCTGCATTCGACATCTTCGCAGCATGTTCCAAAATTAACTTGTTAGCCTCTTCATCTAGCGGCCTGGAACCTTCGACCGTTTCGTAATGTGTACATTTTAATAAGAGTCCGTCAATCGCCCCTTTTGTGTGTATATAAGACGTTCCATTGTACTCATTGATGGTCGTCATTAGTTTTCGTTGGGATTCGAAAGGAATTTCATCAATTCGAGGATGTTGATTATCAAGGTCATTCTTTTTAATACCGAATTCTTCCGCTGCTACAAGAAGGGCAATTTCAGTCGGGTCACCCGTTTCTGTTTCGCTTGAATAGGTGGCATCATTGCATAATGCAATATTTTCAAATAGTAGGCGATGAACAGGATTTTCTGTCTTTGCATCAATCAAGTCATGTAATGAATTGTTTGCAAAAAATGTTGTGACCGTCATTTTGTTTTGAGTTAATGTTCCTGTTTTATCCGAACAAATCACATTTACTGAACCAAGCGCTTCGACTGCTGGCAACTTTCTTATAATTACATTGCGCTTACTCATCCGTTGTACACCAATCGCAAGAACAATGGAGACAATTGCCGGCATGCCTTCTGGAATTGCAGCGACTGCTAGACTGACCGATAGCATAAACATATCCAGAACTTCGCGGCCTTGGAAAATTCCAATACCAAAAATTAAAACGCAAATAAGCATTGCTGCGATACCCAACTGTTTACCTAATTTGGCAAGTGTTTTTTGAAGTGGGGTTTCATTATCCGACTCCTTATCAAGCATTGCGGCTACTTTTCCGATTTCGGTTGTCATTCCAGTTGCCACAGCGATTCCCGTTGCACGTCCGTATGTCGTAAGTGTCGACATGAATGCCATGTTTTTCTGGTCCCCGATTGGCATTGCATCATTTCCTATAAAATCTGAATCCTTATCAACCGGCACAGATTCCCCTGTTAATGCCGCTTCGTCTATTTTCAAGTTGGCCGTTTCAATAAGTCGAATATCGCATGGAACGTATCTACCTGCGTCAAGTACGATGACATCCCCAGGGACAACTTCTTCAGAGGGAATTTCCATCTGTTCACCGTTCCTGCGTACAAGCGCTTTCGGCGTGGACATATTTTTTAAGGCTTCTAACGCCTCTTCCGCTTTCGATTCTTGAACAACACCAACGACCGCATTGATGACGACGACAAGCCCAATAATGATTGAATCCACTAGTTCCCCGAGCATTCCAGAAATAACCGCAGCAGCAATCAAAACATAAATGAGGATATTGTTAATCTGTGAAAAGATCCGTTCAAGGAGCGAGCGACTTTTCGCACCTACCAGCTGATTCAAACCATACTTTTCTAACCTACTTCGGACTTCTTCATCACTTAACCCAACTGAGGGATCCGTTATCATCCATTGTTCTTCACTTTCAAGTGGCATTGTGCAAATCTCTCCTTTGAAACACCTAGTACTTAGCTTCAGATATACGAACAAAGTTCTCTATTTTGTAAGTATACGTTACCCTACCCGTCTATTCCCTATTTTAAATAAAAAAGTCCATTCTCTCGTTTTTTTGAGAGAACGGACTTTTAGTTATTCAAACGTACGCCAGCCGATATCCTTCCGGTAGAAGAATCCGTCCCATTCAAGTTGAGACAAGCCTTTGTAAACGTCTTCTTGTGCTTGTTTTAGTGAACCTGCTTGTGCGGTTACGAGAATCACACGGCCGCCGTTACCGACGAATCTAGTAGCACTCGCTATCGTTCCTGCATGGAATACATCCAAACCTTGCGCTGACAAAACATCTAAATCTGGAAGTGCTGCACCTTTCACAACATCCCCAGGATAATTGTCCGCCGCAACGACGACGCCCAACATTGCTTCTTCATTCCATTTTAACTCATACGGTCTGCTTTCCATAAGCGCCATCATGAATTCACCGAAATCCGATGCCATTCTTGGAAGAACCACTTGTGTTTCGGGATCACCGAAGCGTGCGTTGAATTCAATCGTCTTTGGACCGTCTTCAGTTAAAATAAGTCCTGCATAGAGGATTCCTGTGAATGGAACGCCTTCCGCCGCCATTGCTTTCACTGTTGGAACGACAACTTTGTCATAAGCTTCCTGCACGACTGCATCCGAAATTTGGGGAACAGGCGAGTATGCACCCATTCCACCTGTGTTTGGTCCTTTATCGCCGTCATACGCCCGCTTATGGTCTTGCGCAACAACCATCGGGTAAATCTGTCCATCGTGGACGAACGACATGTACGAGAACTCCTCGCCGTCCAGGAACTCTTCAATAACCACTTTAGAAGAGGATTCACCAAACTTCTGGTTGCCAATCATATCGTCGACCGCTTCAAGGGCCGCGTCCAACGTCATCGCAACAATGACACCTTTTCCTGCCGCTAACCCGTCTGCTTTTACAACAATCGGTGCACCTTTTTCACGAATAAACGCTTTTGCCTCTTCAGCATCTGTGAATGTTCCATAACCTGCTGTTGGTATATTGTATTTATCCATAATTTCTTTCGCGAATGATTTACTACCTTCAATTTGTGCCGCCGCTTTCGTTGGACCGAAAATTTTCAATCCACGTTCATTGAAAAAATCAACGATTCCTTCCGCAAGCGGTTGTTCAGGACCGACAAATGTTAAATCAATAGCGTTTTCTTTTGCGAATGAAGCAAGTGCCTCAAAATCCGTAGCGCTAATTTGTACGCATTCGGCATCGTTTTTCATGCCATCATTTCCCGGTGCAACAAATACTTTATCAACCGAAGGGGAGACATTGAACTGTCTGGCAATCGCGTGCTCACGACCGCCGCCCCCGATAACGAGTACTTTCAATGCATTTCCCTCCTTAGTGTTTGAAATGACGAACGCCGGTCATTACCATCGTAATTCCGTATTCGTTTGCTTTCTTAATGGAATCTTCGTCTTTGACGGATCCACCTGGTTGGATAATTGCCGTAATGCCTGCTTTTGCTGCCGCCTCGACGGTATCATCCATTGGGAAAAATGCGTCCGACGCAAGCGCTGCGCCTTTTGCACGAACGCCCGCTTGTGTAAGTGCAATATTCGCAGCTCCCACACGGTTCATCTGTCCCGCACCAACTCCAAGCGTCATATGATCATCGGAGACGACAATTGCGTTCGACTTCACATGTTTCACAACTGCCCATCCAAGTTTCATCGCTTCCCACTCAGCTTCTGTCGGCTGACGGTCTGTCGCAACTTTGATGTCTGCTTCCGCAAATCCGTATGCATCCGGCTCTTGCATTAGGAGTCCGCCTTCAACAGAAACGGTATTCCATTGGTCTTTTTTGTTTTGATCAAATGAAATTGTCATCAAACGAATGTTTTTCTTCTTCGTCAGAATTTCAATCGCTTCTTTCGTGAATGACGGTGCGATAATAATTTCAAGGAAAATCCCCGATAGTTTCTCAGCAGTTGGCGCATCTACTTCACGGTTCAATGCAACAATACCACCAAAAATCGACATTGGGTCTGCTTCGTATGCTTTCGTAAACGCATCGAAAACTGTTTCGCCAGTACCAACGCCGCAAGGATTCATATGTTTCACCGCGACTGCAGCTGCAAGATCAAATTCTTTAACGATTTGAATTGCCGCATTCGCATCTTGGATATTGTTGTACGAAAGTTCTTTACCGTGTAATTGTTCCGCAGACGCAATCGAAAAATCCGAACCAAGTGGACGGCTGTAAAATGCTGCTTTTTGATGCGGGTTTTCACCGTAACGCAGCGGTTGTTTCAGTTCATATGTATACGTTACTTGCTCCGGAAATTCCTCGCCTGTCAGATCCGTAAGATAGCCTGAAATAAGTGCATCGTAAGCCGCCGTATGACGGAATACTTTTGCCGCCAAGCGTCTACGCGTTTCAAGTGTTGTTTTACCATCTGCTTGTAATTCAGTAATGACTTGCTCGTAATCAGACGCGTCGACAATCACTGTGACATACGCATGGTTTTTCGCAGAAGCACGAAGCATCGCTGGGCCACCAATATCGATATTTTCAATGGCATCGTCCGCCGAGACATTCGGTTTTGAAATCGTTTCTTTAAATGGATATAAGTTTACACAAACGATATCTATCGGCTGAATGCCGTGCTCTTTCATTTCTGCGATATGAGATGGGTCATCTTGTTTCGCAAGAAGTCCTCCGTGAATCAATGGGTTCAGCGTTTTTACGCGCCCTTCCATAATTTCAGGGAATCCCGTTACTTCATCGACAGCCGTTACCCCAACACCATTGTCCGCAAGATGTTTCATCGTCCCGCCTGTTGATAGGAGTTCATAACCAAGACCTTCAAGCACCTTAGCAAATTCCAGTATTCCACTTTTGTCCGACACGCTTAATAGTGCTCGTTTTTTCACAAATAAAACCCTCCATCTTTCAATAAAATAGTAATTTCTTTTCAAAGTCGAGTTTGCTTGCGCTCGCAGGGTGTTTGCTTGCACTCCAGTGTAGTTTGATTGCACTCGGCGGGTGTTTGCTTGCACTCGACAAGAGTTTGCTTGCACTCAATCAGTTTTGCTTGCAAGTCGTGACCTTTAGCCTACCATTTTTCACGATTAACTAAAAAGCTCACTCAAAGCATCTTTATATAGAAAATGTTCAACTGCATGGATCGCTTCAGCGGTTTTCTCTACATCCCCGCCAACTACGTCAACGGCATGCTGAGCTAAAATCGGTCCCGTATCCATACCCGCATCCACTAAGTGAACGGTCACGCCCGTTACTTTCACACCGTGCGCAATCGCTTGTCCAATCGCATCTTTTCCTGGAAACGCGGGAAGAAGCGATGGGTGGATATTAATGATTTTCGAAGGATATGCGGATAATAAAACTGGTCCAATCAGACGCATATATCCCGCTAGGACAATCCATTCTACTTCTGATTCCTGAAGTGCTGTCAGTATTGCTTGTTCATACGCATCTTTTGATTCAAAACTTTTAGGTGGAACTACCAAAGCGGAAATCCCAACCTTTTTAGCGCGCTCAACCGCATACGCATCCGGTTTATTCGTCACAAGCATTACGATTTCAGCATTTAACTCACCATTCTCGCAAGCTTCTGCTAGTGCAGAAAAATTGCTGCCGCTCCCGGAAGCGAATACAGCAATCTTCACTTTATTGTTCATTCAACTAGACTTCCATCATGTTCACCCGTAAATTGGACGCCCTCGCCTTTTACAATGTGACCGATTTTAAAAGCCGTTTCCCCGTGTTCTGTTGCAATTTTAATTGCTGCTTCCGCTTGCTCTTCTGGCAAAGCAATAACAAAACCAATACCCATATTGAATACGCTGTATAAATCTTTATCCGTAAGTTCGCCTTTTTCTTTCAGCATTTTGAACACTGGAAGAACTGGCCAAGAACCTAGATCGACTTCCGCTGCGAATCCTTCAGGCAACATGCGTGGTAAGTTTTCAAAGAAGCCGCCGCCCGTAATATGTCCCATTGAGTGAACATCGAGTTCAGCATGCATTTGTAAAACAGGTTTTGCATAAATTTTCGTCGGCTCAAGAAGTGCATCTCCGACCGTACCAAGTTCTTCATATCCTGTAATTAAATCATCAATTTGAAAACCTGAATCCTCAAAAACGATTTTACGTACAAGTGAATAACCGTTTGAATGAATCCCGCTTGAAGCAAGTCCAACAAGAACATCACCTTCAGCTACATGTTCACCTGTAACGACTTTATTTTTTTCACAAGCACCCACTGCAAATCCAGCTAAATCGTATTCATCGATTTTGTAGAGACCTGGCATCTCAGCCGTTTCTCCGCCAATTAAAGCTGCACCGGACTGAACACAACCGTCCGCAATTCCTTTAACGATTGCTTCAACCTTCGCCGGGACTGCTTTTCCAAGCGCGATATAATCTAGAAAATAAAGTGGTTCCGCACCTTGTGCAACAATGTCATTGACACACATTGCAACGCAGTCAATTCCGATTGTGTCATGCTTATCCGCCATAAATGCAAGCTTCAGTTTTGTTCCAACGCCATCAGTACCCGAAATAAGTACTGGCTCTTTATAATTAAGTGCAGAGAGATCGAACATTCCACCAAAACCACCGAATGTACCAACGACTCCTTTTCGTGCTGTCCGTGCTACATGTGATTTCATTCTTTCAACTGATTCATAACCAGCCTCAATATTTACTCCTGCTTTTTCATATGCATTTGACATGGATAGGCCCCCTTATCGAACTCTTTCTTTTTCATGCGGCAATGCTGTGTCTGAATAGATGTCTGTCGGGTATTCCCCCGTAAAACAAGCTAAACACTGACCACAATTCTTTGTTTTATCTGGTCGTCCAATGGATTCAAGCATTGCTTCAGGTGATAAGAATGTCAGAGAATCTGCACCTATTAATTCACGTATTTCATCAATTGAACGATTTGTTGCAATAAGTTCAGAATCTGTACTAATGTCTACGCCGTAAAAACATGGACTCACTAGCGGTGGAGATGCAATAACGACATGCACTTCTGTAGCTCCAGCCTCTTTTAATAAAGTGACAATACGCTTGGATGTCGTTCCTCGAACAATCGAATCGTCGACCATTACAACACGTTTGCCGTTTACTACTTGCCGAACTGGAGAAAGTTTCATCTTGACGCCTTTTTCACGCAATTCCTGTGACGGCTCAATAAATGTACGACCTACATAACGGTTTTTTATTAAACCAAGTTCATAAGGTATTCCACTTTCTTCGGAAAATCCAATTGCTGCGGAAATACTTGAATCCGGAACTCCTGTTACAACATCCGCTTCAATTTTCACTTCACGCGCAAGTCGTTTACCACAACGTTTTCGTGCCATATGGATATTAATGCCGTCAATATCTGAATCGGGACGAGCAAAATAGACGTATTCCATTGAGCACATCGCCGAGTCTGCAGCTGGTGCGAATCTCTCGGAGTGAATCCCTTTATTATTAATAATAATGAGTTCACCAGGTTCAACCGAACGGACATGTTCTGCACCTATAATATCGAATGCACATGTTTCAGAAGCCACCACCCACGCATCACCCAATTTACCTAAAGAGAGCGGACGCAGACCATTTGGATCTTGAGCAATCATCAAGCTATCTTCAGTCAGCATGACGAATGCAAATGCTCCTTTAAGCATGGATAATGCTTTTTTCACACGGTCTCTTTGCGTTAAAGAACCACTACTTCTTTTGATTAAATGAGCAAGGACCTCAGTATCGGAATTCGTCTGAAAAATACTCCCTTGTCTTTCAAGATGTTCGCGCAGCTCAACAGCGTTTACAATATTCCCGTTATGAGCAAGCGATATACTACCCGTCGTTGAACGGAAAAGAAGCGGCTGCACATTTTCTATGCCTCGACCATTTTCTGATGAATACCGCACTTGTGCAATTCCACCATGGCCTTTTAAGTTGTTTAAACGGTTGCCCGCAAACACTTCATTCACTAAGCCTTCATCTTTAATGACTTGGAAACCCTTGCCGTTTGTAACAACAATACCGGCTCCTTCTTGTCCCCGGTGTTGCAATGCGTGCAGACCATAATAACTGATTTGCGCCGCATCCTCATGACCCCAAATGCCGAACACGCCGCACTCTTCGTTTAGGCTTCTAAGTTCAGCAAGCATTCAATAGCGCCTCCCCATGCAGATTGGAACTCTTCAACAGTTCCATCAATTAATACCGACCCATTATCACTTTGAATAACAATTCGATCGTTTTCTGTTACAGACCCAATTTTCACAGCATCTTTCACAGCATCTTCAAACGCCGCGATATTCTCTTCTTTAACCGTAACTATAAAACGTGATTGCGTTTCACTGAACAATGCCGTTACAGCAGAACCAGAAATTGTCACTTCAGCCCCTAAACCTTCTGCACCAAATGCCTTCTCGCAAAGAGCTACTGAGAAACCACCCTCCGACAAATCAGTTGCCGATTCTACTAAATGGTTTTGAATCGCAGTAAGAAGTGCCTTTTGACGGACAGCTTCGACATCCAGATCAATCGCCGGTGCTTGACCGTAAATTTTGCCTTCCGTCATTTGTTGAAGCTCGCTGCCACCGAAATCAAGTGTCGCTTCACCAATCACATAAATTGCATCGCCAGCGTTTTTAAACTCCGTGGTCGTTACTTGTGATAAATCATGTACAAGACCTACCATACCAATTGTTGGTGTTGGATAAATCGGAACACCATTCACTTCATTCGATAAAGAAACGTTCCCACTAATTACAGGTGTGTTTAGCGTACGACAAGCATCTGATATTCCGTCCGCAGATTTTTCAAATTGCCAAAACACTTCAGGCTTGTCCGCACTACCAAAGTTTAAGCAGTCTGTCACAGCGATTGGTTCAGCTCCTGAACAAATCAAATTACGAGCCGCTTCTGCAATTGCTATTTTCCCACCCGTTTGTGGATCTAGATATACATAACGTGAGTTACAATCGGACGTCATAGCAAGACCTTTATTCGTACCATCTACACGAATGACGCCTGCAGAAGAACCTGGTGCAACAACCGTATTGCGACGAGCATGTGTATCAAATTGGTTGTACACCCACGCTTTTGAAGCAATCGTCGGACGCTTTAATAGATTGATTAACGTTTCTTTTAAATCAGCGACTTTGGGTTCTGTCATTTCCATAGCTTGAAATTCTCTGAAGTACGCCGGTTCTTCTGACTTTTTAGTATAAACAGGAGAGTCTTCAGCTAGTAAATCTGCTGATATTTCCGCTGCGATTTCACCTTTATGAAAGAGACGAAGCATTTTATCGTCTGTTACTTTACCAATTGTCACGGCTTCAACACCGTATTTTGCAAAAAGATCTGTTACTTCTTGTTCATGACCTTTTTTTACAACAATGAGCATACGCTCTTGTGATTCAGACAACATCATTTCATATGCTGTCATTCCTTCTTCACGCTGAGGTACAAGATCCAGATTTAATTCAACCCCGTATCCTGCTTTTGAAGCCATTTCAGCTGCTGAAGACGTCAAACCTGCCGCACCCATATCTTGAATACCAATGAGTACATCTGATTTCACAAGTTCTAAACAAGCATCCATGACAAGTTTCTCAAGGAATGGATCACCTGCTTGCATAACAGGAAGTTTTCCCTCTTCTTCTACAGACACTTCTTGAGAAGACATTGTTGCTCCGTGAATTCCGTCACGTCCAGTAGTTGCGCCTGCATACATGACACTATTTCCAACACCAGCTGCAACACCTTTTTGAATATCTTCATGATTTAAAAGTCCAACAGCCATCGCATTGACGAGTGGTCGTTTCGAATAACAATTATCAAACTGCACTTCGCCTGCAATCGTCGGAATACCAATGATATTTCCGTAACTTGCAATGCCCGAAACAGCCTCTTCAAATAAAAAGCGGTCACGTGGATCCGTCAAATCACCAAAACGAAGTGAGTTAACAAGTGCAACTGGACGAGCTCCCATTGAAAATACATCACGTAAAACCCCGCCAGCACCTGTCGCAGCACCAATAAATGGTTCTATTGCAGAAGGTGAGTTATGGGATTCCATTTTGAATACCGCGGCTTGATTGTCACCAATATCTACAATTCCTGCTCCTTCTCCGGGCCCTTGAAGAACACGTGGACCTTTTGTCGGGAACTTACGAAGGACATTTTTCGAACTCTTATATGAACAATGCTCAGACCACATTGCAGAAAACAATCCCGTTTCTGTGTAGTTTGGATTTCGACCTAACATTTTTACAGCAAGGCCAAATTCTTCTTCAGTCATACCCATTTGAAGGTACAGCTTTTCATCTATGATTTGTTGCTCGTTCGGTTCATGCATGGTTGACATTTTTTTCATTCCACCTTTTTAAGATTGAATTGAAGAGAGGTAACCCGTCTGTTCCTCCGATAATTTCTTCTACTGCACGTTCTGGAAGTGGCATAATACCGAGTACATTGCCCTCTTCATTTAACACACCTGCAATGTTTTCCGTACTGCCATCGCCAATTTCATCTGTATATGTAAATACGATGCGATTGCTTTCTTTCAATCCTGCTAAAGATTTATCATCTATATAGTAGTTGCCGTATTGATGTGCGAACGGTATTGTGATTTCCTGGCCTTGTTCATAGTTGGATGTAAATACTGAATCCGTATTTTGAACAGTGAGTTTTGCTTTTCCTGATCTGAATTTAAGTCCTTTATTTTGCAAGAATGCACCTGGAAGTATTCCCGTCTCCACTAGAATTTGAAATCCATTTCCTACACCCAATACAGGTTTTCCTGACGCGACAAAATTTTTCAATTCAGGTATTGCTGGTGAGCTTTTCGCAAGTGCACCCGGGCGGAGATAATCACCATAAGATGCTCCTGTTGGAATGAATACTGCGTCATACTCAGATAGCTCTGCGGTCATATGCGAAACATAGTCGGCTTTCTCACCAAGTACTTCATTTATCGCATGATGCATGTCGATATCGCAGCCGGATCCTGGAAATACTAAGATAGCGAACTTCATTTGCCCGCGACCTCCCCGATTTCATATCGATAATCTTCAATTACTTCGTTAACGAGCAACTTTTTACACATTTCTTTAATTCTTGCATCAATATCTCCAGACAAGTCTGTAAGTTCAAGTTCAATTAGCTTGCCAACACGAACGCTTTTCACTTCATTGTAACCCATTGTTTGTAATGCATCTTTCGTTACTATTCCTTGTGGATCTACAACACTTTCACGAAGTGTCACATATACGTTTACTTTAGTCATCTTTTTTTCCTCCTAAATGGAATCAAATTAGTTATTATTTTCAGACCATAAATTTGTTGCATCAATATCTATTAATGTTTTTTCAATATTATCCGTCATGATTGTGATATGACCCATTTTACGCATATGTTTCGCTTCAGCTTTACCGTATAAATGAACGGACCAATCAGGATGATCCTTAATAACCTTCTTAAGGGGTGCTACATGTTGACCTAGAATATTCACCATGATTGATGGCGCCCACAGCTTAGGCTTTCTTAAAGGCCACCCACAAACCGCACGGACGTGTTGATGAAATTGAGATATGTTACAAGCTTCAATTGAATAGTGACCAGAGTTATGAGGTCTAGGTGCAAGCTCGTTAATGACAATGCCGTTATCTTTAAGTACAAACATTTCAACCGCAAGTGTGCCAACCAATTCTAGGTGGTCTGCAATTTTGCTTGCAGCCTCTTCAGCTTGTGCTAAAACAGTCTCATGTACTCGTGCTGGAACAATGGACTCGTGCAAAATATGATTAACATGAATGTTTTCAGCAATTGGTAAACAGTAAGATTGCCCAGCAGCATTGCGCTGAATAATAACCGAGATTTCTTTTTCAAATGGAACAAAAGCTTCAGCAATACATGCAGAGTGAGTGAATAGAGATTCTGCTTCATTTACTTCTTCCATTGAGTTGACTTTCACTTGCCCTTTGCCGTCATAACCACCAAATGCAGTTTTTACAATACAAGGAAATCCAATTTCATGTACTTTGGAAGTAAACTCGTCGTAAGTAAGTGCCGTTATATAATTTGCAACTGGTGCTCCTGCTGCTGTAATTTGTTCTTTTTCACGAATGCGATTTTGCGTAATTCGCACAAGTTCCGCACCTTGTGGAACATAAGCGATTTCAGTTAGACGCTTTAGGCCTTCATAATCAATATTTTCAAACTCATACGTAATTACATCACTGACTTCACCCAGTTCCTCAAGTGCTTCTTGATCGTTATAAGGTGCAACAATTCGAATGTCTGCTATTTGACCACATGGTGAATCTGACACCGGGTCAAGAACAGCAATTTTAAATCCCGCTTCTTTTGCTGCCAAGCCCATCATTCTGCCAAGTTGACCCCCACCGATAATACCGATTGTTTGTCCAGGTAATATTGTTTTCATAAAAGATCACCACTGCTTTCAATTGATTCATTGCGCATTTTAAGACGACGTCCTTCAATACGTTTCATAATGTCTTCATCATTAATTCCTAATATTTGCGCAGCCAATAATCCAGCATTTATTGCTCCTGCTTTTCCTATCGATACTGTAGCCACTGGAACACCGCCTGGCATTTGGACGATTGATAGTAGGGAATCCATTCCATTCAATGCTTTTGATTGTATTGGAACACCAATGACAGGAAGAAGCGTTTTAGATGCGACCATCCCAGGAAGATGAGCTGCGCCACCAGCACCTGCCACAATAACCTTAATTCCGCGTTTCTCTGCCTGGTCGGCATACTCAAACATTAAGTCAGGTGTACGATGTGCTGAGACAACTCTTTTCTCATATGGAACTGAAAGCTCGTCCAGTATGTCACATGTATTTTTCATAGTTTCCCAATCACTTTTACTTCCCATAATAACGCCAATTTTTGGTATCAAACGGATTCCGCTCCTTTTAATTCAAAATTCAATGGTAAGAATTTCAATAGACTAAACTCCATAAATATACAAAATCAGACACGTACTATATTAATTGATTTTTCAAACAAAAAAATCGAATAAACCGCTTTTCACTATACATGAAAAGCAGATTACTCGAGGAGATAGAAATATACGTTAAGATGAATGCAACCATTGGTTCGCACACACCCTTCGCTACCATTCCTAGAAGTCGCTTTCCCGCATAGTCCAGACATTAAGGTGCCTTGGTAGAAACACTAAGGCCGATTCCTCAGTATATATGGGGATTTCTATTACTATACGTATTTTATCAAGAAAAACAGCATTCGTCAACGAAAAAAGCGAACGAAAGCATTAAATCCAATTGCAATGTTCGTCTTTTCGACAAATCATTATTTCTCAATGAGCTGTCCTTTAAATTTAATCAATTGCCTGATTGGAACCTTCTCACCATTAACTTCTGTGAAAAGTGGTTCTTCTTTTCTACCTGCTGGAATATAACCAGCTTTATGCATTCTTTCCAGACACTCTTCAATATTTTCATTTTCTCCAACTTCAAACCATATCGTCTTCTTTTGGCTCATTTAAACAATTTTCCTCTCCGTACAGATTTAACCCAAAATCCTCCATGTATCGACTTCGGTTCATATGAAATAATAAATGCTTTAGGATCCAATTCTTTAATTGCCATATAAAGCTTTAATTCGTATTTTCTAGGTGTAAGTATTTGTAAAGCTGACCGATTTCCTTCAAGTCCATTAGCAGACCAGTCCGTAACGCCGTATCCTAGATCACGAAGAGCTTTAGGAAGCATCTTATTTACATCTGCTGTCACTACGTTTACTGTAATATAACCAAGAGCCATTTTCTCCTCAATCTTTGTTCCAATAATAACACCACATCCATAACCAACTGCATATGCCACTAAGTTTTGAATTTCATTCAGGTTATCAAGAACAAGACCGAGCCCAACTACATAAATTACAACTTCCACCATACTAACAGCGGCTGCAATATACCTATACCCTTTTAACGTTAAAATCATTCGTACTGTGAAAAATGTTACGTAAATAATATTAATAGTAAATATAATAAGTGCCATTTGCAATTCAATCACACCTTTCAACAATTGATATTAGCTTATCGGGAATAGGAGTACAATACAAGAGTTATAGGTTTAACTGATGATATTTTTTAATCCAGCGTTTTTTATTGTACTATTTATGGCACTTATTTGTAGGTTCGGAAGTTGGATTTTGGTGATTGATGGGATGTTTTCGGGAGAATTTTGGGCAGGATTGCGAAGTTTCGGGAAAACGTTGCGAGGTTTGCGGAAAACGTTGCGAGGTTTTGTAGAAACGTTGCGAAGTTTCGGGAAAACGTTGCGAGGTTTCGTGAGAACGTTGCGAAGTTCTAGAAAAGCATTATTTATTTAGACATAAAAAAGAAGTTACTACCATTAAAGGTAATAACTTCT
The DNA here is from genome assembly GCF_051550205.1 of Sporosarcina sp. FA9. Lineage (GTDB taxonomy): Bacteria > Bacillota > Bacilli > Bacillales_A > Planococcaceae > Sporosarcina. Next base: position 3,073,821 of record NZ_CP188819.1, read on the forward strand.
TTAGTGCCTGGCAACGTCCTACTCTTGCAGGGGGAAACCCCCAACTACCATCGGCGCTGAAGAGCTTAACTACCGTGTTCGAGATGGGAACGGGTGTGACCTCTTCGCTATTGCCACCAGACTCTTTTGAGTTTTTTCAGAAAAATAATCTTCTTCATTCACTCAAAACTGGATAAAACAGACATTAAGGAAGAATGGTTAGATTCTTCCGACGAATCGAGGTCAATCATACCTCTTCATTTTATTGGTTAAGTCCTCGATCAATTAGTATCCGTCAGCTACACACGTCGCCGCGCTTACACCCCGGACCTATCAACCTCATCTTCTTTGAGGGATCTTACTTACTTGCGTAATGGGAAATCTCATCTCGAAGGGGGCTTCATGCTTAGATGCTTTCAGCATTTATCCCGTCCATACGTAGCTACCCAGCGATGCCTTTGGCAAGACAACTGGTACACCAGCGGTATGTCCATCCCGGTCCTCTCGTACTAAGGACAGCTCTTCTCAAATTTCCTGCGCCCGCGACGGATAGGGACCGAACTGTCTCACGACGTTCTGAACCCAGCTCGCGTACCGCTTTAATGGGCGAACAGCCCAACCCTTGGGACCGACTACAGCCCCAGGATGCGATGAGCCGACATCGAGGTGCCAAACCTCCCCGTCGATGTGGACTCTTGGGGGAGATAAGCCTGTTATCCCCGGGGTAGCTTTTATCCGTTGAGCGATGGCCCTTCCATGCGGAACCACCGGATCACTAAGCCCGTCTTTCGACCCTGCTCGACTTGTAGGTCTCGCAGTCAAGCTCCCTTATGCCTTTGCACTCTACGAATGATGTCCAACCATTCTGAGGGAACCTTTGGGCGCCTCCGTTACTCTTTAGGAGGCGACCGCCCCAGTCAAACTGCCCACCTGACACTGTCTCCTGCCCCGATAAGGGGCATGGGTTAGAAGTCCAATACAACCAGGGTAGTATCCCACCAACGCCTCCTCCGAAGCTAGCGCTCCGGAATCTAAGGCTCCTACCTATCCTGTACAGGTTGCATCGGAATTCAATATCAAGCTACAGTAAAGCTCCACGGGGTCTTTCCGTCCTGTCGCGGGTAACCTGCATCTTCACAGGTACTATAATTTCACCGAGTCTCTCGTTGAGACAGTGCCCAGATCGTTACGCCTTTCGTGCGGGTCGGAACTTACCCGACAAGGAATTTCGCTACCTTAGGACCGTTATAGTTACGGCCGCCGTTTACTGGGGCTTCAATTCGAAGCTTCGCTTGCGCTAACCTCTCCTCTTAACCTTCCAGCACCGGGCAGGCGTCAGCCCCTATACTTCACCTTGCGGTTTTGCAGAGACCTGTGTTTTTGCTAAACAGTCGCCTGGGCCTATTCACTGCGGCTCTCTCGGGCTTTAACACCCTACCAGAGCACCCCTTCTCCCGAAGTTACGGGGTCATTTTGCCGAGTTCCTTAACGAGAGTTCTCTCGATCACCTTAGGATTCTCTCCTCGCCTACCTGTGTCGGTTTGCGGTACAGGCACCTCCCGCCTCGCTAGAGGCTTTTCTTGGCAGCGTGAAATCAGGGACTCCAGGGAATACTCCCCTTGCCATCACAGCTCAATGTTATAGAAATGGGATTTGCCTCATTTCACACCTCACTGCTTAGACGCACATAACCAACAGTGCGCTCACCCTATCCTACTGCGTCACCCCATTGCTCAAACGGCGGGGAGGTGGTACAGGAATATCAACCTGTTGTCCATCGTCTACGCCTTTCGGCCTCAACTTAGGTCCTGACTAACCCTGAGCGGACGAGCCTTCCTCAGGAAACCTTGGGCATTCGGTGGAAGGGATTCTCACCCTTCTTTCGCTACTCATACCGGCATTCTCACTTCCAAGCGCTCCACTAGTCCTTACGATCTAGCTTCGACGCCCTTGGAACGCTCTCCTACCACTGACACATACGTGTCAATCCACAGTTTCGGTGATCTGTTTAGCCCCGGTACATTTTCGGCGCAGCGCCACTCGACCAGTGAGCTATTACGCACTCTTTAAATGATGGCTGCTTCTGAGCCAACATCCTGGTTGTCTGGGCAACGCCACATCCTTTTCCACTTAACAGATACTTGGGGACCTTAACTGGTGGTCTGGGCTGTTTCCCTCTCGACTACGGATCTTATCACCCGCAGTCTGACTCCCAAACATAAATCTTCGGCATTCGGAGTTTGTCTGAATTCGGTAACCCGGGATGGGCCCCTAGTCCAAACAGTGCTCTACCTCCGAGATTCTATCGTTTGAGGCTAGCCCTAAAGCTATTTCGGAGAGAACCAGCTATCTCCAGGTTCGATTGGAATTTCACCGCTACCCACACCTCATCCCCGCATTTTTCAACATACGTGGGTTCGGGCCTCCAGTAAGTGTTACCTTACCTTCACCCTGGACATGGGTAGATCACCTGGTTTCGGGTCTACGACCCCATACTTATTCGCCCTATTCAGACTCGCTTTCGCTGCGGCTCCGCATTCTCTGCTTAACCTTGCATGGAATCAGTAACTCGCCGGTTCATTCTACAAAAGGCACGCCATCACCCAGCGTATTTCCCCGAAGGGAAATACGCACCGGGCTCTGACTACTTGTAGGCACATGGTTTCAGGATCTATTTCACTCCCCTTCCGGGGTGCTTTTCACCTTTCCCTCACGGTACTGGTTCACTATCGGTCACTAGGGAGTATTTAGCCTTGGGAGATGGTCCTCCCGGATTCCGACGGAATTTCACGTGTTCCGCCGTACTCAGGATACACTCTGGAGAGAATGAACTTTCGACTACGGGGCTTTTACCCTTTATTGCGGACCTTTCCAGATCGCTTCGTCTAATTCATTCCTTTGTAACTCCGTATAGAGTGTCCTACAACCCCAAGAAGCAAGCTTCTTGGTTTGGGCTCTTCCCGTTTCGCTCGCCGCTACTCAGGGAATCGAATTTCTTTCTCTTCCTCCGGATACTTAGATGTTTCAGTTCTCCGGGTGTGCCTCGTTTACGCTATGTATTCACGTAAACGTACTACCCTATTAAAGGTAGTGGGTTTCCCCATTCGGAAATCTCCGGATCAAAGCTTACTTACAGCTCCCCGGAGCATATCGGTGTTAGTGCCGTCCTTCTTAGGCTCCTAGTGCCAAGGCATCCGCCATGCGCCCTTTCTAACTTAACCATTAGAATTTCGATACACGTCGCATTGCGTTGTCAGCTTCACTCGTTTAGTCAGTCACGTACCTGAGTACGTTCCTTCCCTCACTCGATTGCTTCCTAGCACTGCTTGTGTCTCCAAACTCTACTTAGCGAATCGTTCATTGCAGCGATGCAAATCCAGATTCTTAAAAAGGTACTGTAAATTAGTAAACTAATTTACATGATTGATTCTTGATTGTTTTTATTAATGTCGTTTTATCCAGTTTTCAATGAACAAGTTTTGAAGTTTCTTATAACAATAGCTCTCCAAGCAAAAAAGCGCTCAAATGAGGCTGTCATAAACCTTCAAAACTGAACGCAAAACGTCGTTAGCGAAGAATATTTATACTCTTCATTTTATAGATCAGAGATCTATATTCCGAATGTCTAGACTTCACATACCAAAGTATGATCTGCTCGTAGACAAATTCCTTAGAAAGGAGGTGATCCAGCCGCACCTTCCGATACGGCTACCTTGTTACGACTTCACCCCAATCATCTGTCCCACCTTCGGCGGCTGGCTCCCACAAGGGGTTACCTCACCGACTTCGGGTGTTACAAACTCTCGTGGTGTGACGGGCGGTGTGTACAAGACCCGGGAACGTATTCACCGTGGCATGCTGATCCACGATTACTAGCGATTCCGGCTTCATGCAGGCGAGTTGCAGCCTGCAATCCGAACTGGGAACGGTTTTATCGGATTGGCTCCCCCTCGCGGGTTGGCAACCGTCTGTACCGTCCATTGTAGCACGTGTGTAGCCCAGGTCATAAGGGGCATGATGATTTGACGTCATCCCCACCTTCCTCCGATTTATCACCGGCAGTCACCTTAGAGTGCCCAACTGAATGGTGGCAACTAAGATCAAGGGTTGCGCTCGTTACGGGACTTAACCCAACATCTCACGACACGAGCTGACGACAACCATGCACCACCTGTCACCGCTGTCCCCGAAGGGAAAAGTGTATCTCTACACCGGTCAGCGGGATGTCAAGACCTGGTAAGGTTCTTCGCGTTGCTTCGAATTAAACCACATGCTCCACCGCTTGTGCGGGTCCCCGTCAATTCCTTTGAGTTTCAGCCTTGCGGCCGTACTCCCCAGGCGGAGTGCTTAATGCGTTAGCTGCAGCACTAAGGGGCGGAAACCCCCTAACACTTAGCACTCATCGTTTACGGCGTGGACTACCAGGGTATCTAATCCTGTTTGCTCCCCACGCTTTCGCGCCTCAGCGTCAGTTACAGACCAGAAAGCCGCCTTCGCCACTGGTGTTCCTCCACATCTCTACGCATTTCACCGCTACACGTGGAATTCCGCTTTCCTCTTCTGTACTCAAGTCCTTCAGTTTCCAATGACCTTCCACGGTTGAGCCGTGGGCTTTCACATCAGACTTAAAAGACCGCCTGCGCGCGCTTTACGCCCAATAATTCCGGACAACGCTTGCCACCTACGTATTACCGCGGCTGCTGGCACGTAGTTAGCCGTGGCTTTCTAATGAGGTACCGTCAAGGCACGGGCAGTTACTCCCGTACTTGTTCTTCCCTCACAACAGAGCTTTACGATCCGAAAACCTTCTTCACTCACGCGGCATTGCTCCATCAGACTTTCGTCCATTGTGGAAGATTCCCTACTGCTGCCTCCCGTAGGAGTCTGGGCCGTGTCTCAGTCCCAGTGTGGCCGATCACCCTCTCAGGTCGGCTACGCATCGTCGCCTTGGTAAGCCGTTACCTTACCAACTAGCTAATGCGCCGCGGGCCCATCCTGCAGTGACAGCCGAAACCGTCTTTCAGAGTACTCTCATGCGAGAGTGCTGATTATTCGGTATTAGCCCCGGTTTCCCGGAGTTATCCCCATCTGCAGGGCAGGTTGCCCACGTGTTACTCACCCATCCGCCGCTAATCTAAAGGAGCAAGCTCCAATAGATTCGCTCGACTTGCATGTATTAGGCATGCCGCCAGCGTTCGTCCTGAGCCAGGATCAAACTCTCCATAATACTGGCTAGTCGATACGCAGCACATCACGTTGTCGATTTCGCTTGATCAGTCGGTCACGTACCCAAAAGTACGTTCCCTCCTTCTCGCGCTCATCTCCTAGTGCTGCACTACGTCTCGACCGCCAGTGAATACAGAAACTTGAATAGCTCTAGTTTCTATGCTGGCATTAATGAAAAATGTTGCCATTCTTCAATGATGTCATGTTGAAGGATTGAAATTCAATCCTTCAGTTGTTTCTGTTCTTCTGACGGAAATCAGCTTACTTGGAAACGTTTATACTCTGTACACCGAAGTGTATCGAGTTTAAAAATTCTATCGACGTTTTGCTGTTCAGTTTTCAAGGTTCATTTATTTATTGTCTTATTGTGTCGCAAAACATAATTTGTTAAGTTGTTTTGGCTACTCACTTAATATAACAAGTCTTCATTCTAATGTCAACACTTTTGAATAAGTTCTTTAAAAAGAGAGTGAACCTTTATTATATCTCATTACTCCAAAATTTCAAGTAATAAGCTAACCATCATACCTGCAGGCTTTCCGTTCTTCATTTCACACAGAAAAGATCCTCACCTATTAACTCCTTACCTAAAATAGTTTTCATCATTCACGTGCAGTTAATAATAAAAACGACCTTTCTCCTGATTTCACAAGAGAAAAGTCGTTTTAAGTATTACTTTTTAACAAATATAAAATACGCTAAGAAGATAAACCACATGCCATACATGATTGGATGAACTTCTTTTCTTCTACCACTTAAAATCATTGTAATCGGATAGAAGATGAAACCCATCGCAATACCCGTAGCAATACTATATGTCAGGGGCATTGCAATAATTGTAAGAAATGCTGGTACTGCTATCTCAAATTGTTTCCATTCAATATTACCAAGTGTAGAAACCATTAGTACACCTACGATTACGAGTGCAGGTGCAGTAACGTGCGGAGTAATTACCATTAATAGAGGCGAAAAGAATAAAGCCAGTAAGAAAAGTAATCCCGTAACTACCGCGGCAAAACCTGTTCGTGCTCCTGCAGCTACTCCTGCTGACGACTCAATATACGAAGTTGTTGTCGAAGTTCCGAAAATAGCTCCAGTTACAGTTGCTAGTGAATCTGAAAGAAGGGCCTTACCAGCACGTGGTAATTTGTTATCCTTCATTAAACCAGCTTGATTTGCAACAGCGACCAGCGTACCCGCTGTATCAAAGAAGTCAACGAATAGAAATGTAATTACAACGATGAGGAACGGAACTGTAAATAAAGATGCTGGATCATTGAATATCGGTTCGAAAGCCACACCGAATGTTGGTGCTACACTCGGAATTTTACCGATGACTTTTCCCGGGATATCAATAAGACCCGCAAACATACCAACAACAGTCGTTGCAATCATTCCATAGAAGATTGCCCCTTTTATTTTACGAACCATCATTATAACGGTTAGGACGAGCCCGAAAATAGCAAGTAGTGTCGGCCCCTGCGATAAATCGCCCAGTGTTACGAGTGTCGCAGGATCTGCCACGATAATTCCCGCATTTTGAAAGCCTAGAAATGTTATAAAAAGACCAATACCTGCACCCACTGCATATTTAAGCTGTGCAGGGATTGCATTGATAATAATTTCTCGTATTCCGGAAAGAGATAAGATAATAAATATTAGTCCTGAAAATAACACGCCCGTTAAAGCGGTTTGCCAAGGGATACCATATGTTAGGACAACTGTGTAAGCAAAAAATGCATTTAACCCCATACCTGGTGCAAGCCCTATCGGATATCTTGCTATAATACCCATTACTAGTGAACCAACCGCCGCGGCTAGCGCTGTTGCAACGAAGACCGCTCCCTTATCCATACGCATCGCTTCCGGTAAATCAGCCACCGAATCGAGTGACAGCATAAGCGGATTTACAACTAGAATATACGCCATTGCAAGAAACGTCGTAAGTCCCCCGATGATTTCTTGTCTATAACTTGTACCCAATTTATCAAATTCAAAATACTTTTTCATTATATAATTACCTTCCTTTAATTCGAATTTTAAGCATTAAAAAAACATACGACATTTCATCGTATGCTTCCCAACTACAAATTCAAATAGAAGGGATTTCCCCTCTATTTTAAATTAAAGAAGAATTAAAATTCATCCTTCTTTCGTAGTCGGAACATTTAAGGTGTTCCGGTAGAGACTTCTACGCCATATCCGTAGACTTATACGATTTATTTAGTTGTCAATATATCCTGTTTTTCAGGATTAGTAATTATTCCCACTCTATTGTGGATGGTGGCTTGCTCGTTATGTCATAGAGTACACGGTTGATATGCGGTACTTCTGTAGTTATTCGAGAACTAATTTTCTGTAGAACTTCCCAAGGGATTTTCGCCCAATCTGAAGTCATACCATCTACTGAATTCACTGCACGAATCCCTATAGCATAGTCATACGTGCGTTTACCATCCGTCACTCCAACGCTTCGAATATCCGGAAGCACAGTAAAGTACTGCCAAATTGAACGGTCTAGACCTGCTTTTTTAATTTCATCGCGTAAAACCCAATCGGATTCACGAACAATTTCCAATTTTTCTTCCGTTATTGCACCTAATACACGAATTCCAAGACCTGGTCCTGGGAATGGTTGACGTCTGACAATTTCTTCTGGAAGTCCAAGTTCAGCACCTACCGCTCGAACTTCATCTTTAAACAATGCTGCTAGGGGCTCGATTAATTCGAACTCAAGGTCTTCTGGAAGACCACCAACATTATGATGGGATTTAATCGTCTGTGAAGTAACTGTTCCACTTTCAATAATATCCGTATAAATTGTACCTTGCGCTAGGAAATCAATGCCTTCAAGTTTTTTCGATTCATCATCAAATACAGCTATAAACTCGTTGCCTATAATCTTCCGTTTCTGCTCAGGTTCTGAAACACCTGCAAGTTTGCTTAGGAAGCGTTCGCTTGCATCCACTTTAATAAAGTTCATATGGAACTTGTCACTAAACGTTTCAACGACTCCGTCTGCTTCGCCTTTACGGAGTAGACCGTGGTCTACAAAAATACAAGTGAGTTGGTCGCCGATTGCACGGTGAATTAATGCTGCTACGACTGAAGAGTCTACGCCGCCACTAAGTGCACACAAAACTTTTCGGTCGCCAACAGTTGCACGAATTCTTTCTATTTCAAGAGCTACAAAGCCAGACATTGTCCAATTGTTTTTTGCTTCACATATATTAAAAATGAATTTTTCAAGGAAGTCCCTGCCGTGCTCAGATTGCTGAACTTCTGGTTGGAATTGAATTCCGTATATTTTCCGATTGTCATCACCAATTGCAGCGATTTCACTTGGTTCACTACTGGCGTACGATGAAAAACCTTCTGGAAGTACCGTTATTTTATCACCAAGGCTAAGAAAAACTTCTTGTGATTCAGGCTGACCTTCGAATAATTTGGAAGAAGTATTTAAAGAAATCTTTTCAACTTCGTACGTGCGCTTGGAAACCTTTTCTAACCGGCCACCAAAATGATTTACGGCTAGGTGCATTCCGTAACAAATACCAAGAATAGGAATACCCGCTGTAAAGATTTCAGGATCTATACTGTAAGCACCTTCGTCTCCAACCGAAAATGGTCCGCCCGACAAAATAATTCCGACAGCATTCATTTTCTTAATCTCTTCAGCGGTCGTTGTATGCTGGTGTAATTCACTATACACACCGAATTCACGAATCGTCCGTGTCAATTGCGTATTATGCGGACTACCAAAATCAAGTACTACAATCTTTTCCTGTTCGACCAACAAAGGAGCTGTTGACAATGAATCCACCTCTTCCAATTTTATTCTAGTACGATTCAAAAAAGAAAAACGCGCTAGAAAGGCCAGCTCTCCGCGCGCCACTCTATCTACTTAATGGTGAAGTCAACCCTATAACAAACTGAATTCACCTTCATTATAAAGTAATTTCTAGTGACATTGTAGATATTACAATGAGGGCATACTAGGTTATTCTTTTTTTCATTTTACTTCTAAAAACAATAAAAATCAACCTGAAGTCCTATTGATTAAATCTTCCCAAATTTCCTTTAAATGCAACCAATCATGATCTAGGGTGTCATCGCCGTATAAACCTTCTTCGTACGCAGTCGTTAATTGCTTCATTAAATTTCCTCCAAAATAGGCATCGACATGATCCGCGTAGGTAGTTAGGGTTTCATTGTTCCTACGTTTCAATCCAAAACGATCTAATTGCTTTAAAAGGCTCATGTATCGTTTGGAATAATTATCCCAATCCTGTTTACCGAATCGATATGCCGGAACAAGCAGCTTCGGAAGCCATTTCCTTCTTGCAGCAAATAATTTCCAGCCAATGAACGAGACCACTGCTGCGCCAATTAGGAAGTTACGTGCATTCGCCTTGAACCATATACCTATACCACCAAACAAATCTACAACCGAGAAACCTTCCTTAGAATCATTCACCTTTTCATTTTCCTGTTTTTCCGGCTTTTCTTGTTCTTTCTTTTCCGGAATTTCTGGATCACTTAAATCCAACTCAATATCGTAATCAATTGATGCAGGCCCACCAAATCCGATTGTTGGTTCAAATGGCATCCAACCAATTTCCGGCATATAGGCTTCTACCCAAGAGTGTGCTTCGTTATTTGTAATTTGATAAACCCTATCTCCGTTTGCATTTCTTCCTGTTTCACCTGGTGCGAATCCTTTTACCCATCGCGCGGGAATTCCAATTGAGCGCAACATGACAACCATGGAGGTTGAAAAGTTGTCGCAATATCCTCTTTTCGTTTCAAAGAGAAATTGATCAACATAATCTTCGTCCTTTGTGGGTGTTGCGATATCGCTTTGGTTGTAAACAAATCCATTTTTAGAAAAATATCTTTCAATTGATTTTGCTTTATCATAAACGCTATCGTTCTCTTCAGTTATTGTTTCTGCAAGATCCCTAACTCTCTCGGGAAGCTCCTCTGGTAACTGCAGGAATTCAGGAAATTCACTTGGAACAATCCAATTCATCCTTGTGTCTCGCAATTCCTTCAAGCTGAAATCTTGCTCTTCAAATTGCATACCATAAGAGTCGAGCGAGCCTTCACTGCCATCAATTTTTGTTCGATACTGACCTGTATCAATTAAGTGTACGAATAAAACATTATCGCCTGCAAAGACCGTTGTCATTCCATACGGATAAATTAAAAAAGGATACTTTTCGAACATCTCCAACTCAGCAACAGACACATCATCATCAGTCCCATGATTCGGCTGCGTCATTTCCATACCTGGAGGAAAGATTTCTTGTGTTTCATTGGTTGTTCGCTGTTCCCATCCCTTAGAAGTATACGTATTCTTAGTCTCGATTTTCCAATATTGTTTCCGCTCAACTTCCGCTTCGAAAACAAGCGTATCGTCTTTTGTAAAATCTCCACCTAGAACTGAATCATCTAGACCATAACCACTCTTCGCAACACCACTCCCCGAGCCACCCCCACTTTCCCTACCGCTTTCAACCGCAGCTTTTAAAAAAGGAACAGGATCTGCCCAAATCGGTCCTATTATTGGTAGAAGATTCGCAAAAACTCCACTTCCAACGACTACAAATAATAGAGGGACTGCAATGACCGCAAACGTTCCTGCTGAAATCGCAGTATTATGCCTTTCGGCAAGCTTTGAAATGTATAGTAATCCGAGCAATAATAGTCCTGTAATCATTATCCTAAAAATAACTCCATCTGCCGAATACATGCTAAATGTATCAATAAACGCAATATAGAGAACGGTTAATGCGTAAAACAGGAAGATGTTTTTCCGAACTTCAATCCAGTAACGAATTAAATAAGTAGTCATCCATAACAATACAAAAAATAGAATTGTTCGAAACGGGTCCGTAATACTTTCCCAGTTCCCATTAATGATTATAGGAATATTCGTACTGATATTTGCAAGTAAAACTTGAACAGAATCCTTTGATAGAAGCACCTTGTCTAAATAGATGTAATGAATAACTCCAAACACATATAAGATTTTAATAGGAGCAGATATCCACCAGCTTACCTGTGTAAGTGAAAAAATAAAGGAGAGCAGAATGAATAGCAGAAAGAGCGATAGATGATTTGTATCACTAAGTTCCATTACTGGTAAGAGCCATTCTCTTAAAAGGATAAATGCAAGTATATATAAGATTCCAAGCAACCATCTAGATGTTCGGATACCTTTCATAAGTGAGTCACCTCTTTAAACGCTTCCGGAAATTGTTTTTGAGTTAACGTTCTAACCGTTACCCCACGTAGCTTTGCAATTCGAATATCCTCTAGTAGATGTTCATGTTTCTTACCGTCTTCTTTCAAAACTGTTAAACAAGTAAAAGAACGTGTACTTCCAGTATTCCCCACAACTGATTGGATGAATTCCCAATTGGGATTCCCAGTTATCAAAAGAATACTTCCCCCATGCTTAAGTTCACTTGCGTGATGGGAAGACATGCCTGACGTTGAATCTCCAGACGGTTTCATTTTTGCCAAATGAATAAGTGCGCGTTGCAGTTGTCCATCCGATTGAATAAATGATGTTAATGATTGTTCACTACCAGTCGTTACAAAGCCCAACCCTGCTTGATGAGCAGATGCTTCCTTTACGATTGAAGCTGCAAGTTCAACTTGTTCTTCAAATACATCGGAAGGTCTACTATCAAGTACGACAATCAATTCTTGCGATCTTCTGTCTTCAAATTCCTTTGTCATTAACGTTTGTGTTCGCGCAAAAGACTTCCAATGGATCCAAGATACACGGTCCCCAGACTGATAATCCCGAATTCCAGTTGCCATTGTTGTATCTTTTATAAGGTTTAACGGGGAAGCCATGGTGCCGCGATCGTATTGAGTATCCATAGGTATATAATTAACATCTGAAATCTTAGGGTAAACGAGAACGATTTGCTTCAGAGGAATGAAATACTTTTTACGTATCCAACCAAAAAAGTCGGACAGTTCTATTTCGACGCCTTCCAAAACATGCTCACCTCGAGGCATCTGTTCAATTTCATATTCCCATTCGACTTTGTTTTTCATACCAAAGATAAAAAGATGCTTCTGTTTTCCATCTGTAAGTTCCGCAATACTTGAATCCGCGAATTGATCAGTTGCTACCATATAGAGTAATGGGAAACGAAACCTTCTATTTATTGATATCGAAACAGCAAGTCGTCCACCATTTTTAACAATGGGTGTACGAATAATTCTTTCCGCAGCAATGCTGGATAAAGGGTAGAAAAATAATGCCCCCGAATAAAGGATGAAGGGTAAAATCATATAAAATATCGTCCAACTTACTTTCCCCCCTTGGAACATTGCATACAGAAATGCAGAGGCTAAAACAATTATTAAAAATAAGAACCGACTTAGAGCAACTAAGATACTGATTGCATTTTTCATTTAATTTAAAACCTTATCTACGGGCACACGCACCTTCGTCATAATACGGTCAATTATTTCTTCTGTTGAAATCCCTTCGTACTTAGCTTCTGGTTTCAAGATCATTCGATGACCAAATACAAATGGAGCCAAGTATTGAACATCATCCGGCTTAACAAAACTTCTACCTTTCAACATTGCATATGCTTGACAGGATCTCATAAGCGCAAGCGAACCCCTTGGACTCACCCCCAAATACACATAAGGATTTGTTCTTGTTGCAGATGTACAATCCACGATATAAGACTTTATTGATTCAGCGACCTTAACATCCCTCACCGCTTTCTGAAGTCCAATGAGTTCCCCTAGTGTGATGACTGGTTCTAAAAGATCGATTGGAACGTCTTTTTCTGCACGACGTAAAACTTCCATCTCTTCTAAATGCGTTGGATAGCCCATTTTCAATTTGAATAAAAACCGATCGAGCTGGGCTTCTGGTAAAGGATAGGTCCCCTCGTATTCTATTGGATTTTGGGTTGCCATAACAAAGAACGGTTGCGGAATAAGCATTGTTTCTCCATCAATCGTCACAGAGGATTCTTCCATTCCCTCTAGGAGGGCAGATTGCGTTTTAGGCGAGGTTCTATTGATTTCGTCTGCAAGAATAATATTGCCCATTATCGGTCCCGGTCTAAATTCAAATTCCATTTCTTTAGGATTATATATTGAGACACCCAGAACATCGGACGGCAATAAATCTGGTGTAAATTGAATTCTTTTAAAGTTTGCGCCTATTGATTTTGCCAAAGCTTTGACCATCATCGTTTTTCCTACACCAGGCACATCTTCTAGCAACACGTGTCCACCAGCAAGAAGTGCTGTCATGCTGAGTTCGGCGATGTCACGTTTGCCTATAATGACTTTATCTATATTATTTAAAACCTGTTCAATTAGCTTTTTATGAATCACTCAAATTCCCCCAATTCACACAGAATTAAACTTATCCGAAAATTAACAAAACACACTTTTATAATACAGGATAACCTTCCCAGCTACAACTTAAGCAGAAACACAATATAGAATTGTAAATAAAAAAGAGCCCCAATTAATGGGACTACTCATTTCCAGTAATCATCAAATACTGTAATCGGCATATGCCTTTTATGCTGTGATTTTAAAAAGTGGTTTTCAATTCTTTCTTGAGCGCCTTCCGGAACAAGTTTTCCCTCTAGGTAATCATCTATTTGCTCATAAGTTACTCCAAGTGCTATTTCATCAGGAAGTGCGGGTTTATCTTCCTCCAAGTCGGCAGTGGGAACTTTCATATAAAGATGTTCGGGGCTGCCAAGTTCCTTTAAAATTTCCTTACCTTGTCTTTTATTCAAACGGAAAATGGGCATTAAATCGGCTGCACCGTCCCCAAACTTTGTGTAAAATCCGGTTACTGCTTCCGCCGCATGATCGGATCCAAGAACTACACAACTACTCATTGCAGCAATGGAATACTGAACCTTCATACGTTCTCTAGCTTTTTCGTTCCCTTTTGCATAATCCGATAAGAGCACGCCCGCTTTTAATAGTTCTGCAACACTAGCGTCTACAGACTCTTTTATATTGACTGTAAAAATTTTAGATGGGTTTATAAAATCAAGTGCATCTTGACAATCTTCCTCATCAAATTGCTTACCATAGGGCAATCTAACCGCATTAAACTGATAGCGGTCCGTGTTGCCTTCTGTGTTCAATTCATCAATCGCTTGTTGGGCAAGCTTACCGACGAGCGTAGAATCTTGACCGCCGGAAATAGCTAAAACAAATCCATTTAAAAATGAATGTTTCCTTAAATAGTTCTTCATAAAGTCTACGGATGTGCGAATTTCTTCTTGAGGTTGAATAACAGGGCGTACTTTAAGTTCCGCAATAACCTTCTGTTGTAGTGTGGTCAATGTCAAACCCCCTTAGTTATTTATGAAGTCCTCCACCATTTCTTGCACTTCTTCGATGTTTCTCATTTTATTTTCCCAACATTTCTGACTTAAATCGACGGGATACTCTTCCGGATTAAGCGATCGTTTATATTCATCCCATAAAAGGTTTAAATTCTCTTTTGCATATTCCCGCATTTCTTGAAGTGTCGGATTTTCATAAATAACCGCTCCGTCTTCGATTACTTTTACATGCAAATCAATCGCTTCAAAATTCGTTACAAACTTTGAAATGAATGTATGAACGGGATGGAACATTTTAAGTCGTTTTTCAGTCGAAGGGTCTTCATCGTGCATCGTTATATAATCACCTTCAGCTTTACCATTTTCACGATCGATAATCCGATATAGTTTCTTGCGACCTGGCGTCGTTACTTTTTCAGTTGTTGAAGAAATTTTAATGGTATCCACCATATCACCGGTTTCATCTTCAATTGAAACAATTTTATATACTCCGCCAAGGGCAGGCTGATCATATGCGGTGATTAGTTTTGTACCAATCCCCCATATATCTACTTTTGCCCCTTGTGATTTTAAGTTTAAAATTGTGTACTCGTCCAAATCATTAGATACAACAACCTTTGCATCTGTGAAACCCGCTTCGTCCAACATGCGACGTGCTTCTTTCGAAAGAAATGCAATATCTCCACTATCGAGACGAATCCCGTTAAAGTTAATTTTGTCGCCAAGTTCCTTCGCTACTTTAATAGCAGTTGGAACACCAATTTTAAGCGTGTTATATGTATCCACAAGAAACACACAGTCTTTATGACGTTTCGCATAAGAATGGAATGCTTCATATTCACTCTTATACGCTTGGATCATGGAATGAGCATGAGTTCCGGCTACAGGTATTCCGAAACGTTTACCTGCACGGACATTACTCGTCGCTTCTACCCCGCCAATAATTGTCGCACGTGCTCCCCAAACCGCCGCATCCATTTCGTGTGCTCGACGTGTTCCGAACTCCATAACGATTTCATCTTTAACAACTTGTTTGATGCGACTCGCTTTCGTAGCAATTAAAGTTTGATAGTTAACAATATTAAGCAAAGCAGATTCAATGAGTTGCGCCTCTATTAATGGGGCTTCAATCCTCAAAATGGGTTCATTTGCAAATACAAGTTCGCCTTCTTTCATAGAATAGACATCCCCTGTAAAACGCAAATCCTTTATATAAGAAAGAAAGTCTTCCTTATACCCAAGTTCTTCTCTCAAATACGCCAAATCAGATTCACTAAAATGAAAATCTTTCAAATAATCAAGAACACGTTCTAATCCAGCAAATATAGCATAACCATTACCGAAGGGTAACCTTCTGAAAAATAACTCAAATACCGCTTTTCGATTTTGGATACCATCTGCCCAATAAGATTCAGCCATGTTGATTTGATAGAGATCCGTATGTAATGCAAAGCTATCATCTGCGAACTTCGTAGTCATGTCATTCTCCTTCTTCCACTCACTTAGTTATCTATAGTATACACCATTTGTCCACATTTCGACGAAATGCTATAAGTTCCGCGTAAACCTATTCATTTAATTCCAATACGATTGGGCAATGATCACTGCCGAGTATATCCGCATGTATTGCTGCATCCTTTAATAAGGATTCCATTCTTTTTGATGTAATAAAGTAATCAATTCTCCATCCAATATTACGTTCACGGACTTTGCTCATATAAGACCACCAAGAATAGGCGCCCTCTAATTGCGGATAAAAGTACCGAAATGTATCGGTAAATCCTTCATTCAAAAGAGTTGTCATCTTCCCGCGTTCTTCTATTGTAAAACCAGAGTTCCCCATATTTGGCCTGGCATTTCGAAGATCAATCTCAGTATGTGCTACATTTAAATCACCACAATAAACGACCGGTTTCATTTCATCCAAACGTTTTAAATGCGAAAGCAGGTCTTCTTCCCATTCCAAACGATAGGAAAGTCTCGCTAAGTCGCGTTGTGAATTTGGTGTGTACACATTTACTAAATAAAAGTTTTCGAATTCAAGTGTAATGATTCTACCTTCGGGCTCAACTTCCAAATCTCCCACACCGTATTTGACAGACAACGGTTTTTCTTTAGTAAATACAGCTGTACCCGAATATCCTTTTTTCAAAGCATAATTCCAATATTGGTAATAGCCCTCTAACTCCAAATCGATTTGGCCGGCTTGCAGCTTGATTTCCTGTAAACAAAAGATGTCCGCATCCATTTGTTCGAAATACTCAAGAAACCCTTTACGCACACACGCTCTCAAGCCGTTTACATTCCATGATACTAATTTCATTTACATATAACCCCTTTATTATATTGAACATTTTGAAACCTTCGCCATCGCTCTTCGTAGTAATAAGTTAGATAGGAGTTGTTCATATGTTTTCGGAAATGAGAATTCGTCATTTGATCGGTATTTCGCTTATATCTATTCTTTTCGGAATTGTATTTTTCATCTTACCAGTAAGTGCAGACTTTTCAATTACAATCCCAGGTCTATTGTTCTACATTACGTTTATCTTTTATTTTAACTACCAATTTAAACAACAACATGTTCCAGTTCGGAAAGTCGTTTATACAAAAGGGGTAGGCAGATGGATTCCTTCGATTTTCGGTATCGTTATTGTTTGTATCGTATTTTCATTAGGTACATTTTGGCTCATTTTGTTTTCGTTAAACTCAATCTTTCCATCAATCGTAGATTTAATTTTAACTACTGATGCTCTTCCTTCGAGCCCTATATTTTTAGGTATCGAAATCATTGTTATCGTCATTCTTGCACCTGTAATTGAAGAATTCATATTCCGTGGTGTGATTTTGCATCGGTTAATTAAGAAAACGTCCATAACAGGCGGCGTCCTAATTTCCAGTATTCTTTTTGGAGTTTTGCATTCGGATATGATTGGTGCTTTTTTCTTTGGCGTTATTACTTCCTTGCTATTTCTTAAAACCGGGAACTTGCTGATTCCCATTTTGGTTCATGTGCTCAATAACGCAATCGCTGTCGCCCTTACCTTCATCTCACCGACTTGGCCAGATTGGATTCATATTATAGACAGAACCGATATTATAGAAAATGCTGTTCCGAATTTAATTATGCTCGCAATTAGTTCCATCTTTGTCGGGTATATCGTTTTCCGCTTAGCCAAAGGGTTGGATCCTACTCGAATTAAGCAATTAGAAGATTAATGAGAGGAGTTTTCCTTCTCTAATTTCAGCAACTGTTCTTTCATATTTAAACCTGCACGAAAGCCAGTTAACGCACCGCTTTTTGCAATGACACGATGACAAGGAACGGACATTAAAACTGGATTCGCTCCAGTTGCCGTTCCAACTGCACGTACGGATTTCGGTTTCCCTATGCGGATTGCTATGTCTGTATACGAAACGGTTTGGCCATACGGTATTTCTTGCAGTGCTTTCCATACGGATTGTTGAAAAGGTGTTCCGTGCAAATCCATTTTCAATGTAAATTCTGTACAATCCCCATTCAAGTACTCTATTAACTCTGATGTATAGGGGGCCAATTTTGATGCATCTTCTATTAAAGTGTATTTTGGCAAACGTTTCTTCGCCCATTTTTCCAGCTCTTCGAATTCTGCATTTGGCGTACCTATATAACAAAGCCCGTCTTTCGTTGCCGCAGTATACATACTCCACTCTTTATCGTTAAGGATTGACCAGTAAATCAGTTCACTTTCCATTTCGCATACCTCCCAATTCGAATCATTATCCAAAGACTTTCAATCTTCACATAAATAAAATTACCTTACCATACATCTTAGCAGAAAAATGCGTATATATATAAGTTTCATGTTTTATGAAGCAACAAAAAAGCTAACTTGACGCAGATTGTCCCTGCATTAAGTTAGCCTTTTTTATACTATTTTAGTTCAATCTTTTACACAAGAACCATCCAAAGAATCATTGTGACCACAATTGTTGTAGTACCTTGTAATAATGTAGCCACTGTTTGTGCTTTATAAGCATCTGTAACTGTCATACCACTGAATTCCGTGACGACCCAGAAAAAACTGTCATTCACATGACTCACTGTCATTGCCCCTGCTCCAATTGCCATAACAACTAAAGCAAGTGGGATCGCGCCTTCAATTCCGAGCGATGGCAGTAAAGGTGCAACTAAAGTAGATGTAATTACAAGCGATGCAGTCGAAGATCCTTGTGCCGTCTTCAATGCAGCTGCAATTATAAATGGAACAAGTAAGAACAACGCACTACCTGCTAATGCATTCATATTCATTTCTGCAATCACATCTGCAATACCTGAATTGGAAATTACTTTTCCGAACGCTCCACCCGCACCTGTAATAAGTAATATTGGCGCTGCTCCTGTAAGTCCCTCACCAATCCAACCTGTTAGTGTTTCTTCATTTAATTTAGGAAGCAGTAAGAATGCTGCAAGTACTCCAAATAAAAGTGCTACTGTTGGCTTGCCTAAAAATACAAGTAAATTATTAAAACCACTATCTCCACCAACAAGTGTGGCTACGGATCCAATCCCAATTAATATAATTGGAAGTACGATTGGTAAGAATGCTTTAAATGTAGACGGCATTGCTCCAAATGTTTTTACAATTTCATCGTAATCAAGTCCACTG
This sequence comes from Sporosarcina sp. FA9, assembly GCF_051550205.1. Lineage (GTDB taxonomy): Bacteria > Bacillota > Bacilli > Bacillales_A > Planococcaceae > Sporosarcina. Next base: position 3,093,043 of record NZ_CP188819.1, read on the forward strand.
TCGTCTAAATCCTCCGGAACTACAATTTTAGAAGCAACCTTGATAGACCATAAATACCCCACGAATGCTGCTGGAATTGCCACAATTAGTCCAATTAAAATAATTGTCCCTAAATATCCTTCAGCACCAATGTTTCCTGCCGCCGCAATAGGTCCCGGTGTAGGTGGAACGAGCGTATGCGTTGCGTACAATCCTGTCGCAAGAGCAACAGACATGGATGCAATCGCAACTTTTGCACGTTTTGCAAGAGCTTTTTTCAAACTAGATAAAATAATGAAACCTGAATCACAAAATACTGGAATTGAGACAATAAATCCGATAATGGACATAGCGAGTTGCGGGCGTTTATCCCCTATGACTCGAAGTACAACTTCAGCCATCCGATAAGCTGCACCAGACTTTTCTAAAATAACACCAATGATGGTTCCCGCAACAATAACTAAACCAATATTTTTCATTAAACTACCAAATCCATCGTTTACACTTTCCACAACATCAAGTAACGGCATCCCTGAAAATATTCCAATTGCAAATGCTCCTAGTAATAACGACAGAAATGGGTGGACTTTGAAAACAGCTGTCAAAACTACAACTAACAAAACACTTAAAGTAATAACTAAAAATAACATCTCAAAACCCCTTTTATATTATTTTTTTAAAATACTCTGCTATGACGTACTTTGTTTTTTTTCGCAAGAGACGGTAAGCATCATTCATTGAGTCTTCGCTCGAAACTGTTTCATCTGTAATTGAGTGGAGTTCGGTAAAAATATGTGATAACTCTTTTTTGCAATTTTTTTCCAGTGTTCCTGAAATTAGAATTACCGGTATCTCTTTTTCCTTGGCAACTTTAGCAATACCAAAAGGTGTTTTCCCTGATAGGGTTTGAACATCTGTTTTACCTTCACCTGTTACTATTAAATCCGCATCTTGGATATGTTTTTCAAATGAAATTGCATCCAAAACAACTTCGATTCCCTGTTTCATTTGTCCCTGAAAGAAAGCCTGAAACGCACCACCCGCTCCCCCCGCAGCTCCTGCACCTTTTTTATTATGAAGCGAGATTCCAGTACTGTCCTTTACAATATCCGCAAGTTTCCTTAGGTTGCCATCCAGTGTTTTAACCATTTCTGGTGATGCCCCTTTTTGAGGTCCGAAAACTGCTGAAGCACCATCTGGACCTACAAAAGAATTTTCCACATCACAGGCGATGATGAAGGCACTCTCCAAAATTCGTTTATCAAAATGAGTACTATCTATTTCGATTAATTCTGAAAGTGCACCGCCGCCCTGAGGTATTTCAAAACCTTCTTTGTTCCTGAACTTCATGCCAAGTGCACTTAACATTCCCATTCCACCATCATTTGTCGCACTGCCACCGAGACCGATTATAAATTTACGGAAACCCGCATTGAGTGCATCTAAAATCAGTTCGCCCGTTCCAAAGGATGTGGTCATTAATGGATTTCTTTCGATTTTACTTAATAACAATAAGCCCGATGCCTCGGCAAGTTCAATCACACATGTTTCCCCGTCGCCAAGGACGCCATATTCTGCTTCTCTTTTTCGACCAAGGGGATCTTGTATCAAAACAGATATTGTTTGTCCATCTGTTGCTTCAACCAAACTTCTCATCGTTCCCTCACCGCCATCTGCTCCTGATAATAAAACAGGGATGATGGAAGGATCATATTCATAAATCCCTTCGGCCATAGCTTTTGCGGCTTGGGCTGCTGTTAAACTTCCTTTAAAAGAGTCTGGGATTATAATTACTTTCAAAAAAATCTCTCCTAACAATTTTCGGACACTTGATTAATACCCGTTTTTTCCTAATATCTATTCATAAACATCTGATTAGAGCTAATAAAACGCTTACATAGATTATATGAATAAAATGTTCTAAAATCATTATACTTAGTGTATAATTTTGTTGACTCGGTATTCAGAAAAATTGTACACAAAGGAGATACTTATGCTATCCAAACAACTTGCTGACACTATCGTTCAACAAACAATGGTGCACCTCAAGCGTAATTTAAATGTGATGGATACGAATGGGATGATTTTAGCATCAGGTGAAAGCGATCGTATCGAGAGAATTCATGAAGGTGCTGCATACGTTGCAAAAACTGGTGAAGAGTTGTGGATTACCGAAGACAATCTTCATGAATGGCACGGGGCAAAGCCAGGCGTAAACATGCCTATACGTTTTCAACAGGCATTGGTTGGCGTAATTGGCATCACTGGGGATTCAAAAGAACTTAAAGACATTGCAACACTCGTTCAGATGACAACCGAGATGATGGTTCATCAATCCCTTATTACTTCTCAAGCGGCATGGAAACAGAAATTAAAAGAACTTTTATTTGAAGAACTGATTGGGAACGGACCTATTACCCCCTTAGTATTAGAAAGACTTTCTTTATTGGAATTTCATACAAAAGGTCCGTTTATTATTTTACTGATTCAGTCGGACAACTTCCAACTTACATCGAAAAGATTGATTGAACAAATGGAAGACTTATTTAAGAAAAACACCGTTCTTATTGGACATTCCCAATTAAACGAAATCTTTGTTTTGCATAGTGCAACTGATGAGAAAATATTACAATCAAAACTCAACCGCTTTTTAAAAACGATTAAGAAAAGTAATTCCGTTAGGGTGGGTGTTGGGTACCCAGTAAATGACCTTGAGGGCATCCATCATTCCTACGTATCCGCTAAAAATGCATTGCAATTCGGCAATCCACATCAACCTCTTATTTATTTTAACGACATCGAGTTATTAACGCTGCTTAAAAGCAATTCCAATACGAATTCAAAACGATATTCTGAAAGAATCCTAAATGGCCTAAATGATCAATTAGTTCATACACTTACTGTTTATTTCGAGTTGAATCTAAACACATTAGAATCTTCTGGTGTACTTTCAATCCATCGTCATACAATGACGTATAGGCTTAAAAAAATCGAAGAAATTACGGGCTACAATCCTTCTGTTTTTCATGATGCCCTTGTATTAAAAATCGCATTACTTCTTGTCTAATATTTCCGATTGTGCACAAACTCTTTTTGTAGTATATTGATGGGAAGTACAGTAGGAGGAATTATGTGAGGTTTTTTAAATTTCTTATTACATTAGCAGTCGTAGTCGTCGGGCTTGGTTATGGTCTTTATTATTTTGGAACGAATATTGCTTCTGAAAAGATAATGAGTGCGGTATCAAGTGAATTAGAAAGCAGTGGCCAAATCGACACTCTTAAGAAAGAACTGAATCAGAACCCAGCTCTAAAAGAACTTGTTGAAGAAGGCGCAAACATTGAAGAAAGCCAACTTCCTTTTACAACAAAAGAGCAAGCAACCCGTGTTTTAATTAAGAAAATTGGTCTTGGCGAGTTACAAAGTTTACAGTCTCAATTTCAAAATGGTATATCACAAAACGAAATGCTTGAACTTATAAATAAGATGTCCGGAAAACTAACGGACGAAGAAATTTTAGCAATCAAAGTGATTGCCTATAAAGAACTCAATAAATAACTAAAACAGAGCCCATTAAGGCTCTGTTTTTCTATTCTAATAAAAACAACCGCTTCACAATATAAACATCAAGCAGTTGATTATTTAATAGCCTGAGTCTTTTGAAGTTAGATTATCTATCATTTTATAATCGTATTTTTGTAACGGCTTTTCTGCGGGGCCCTCGATTACTTCACCAGTATATGAAAATCTTGATCCATGACATGGACAATCCCACGTCCGATCCCCATTATTCCACTCCACTTCACACCCAATATGTGTACAAGTAGTATCTACGATATGCAACTCGCCATCATCATCTTTATAAGCACCTTTTCTATGGCCATCCATAGTCACGACAGCACCTTGCCCTATTTCTAATTCCTCGGGATTCGTTCTCGAGGACTCCAGTTTTCCTTTGATTAATTGTCCAACGACATTTGCATTCTGAACTAAAAAGTTTTTCAAACTCGGATGGGCGTAAAACCTCGAAGGCTTATATAGTTTCTGAAACTTATTTTCTTTACCCAAAACCATATCTCGAAAGAGCAGTGCAGCAGCGGTTCCATTAGACATACCCCATTTTCGAAAGCCTGTTGCAATCAAAACTTTCGGTTGTCCCGGAGTAATCTCCCCTATATATGGAAGCTTATCTAAAGTCACCAAATCCTGCGCAGACCATCTATACAGTATTTCTTCAAGGCCAAAAACCTTTTCGCCAAATTCCTCCAACGCATTATAATGTTCCATCGTTTCAACCCCTTGACCGGTTTTATGATTTTCCCCAACAATGAGGACAACCTCTTCACCGTTCATCATTACAGACCGAAAAGACCGAGTTGGCTCATCAGCACTTATATAAATCCCAGGTGGAAACTTCTTTTTCGCTTTGACAGCAAGAGCATAAGAACGATCTGCATACATTCTTGCTGAATAAAGCCTCGTTCCCTCGTAAAACGGAAAATGCGTACAAGCGAGAACGTAATTTGCGGTGATACGATGATCTCCACTCGTTAGAACAGTGGGCCGATCATCCGTTTCAACATTGACCGCTGTTGTATTTTCAAAAACTTTTCCCCCCTTATCGATAAACAGCTGAATTAAATGAACTAAGTATTTAGTCGGGTGAAACTGTGCTTGGTTTTTCATGACTAATGCATTTTCAATCTCAATGTCGAATGGAATCTTGTCTAGTAATCCACCCTCAATATGAAGCTTTTCATAAGCTTCGGCTTCTTTCACAATTTTGCGTTTGAATTCCTCAGTGACTGAATAAATAGTTGCGTCTTGTGTAGTGAAATCACAGTCGATTGTATGTTTTTCAACAGTTTCTGCAATAAAGTTTAAAGCTTCCGTATTCGCTTCATAATACATTCGTGCGTTGCTTCTTCCAATATTCCGAATGAATTCATCGTAAATTAGATCGTGTTGGGCAGTAATTTTGGCTGTTGTATGCCCGGATGTTCCATTCAATACTTTGTCCGCTTCTAACACTACGACCTTCAATCCTTCATTTGCCAAAAGATAAGCGGATGTAATACCTGTTATACCGGCACCCACGATAACAACGTCCACATCGAGGTTTTCATTTAAACTTGGGAAATCAGGAAACTCCATATCTGCTCTCCAATAAGACGCTGTATCCTTGGGCAACAAACTATTTTCATTCGTATTACGAATCATATTAAATCCTCCAATCCATACTTCTCATTACTAGGATTCCCATAGAACCTTCACTTAATCACAAAACAGTATAGTCTTTTGCTGAAAGGGAAGGCTACGATTACACACATTATTAACACGCATTATTAAAATATTATGCAAGGAGAAATCAAATGAAATGAAAAGAAAATACTTCCTCCCACTCATAATCCTATCAATCTTTTTCTTATCAATCGTTGCTATGAACCTGCCGACACCGAGCACTACAAAAACAAATCTTGGAAGTTCAATGACTGTTTTCTCAGAAATGAAAGAAGATCAACTTTACAAGGAAATTGAGAGTTACAATAGTGAACATGAAATTCAGCCGATTGATGCAAAGTTGGATCCAATATGGAAAGCGATTCCAGGCTACAACGGATTAAGCGTCGATCTCGAAGCCAGTTATAAAAAAATGAAGGCATTCGGAAAGTTTGACGAAACAAACATTATTTTCACAGAAGTCCCTCCTAAGATACATTTGGACGATTTAGACCCATCACCAATTTTCCGCGGCAATCCCGAAAAACCAATGATTGCTTTGCTTATTAATGTCGCCTGGGGTGATGAGCATATTCCAGGAATTCTTAAAACACTAAATGAATCTGCAGTTAAAGCAACATTTTTTTTTGACGGCAGCTGGGTGAAAAAGACTCCGCATTTGGCATCAATGATTTACCTTGAAGGGCATGAAATTGGCAATCACGCCTATAGTCACCCTGACCTGAAACTACGATCCGCTGAAGAAACACGCATGGAAATACAAAAGACAAACGATGTAATTCACGAGGCTCTTGAACTAACGCCTAAATGGTTTGCACCCCCTAGCGGAAGTTTTAATCAAACAACAATTGATATCGCCCATGAACTTAAGATGAAAACAATTCTGTGGACGGTGGATACCGTAGATTGGAGAAAACCTTCAACTGCCGAAATGGTCCAACGTGTTGTATCCGCTGTTGAAAATGGATCAATGATTCTAATGCACCCTACAAAACCTACCGCTGAAGGTCTTGAGACAATGATTAATGATATTAAAAACAAAGGATTTCAACTGGGTACTGTAAGCGACTTGATGAGTGAAAAACGTTTGGATAGTAAAAAGCCTTAATTCAACTAAAAGGTTTTATTTACCATTAATAATAAATACACTATTGCACATAGTAGATGTACGGAGGTGAAACATCCATGACAAACAACAAAAATAGAAACCAAAATCAAAACCAAAACCGAAATCAAAATCAAAACCAAAAACAAAACCAGAACGAAATGCGTGAAGAGTTTGGTTCTACATTTGATGTAGATAAGTTGAAGGAGCAAAATAATACTAAACAACGCAACGACCGCTGCTAAACGAATCTAAATAAATGGATGATCATCACCAACCGGCAGAAGTACATACTTCTGCCGGTTTTATCATGTATAAAGATATACTCCTTATCGTATAATGTACTAATTTTATTAAAAGGGGTGATATTTTGATACTATTTTTGCAGTCATGTACGGCTATTTAAGCACTCATTAAATTAAATTTCAATAATGATTGGCAAAATCATCGGTCTTCTTTTTGTTCGATCATATAAAAATGTTTCAACTGATTTTTTCACAGTTTGTTTTAAAACATTCCTACGGCTTCCAGAACTCGTTTCTGATTTTTGGATGCTGTCAATGATAAGCTGGTTCACTTCATCCATCAGTTCTTCCGAATCCCGACTATATACAAACCCGCGAGAAACTGTGTCCGGATTAGAAACAAGTTGTCCATCCCTTTTGTTAATAGTAATAACAATGACCAACATTCCTTCCTCAGATAATAGTTTTCGGTCCCGCAGTACGACTTTTCCAACATCACCAATGCCCAAGCCATCTACAAAGACATTCCCTGACTCAACGTCACGTGTTTGTCGTGCACTTTGATTATTGAAATCGACAACATCTCCGTTATTAATAATAAATATGTTTTTTCTCTCAACACCAACAGATTCCGCTAATAATCGATGATGATGCAGCATTCTATATTCACCATGAATCGGAATAAAATACTTCGGTTTCATTAATGTCAGCATCAATTTTAGCTCTTCCTGAAAAGCATGTCCTGAAACATGCATCCCTGTTGAACTTCCTGGACCATAAATTACCTTGGCTCCTAAAAGAAACAAATTGTCGATGATACTTGAAACACTTTTTTCATTTCCAGGTATTGGACTTGAAGCAAAAATCACAGTATCTCCAGGGTCTATTTCAACTTGGCGAAAGTTTGAAGTAGACAAGCGTGATAGTGCCGCCATTGGCTCACCTTGACTGCCAGTACAAAGAATAACTACTTTTTCTGAATCCATTTTTTTAACTTCGTGTTTCTCAATCAACATACCTTCAGGGATCGTTAAATAACCAAGTTCAGAAGCAACAGAAACGACATTCACCATACTCCGACCGAGAAGCGCCAATTTTCGGTTTGTCTTCTGTGCAGCGTCTACTACTTGTTGTACTCGATGAACATTGGAAGCAAATGTTGAAATAAATACTTTTCTTTTTGCTTTGCGGAATGCTTCTTCAATATGACCTCCTATGAGACTTTCAGACGAATTGAATCCCGGACGTTCCGCATTTGTACTTTCAGATAGAAGTAGCAATACGCCACTATCGCCAATTTCAGCCATTTTATTAATATCCGGATTTTCATTATTCACAGGTGTAAAATCAAATTTAAAATCCCCGGTATGCACTACTGTTCCTTCAGGTGTTTGAAAAACGATTCCTACACAATCTGGAATGCTGTGATTTGTTTTGAAAAATGTGATACCTATTTCATTGAATTCCAGACTGGAATCAGAGGTAATCAAATTTAGCTCGGTATTCCTAAGAAGCCCGTGCTCCTTTAACCTTAATTCAATTAAACCAAGCGTTAGACGGGTTGCGTAGACTGGTATATTGATTTGCTTTAATAAGTACGGAATTCCTCCAATATGATCTTCATGTCCATGCGTTATTAATAATGCACGGATTTTTTCTTGGTTTTCTTTTAAGTATGAAATGTCTTGTATGATTAAATCAATGCCCAGTAAACTTTCATCTGGAAACTTTGAACCACAGTCAATCACAAAGATATCATCTGCGTATTCTAGAACATACATATTTTTCCCTATTTCATTGATGCCACCTAAAGCGAAAACCGATAATTTCTCGTCAAAAGTACTCAAATGAACAATCATCCTCTCTTCAATTATATGAAGCAGAAATAGTGGGGGCTCCTGCTCATTAGTTTTCGAATTCATTCACCCATTAGATAGGTTCTTAGTTATTGCAAGTAGTTCCCCATTAAACCACGGACCTTTGTTTCTACATCTTTCACATAAATCTCTTCAAGATCGTCTTCAGGTTTCGGTTGAAACCACTGTATATTTCCTTCATCAAATAATCCTCGGTATTCTGTACCTTTATAGGTGAGCGTGAACTGATGGATCTCATTTACCTGATCTTCAAACAATGGTTCTTCTACGTGAAAATTCTCAATCACTCAAACAGCCTCCTTTTTTCATTCTAGCTGTAGTATGCTCCATTGTTTATCATACTAACCGTTGAAAATTAGAGAAACCTTCGATGAGTAACAAGAAAAATGGCAAGATAATAAAAGGCACCTCGTACCAACACTTTGTCAATTCGTGTTGGATGAGGCACCGTTTTTATAACCTATATACAATACTCTTATGCTTTAAAAGACTCGCCGTTAATGACAATTTGATCTGCACGGAATGGGATACTTACATCAACTGTAAAGTAAGTATCTAAAATACTGTAGTATTCCATCCATAAGTCATCTAATGACTCGTAATAAGCATTCTCTTCTTGTTCAATAATCTGCGCATAAATCTCTTCTAGCCTTACATAATCCTCTTCATTGATCTCATAATCATAATAAGAAATCTGTTCCTCAAATGTCGGCATTGGGTAAGCTATAAGATAATACGGTCGCATAGCTAAGTCAAACGCTTCCCATTTCTTCATTGCCTGTTCAAAGTCTTCATCATTATTCGTTCGAATTGCTTCCTCATATAATTGTTTAATAATAGGGAAATCCACTTCTGAAATGACGAGGTCCGAACCTGCAATATACTCTTCAAATGTTGGTTCCACATAATAACTATTGACAACTTTATCAAACTGTTCCATTTTAATATTAGATTCTTCGTCCTTGCCACTTTTAACTAGTGAAATCCATTCAGTATATAGCTTCTCTAAAAGAACCCGGTCATCACTTGTAAATGGATATTCAAAATAACGTATATATTCTTCAAATGCCTCTGGTTCCCAATTAATGAGATAATAGGGTTGTGTAATTTTATCGATTTGACCCCAAACATTAGAGGACTCTTCCCACAACTCTTGCTTATTTAAAGCTTGCGCTTGATTGTAAAGCCTTTCCAATTCGAGAAGGTCATTTTCCGTCACTCCAATAGGAAGCCATTTTACATATACTTGAAATGTATAAAAATCTGAAACGCTTTCTAATACTTCACCGTTTATTTCTATGGTTGCACCGATTAATAAGTTCATAGATTGTAATTGTTCATCAGTAAACGTATGAAGACCTACATGATAGCGTTCACCATCTTCACCTAAAACAATTAGTTCATTTCCCCAGTTTTCAACAATTAAACCTTTGATGAGCTGCTCAACTTGAGCGTCACCTTCCGTATTTTCTAATGAAGCATACGTCGAAAAAGGCATTAGTAATCCGAACCCAAGCATGAATGCGACAGTTACTATAAAACTCTTTTTTCCTTTCATTTTGAATACCCCTCCTTTTATTTAAGTTATATACATTAGACGGTTGTTACCATAATTATGTTTCAGAAGATTTGAACTATTATAATTAGTGTTCACTCTTTCCCTCTTTATTAAACATCTTTTCCTCGTATAATATGCTTTGATTCCTCAATAATACCAATGTGAGTGCAATGCCAAATGCCATACTATTGTAATTTGAATCACAACCATACCAGAAAACAAATGACTTATTCTGCTTGTCCTTCGTATAAATAAACGACTAACTCTTCATTCATATCCAGTGTCGCTAGTAAGATTTCATGTATTTGAAGGTTCCTCATTGAGATCACCTTATTTAGCCAATCCAGTTCTTTTCCCAATCGTTGCAATTCTTCCAAATCAATTTTTCCCTCTTTAATAACCACTGTTGAAAAGGCAAATGGTTTTGCAAACAATTGCATGTCCTTCGGTGTTAAGGCTCGGAGCTCTGGGGAAAGAAAAAACGAAATCGTTCCATCCGGCTCCCATTGTGCAAATGCGACATTTTTTACTTCATCGATTTCTTCTTTTCACAATTCAGATAATAGATGATCGATTGTAATTCGGGCTTTTGCTAAATTCGTATAAATTATTTCGCCATTTTTAATCACAGGATATGGAGATGGTTCGAACCATTTTCTAAATCGCCCCCATTTTAAACTTAATATAACAAAAAAGAGGTATAAGCCTATCAATGAAGTTGTCGTTATTAAAGCACCTTTCATCCCTAGTTGCTCATCAGCTAAAGGCTGGGCTAAAATGTTCCCCAATATTAACGCAATTGTAAAATCAATAAGTCGCAATTGAGATATTGACCGTTCACCCATTAGCCTCGTTGCGAGTATTAAAAAAAGAAATGAGAAAATTGCTCGTAAAAACCACTGAATTGCAGAAAGTGACTCTTGAGCGAAAAAAAACTCCATTCGTTTACACATCCTTGGATATCTATAGTTATTACTAATTACTATTACCGATAAACCAATAAATATGTGAAACGCAATAATTGCGCAGAATAGAGTCGAGACATTTACTTTCAGATTTGTTCCCTAAACATAAAAAAGATGGAACACCCGACTCGGGTTCCACCTTGCATATCTTTCACCAAAACAAATCCAAAAAACCAAACGATGACACCACTAATAATTAAATACATTATGAAACCCATTCGAGACATTTCCCGAATTTCCGTTCGGTGCAAAGCAGTGGAAAGTTAGAGCAGTGAATTTTCACTTTCTCATAAACCCAAGTATTTACTTCTGCACAACCTTAAAACATTTTAGTTGTCCAATTCTCGCCATTCCAAATATCTGTTACAAGATCTTCATAAAAGTCAGGTTCGTGTGAAATGAGCAGGATGCTGCCCTTGTATTCATTTAAAGCACGTTTCAATTCCTCTTTTGCCTCATAGTCCAAGTGATTTGTCGGCTCATCGAGCACAAGAAGATTTGTTTCGCGATTGATTAATTTACAGAGCCGTACTTTCGCTCGTTCGCCTCCACTTAACACCTTCACCTTGCTCTCAATATGCTTTGTTGTCAAACCGCATCGTGCCAAAGCTGCACGTACTTCATATTGCGTGAAATGAGGAAATTCTGACCAAATCTCTTCAAGGCATGTATTGTTGTTTTCCACCTTCGACTCCTGTTCAAAATAGCCAATTGCCAAGTGTTCTCCAAGCTCGACAGTACCTGCCAGTGCTGGTATTTCTGCAAGAATGCTTCTTAGTAGAGTCGTTTTTCCAATCCCATTCGCCCCCGACAATGCGATTTTTTGTCCGCGTTCCATTGAAAGATCTAACGCTTTCGACAAAGGTTCATCATACCCAATTACGAGTTCTTTCGTTTCAAATAGATATCTTCCTGGAGTCCGTGCGAGTTTAAAGTCGAACTGAGGCTTCGGCTTTTCCGCATCTAATTCGATAACATCCAACTTATCCAACTTCTTCTGGCGGGACTGGGCCATACGACTCGTAGCCGCATTCGCTTTGTTTCGGGCTACAAAATCTTTTAGATTTGCAATTTCCTTTTGCTGCTTTTTGAAAGCGGACGCTACTTGCTGTTTCTTCATTTCATGCACACGTAAAAATTCATCATAATCCCCGACGTAACGAGTAATTTGCTGGTTCTCCATATGATAAATAAGTTTCACAACACTGTTTAGGAAAGGAATGTCATGGGAAATTAAAATAAATGCATTTTCATAGTTCAGTAAATAATTGCGTAACCATTCAATATGCTCGACGTCCAAATAGTTCGTCGGTTCATCGAGTAACAGTATTTCCGGTTTTTCCAACAGCAATTTACCAAGAAGTACTTTTGTACGTTGTCCCCCACTTAAATCATGAACGTCTCGGTCCAAACCGAATTCATCCAATCCAAGTCCGTTTGCCACTTCTTCAACTTTTGAATCAATAATGTAAAAATCATTGTGTGTGAGTTCTTCCTGAATCTGGCCAGTTTCCTCAAGAAGTACCTCTAGTTCATCCGCATCTACATCGCCCATCCTGGAAAAGTGTGCGTTCATTTCTGCTTCGCGGTCATAAAGAAATTGAAATGCCGTTCGTAGCACATCACGGATGCTCATCCCCTGTTTTAGCGCAACATGTTGATCTAAATAACCGACTCTCATTCGCTTCGCCCAAATGACCTTTCCCTCGTCAGGCTCGAGCTTGCGAGTGATAATATTCATGAACGTGGACTTTCCTTCCCCGTTCGCACCAACCAACCCAATATGTTCTCCTTGCAATAAACGGAAAGAGACATCCTCGAAAATCGCACGATCTCCGAAGCCATGGCTTAAATTCGTTACAGTCAATAAACTCATATATAAAACACCTTTTTCTTTAGAATAATTACTACCATGCGAAACCGTATACTACTTCAACAAATCGCATCTTTTACATTATATATATAAGTTGCACATGGCGATAGCACTTGTATTGAATTTGCATAAAACGTTATTTTCTCCGGCAAACTCAGTGCAATAATCTGCATTCTTAATTTCTAGATTTTGAATACAAAAATCCGCCAACGGGAAGCCCAATTAGCGGATTTTTGATACCTATTACGGATTACTTTTGATTATTTTCGCTCGGTTCATCACTGCCTCGATAACGTTTGTATGGTAGAATATTCCACGTCCTAGATTGGAAATCCTCTGAGTGAAGAACCTTAGGTATTTCTGTAAGAATCCTTTTAGCGACTTCAAGTTCATGCTGAGATTCTTCTTTATCTTGGTACATGAATTCATCCGACGCGGTAGCTGGAGCTTGATCTACTTTTTCCTCCAAATCTTGAATGACCATTTGCTGTTGTGTCTGTAAAGATTCCCGAGCATCTGTTATCCATTCAGGTTGTAAATTACGATTTGTATCTCCAACACTTGTGTACTCGTCAAAAATGTCTTTATAAATTCGATCCGCATTGGAACGTACATCTAAGTTTGCTGCCTCTAGATCTTGATTGGTCAACTCTTCCACTGTTATCGGTGTCAGACGTTTTCCGCCACCAAGCCTAGTTCTTTCCAAGTAAAATGGAAAAATACTTTTAATTGTTTTTCCTACAGGTAAAATCGCATTTCCACTTTCGTCTAACCCTTTAGGTTGTACTCCCTGCATGGCAATTCTTGCTGATTCAGGTCGAACAATTTCTTTCGGTGGCATAATACCATGACGCAGCAATTCTCGGATACCCGTTCCTGAAATATTAATTCTAAAACGCTCGTCGTGAGGACAGGATTGACCGGTAGCGGGGCTATCACAACGTGTACAATAGAAGACCTCATGATATAAACGAACGTCTATCCCAAGCTCGACTGGATCAAACTCGTCGAATATACTATGACTTGCATACTTATCATAATAATCCCCAATTCCCGCATGATCCCGACCAATAAGAGCGTGTGTACAGCCATAATTCTTCATGATTAAAGCATGTAACACAGTCTCACGGGGTCCTGCAAAAATATACGTTACTCTGAGTGGTGCTAAAATGGATCGACCTTTTGGGTAATACGTGTCCAAAACGGCTCTGTAGGAAAGCATTCGGAATTCATGACGTGTATACTCGCGCTTGGCCATTTCAACTAAAGGTTGCAGAAGTAAACCGTCGATTTCCTCCAATGCATTTTTATGGATGTATTCATGTCCGCGATGTAAAGGATTAGCCCCGGTAATAAAACCAGCTGTCGAACGAAATTTCTTTACCTCGTAAAAATCATGCCAAGTATCTTTTGGCTCTAATCTCAGTTTTTCAAATGGTCCCCAGTCTACTCGTTGTAACAGTTTAATAGGTCCACCTAAAGCAATATCACCCATACGTCTAAAAACAGCATCTACGCCTGGATGATTTCGGTCCGTCGTGCCAAATAGATGAGACGCACGATAATCTTTATCATATTCAAAAATGTCTTCTATTAGAAGGATCGCAACAGGATTGTTTTTTTCGTCGGCAAGTGTCACTTCATCGCCAACCGATAATGTTTGAACAACCTCTTTATTGCGATTTCCAATAGGTGCAAAACTGAGCGGTGCTGGCCATATTAAACCATTATCCAATCGACCTTTTGTAAGCACTGACTTATAGTCAATCTCGTTCATAAAGCCCTCGTTCGGAGACAAAACTCCCGTCGCAATCATTTCAAGTGTAATAACCGCTTCCATATCTACCATAATCGTTGGCAGTTGTTTTGCTCTTACCAATTCCTCTTCTTGCTCTTTACCCGTAAGTACTTTATCAATCAATTTACCGCCATGTGGCTGTTGTGGATAGTCGGCAAATCTATTAGTATCTGTATTAGTCATAATCTCTTTCCCCCTTATTATAATGCAAAATCAGCATTTCTCGATATTAATAAAACCTTATCTATTCTGAATATTACCATACCTTCGCATTAATAAGAAGACTAAAAATTTTGGTAGTACCTTCAAAATGAACAAAAAAAGGTGTCACCTTTACTACTTAAAGGCGACACCCTTTATTGAATTTATATATTTTAATTATACTGAAGTTACTTTTTTTCAATCGTTTCTTTATATGATTTTCTAGACGATTTTAACTTACTTATATGCACAGTCAGATTGCGAATCGAATCTTTGTTTAATTCTATCTTTCCATCCTTTTGGTGTTTTTTCCATGCTTTTATGTTTTTCCGGTACAGTTGCTCCGAAAAACGATAGATATCAACGTCCATTTTCAGTGCTTCTTCATAAGTGGCTATAATTTCTTTTTCAGCTTCTTTCTTTACTCCCTTTTCAATTTCGTGAGCTGTCATTTTTCCTTCAATGATGCCTACGGTTGCTTCCAAATCTACAGCTACATCGAATCGAACCGTTCCACTTTCCACTATCGGTTGTATGTTCACCTTCACATGATCGATAATCGTCGTTGTATGCGTATCATCATTTGTTTTAAATGTAATCTGTCCTCTTTTCGTTTCGTTTGTCATCCACTGGATTCCTTTAGCTTTATCCCCTTCAATGAATCCTTTGAAACCGTTTGCTGTCACCACACCTACTCCCGACAAAACCGGAGCTTCAATGAGCTCTTGCATCGATTCCCAATTTGCTTCTATGTTAATTAAAGGGATCAACGCTTCGTGGCCAGGTTCGTCCATTCCGATAATTAACTCTCGGAAATTTACTGGCTTTATATAAGATTCCTGCTTATAGCTGTCCTCAGGATTGCCAAGCTTAGACAACGTGAGGGCTTTATTGAGAATCGGTTTTACTAAAAGAAGATCTTGCACCGGGTCTTTTGTAACATAGACCCAAATTTGATACCGTGTTTCCCTATAACGGACAAGATTATCAATTACAGGATTAAATTTCACGCTTTTCATCGCATCTTCGGATATTATTAAGTAAGAAAAATGTCCCCAAAACACCCTTTGATCGATTGAATGATACAAATTAAAAAGAGCTTCATCTAGTGATTTCCCTGAAGCAAAGCCAACCTCAGCCTGAGGTTGATCTGTTGTAGGCTGTTCTGATTTAGCGATATTGGCAAAACTAATCAGTTGAGCATAGACCTCGTATTTGTCGTCCTTAAAATCCACACCGAGCGCATTGACATAAAGCATTCTTTCGGGTTCTCTGCTATCCCAACAACCCGCTAGCATTAGCGTTAACAGCAACAACAAAACAAACTTTTTATTATCCATTTTTCCCCTCTCTAGCCCGAGTCGCGTCCTTAGGGCTTAACTCATTGGGTCGGTTTTTATAGTCTTCAGGTGGCACGCGCATAAGAGTTTTTTTAATTGTATCCCAGCTTAAATCCGTTGAAATATTCAAATACGGAACACCAAAGACTCTAATATTTGATAAGTAAAGCACCATCAAAAAGAAGGACATATAGAATCCGAACAAGCCCAGCAGCGCCGTTAGTAATATGAAACAAATCCGCAATACACTCACTGTCATCACAAGCGTCTGATTCACCAATGTAAATGTTGCAATCGTTGAAGTTGCGATTATAACAATCATAGCCGGACTTGTTATCCCAGCCCGAATGGCCGCATCTCCAATAATTAATCCACCTACTACGCCAATCGATCCTCCAAGCACAGATGGAAGACGTAAGCCGGATTCTCGAAACAACTCAAACATAACAAGCATAAGTAACATTTCAATTACAGAAGGAAACGGCAGTCCCTTATTTGCTTGTACAACTGTAGATAACAATTGCAAAGGCAGTTGGTCTTGATGAAACGTTGTCAAAGCAAGCCAAAATGCCGGTAAAAGTATACCAACCGCCATACCAAGTACACGCAATAACCTTTCCAAAGAACTGTAAACAATGGAAGTCTCATTATCTTCGCCCGCTTTTAATAATAAAAATAAATTAACCGGTGTAATAATCGCATACGCTACCCCATCCACAAGAATAAGAAAACGTCCTCTAACAAGTGATTGAATAGCCTTGTCCGCTCTTCCCGTGTAATCATTTATTGGGAACAACTTCCCGCTTTTATTCACTAATTCCATCAGTAAGTCACCACTTAATACAATGTCTGTATCCACCTTTTCCAGTTGTTTTTTTATAGCGTACAAAATTTCTTTACTCGCAATATCGTCAAAGTATAAAAGGGCAACTGTCGTTTGTGATCGTTGACCTAATTCGAATTTCTCCACACATAACGAATTGGTTGGCAATCGCTTTCGGATTAAAGCAATATTTACGGAAATGTCTTCAATGAAGTTATCTCTAGGTCCTTTTATGGGCGGGCCTATTTTTGTTTCCTCAGGACTTCGATTTGGTTTTTTAGCTATATTACTTGAAATTAGTATTCCTTCATCCTCAAAATAGAGCAGCAAATGTCCGTTGTAAACGAGCGAGATAACATCTTCTAATGCTTCCACTTGTTTAATACTAGGAATGTGTAATTTCACAAGAATGTCCTTATCAACAGGGCTTTTCTTCAACTCGTCAATAAAAAGTTCTACACGTTTTACAATGACTTCATTCAACAGTTGTAGGTCAATCATTGCATCACATGTGATGAACGTAATCTTACGCTTATTAAATATATACTCTTGAAACAGAACATCCGCGGACTTTTGAAATAACTTTTGTAAGGTGTTGATATCCAATTCCTTTTCAGCAGACTGCATATCTATTCACCATTTTCTGTATCGATTTTATGCTTATACCTTCTTAGACTTTTTTCCGGAAAATATAGCAACGATTCCTAAAAACAAAGATAATACCAACATGAACAGAAAGTTACCAACAAGTAAATAGTCTCCCTTAATCTTAGTAAATACATGGTCTTTCAGAAGAAATAAGGACAATGTCGCGAAGAAAAATGCAGGACCAAGAATTCGTGCAATACGTATTCTGTCACCCGTCATATTCAGTAAATCTGCCGCAATAAAAAGCAATAACCCCACCCTTATTAACCCACCCGTTAGCCATTGATAAATCGATAAAAAGTCAAAATGTTGAATAAAAGCCCCAATCGACCCAAGCCTCCATTCCTCATAGGCGGGGTACCTTTGTTTGGTAGCTTCAATTGGGCCAAACTCTGTAATTGCACCAATTGTGGGGCCCAATGTTAAACCCATTAAAATGAAAAGCATGACTGCAAAATGATACCACCGAAAGCGGTCCTTGACTTTTTGTTGAATAAACAGAAACAGCAAAATCTCTACAAACCCAGACGCGGGGAAAACTGCCGATTTAAGAACAGGTTGGAGGCCATGTTCAAAAAAAGGCCGCAGCAACTCGTAATTTTTTATTTGCATATTTGTAAACGCAATAAAGAACCCGAAAATTGTTACCCAAAAAAGAACGAACACATTCACCATAGCAATTGTTTGTAAGTTTGTTGAGACAAGCAGAATACATATAATGGTATACACAATTAACAGTAGGGGCATCGGTGTATCCGGTAAAAACATTCCCGACACCCATTGCAAGGTTTCCGCCATTGTGAATGCGGCTAGAATAATTAAAAAAATGGCTACAGTATAGCGAACAATTGCAGTAGCAGATTTTCCAATCTTCATTTTCAACCAATCCGTAAGAGGTTCCTGATTTGATTTAGTATGGATGTAAACTAATAGAAATATCCATGGAAAGATAATTAATACGGCTAAAAGAATGGAAATCCATCCATCTCTTCCCGCACCTTTTAATACGGACGGTATGATTGTCACATGGTTTTTCAAACCGATTACTGTCATTGATAGGAATATAACGTGTAAAATACTAATAGAACCGACTCGATTCATATGAAAACCCTCTTATATTTTTATATCCATTAGCTTTGACAACAATATTTGGAATTATAAGCGACAGAACCTTGATCTGAATAAATAGCGTTGAACATAGCAAAAAAGGAGGAGACATCGGAATTGTTCCGATGCCTCCTCCTTTTTACTTCACTAATCACTAACACTCTAAATTCTTGAATCATTTATTGTAAATAATGTAGCTAGGTATATTACTAAAAATAAAGAATATAAGCTCCCATTAGAAAGAAAGTGATCACCGCAACTACAACACTGTACATATTTGAAGAATGCCGAATGGATTCGGGTAGAATTTCTTTCATCGTCACTATATAAATCATCCCTACGACCAAACTCATTAAAAAAGACCACAGTAAATCATTGCTTAAATGAATGACTTCACCTATAAGTGCCCCAATTGCCACAGGGGAAGAAACAACAAAAGAAATGAAGAGCATCTTTATAATTCTGGAACCCGCCAAAAATAGTGGTGCGAATAATATCATACCTTCGGGAATATTGTGCAGGATTATGGCTTTTAATAATGATAGCCCAGCATCCGATTGTTCTAGGGTTCCAATAACAACACCCATTGGTAAATTATGAAGAAAGAATATAACCGCCAAAAAGAGCGTCGATCCATGGGGTTTATTTGCATTCACAGACTTTTTATGAACCCCTATATGCAGGAACCTAAACAGTAAAGCACCCAAAATAAAACCAACTAAAAAAACGCCCCAATTCCCCATTTCAATGGCCTCAGGTGCGATTTCAAAACTGATCAAACCTAAAATGAGCCCTGTACATACCGCATAGATTGTCCCTATACTTCTAGTAAATCCGTTAATAAAATATGCGATTAAGCCTCCTATTCCAACACCAACAAAAGTAGCTAAAAACCCAATCAGCCAATTATTCGTCAATATACCATCCTTCTAGTTTAGTCTCTATCTTTATACGATAGCGGCACTGGAATTATGATGATACA
Organism: Sporosarcina sp. FA9; assembly: GCF_051550205.1. Classification (GTDB taxonomy): domain Bacteria; phylum Bacillota; class Bacilli; order Bacillales_A; family Planococcaceae; genus Sporosarcina. The sequence continues at coordinate 3,112,785 of NZ_CP188819.1, forward strand.
GGAAGAAAATACTTTTCGTTCATTTTATAAGTTCTCCATTAAATGAAAAGTTCAAGTATACTAATTTTAAGACGAATGAAAGAAGTTCTAGAAAGGGGAATTCTAAATGAGGAAGTATTCGACATTCACAGCTATTATGAATGCAGTTTTTATATTGATTGGAATGTCTTTCATCACTGCTATTATTCTTTTATTTTCAGCATTATCCGGTTACGTTGAGTATGTGCCGGTAATTATTGTAATTGCGATTTCGTTGTATATTTGGTTCGTACTCCTCTTATTCCATTTCTTCCAAACAAAGAGACGGAAGATTGTTTTTTTGAGCATTGTAGCTGCAGCCATCATGGTCAGTATGATTTCTCCAATTCAGCATGCGTATAAGAACAGCATTCCAACGATGAATGCAGAAGTGTATGTATTTGAATATACTCCGTTTTCAAAGCATGCACGTGTGGCCACTTTAAATGAACCCGCAACGTTACGTTTGAGCGATGAGTTACCAAAAATGGACGGTGCTACTGCACTATATCCACTCTACTCCGCATTCGTGCAAGCAACCTATCCGGAAAAGGAATACGACCCCTTTGATAGCGAGGTTATGGTGAATACAACCCCTGATGCGTATAACAATCTGTTTACTGGAAAAGTAGATATGATATTTGTTGCTGCACCTTCTGATTCCCAGTTGAAAATTGCCCAACAAAAAGGCCTTGAATTAAACATGACACCAATTGGTCGTGAAGCTTTTGTTTTCTTCGCCAATCAAAAGAATACAGTAAACGGACTAAAGTTCGCGGATATAAAAGATATTTATTCCGGAAAAGTGACTAGTTGGAATGAGGTTGGTGGTGCAAATGATCCTATCCGAGCTTTTCAGCGACCGGCAGATAGCGGCAGTCAAACAGCTTTAGAGAAGTTAATGGGCGAAACACCAATCATGAAAGCTCCGCACGAGAACATTTCAAGTGGAATGGGCGGAATTATTAATGAGGTTTCAGAGTATAGAAACTATAAAAATGCGATTGGATACACATTTCGATTTTATTCCACTGAAATGGTAAAGAATGATCAAATTAAATTATTAGAAATAGACGGCGTGGCACCTACAAAAGAATCCATCCGCTCTAATGCATATCCACTGACATCTGAATTTTACATCGTTACCACGCAAACGAAAAATGACAACGTACAGGAATTCATTAACTGGATCCAGTCAAAGCAAGGTCAGCTCTTAGTTGAAAAGTCAGGATATGTGCCGGTTAACTAGAAGAAATGTTTTGTTTTTGAAAATTAAAAAATGGGATTAAGACCAAACTCAGCCCGAGTCCCACTTCAATACTATGCCAATTGTTGTTCAGCAAATTCTCTGTAAAGTGCATGTGAATTTACGAGTTCCTGATGTGTTCCGCTTCCCGTAACTTGACCATTTTCAATAAATAGTATGTTATCCGCATCGACAATTGTAGACAGTCGGTGCGCAATGACCAATGTCGTACGGCCTTTCATTAACCGAGATAACGCTTGTTGAACTACACTTTCGGATTGACTGTCAAGACTGGCTGTTGCTTCATCCATCATAAGCAATTTAGGATCACGTAAAAAGGCACGTGCAATCGCAATTCGTTGCCTTTGACCACCGGATAGCTTCACACCACGTTCGCCCACCTCAGTATCCAGTCCATCCGCAAACTCCTTAATAAATTCGTCAGCATACGCCATTTTGGCAACTTCCCATAATCGCTCTACTGAAACGTTCTCTTCTTTTTTCAACCCATAGCATAGGTTTTCACGAATTGTTCCAGCCATCATGGCACTTTCTTGTGAAACATAACCGATTTGGCTCCGCCACGATTCTACGGACAAATCTTTAATAGGAGTATTCCCTATGAATATAGCGCCTTTGGTCGGTTCGTAAAATCTCTCAAATAAACCAAAAATCGTTGTTTTACCACCACCACTTGGTCCTACAAAAGCAATCATTTTCCCAGGAAGTGCTTCAAATGAAACATTCTTTAGAACAGGTTCCCCTTCGCTATAGGCAAAGGATACATCTGAAACTTGAATTGTTTCGTTTGTAATATCCATTTCCAATCCATCTTGCCCTTCTTCCAAAGGAAGTTCTAATATCCCGATAATACGTTCCGTTGCTCCTTTTGCTTTTTGTAATTGTGTAAAGAACATTGCAAAAGTAGTTATAGGCATAATGATTTGGAATAAATAAAGCAAAAATGCGACGAGTGTACCTGTAGACATTGCACCACTTGCAACGCGCATACCACCATAACCAATAATGGTTACTATGACAAGCATTACTACGAATTGCATAATAGGTGCAATCAAGGCTATAATGCGTGCTTCTTTCAAACCGAATCCAAGGAGTTTTTGAATTCCAGATATTCCGTTTTCCTCTTCATTTTGTTCGGCTGTTGATGCTTTCATCAAACGAATCTCACCCAATGTTTGCTGAATATTACCCGTAAAGATTGCGGTCGCATCCTGTAAACCCCGTGAGATCTTCACCATTTTTTTACCAAGTGGAATCATCACAAGTAATATAATCGGAACAGCTACGAGCATCAAAAGTGTCATTTTCCAATCCATAATAAGCAACAGTGTCACTGCACCGATTATGGAAATGATTCCAGTTATGAAACGTGGAAAATGCTCTGATATTAAATCCCTTACGATACTTGTATCGTTGATGACGCGGCTCACGGTTTCCCCGCTTGATGTTTTATCAAAATAGCTAACAGGCAATCGTACGAGTTTTTGCCACATGCGTTCACGTAGACTTGCTACAACTTTTTGGCCTACCGCAGTAAGTAAATAAAGGGAGATACCACTCACAATTGCTTGAAGAATGAACGCTACCCCAATTGCAATAATAAGCGGGGCACTAATTGAAGATATCGAGAAACCGTCTACTAAGTTTTTTGTTAATAAAGGAACAACGAGACCCGCTAACGTCGTAATAACACTTGTTAATAATCCAACCGTTAATGCGACTTTCGGGATTTTTGTCGACAAAATTAAAGAAATAAACGGTTTTAGTCCTTCTTTTTCATTATGCATAAATTGTAACTCCCGTTCTTTTAGTGTTATTTATATGAAAGATATAAATGGAGTAATTTACCGAGAAATAAACCGAGAAATTCATCCCCAGGCTCTCTTTAATAAGAAATACCCACTCGTGATCCCAGATAATTGCATGAAACTAACTCTTCATATGAAAATGAAGCCGTGTCTCCCACAGTGATTTTTTTACCGTTAGAAGGTAAAAAGTCTTTTTCAATACGATAGTTCCCTTGTGCACCGCCTTCAGGTAAATATGTTGGACAAACGATTGTCCAATCGAGTTCTGATTGCTGTAATAGCTCATAAACTTTATGATGCTCTTCCGCTGCAAACGTTAATCGACGATTAGAATCCCCCGCTTCATAACGCAACTTATCGGGTTCGTTTCTACTTTGTAATATGCCTGCAGTTCCAATTGTAACGATACGACGAATCCCAGTATCCTTCATTGCTCGAATGATGTTTGGAACCGCCTCCGTTAATGTTGTTGTTTTGTCTGTACCTAGTGCACTAAACACAGCATCTGCACCTGAAATAGCCATTGTTACCGCTTTTTTATCACATACATCTCCCTGGATTATCGTTAACTGATCATGTACTTCCATCTTTTCCGGTGAACGAACGAGAGCCGTAACTTCATGACCCTCTGCCAGTGCTTTTTTTAAAACTTCCTTGCCTACTCTTCCTGTTGCTCCAAATAGTGCTATTTTCATAGTCTTTCCCCCAAAAAACCTAACATTTTCATTGAATTAAAACATTCTAGATTTTTAACTATATGAATGCAAATGCATTCTGTTTATGTATATTTCAGCGTATTACAACCTAAGGGTAGTGTCAATTTATCGTCATATTGCTATTAGTAAACTAGGTTTAAGTTTTTGTGAAACAACGTCAAAAAAACGACCCTATTTCTTCATTAATTATGACATTAATTTTATTATAAGTAATTGTTCTTTAGGGCAGACTAATAAGAAAATAACTGATTACAGTCAGGAGGAATTAATGTGAAAAGGCAAACTGAACAACAAGGACAAAGTTTTAAAGAACAACAAATGAAACAGCAACAACAGCAGTTGAAAGAAAACCAATCGCTCGTGGAACAACAATTTTACACCAAAAAGAAGATGGGGTTGCAAGCCATGCAACAAGCTGTACAATCGCTTCAGCAAATGTCGTCCATGTCTGACTTGGCATCATTGCAACAAGCACAGCAACAATTGCAACAAGCAGTTCAGCAACTAAATTATATGCAAGGCATCTCGATTACACAATCCACGACTGCTGAACAACAGCAAATAGAACAAGTACAACAACAAATTGAGCAAGCGGCACAGACACTACAACTTATTCAATCTCTTAATAGTGGAAATCAAAGCTTTAAAAAAGGTTAAAAAAACATCAATGACTTTCTATTTTTGAAAGTCCTAGATGTTTTTTTTTGTGGAATTATCACTTGACACCAATAAAGAATTCACTACATCTTTTATCTCTTGATATCCCGTGCACCTACATATATTGGATTGCAACCACTCCTCCACAACTTCTTCCTTCGCATCCGGACAATTGGTTATTAAAGCATGACAATTAACGATAAAACCGGGTGTGCAAAATCCACATTGAATCGCCCATTTGTCAACAAATGCCTTTCGAACAGGTGAATCTAAAAGTCCTTCAATTGTCGTGATTGGTAGATGGACTACTTCAACGGCTAATGAAAGACATGAATGTGTTGGCTCTCCGTTTACAAGTACTGTGCACGAGCCGCAATCCCCGTTTTCACACGACCGTTTGGCACCCGTTAATCCGAGCTTTTCCCTTAAAGTATACAGAAGAGTATCCGCGTTTCGAACAACCGCTTCCTGTGTTTCCCCGTTCACATGTAAATGAATAAAAGCTTTAGACGTTCCGCTTTGTATGTTCATTCGCCCATCTCCATTTCTTCCATGACGTCCAATAACACATTTTTCAATACAAATACTCTATACTCTCTAGAACCCTGAAGGTCATCCACAATTTGGGACGGGATATGATTCAGTGCTTTTTCAATTCTTTCAACAACGGGGAAAACAGAATCATTTAATACTCTCTCCATTTCATCGGATCTGAAAGGATAGTCACACACACCGCTAAAAGCAACCCGTAACAGATTGTCCTTAACAATTGCCGCTACTGAAACGACTGGATAACCTACTTTCGAAAACTTCGTTCTTTTAAGACTTATATACGGCAGGTCGATGTAGGATGTGTCAATAATGACTTGAAGAAGTAACTCTCCCGAGGAAAGATTCATTTTCCTATCAAATACAGAGGTTAGCGAAACAATCTCTTCATCGTTCCCCTTCGTTATTTTTACGTTGGCATCTACTAGCAATAAAGGTAAAACGCTTTCTTTATATATCAATTCACTGTTTATATTTCCACCAATAGTAATTTTGTTTCTTGATGAATGATCTGCGATTTGTTTAACAGTTGCCCCTAGGAATGGAAATAGGTTTGAATTTGCAATTTTGTTTAATGAGACTGCCGCTCCTATTACTAATTTGTCGCCCCGCTGTTCCAGAACATTGCATTCTGGAATTCCTTTACAATCTATTACCGCATCCGTGTGAATCTTATTCACACGCGCAAAGGTAATAAATTCAGTACCGCCAGAAATGAACAAGGCCTTTTCACCTTGTTCGCAAACATCGTTATACGTTTTTATTGTTTCCGCAACGGAAGAAGGTTTAAAGTACTTGAAATCAAAAGAAATCATTTATTTCCCTCCTTCATAGTGTGCCAAATGGATTCTGGTGTAAGCGGCAATTCGTTCAATTCCACCCCAGTTGCAATTGAAAGGCTGTTCGCCAAGCACGCGGGTGCTCCAATAACACCGTATTCTCCTATTCCACGAGCACCGTAGGGACCGTCTACCGCAGGAGTCTCGATAAAATCAATGTGATATTCCGCTGGTTGTTCACCATAACGCAACATCGGATAATTTCGAAGATCCGTGTTTTGAACAACACCGTCCTTATCAAAGACAAACTTTTCGCTCGTCGCGTAACTTAAGCCCATATACATGCCCCCGCGCATTTGTTGTGTTGCTGTCATTGGGTTAATAATGGTTCCCCCGTCAAGGACCGTGACGCCTTTTAATATGGTATACGTAAAATCCCGGGTGTCCAATTCAATTTCTACAGCCTGTACACCAACCGACCACCAAGGTCCCGGCTTACCAAAACCAGTTTGTTGATCCATCGGTGTTAAATGCCGTTGTATATGTTTTCCGACTCCGACAATTTGGCCTTCAATTGAATGCCCACTTGGATACGTATACCCTAAGGAAATGTCCTTAATATCCACACCAAACGTTGGATCAGGTTTTAAGTAAACTCTTCCGCCACCTACATCCAAGTCATCAGGAGAACATTGCAACACAACTGCGGCTGTTTTCTTTAATTGAGTTATTGCATGATCTGCAGCATAAACAACTGCACGTCCCGCCAAAAAAGTTGAACTGCTCGCGACCGTTCTCCATTGATGGGGATCATACTCTGTATTTACTTCCATTGTGACATGAACTTTATTCATTTCCATACCTAACTTTTCCGCTAGGATTTGCCCAAGAATCGTTTTAGTCCCCTGCCCCAACTCTATAGCAGCACAATTCAAATTCACGCTACCATCTGCTTCAAAAATGATTATCGCGCCTGCTTGTGCATTTGTTGCCGTTGTTGATGTTTTCCAAAACGTACTGATCCCTTTCGCGCGCACTTTGTTTTTACCACTTTCATTTTTTTGGCCATCGTTCCATTGGATTAGCTCTTTGGCACGGTTAATGCATTTCTCCAAATCACCTATATTGTTCGCAGTCAAAACGGTTTGTGTCGGAGTTGTATCCCCTGGCTTTATGCCATTCATAATACGAAACTGAATTGGATCGATGTGTAACTTTGCCGCGAGTTGGTCCATTGTTCGTTCTACTGCAAATGTAAGTTCCGGGTGTCCATATCCCCTAAATGAAGTCGCAAAAGGATGATTCGTATACATACAATACGAATCGCACCATACATTAGGTATGTTATAAGGACCTGTACAATCGAGTGCCGCCGCCCTTGTAATCCCCGCAGCTTGGTCTGTATACGCACCTGAATCGATTAAATACGTATATTTTCCCGCTACTAATTTACCTTCTTTCGTTACCCCAAGTTGGACGGTTGCGTCAAAACCAATACGACCAGGCGCTGTTGTCATATCTTCTTCCCGGTCGAACTCCAATTTCACTAGTTTTCCACCTACCGCTTTCGAAGCCAAATATGCTAAAGGTTCCAACTGAACAGTTCCCTTCCCGCCAAACGCTCCACCAACCATCGGAATGTGAACTAGTATATTTCCAATGTCAATATTAAAAAATTGGTTAAGCACTTTTTTGATTGTAAACGGAGACTGACTACAGGAATGGACAATAACCTTACCTGTTGGATTTATTTCAACCCGCACACTTCTTGTTTCCAATGCGACATGATCTGAAAGATTAAACGAATAAGTTGCTGTGATTGTTTCCTCACTACTCGCCCAACCTGCGTCAAAATCACCTTTCCGAATTTTAATATGACTCCCAATATTCGTGCCGGCTTTAGGATAAACATTGCCAATAATTTTCGTGTATTGTTCAGCGTTTTCATGAACAAGTGGTGCATCCTTTTGAAATGCTTGTTGCACGGAGTTCACAATTGGTAAAGGTTCGTATTCAATTTTCACTTTCTCGGTGGCACGTTTAGCCTGGTGTTCGTGATCTGCAACAATAATTGCTACAGGTTCACCGTAATAACGTACTTTTTCAAATGCCAAAGAGGGACGATCCGCTAAAATCGGTCCAATATGATACGGAAACATTTCACCAGTAAGAATCGCGCGCACCCCAGGCATTTTCCATGCTTCAGTCGTATCTATGGAAATAATCTTGGCATGTGCTTGTGTACTTTTCACAAGTTTCGCGTGCATGAGTCCAGGAGCCGAATAATCCCCTACGTATCTGACCTTGCCAGTCGACTTTTCTACCGCGTCAATCCGTTGTTCAGGTTTTCCAACGGTTGTCCATACTTTATTCATCATCTGAAAATCCTCCCTAACACCTATTAACGTGCAACAATTATCAAAGTATCTACATCAATTTCATGTGCTGCCGCATCCATAATTTTCTCAAGCGTCAAACTTATCACTTGTAATTCTTGGTGATCCTTTGCAATGAATACGGGTGCGCCTCCACCTTGAACCTTTTCCGGTGTTATTGTGACAACGGCAACAATTTCAGCATGCTGATTTCCCAATCGACTCAACCCCTAATGGCATTTTACTTCTACTTACCCTTATCTGCTTCTTGTGGCATTCTGATTGCACTATCGAGAATCGGAACATTATCCAGTACCGCCTTGATTTGCTGGAAATCCTTTTCCCGCGGTAAAAAAAACAACGCGATTCGACCGTCTTCCATATCTCTTTTCGTAAGTGGAATCAAAGCAGGTTCACCGGAGTCAAGGTAACTCCCTAGAATTGTAGCTATATGGTGCAACATCGCTTGTCGCTGACCAAGGTATGACAATGTTACAATGCCATTTTGGTTTTTCGGAGTGACAATTGCACCAACAGCTTTTTCAGTTATGATTTTCCTCGTATCTTCCAGTCCAACGTTTTTAATAAGGATATCGCCTACAAAGAGCGTAGGGCCTTCAAAACGTATTTCTGCTTCCGTAACATCTCCAATTGACTGTATAATTTTTCCTGACTTATGAAATTTCACAATGAGTAACAAGACAATCCCGCCGATTATCCCAATCCAGGTAGAAAAGACAGCACATAATGTAGTAAGCAGTGCAGTGAACATTACTAAGTAATTTCGACTTTCAAATGCTTGTGCCATTCCTTCTATAAAGGGTATGCCACGTTTTACAAGTTCAAAATTATCGATGTTTTGCAATGACTCCCTTTCCATTTTGCGTACCTCCCGAAATTGCGTAGCCGCAAGACCTAGAAATGTAACAGCCGTCCAGTCTGATTCCAGCACCGACGGGATTGCAACCGCTCCGATAAAAGCTGCAATAAAACCAAATGACAGATGAATAATTCGTCCTGTCGGATAAGTGGGGTATTGACGAAAATCAGTACGCAATAACATCGTACGTGCGACAAAACCGAATGCAACACCCATTACGACCGGTAATAAATAACTTTGCACTGCCACACCCCTAAAAAGTTCTATTGTTGTATACCGCATAGACTGTCCATAATTATTGGAAAGTATAATGCTTTTTCAAATTCAGGATATGAATAGAATGTAGGGGGGATGGCGAAAGTAAATTGAAAGAAATGAGGTGACAGTATGCAATCTATCCAGCAAATGATAAAAATGGTATTGAAGGACTACCAAGCCGTTGTACTTGCAATGATTGTTAAAGTGGAAGGATCCTCCTATCGAAAGGAAGGATCGTGGATGCTTCTTCATGAAAACGGTGTGCGGATAGGAATGATTAGTGGTGGTTGTTTGGAGAATGATTTATATAGCCGTGCGACTCCATTATTCAGGACAGGCAAGGTGGAAACAGTTCTATATGATTTAAGTTCTGAAGACGATCTTGGTTGGGGACGTGGGGTAGGATGTAATGGCATTGTTACGGTATTGATACGTGATATTGATAATGATTTCCGACATATCCTCGACATTGTACACAATCAACTACTAGCCAACAAACCTACATATTTACTTCAATCAATGAAGAACTTTAGCCAATATGGATGCATTACCCCCGAGGGAAATCAATTTGGAAAAATACAATCAAAAGTTCCGCTTAATTCGAATAATTTAGTGCCGTTTCAAAGAAATACCGCACAAATTAATCTTGGTGAAGAAATGGTTTATTTCCAACTTATTTGGCCACAACCTCATCTTTACATAATTGGGGCTGGCGTTGACGCAAGGCCACTTGCACGACTATCATCGAATGTTGGTTATGCAGTTCATCTCTTCGATTGGCGGAGCAGTGTTTGTAATGAAGTTCACTTCCCTACAGCGACATCTATTCAAATTGGCGATGTAGCAAAACTAATTTACAACGTGAAATTTAGCCCGTTGGATTCAGTTGTCCTAATGACACATGATTTTCAATTGGATTATCAAATCGGACGACGTTTACTTGAATGCAAGTTGTTGTATTTCGGGATTTTAGGGTCGAAAAAAAGAACAAAACGCCTATTTGATGGGGAACTACCAAATAGTGTTCATTCACCTGTGGGACTATCGATTGAAGCGGATGGACCTGAAGAAATCGCTGTCAGTATCGTAGCGGAACTAATTGCAGTGAGACGAGGGAAAGCAACATGAAAATCGTAGGTGTTTACCTTGCCGCCGGAAACAGCAGCCGAATGGGAACTCATAAATTAGCACTGCCTGTTGGAACGATGTCACTCGGGAGCCTGGGGCTTGAAACCGCATTGAATTCGCCCCTAGACAAAGTTTATGTGATCATAAATGATACAGATAGTACGGATTGGATCCCTTCAGAAATGAAGTCGAATGCTAAATGCACGATTATCAAATGCCCCACTGCACATGATGGCCAATCTGAATCCTTGCGCTGCGGCATTCAGCACGCACAAGATAATCGTGCAGATGGCGTACTTGTTATGCTGGCGGATCAACCTTTCATAACGATTCAAATGCTTTCCGAAATGATTACTTGTATGAAGAATAACCCTACCTGCAGATTCGTCGCCACTACATTTGAACATTCAATTACGCCTCCTGTTCTATTTTCCTCCTCCATGTATCCCGACCTTTTAAAGTTACGCGGGGATATTGGTGCGAGGGCGATTTTGCAAGGTGATTTCCTTCGAAAAGGGAAGTTATTTCCGTGTTTTGACAAAAGACTTGTATTCGATGTCGATACGCAGAAGGATTACCAAGTAATATTAAATATGAAAAATAGGTGAACTCGATTGAGTCCACCTTAGCACAATTCATATGATATTTTATATTAGTGCGCACTCAAACACTTTTGCGCGTCCTTCGTGAAAAAACAAATAAAATCAAAGCAATCAATAACATCGTCGAAGCACTCGAGAGAAACGGGAGACCAAACATTTCGGAAGTAGCACCTGAAACAAAGGATCCAACAACGGCCCCCAATGAGAAGAACGCATAAAATATTCCATATGCCTTACCGCGGTCCACTTCCGTTGAAGCCTCAGCAACGATTCGATTCATCGCCGGGAATATAAAGGCGAATCCTACTCCGTACACCAACATTAAAAGAAGAATGATCCAATACGTATTCACAAAGTTCAGCATGACGTGCACAAATCCAATAAAGCTAATTCCTAAAATGACCAATCCAATAGAAGAAAATCGGTCATATATACGATTTAATGGTGATAAAAAGATAATGATAGCGACCACCCCATAGGTACTTAGTAAAATACCCGTCGTAGCCGAGGACATTCCCATGTCATTCACCTTTAAAGGAAGCGCGAATGCCAATGTTCCATTACTGATCATAAGCGCAAAGGCCGCTAAAGATGCTTGTATGATCAATGGATGTTTAAGAAGTGGAGCAAATTGAGAAAAAGTAAATTTCCCTTTCTCCGTTGTCACAAAAGATTCTTTCACAAATTTAATTATTAAAACGGAACAAATTAAGAATAATACCGCAACGAGCCAAAAGACGTATTCCACTTTCCCATTGGCCGCCATAGCGCCTCCAAGTGCGGGTCCAACAATCGCTGCAATACCGATTGCCCCACCTGTCAAGGCCATCGCCTTCCCCCTAGATCCAGTTTTCGAATGATCCCCGACATAGGCAAAGGCCGCAGGAATCAAAACGCCACCAAACAAACCATGAAGAAACCGGATTAAAAGCAGTTGTTCACCTGTTTGTGCAATCGGATAGAAAAGCAATGTGATTGATACTGTAATCATACCTGTGAACAGCAGTTTTTTACGTCCAAAACGGTCAATCAAATGACCACCGACAACATTACCTATCATATTACTTAACGAATAAATAGCGACAATAGAACCTGCTAGTAAATGCGTGGCGCCTAAACTCAGCGCGTAAGGTGTTATTATAGGAAGCTGGATGAAGGTATCCAGAAACGAAACAACAATGATGAAATATAGTAACCTAGTCAAACAATCTCCACACTTTCAGCTAATCATATGACTTAAATATACATGGCTTAGCCGTCACTTCCAAGGAAACATAATCCACTACCTTGAAATAAATCAGTGTATGAGCACTAATTCGACATACATAAGGTAATTACATGAAAATGGGACCAAATTCATTTGATAATTAAGACTTAAGAATTTCATAACACATATTAAGAATGGTCAAATATCTTAAGATTGGCATCGTACTTTGGATGAAATTAGAAACATAACCTTTACTTCACAATCGTTACCGGACAACTCACATGCTTCATTACTTTATGACTGACGCTTCCGAGTATCATTTCTTGAAAGGAATTCAAGCCACGACTGCCGATAACGAGTTGGTCGATTCCTTCTTGATTTACATACTTTATTATCTCTTGACACGGATTGCCTTTTAACATTGCAACCTTCGTCTTCACTCCGGCTGCTTTTGCTAGTTCTAAAACAGGATTCACTTTTCTCTCTCGTTTTAAGAATAAAGTTTCTGGGCTATGCGCTAACAATCGATCCTCTTTCGCTTTATCAAAATCCAGTACGTATATGATATCCAATTGAGCATCTGGTTCGTATTGTGCAATTGTAATGGCGTGCTTTGCAGCCCGTGTTGCATTTTCAGAACCGTCAATTGCTACAGCAATCTTCATGTCAATTCCTCCCTCATATTAACTTTTGGTATAATTGATTGCTTGAAGAATTTAACCCTTGAATATGTACCTTCACACCTTTTTGCTCAAGCTTCTGTTTCACTTTAAATATTGCACCAACTGCGGATTCATCCCACAACTGACTGTTTTCGAAATTAATGACGATTGCATTTTCTGTAACATCATCAAAGGACTTTATAAACTTGGTCGTTGATGCAAAAAACAAAGGTCCTTTTACACTGTATACACCCAATTCATCCACTACAGTTACGCGGGAGATCTTTGCGACAAAGAATAACGCACTTAATATCACACCCACCACAACACCAATCGCTAAATTATGTGTATATAAAATAATTGCAACTGTAAGCAGCATTACGAGTGATTCTGATTTAGGTGCTTGTTTTAGAAACTTAAATGAACCCCAATTAAATGTTGTCGCACTTACCATAATCATAACCCCGACAAGTACGGGCATAGGGATCTTGATCACTATATCTCCTAAAACGATAATTAAAAACATAAGAAATGCACCTGCTGTAAATGTCGATAAACGTCCCCGGCCGCCCGATTTAACGTTGATGATCGATTGGCCAATTAAAGCACAACCTGCCATTCCGCCAAAAAATCCAGTAACAAAATTCGCGATTCCTTGACCACGTGCTTCTTTGTTTTTATTACTAGATGTATCAGTCATATCATCCAAAACTTGAGATGTAAGAAGAGATTCTAATAAGCCAACAATTGATAATGCCAAAGCATATGGAAAAATAATTTTAAGTGTTTCAAAGTTTAGTGGAATATCTGGAAAGAAAAACGTCGGCAATGAATTTGGCATCGTTCCAAGATCACCTATCGTTTGTAACTTCACACCACTAAGGAGTGCAATGCTTGTCATGACGACAATCGCAATAAGCGGTGCAGGAATAGCTGTGAAAAATCTTGGAATCGCGTACACTAAAATTAATGTAGCAATCGCAAATACATAGGTCATACTGGTCGACCCAAGTAAATAAGGCATTTGCGTAATAAATATCATGATTCCTAGTGCATTCACAAATCCAAGCATGACGGAGTTTGGGATGAAGCGCATTAAATTCGCCACACCTAATCCTCCAAGTATTAGCTGAATAATCCCTGTTAAGATTGTTGCTGCGAGTACATATTGCAGACCATGATTGGCCATTAAACTGACAAGCACTAATGCCATCGCGCCTGTCGCGGCTGAAATTAAGCCTGTTCGTCCACCAACAAATGCAGAAACGACTGCCATTGTAAAGGAAGCATATAGAGCCACACGTGGATCCACCCCCATAATGAACGCAAAAGCCAATGCTTCAGGAATGAGTGCAAGTCCAACGACAATCCCTGCTAGAATATCGGCACGGACATTCCCAAACCATTCTTGTTTTAAAGTATGCATACTGTTCCCCTCTCATGATGACTAAGGTTACAAAAACCCTATACCAATGTTAGAATGTAAATATCATATCATTTTTAATCCCAAAAGGGAATGGTTTTGGGAAGTCAGGAGAGAGAGTAAATGAGATACGGATATATCCGCCCGATTGTCGAGGATCAGCAATGCACACAACAATTAACTGAACTTAACATAGATATATTATTTACAGAAAAACACGGACTAGCTAGAAAAAGAACAGAGCTCGAACAATTATTAATGACCGTTCAAAAAGGGGACGATTTGTTCGTCCAAAACCTTCTCGTATTAGCGGATTCTCTTCAACAACTTTCAGATATTTTGCGACTCGCAGAACGGGATCAAATTACGATTCATTTCCTTGATGAACAGTTAACGAGTCAATCGTTGCAGGAAGCTTCGTTACTTCAAAGTGTTACCTTTTTCGCGAAACTTCAATCTAAGTTTCATAGTCATTCTTCTACTTTTACACTTCAAGCCGCTAAACAACAAGGAATTTCCATAGGTAGACCGCGTAAATCAGACGACAATTTACAAAGGGCTTTTGCTATGTATGATAGTAAAAGTTATACGCTCTTTGACATTAAAGAGGAGACAGGGATTAGCAAGTCTACTTTATATCGTTATTTAGATGAACGAACAACATAAAGTACTAATACTTTTTCAATACACGAAATTGTACAGGAGGACAAGCTAGCGTTAAACACATATGTATTTCCCAACTGTACATTTGTTTCTGGATAGGAACTTATTTTTATTGGATAGAGCAATCAACTTCCAATTGAAATTGACCTATCTTTATTTTGTAATGTAGATAATATGCTTAATGCAGCAAGATAACTGGTTTTCGGATTGTCAGGCATCGGATTATTTTCTATGGTCAGATGCATAGTTCCAAAATCACCATCTGCCTCGATTGTATGTGTATTGCGTTCAATTGTTGGATCTACAAGTACTCGAACCCTTGTTTTCTCTGCGCCAATTCCTGCGATAGAGAGTAACAAGGCGACATTCATGTTCTGTGGAAACTTTTCAATTGCGTCTAAGGCAGATCCGTCAAATAACAATTGCTCTTCACTGACTCCTTCTAAACCTAATGATTCTGGTGATTTTCTTGTAGTAATGCTTACTTCTTTAAGACCATTTAATGAATTTGCAGATTGTAAAAGATCCAATCCACCAATTGCTCCCGACGGTAGGTAGATATGTTTGGAATGCAACTGCGCCATTTCTTTCATTTCCCTTAAGAATTCAATGTCATTGAAGGCACCAATACTGCTTATAATAACGTCTTTTTTACTTTCCAAAACTTCTTTGATGTATTGAATCGTTACGTCAATTGTTGCTGCTTCAACAACAATATCTACTTCCGAGTTAATGAAGCTATTGAAATCTGTGAAAAAGTCTGTATTGTATTGCTTGGCTAACAACTGCCCGGCTTTTTCATTTCTCCCAAATAGGGCAGCAACATTACCTTCTAATTTGCCATTCTTATTTATGTTTTCCAATAAATATTTCGCAATATTGCCCGTACCTATTATTCCAATTCTCATTTTCATATCTCCTCTAGTTGAATACATGCACACAAATTAAATGCGGATATATAATCTGTGTCTTCCTCTAGTATACAGAAAAATACGCAATCAGAAATGCTTGAGGGATTTATCACCCGCTACATTTCCAACTGCGTATTTATAAAATGTCCCGTACATCAAATTTCCGGTGTAGTTGAACCGATTATGTTGCTCCTGGCGAATCTCCGTCGCCTTTTTTTCTAAATATCATTTTGTGTACATCATTCTGGTATGCAACCGCTATTAGGACAATAACGACACCAGCAATTTGAATAGTTGACGGTATCTCACCGAAAAGAAGAACGGCAATGACAGCGACAGTAGCAATCGGGCTAAGCAACAATAGTCCAGCCACAATTGTAGGATTCAAGCGAACAGCACCATACTGAACAAACGTCCATGCAACCGCTTGTCCTAATGAAGCCAATACAATCATCCAAAACCAGTTCATGCCAGTGATTGGATCACCGAAAGTAGTTTCTGGATTCATTGGAAGCTGACCATTGACCAATACTCCGTGAGTAATATCGAAACCACGGTCAGAGAATAACAAGAATATACTTGGAGCAGCTAACTGTGCAAGAGTCGCCCATGCCATTGGCTGGATGATTTGTCCCGCATTTACTCGAGAAGCCTTACGGCTCATGTATAGGTAAATTCCGTAACAAACTCCGGAAATAGAACCCGCAATAGTCCCAAGAACTGCAATATTCATGCCATATACAGTAAGCGGTCCTCCCGTATCTTCAGTAGGGTCAAAGATACCACCAGTCATAAGAACACCTAGTATCATGATTGGAGCAATAATAAAGAAGGTTTTCGGAATTTTTTCCTTATCAAATAGGAAGGCAAGTGCCGGTAAGATAATGATTTGAAGATTTAATAAAATCGAAGCGATACCTGAGCCGACGTAATAGATTGAATAGTTCCAAGCTGTAAAGTCAATTCCAAGAAATATTCCTGCAATGACTGAAAGTGTTATACCTGTTTTATTGAGTGAACCTAATTTTTTCTTTTCTCTGAGGGCAAATGGAAGCAAAAACAGAAATCCAATCCCGCATCGTAGAAGAACCGATGTTGCTGGATCGAAGTTCGATTGTTTCACCCACGGTGCAGAAAACGCAAGTGCAATGATACCAATTATTAGAATAATGTACGCGAGTTTATTTGACCCGCCTTTAGTAGTAGCGCTATTAGTCATAGCATTTTTCACTCCAAGTGTTATATTATTTAACTTTTTTTGAAACTTTAAACTGTCCTATTCGTTATGTAAACATGAAGATGAATAGAATAGCCTCGGTGCTCCGATTCTTTTCGGTAAACTCAAACCATGTAGGCAGCAAATTCATGCCATGTGTTGTTCATTTCTTGTTTTAACAACACCGCATCTGACGCAAGCCATCTGACATTCACTACTTTTCCCTCAATTAACGAGGCACCCACTTTAATATTCGCAAACCGTTGAAGTCTTTCATTCAATTCCCTGATGTCGAGCCGATCTAACGTAGGAGACACAAACCACATTGATCCTACATATAAATGATCCTCAAGCAAGCCAAGTTGTCTTAAATCAGTGCGTTCCGGTGAAAACAAGAGGGGATCATAAATTAAACAATCGTCTTCCATCCAGACTTGAAAATTCATTTTCACATCGCTATATTCAAATTTTTCTCCACGCTTATCGCGACCTGGGGACAGAATTTCTCCCCAAAGAAGTGTTGCGTCTTGTGCCATATTAATGACCGTTTTACTAAGAAACTTTGATTTGTGAAAAGGAATAACTGATTCTGTTTTCCACGCAAGACTTGATTTCGAACCCATGGAAATATCAATGTTTTGCGAACTCCACATACCATTATATGCGGGATAGACTACTGTTGCGGATTGCGGAATGAGACAGACATCTGCATTTTCCTTAATATCAATTCGGAACTCATTTTGGTCACCTTCCATAAGGCCACCCGATGACTCCATCATGTATACTGTCGCCTCAGACGGATTGGCGGTATTAAGGTACAATGTCCGACTAGCCTTAAGAGGTGGACTCTGATAACTATTCGTCATAATTGTTTTATCCCTAATTTTCGCAAATTCCAATGATAAGCGACCATTATGACTTAATAGCTTAGTTGGATTTTCTTGCAGATTCATCAGCTACACCTTCTAGCAATAAATCAGATTTGATCCATGCAATAACTTTATCTAGACCTACTTTTGTCTTAACGTCTGCAAACACAAATGGACCCTCGCCTCTTGCCTTTTTAGTATCGCTCATCATCTCGTCAAGATCCACGCCAACATATGGAGCAAGTTCGGTTTTATTTACGACTAGAAAATCGGAACGAGTAACACCAGGGCCACCCTTTCTAGGAATGTCGCCACCTGCTGCAACGTCGATAACATAAATAAATGCATCAACTAATTCAGGACTAAATGTTGCCGAAAGGTTGTCGCCGCCACTTTCTACAAAGATGAGATCCAGATTTTCAAAACGTTGTTTCATTTCATCGATTGCTTCGAAATTCATTGAAGCATCCTCACGTATCGCAGTGTGTGGGCAGCCTCCCGTTTCAACACCGATGATACGATCTGGTTCAAGTATATTCTGATTAATCAAGTAATCAGCATCTTCTCTTGTATAAATATCATTTGTAATAACACCGATGCTGTATTCATCCTTTAATGCTTCTGTAAGTACTTTGATGAGTGTTGTTTTACCCGAACCAACGGGTCCACCGAAACCAAGGTGTATTGTTCTCATTTTTTTAATCCCCTCGCATACATAATAAATAGTTTATTAATCCAGCCTATTTCATAAACACTAATCTTTTGAATCACCACAAAATATAAGCATAAACACCTATATCAAGAGTACAATCAAGGGCCAAACTCTAATAATTCCAAAATGAAAAAGGGAGCGGCGTCCCTTTTTATAGATCGAGATGAATTGTTTGATTAGCTATGAGTCCGTTTGATATCAAGGCGAGATTGTTTGAACAGTGACAAGCCCTTCAGTAACAATCATGCCTCAGCGCGATTTTATTCGAGGCTTTTCGACAAAATCCGCCTTGATAACAGAACAGAACATCCGATTTTTCTTAACACGGTGCCACAAGCATTTCACGACATAAATAATCGAGAGTACAGAAATTCATGCTTCATTGACGCAATTTCAAGTGAGATTGAATTATTATCAAGATCTTCTATGCCCAAATCCATCACGAGCCTTGCTGTTTCTTGAATAACTGGTAACAAAGAAAATGTAGTTTTTACACCACTTGTCTGCCCAAAAGGAACAGCGCGAACAGCATTTTGAATGAGCGATGAAATAGATGAGTAAATAAATGTCTCAACCGACATTTGAACATCCACACCTAACATTGCAGTATATATACCGTATACGACGGAATAATGCCCTCTGACTTCTTTGTTTTTAAATTTTTCATTCCAAACTGCAAGTAACTCTTCATCATTTAGTGGGGATACCGTTCGTAGAAATTGACGCCCCATCATCGCGCTACCCTTTCTGGTTTCCGGGGATAACTTGATGCCGTGGCATATCTTTTCTAGTTCGATAAGTCCTTGTATGTCATTATTTCTCGCAAGATGATGAGCTTCCTTAACAATAATGGCATCTGTTGAGGCTAGATTTTGCCGGATATACATATTGCAAAATTCCCATAAATCATCTTCAGTACGAATGACATTTTCTTGAATATATGTTTCCATTCCAAAAGAGTGTGCAAAACTGCCCGTCGGAAATGCAGTGTCATTTATTTGAATAAGATGCAGCAATAACGAATCAGTGCTGATGACCTTTGTACTTAAACGGCTCTTTGAATCTTCGCTCTGCTTGTTCATAAGTAACCCCCACTTCATCCATTAACCTCTCAAGCGTGTGATCATAGCGGACGAGAATCTCATCATCTTCTATAATACATGGGGTGTGGCGGTTACCAATTTCAAATGCCATTTTCCCCATTTCACGCATCGTCTTCGGCTTAATGACATATGCCTTTTCTAGCTCTGTTCGAATGGCAATTAGAGTGGTTTCATCTTCATACAATACGTCCCCATATTTAAGAGTACCGCTACTTTCAAGCGATAAGGCAACGTCCGTACCGTTTTCCGTTTGCTTACGCAAAATTCTCTTGTTCAACTCTTCCCATTCTAACTCAAGCCAATCAATATTCTTGCTTGATGATTTAAAATCGTCGAGGTTTCCTACTATCTTCGTAATAACCATGTCCTTGACCTCCTTGAAATCTATCCAATATCATCTAAAAAGAGTACTGAACTCTACAAAAAGACTTATCAATTAAAACAGGAAATACCTCTGAGCCATTGCAAGTTTTTCGAGCGGTTCACATTGGATAAGTACTCCGTCCACCTTAACTTCATATGTTTCTGGATCGATGTCAATATCCGGTGTCTTGTCATTCAACTTCATATCAAGCTTGCTTATGTTACGACAATTTTTCACCATACCGATGCGTCGCTTCAAACCTAGTTTCTCAGGTACACCCTTCTCAATCGAGCTCCTCGACATAAATGTAATGTTTGTCTCATGAATGGCAGTTCCGCGAGCACCATACATTGGACGGAACATAACCGGCTGTGGTGTTGGGATTGAAGCACCCGGATCACCAAGCTGTGCGTAAGCAATCATGCCACCTTTGATAATTCTATCGGCTTTCACACCAAAGAATTTTGGTTCCCAGATAACAATATCAGCAAACTTACCTTCTTCAATCGAACCAACCTCATGTGAGATTCCTTGTGCAATTGCAGGGTTAATCGTATATTTCGCTATATAGCGTTTAACACGTAGATTATCTGATCCTTCTTTTTCGCCTTCTAATGGGCCGCGTTGTTTTTTCATCTTGTCCGCAGTTTGCCATGTTCTAAGAGCCATTTCTCCGATTCGTCCCATTGCAAGTGAATCTGATGACATCATGCTTATTACACCCATGTCATGTAAGATATCTTCAGCCGCAATCGTTTCTGGACGGATTCTTGAATCCGCAAATGCAACATCTTCAGGCACATTGTGACTTAGGTGATGACAAACCATAAGCATATCTAAATGCTCATCAATTGTATTAACTGTGAACGGTCTTGTTGGATTCGTTGATGATGGTAGTACGTTTGGCAAACCAGCCATTTTCATAATATCCGGAGCATGTCCGCCCCCTGCGCCTTCAACGTGGAACGAGTGAATAATACGTCCATCAATTGCATTAATTGTATCTTCGACGAATCCAGCTTCATTCAAGGTATCTGAGTGAATCGCTATTTGAACGTCTGCCTCATCGGCTGCTTGAAGACTATAGTCAATCGATGCTGGTGATGATCCCCAATCCTCATGAATTTTAAGACCAACAGCACCTGCATCAATTTGTTCCATAAGAGGAGCAAGATTCGATGCGTGACCTTTTCCTAAAATCCCGATATTTACCGGTAAGTTTTCCGCTGCTTTTAACATCATTTCGATATTCCAAGGTCCTGGCGTGACAGTTGTTGCTTTAGAACCTTCAGCCGGTCCAGTTCCACCACCGAACAAAGTCGTAGTTCCATTAGATAAACCCGCTTCTATCTGATCTGGTTCAATGAAATGCACGTGAGTATCAATTCCACCAGCTGTAATAATTTTGCCCTCACCAGAAATTACTTCAGTAGCTACGCCGGCAATCATGTTCGGAGTAACTCCATCCATAATATCCGGGTTTCCACCTTTACCAATGCCAATAATGTAACCGTCTTTCACACCAATATCTGCTTTATAAATACCTGTGTAATCAACAATAAGCGCATTTGTAATTAGAAGATCCAGAACATTTTCATCTCGGGTATATGTACCGTTTTGCCCCATACCTTCACGCAAAACTTTACCTCCACCAAAGGTAATTTCTTCTCCATAGACGGTGTAGTCTTTCTCTACTTCTACCCACAGATCCGTATCAGCAAGACGAACCCTGTCTCCAACAGTCGGACCGTAGTTGTCCACGTACTGTTTTCTATTGTATTTCATCTATTACTCCACTCCTTTAAAACCTAATTTTTGTACTCTTTCCATAATCTCTTCTTTATTGTCAACTGAACCATTAGTTAAATTCGATAGTCCGAAAACTTCTCGATTGCCACCGAGTTCTGTCAATTCAATTTCCATCTCTTGGCCTGGTTCAAAACGAACTGCAGTACCCGCGGGGATATTTAATCTTCTGCCAATTCCTTCTTCACGATCAAATGAAAGCTGGCGATTCACTTCGACAAAATGAATGTGCGAACCTACCTGTATCGGACGATCCCCTGTATTTGACACTCGAAGCATTGTTTTCTTGCTGCCTGCGTTAAGTTCTATATCCGTCTCTGCCAATCGGTATTCACCGGGTACGATATAATTATTTTTTTCACTTTGATTACTCATTTTATACAAGCCTCCTGTTCCAATTTACAAATAGATTTCGATACGGTTCCTTAAAATATCGGATTATGAACGGTTACAAGCTTCGTCCCATCTGGAAAAGTTGCCTCCATTTGGATATCGCTAATCATTTCGGGAACACCTTCCATAACATCGTCTCTTGACAATACATGTCTTCCTTCTTGCATTAAGTCAGCGACTCTCTTTCCGTCACGTGCTCCTTCCATTATGAAACTGGAAATAATAGCCACAGCCTCCGGATAATTTAACTTAAGACCTCTTGCTTTTCGCTTCAAAGCTAATTCACTTGCTAGAAAAATGTGCAGTTTTTCCTTCTCAACTAGGTTTAAATGCATTCTTTATCCTCCTACTCTCACATACCTCTATACGGCGTATGTCTTTGAATTTTAATTCCACTTGAATCATACAATGGATCCTTCGGTAATTCAATGATATCTAAGTGTCAAATCATCTTTGATACCTGTTTGTTGAAAATTGGACATACATCAACTTATCATACCCCATGTGAAATGTCATATACATTATATATGAATAACTCGGTGGCATAGTCTTTGAATGAGAGACGCATCATGACTGACAATGAGTATGCCTATTTCTCTCTTTTTTGCAATTTCTAAAACAGCATGCCAAATTTGAGCCTGTGTAATGGCATCAAGCATCGTCGTCATTTCATCAGCAATTAAAAAACGAGTTTTTGGTCCATGTGCCCTTGCAACACAAAACCTTTGCAACTCACCTCCAGACAATTCATTAGGCCAACGTGCGAGCCATTCCTGTTCAATCCCTAATGTATCTAAGAGTTCTTGATCCGCATGCCATCCTTCATTTAGAACTTTCTTCATTTTCCAACGCGGATTTACTGCTTTTTCAGGATGTTGAAAAACCAATTGTACAGGATTATACCCTTTCTTTGGAATCGTTAAACCGCTTACGGAAATTTCACCTTCCAAAGGTTTTTCAAGCCCCGCTAATATTCGACAAAGGGTTGTTTTCCCGCGTCCACTTGGTCCACTAAGTCCAACAATTTCACCGGGCTCCAAAGAAAAGTTTAATCCCCGGAACAACCAAGGTCCATTCCCATATCGAAATCCGATGTTTTTCGCTTCAAGTCGCATGGATACACCTCACCATTCCATTACGGAGTTTGCGCATTTTTGGCTGCGCTTCACTACATTCAGAGGTTGCCATATGACAACGTGGCGCAAACAAACAACCTGGGGGTAGTGCACTCGGTTGTGGTTGTGAACCTAGAATAGGAGTAAAATCATTTTGCGGCAATGCATTCCATAATGCTTTACTATAGGGATGTCGCAATGCTCTACCGTCACCAGTGAAGTCCCGAACAGATGCTACCTCAACTGTTGTCCCTGCATAAAACACAGCAATCTTATCTGCAATTGTTAGAGCGGATTCAATATCATGTGTAATAAACATAACTGTATGCCCATTGTCTGCAAATTCTCTGAAGTTTTTTAATGCTTCTTTAATAACAACCGGATCCAATCCTGGTGTCGGTTCATCGGCAATAATTAACTGAGCGCTACTTACAATAGCGGTGGATAATAGCACTCTACGTGCCATACCACCAGAAAGTTGAAATGGAAGCATTTTCTCAACTTCATTATTTAGGTGAAGACGATCAAATACTTCCCGTTGTGCCTTAATTGGATTTCCATCTTTCACTGAAGTACGAACCTGTTTGCCTACGCGCATTAACGGATCTAGATAATTGACGGATTGTGGAATCAAGACAATTTCCTTACCACGTAATTTCGCTTGCCGTTCTGCAGTAAGTATTTCATCCGCATACTTAATTGTCCCGCTCATATTTGCATTGCTCGGGAGTATCCCCAAAATCGCATGGGCTAGTAAACTTTTCCCCGAACCACTTGCTCCAACAATTGCTAGTATTTCTCCTTTTTCGAGACTAACATCTAAACTGGATATGACATTCAATTCTTTTTGTTTTAAACCGCCTATATATTGGTTGAAAGAAATCGACAAATCTTTCACATCAAGAATCGGCATCTACTCCACTCCTTTCTTCGAATCTGCCAAAAGTATAAAACGAACCTCTATGATTACTCATTTGCACTACTAGGATCTATGAATCTTCTAAGATTTTCTCCAATCGTATCAAATGTCCTGACGACTAATAGTAGGGCTAAACCTGGGAAAAAGGCGAGCCACCACATTCCTGAAGATAAATACTTCATAGATTCAGACAAAATAATCCCAATCGCTGGTTCGTGGGGTGACAGACCCAAGCCCAAAAAGGTGACAGCCGCTTCGTGTAATATGACATGTGGAAACAACAGCATAAAACCAATTAAAACTTGCGGCAAAATATGCGGCAAAATATGATTGACGGCAATCCACCAACGGGGTTTACCCATCTGTAGAGAAACCTGAACATATTCTGCTGAGCGTATTTGCATAACTTCCGCTCTTACTACCCGAGCAAGACTTGGCCAATGCGTTAGCGTTAAACCTATTAATATCCCCTTAAACCCTCCACCAAACATAAAGGCGATTAAAATCAGTGTAACGAGGTGGGGAACGCTTAGGAAAAGATCAATCAACCAGGATATAAACTGGTCAGCTCTTTTCCCCAATGTCGCTGCAGCCATACCAAGAACCAAAGCTATTGATGCACTACCAATGGCTCCGAGTAATCCAACACCAATACTTAAAGACAGCCCCATAATTGTTCTTGCAAACATATCCCTTCCCAACCAATCCGTTCCAAACAAATGCGCTAGTGATGGGGACAAATTTCGGGCGTTCAAGTTTGTTGCAATTCTACTTTCATCAATAAAGATGCCACCTAAGATAATACTCAGTAAAAATACAGTTGAAATTACGATTGTTAGAATTGTAGCCTGTCTGCGATTAATCGTAAAACGTTTCTTTCTAATTTCCTTACTTTCCACTTCGTGGACTGGAGTCATATTGTTCCACTCTCCTTTGTCCTTGGATCAACTATATAATAAATTAAATCCGCAATTAAATTACCCGCGAAAACAAAGATTGTAGTAAAAATCACGATTCCCAATAAAAGCGGAACATCTCCCCTTAGTCCAGCATCCACTGTAGCTTGCCCAAGACCTGGATATGAAAACACTTGCTCAGCCAGGATTGCACCACCGAATAATTCACCAAATCCAGCAAATTGTAATGTGATTGCAGGCAAAGCTATATTCCGTAATCCATGTCTCCAAAACAGGAGAAAACCACTTTCACCCCTTGCTCTTGCAAACAATATATACTCACTCGCAAGCACATCAATAAGTTTTTGGCGCGTATGTAACGCTACATTCGCAACTCCAAGAATACTTAATGTGATTGCCGGAAGTATGAGATGCTTAATCCGATCCATAAGCGTTACATCTTCCGCAAGTACACCCGCTGGGACCCCTAAACCAATTGGAAACCAACCCAACCACACCGAAAACACAAGCAACATAAGCAGCCCCATCCAAAAAGTAGGCGTAGATGCCAGTGTAAAACAGTACCACTTAATAACCCGATCAATCCATGTTCCTTTCTTCATTGCAGAGATAACTCCAAGTATAAAACCGATAATTGTCGATAAGACCCAGGCAGTTAACATAAGGACAATTGAATTCAAAAATCGTTCACCTAAAATTTCGGCTACTGGACGACGGTAGATCATAGAAGTTCCTAAATCACCCGAAAGTACTGCGGAACCCCAATTTGTAAACTGTACAAACACAGGTTTATCGAGCCCCCAATACTCCGCTATCTGTTGACGTTGTTCAGGGCTTACATTTAACATATCCGCCCCAATATATGCTTGAATCGGATCAATTGGAGAGTTTTTCATTAGCAAAAATGAAATAAAACATATAGCAATTAATAGCGTTAGCATTCTGATAATCCTAAATAGAATAAAGCGAATCGTTTTCGGCACTTTACTTACTCCATTTCCAATCAGCAATATTATCTGTTGCAGGCCAACCATGTCCGTGTACGTGGAGTCTTTGTTCTCCAATATCAAGATCATTTTTCATTAAATATAAGTGGTCAATATTTACCAACCATGTCCATGCCACATCACCTTTTCCACTAAAACCAGTTGTTCCATCCCATTGCGCCTTTTTCCAAAATTCAATTGCCTCTTCTTCACTTTTCGCTTGAATGGCTTGTTTAAAGTATCCATCAACTGTTTCATTACTATAAAATCCGGTGTTATTATATTCAACTCCACCATTTTCACTAGCGTATATACTGTACATCTCAAATGGATTATGACTTCCCCAACCCATTAAAACGGCTTCAGAATGCATTTTGTTACCAATAATATCCCAACTTGCTCCTTCTACTTTTATATTAATACCAATTGGTTTAATCATATCTGCCACTGTAATTGCAAGCGATTGTCTAATTGTGTCTTCCGCAGGATAGTAAAGTGTAAATTCAGCATTCAAGGAGTCTTTCTCAAGAATTCCATCGCCATCTGTATCTTCCCAACCAGCATCTTTCAATAATTTACGCGCACCCTCTAAATCTGCATCTTCAATAACTGTTTCCGGATTCCACCACGGAAGTCCGTCTACTGATGTATAAGCCGGCGAACCATAGCCCTCTACTACACCATCAATTAAAGCTGCTCGGTCGACTGCAATATCAATTGCCTGTCGAATAGCAAGATCAGCTGTTACATCATTACCGATTGGTAGTCCATCTTCAGTAAAACCACCTGATTTTATGTAAGGATAGGCAATTCCACGATTATCTACTGTCTCGACTGCCTCAAGTTTCATGCCAGATATTTTCTGATTACTAAAAGTGGCCGGTATATAAGTTAAATCAACCGTACCCGCTTGAGCAGCAGCAAATGCAGCATCTTCATTTAAATATAGAAAAGTTAATTTTTTAAAATAAGGTACTTTATCGTAATACTCTGGATTCACCTTGACAATGAGCTGCTGCCCTCTGTCCCACTGCACAAGCTGGTAGGGTCCTGAACCTATAGGTTTTTCAGCGTAATCTTCATCATAAGCATGCTTAGGGACAATACCCGTTGCAGTCAGTGTATTAATAAAAGACGATTGTACTTCTTTAAGTGTAAATATTACAGTTGTATCATCAAGTGCTTCAATTTCATCTAAAATATTTAAGTCTACAACGGATCCATTTTCAGTTGCCGTGTCAAATGTGAATTTCACATCTGCTGCAGTTAAAGGCTCACCATCTGAAAACTTTACATCATCACGTAATTTTACAGTCCAAACCTTGCCATCCTCACTGACTTCATAACTTATTGCAAGATCATTTACGATGTTAAGTTGATCATCTCTTTTAAATAATGTACTTTGGAAAAGGGGTGAACCATAACGGCCCCAACCTGTTGTTGGATCAAATCCCGCTTCAGGTTCAGATCCTAGCGCCAGTATGAGCTCATCTTTTTTCTCGGCATCCTCTGTGCCTTTTTCAATGGACTTAGTTGAAGAACAACCCGCCAACATAACGGATAATATTAAAATTATTAATCCACTGACACTTAAAAGTTTCTTTCTCATCTCTTATCTCCCCTTTGTAGGTTCACTAATATTAAACCTGCTCTATCGGTGCTACTGTGAAATTTCCATAGTCAACACCTTTTAAACTTGTTAACCGGTGACTAAGTTCCCTGATATCCTTTACCTTCCCTTTTACAACAATCAGTTCAAGACAACTACCTTGATCTAAATGAAAATGTGTTGTTGCGAGGATTAAATCATGCCTTTCATGTTGAATTTCCGTCATTTCTTCGAGCAGATTTCGACGATGATGGTTATAGAATAATAGAATACTTCCAGCAATCATTTGTTCGCTGTCTTCATATGATTGCTGAACAATTGCCTCGCGAACAAGATCCCGAACCGCTTCAGAACGGTTCTCATATCCCTTCAATGTCACCAATTGGTCAAACTTCCGAAGTAAACTTCCTTCCATAGAAACACTAAATCTTTTCAACATTGAATCCTGCATATAAAACCCACCTTTTTTTACACGCCAAACGTGTTACGATTGTACGAATTCGTAACACGCACATGCGTGTTTAGTGACCGACTTATAATTTAGAACCCTAAAAAGGCCCTATTAAAACAGCTTTTCTACTGGGATAAAAAAACTATACATCAGTATACTACCTTTTGCAAACAATTATTCAAGTGTAATGAAGGGTGCCCACTAGCGTTGCATAAAAACCAGCAGGACTCGTATATTCAGTATTTCACCATACGTATTCGATGAAGAATATCAAAAACGGAATCATATCTTCGTAAATGGGAGATGAATCTCTACCTTTAATAACCACTTATTAAAGAAACGGAACAGCCCATACTGCTCTCGATTACATCCCTAAAAACAACTTCATTTTCAGTAAAACTTTTTCAGTCACCACGTGGTTTTCCAAATTCGACATCATACCTGTAAGGACTGGTTTCCTGTACTCTTGTAGCGATAGCTCTAGTTGTATGACATCTAAGCTGACTAATAAATCATCATCCGTAATCTCTAGTTTTAACAACTCAATATCTTTTATAAGCATCTTGGTAGTAATCAATAGGTCACTTCCCACCCTATTGTAGCCTACTAACTGTTCACTTTTTAAGAATGGTTCCGATAAGCCCATGACCAATGAATCAGTTCGCTCCACTATAAATCTCGCTAGGCCATCATAATCCAATACATCTTTATTGAATACAATAATTTCAATATAGCCTTTAACTACGCCGCTTAACAAAACAAGAAGGTCTGGCATGTGTTGCTGTATCTCTTCCCCATACACGTCAATTAGTAGATTTTCTTGCATCTCATATGTTTTTTGTCGCATTTCATTTACGATTCCCATCATTTCTTTATTGATTGGATTTGTCTGTTCCCTCATATGCATAAGTATAAAATCAGAATAACGTGCAATTTCTTCAAATTGAATACTAAAAAACAGCACTAATCTTTCTTTGGAATTGACCTTGTAGTCACTTATACCACTCATTCGGTTCATTAGTTTGCTGCTAAAATACTCAAATATCGAAAATAGAAGACTGTCTTTAGATTTAAATGAAAGATAAAAAGCACCCTTAGATATGCCGCATGCATCTGTAATATCTTGAACGGACGTTGCATTGAAACCATTTTCAGCAAAAAGTTCTGATGCCTTTTCGATAATAAGTATTTTTCTTTTCGTCAAAATCAGCACCCCCTCTAATAGTTGGAAAACCTGTATTACTCGAAACCTGGGTGACCAGTCAATTACAACAATAAAGCATTCATTCATACTACTAAAAATCAATATGTGGTGGAAATAAGGATCAACCTATATTGTATACTTTATAGCATACTTGTCTATATAATGACGTTAATAATGCCTATATAGAAAAATTGCGTTTTCAATGATTGATTACAATTGACACGTGACTGACTGGTCAGTTATTATAATGAAGTACTAGAAACATTTAATGGTAAGATATGGAGGCGTTTATGGTATCGTTTGTAAGTTTATGTAAGTATTTTCTATTTATTCAATTTTACTTTCACTAGATAGCTAAACAGTAGACAAATTAATCTATTATGTATAGCAGATGACTGACTGGTTAGTTCCTATAATAAAACACCTGAACCATTTGGTCAAAAATAAAACTTTGGAGGTACTTTATGAAATCGCTTGTAAACTTTGTAATGAAAAACAAGCTGGCTGTTTGGCTTCTTACGTTCATTATAACGGCAGCTGGTCTTTATTCTTCAACACAGATGAAATTGGAAACAATACCGGATATTACAATTCCAATCGTCAGTGTCACAACCATTTACCCAGGGGCGACACCCAATCAAGTAGCGAAAGACATCTCAGAACCGCTTGAAAAAGCAGTTTCGAGTTTGAACGGTGTCCTTTCAGTTAATTCGACTTCGTATCAAAATGCTTCGTCTCTCCAAATCGAATTTGATTATGGAACGGATATGGATAAAGCAGAAAGTGAAGTAGAAGATGCGTTATCAAACATTCGTCTGCCGGATACAGCGATGGATCCGGATGTTGGAAGAATTAGCATTAACGCATTTCCAATTCTTGCAATAAGCGTTTCCGATAATAAAGCAAGTCTTGAAGAGTTAACAAAAAAAGTAGTTGATTCATTAATTCCTAGTATCGAAGCAATCGAAGGGGTTTCAAGTGCTACCGCCTCCGGACAACAAATTGAAGAAATCACTTTAACCTTCGATAAAGAAAAAATGACATCACTAAATTTAGATGAAAACACGGTCAAGATGATTGTAAAAGGGTCTGACGTTACAATGCCCCTAGGCTTATTCCAATTTGGTGATGAGGAACAATCCGTCGTCGTTGATGGAAATATTACGACGATTGAAGATTTAAATAACATTTTAATTCCAGTCATGCCTTCAGAAACTCCTGGTCTGGGTGGAATGGGCAGTGAGATACCTCCTACTGAACAAGGTGCCGAACTCCCAACTGTTACTTTAGGGGAAATCGCAAAGATTGAACTTATTGGAAAAGCCGAATCTATTTCAAGAACAAACGGCGAAGAAGCGATTGCTCTTCAAATTGTGAAGACACAACAAACGAATACAGTTGATGTCGTAAACGCTGTGAAAAAAAATGTCGAACAATTTGAGAAAGAAAATGACGGTGTAACAATTGCCACGACGCTTGACCAAGGTGAACCGATTGAGCAATCCGTTAATACGATGTTAAGCAAAGCCCTTTTCGGCGCACTTTTTGCTGTACTTATCATCATGTTATTCCTTCGCAATTTTAGATCAACAATCATTGCAATTGTTTCGATTCCGATGTCGTTGCTCATTGCAATCATTTTCTTGAATATGATGGATATTACGTTAAATATGATGACACTCGGTGCAATGACCGTCGCAATCGGTCGCGTAATCGATGATTCAATTGTCGTTGTTGAAAACATTTTCAGGCGAATGAACTTAGCCACTGAGAAATTACAAGGAAGGGCACTTGTACGAGAAGCAACGCTACAAATGTTTAAACCAATTACATCGTCTACGCTCGTTACAGTTGCAGTATTCCTTCCCATCGGGTTAGTTGGTGGAATGGTTGGAGAATTGTTCATGCCATTCGCACTTACAATTTCATTTGCACTGCTCGCATCCTTATTAGTAGCAGTTACAATTGTACCGATGCTTGCACATTCATTATTTAAAAAGCAACTTTATTCAAAAGGAAGTGGCCAAAAAGAACAAAAAGGAAAAATGGCTGCCTCATATGAAAAAATATTAAACTGGACTTTAAATCATAAGTTAATTACGACAGTGATCTCCATCGCGCTGCTCGCCGGAAGCCTGTTTTTAATCCCAGTTATCGGTGTAAGCTTCCTACCAGATGAAGAACAAAAAATGATGTATGTTACGTATACACCTGAACCGGGTGAGACACTTGATTCAGTGAATAAAAGTATTGAAAAAGCCGAAGCCTATTTAATGGATTTAAAAGATGTTGATATAATTCAAGTCTCTCTTGGTGGCGGTAATCCTATGATGCCAGGTTCATCCAATGGGGCTCTTATGTTCATCACATTCGATCCCGATACGAAAGAGTTTGCAAAAGTAACGGAAGATACAGAGAAAGGTCTTCTGGACTTATCAACTCAAGGCGAATGGAAATCGCAAGACTTCGGTATGGGTGGTTCAAGCAACGCAGTAAGCTATTACGTTTATGGGAACAACATCGACGATATAGAACCTGTTATTTTGGATATCGAAAATATCTTGAAGGATCACGCTGACTTGAAAGACGTAAAAACAAGTCTTGCAAGATCGTATAAAGAATACACTTTAGTAACTGATCAAGAAAAACTGACACAGTCTGGGTTAACAACAGCTCAAATAGGAATGACATTAAACCCTATGAAACAACGAGAAGTGTTAACAAAAATAACGCGCGGCAATGGAACAATCGATGTGTTCATTGAAGAAGAACAAATTGAACATAAGACAATTGATGAGTTGCTAAAAGAAACCGTTCAATCTCCTTTCGGAATGGAAATCCCGATTTCAGAATTTGTGGAAATAAAAGAAGGAACGAGCTCAGATACGGTTTCGCGTAAAAACGGGAAAATTTTCGCAAGTGTATCAGCTACAATAACGGAGAAGAATGTAACAAAAGTATCCTCTGATATTCAGGCTGATATTGATAAATTATCAATTCCTTCTAATATAGATGTAAATACCGCTGGGGTTACGGAAGACATCACTGAGGCATTTACACAACTTGGACTCGCAATGCTTGCTGCGATTGCGATTATATACCTCATTCTTGTCGTAACTTTCGGAGGCGGACTCGCACCATTTGCAGTTCTATTCTCCTTACCATTTACTGTGATTGGCGCATTGGTCGGTTTATTAATCGCTGGCGAGACGATAAGCGTTTCTACAATGATTGGTGTACTTATGCTCATTGGGATTGTCGTGACAAACGCCATCGTCCTAGTTGACCGAATCATTAATATGGAAAAAGAAGGACTTTCAACAAGAGAAGCAATATTAGAAGCTGGGACTACAAGACTTCGTCCAATTCTAATGACAGCACTTGCTACAATTGGAGCTCTTATTCCGCTGGCAGTTGGAGCGGAAGGCAGTGGACTTATTTCCAAAGGACTTGGCGTTACGGTTATCGGAGGGTTAACGAGTTCAACACTACTCACACTAATCTTTGTTCCGATTGTTTATGAGTTCTTTAAAAAGTTCGGTAAAAAGAAAAAAACAGCTTAAGTAAAAAAGTCTATTGAACATACAAGTGAACTGTACCCCGAATCTTGAATTCGGTGTTCAGTTCACTTTTTTATATAGAATTCGCATATGAATTGGACCCTCTATTCCGACCTATGGATCAACCTTTAGATTTATATTCAAATCCAACTAAATGATTCCCTTAAGAAGCAATATGAGCAAAATAGCTAGTGAGTTATTTCAACAATGACTTCATTTTCTAAATAAAAAAAGCCACCCTTTTGACAGGCAGCTGGAACTTCAACGATCGTGCTCATTTGTTTAGTAAATCACTTTATACTATTAGATATAAACATTGATGCATCTTGATTCGCAAAGATTTGATTCCCATGATAGAAGGTCTTAATTTCAGTAGACTTAAAGCCAACTTCGGATAATATATTTTTTAATTCCTTATGCAAAAATCCGCTATGAATTTTAGGATGACTCACTTTATCATTTTTGTCAAAATCAATAATAATTAGCTTGCCCTCATTATTTAAAATGTTAAACAACTTTCGCAAGATTACTTTAGTATCGGGAATATGAAGAAGGACTAGAGACAGTAAGACTATATCTGCCTTAAGTTCAGGATTGTCTTGGGTAAAATCTGAATAAAGTACTTTACAGTTCGTAATTTCTTTTTCGATAATTTTAGCTGCTGCAACCTCTAACACTTGTTTTGATGAATCTACCAACAATATAGATTCTACTAAGTCAGTTAGTTCTAAACTAACTAAACCAGTACCACTCCCATAGTCTAATAAAGTTTTTGATTCACTACCTTGTAATACCGGTCTTACTTCTTCAACAATAACCTTAACTAATTCCATTCGTTTTTCAGTTTCCATATTCCACTCTCCCGTTTTATATAAGGTTTCGTTTTTCCGTGGATTCCGAATAAATATAAACATGTTTCGCCACTCTTATTTTGAATGAGTTCCTGCCATCATGTCCAATAAGAATTAATTTAAGCAAAAAAAAGACCCTACATGTAGGGTCTTTTTTAGCTATTATTAAGCTTTTTGAACGTTTGTAGCTTGTAGGCCACGTTGTCCTTCTTCAATTTCAAATGTTACGCTTTGACCTTCGTCTAAAGATTTGAAACCTTCGCTTTGGATTGCTGAGAAATGTACGAATACGTCTTCCCCTGCTTCACGCTCGATAAATCCAAAACCTTTTTCTGCATTAAACCACTTAACTGTACCTTGTTCCATATATATTGCCTCCTATGTGTGGACATCCACACAATATGTTACTATCCTTGCTCAAATACCTTAGACGAAAAACAAATTCTTTTCTCAATCTGAAAACGAACAAAAATAACTCTTCTTAACAATAACAGATATATGATGTAATAGCAAATAATACGTTTTTCATATCTAATGAAGATATTAATATCTACCTTGTAACATCTATATACCAACTTATTTCAACTCTTAAACCACTGAATTGAATAGGTTAACCTGATTATAAATAGTCTTTCCATTAAATCACTAGCAAACCAATCCATCTCCACCAAGTTACAGCGACAATGATTGTTGCAAGTATTGTAATAAGTGTGGCGTACAAACCAGGTTTCAAAAAGTCTTTCTGTGTAATCATCCCAGTACTATGTGCCAAGATATTCGGCATGGATTCTACGACCAATATATAGCCAAATAAACAAGTTAACCCTGCCGCAAATCCAACTAATAAAGGGTCAATCCCCGCATTCGAAGCCACACTTATAAGTATTGGCACCAGTGTTACAACTGCTGTCGAGACATTTGAAATCATTTTATGGAAAATCTGTGCCGTCACCACAACAACAATAACTGCTGACAACGGATTTTGAAGTAAAGACATAAACCAATCTGCACTCAAATATTCACTAATTGTTTCTGCAGCACCTGATTCGACGAAAGTATACCCCATTGATAAAGTGACACTCAACAATAAGATGGTATTGTAATTTATTTTCACAACACGTTCCCAAGAAGCGACTCCCACTTTTGGCAAAGTCATGAGCACAACTCCTATTAAAGCCGGGATACTTGGGTGCATTCCATGAATTGGCTCAGTTAACCACAAAACGACCAAGAAAATCAAAATAATAAAACATCGGACTTCTTCCCTACTTACAGCGCCTAATTCTTTGAGTCTATCATTCATTTCAGATTCAATTTCAGGAAAGAATTGCTGCTCTTTAGGCAATGGGAACACTTTCAATAGGAGAAGCCATATCGACGGAATTAAGATCAGCCACAAAGGAAATGTATAGAAAAACCATTGAAAATAAGATATTTTAATACCCGCAAAACGATTTAGAAGTTCTACGGTTAAAATATTTCCAATTGCTGCAGTCATGACAGCTGTTCCACTAATAGTACCGCCATAAGCTACACCAAGTACGATCATTTTTCTTAAATTACTTCCAGGTTTTGCATCTATCGTTTCAATAATCATCGTTGAGACCGGTATCATAAGAGCCGAACGAACAGCTGTTGCAGGAATAAAGAATGCTTGAATTTGCTGGATAATGATAATGCTCCCTAATAACCCCTTTGAAGTACTTCCCCATCTTTTCAATATTTTATAGGACATTCTCCTAATCAGAGATGTTTCGTTTACAGCGGTTGCAAGCATCATACCTCCAACAATCAAATAGGTTGCCGGTGAAGAAAATCCACTAAAAACAATAGATGTTTCGGCCACATTAAATATAAGCATTAAGATTAAAATAATGAGTGCAGTTAATCCCATAGGTATTGGTTCAAAGGTCCATAAAATGATTCCAAGAGTAACGATACCAGTCATTATTTTTGCAGTACTCGAAAAAGTATCTGGCAAGAAGAATATCATAACCAAGAAACCTAAAATAGCGAAGGAGAGACTTGTTAAAGTTTTGAAACTTTCATTCTTATATGTTGTCAAAACTCTCAGCCTCCTCAATATCAAACTACCCACAGCATATGTGTTATTCCAATTGTCTGTCAAGTATGCATAGGAGTATTTGCACTTCAAGTTTAATAGAAAGGCTTTTTTCGTATAGATTGTTGTTATATAGAACATAACCTCTTCGAAATCTTATTATCTATAATAAAGTGAGAATAAATATTCTGTAAGGGTGAGATTGAGTTTAAAAGGGACAACGTGGCAATACGGCAAATTATAAAGGAATAGAACACTACCAGATTAAATAAAATGATAACGGAAAGGAAAGAGGTGATTATATGCTAGAAAAGCTTAGAAAAATTAATATGAATGCTGCTGTATTTATGGGGATATGTTTTTACACTTTGACAATCTTAATTCATGTTCTTATTATTATCGACATTATTCCATTTACATGGGTAAATGGTGGACGGTCTGAATCCTTCGCTACCCAGCTACCAATATCTATTATTAATACCATTATTTCTATTATTGGAGGAGTTTTTACGCTAATTGTTGGCGGAAATATATTATATAAATACAAAAAAGGAATAACCGTTATATGTTGGTTTTTTGTAGCACTTTGGTCATTTGGGTTTATACAACAATTGTTAGGAACACCTTTTGAAAAATTGGTTTGTTCGTTAATATTGCTTCTTGGTGTCATTTCGAACTTGCGTATGGCGATTGAAAAAAGATAGCAAAAAAACACTATTCTTTAACAGAGCCTTTATATAAAAAGCAGAACGTTAAAACCTAACGAAGTAACCAATATAACTAATGGGTGCTGGTATGGATGATGCAGGAATTCTTTGTGATAAAGACACTATATCCTTTGATTCCTCAAATAACCTGCCCCTTTAGTTGAACAAAAAGTATTCACCTAAAATCGCTCTGTGATCTTCATGTAAAGCACCCATTAGTAAAATAAGTACATATTTTATTCAGAAAAGGTAACAATACAATTAATTAGTTAAAGTCGTAAAGAGGTGTATTGAAGAAAATGAAAAAAATGTTAATCGTTTTTATACTATTGCTATCCCTTGTTCTTATTACTTCTTTTCAAAAAACAATAGTTTCATCAGCTAAACCAACTCAAAACTTTGAAACAGGAAAAGTATATGCCATTCAGAGAGTTGTAACATCACACATTATATCTGATGAATGGTATGAAAACATTTTTTTAATTGCTGATAAGATTGATAGTATGGCTACTAAGAATTTTACTGTTCAAGTTGGCGGTGGAGTGGACAGCGTTGGCGACGAATTATTATACAACTTTCCAAATTGGTATAATTCTAAGTTTACCCCTAAATTATTTTATAAAGATATTAATGGCGATGGACTAAAAGATGTTATAGTCGCATTGATTTCTGGTGCAGGATCTGGAGTATCTACAAAAGAAATACATGTGTTAAATCAAGTACATGACCCTTATAGAAGATACGAAGAAGTGCCAGTTGAATCCATTAATGATGCAGTCAAAAGACTTGTAAAAATGGAACGAAAAGGAAACAAAATCACAGTTTTAACTGGTAATAAGAAATACTTAATAGACTTTTTAAAGTTTGGTTATCAATCTTCTGATGGCCCTCCTGGAGTAGGCTCAATGGAAGATTATAAACCTGAGAATGGTGTTCTTTATGGTTATACAACAGTGTTTGTAACTATTCCCGAGGCAAGTATAGGTAGTCTGAAGGTTAAATATGCTTGGGATGGAAAAATGTATAAAGCTGAATCCGTTACTTTTAAGAAAGAAGATCCATTTAAACCATCATCCAACCCATCCCGTTAGTCTAAGTGAAACCTTTCACAATACTTGAATTTACCTAAACATAAAATCTCCAAATTCCTTCAAAGATTAGTTCCCTTTATATTAAGCGAACCCGTTATCAAAAGACAGTGTTCAAATCCACATTTATATTTCAAATGCCTTATAACTCCCTTCGTCATCAAAATCTTGAATTTGGACAACTTTATCCGAAAAGGGTTCTACTGAATCTAAGCTATCGCCTATTACTAGAGACAGTACATTGAACTCCTTTTCTTTTTTTTTCTTCATAAATGCCTCAAGAAACACGTTTTCTAAGCAATCTTCACCGTCCGTAACGAGAATTAAATCGGCTTGTTTAAACGCGCTTTCATTGATTGTATTCACGGCTTGAACTAAAGGAAGTGTGAAATCCGTGCCTCCGCCTAAGAATGTTTGAGCTAATGTGATCATATCCGAACTTTTTATACAGCCTTTTTCATATGTAAGAACTTGTGTACGAGTGGAGAATAAAATCAAACAAAAATTCCGCCTTTGTTTTTTTGCAATCGACATAAGCGCTAGCGTAAAACCTTTGGACTGGGCATCTAACGTATGCATACTCCCTGACTGATCCAAACAAAGTATAATGGGTCCCTTACCCAACACCTCACGTCCTTTTTGCTCATATTGCATCGTTTGACCATCTACATAACGACGTAGGAAATCCTTTTTTGTAAGGGGATGTATGTATAAACCCAATTCCATTGGCAACAATCTTTCAATATGATTCCCTAACGTAACGCCGCTCCTTTCCATTGAAGTACTGCGCTTAGTTTTTTGTCTTTTACGGGCGACCTGTTTAAAACGACCGGCCCAGTCTGCAATTTCTTTCATTTTTTCAGTAGATGCGATTTTTTCAGCTAGCGTAAGTTGGTCTCTTAAGGGAATCTTTTTGAGTTCTGCTTCACCACTCCCAGCACTGCAACCGCCAAACAAAGACTTTAAGCCTTCTTTCACATGCTTAGTCTCTTCTACAGCTAAAGCCAACTCTTGTGAAAAACTTTCACTATTGTCTTGAAGTATCTGTTTCAATTTTTCATTCAATTTCGTCGAAGCTTCTATTAATTTTCCCTTTAATTGTTCATTCATTTGTAGTTCCATTTGAAGTTGGGCCAGCTCTTTTTGAAAGTCTTCATCATTTAAAATTTGCTCTGTTAGCCATTGGTTCGTTTTCTCTCCCAATTTCACCGTACCAATTGCAGATGCCAAGTCATCCAATTTCGTAAAACTTCTGAAGTAGATATAGGATTCATCCGCCATAATTCTTTCTAATACTATTTTATTTACTTTAAGATCGCTGTCTACTTCATCTACCGTAATTTCAGGTTTCATCTTATATAATGAAGCCCAAATATCGGAAAGTAAGTGCTCAAACATTGGTAGGATACTTTGGCCTCTAATTCTTTGAAGGGCAGAAGACATCTCAAAGATTTCTTTAAAGCGTCTCTTGTCGAATGCATCTGTATTCAGCACGGAACGATTATCCTTGTGATGCCTATGCACCTTCACGGCGTACACTCCCTTTCGTATTTAAAAAAAGACGTTGGTAGACTGCCTCTTCCCGTTTTGTGCATCAAAATAATACGGATCTAAAATGCGGTCTAAAATTTCATGTTGCATCGAGGTCACTTTATCGATTAATCCATTGATGTCGTCTTTTCTACTCTGATTGTGAGTTTTAAGTTGATTCAAATCAGCTAATAAAGCTTTCATTTTTACATTCGCTTCCATTCCAGCTTCTGGTGAATGATCTTGCACCATGGAATAATAAACGTCCGTCGCCTCATTTTGTATGGTGTAAAGGCTTTGAGTAACAACATTTTGAGAGTGATTGCGAATCACGTTAGACACGGTACTTTTTTGGTCCACGGTTTCCCAAAGCGCATTTTCAAGGATTTCGATATCATCAACATTGACAACTTGCCTTTGGTTAAGCAATGCCTTCGCTTGCAACACACTTAAGGACTGCTTGAACCTTCGATCTGACGGCCGAATTCCTTCATCTCGCAACTCTACGCGAATCTTAGATAGGGCTTCGTATACTTCGTCGGGAATGATTACCTTATCCGTCAACAACTGAAATTGCGTCAATTCTTCCTTAGTGATGGACGGCATTTTCTGAGTTTGTCCAACGCCTTTCATCATAGAAACAAAGTTGGTTTCATCTGCGATAAAGTCAATTTCAAAGCGTAAAAGGAAACGATCGAATAACGCCTCAAGGCCTTCCCCTTCTTCGGGATATTCATTGGACGCACCGATTACAGACATCAAGGGAACTTGGACCGGCGAGCCATCATTATAAAAGAGTCTTTCATTAATTAGCGTCAATAAACTGTTTAGAATTGCAGAGTTCGCTTTAAAGATTTCATCCAAAAAAACAAGATGAGCTTCCGGCATTTTTGTCGCTGTAACTCTTTTGTATACACCCTTTTCAAGGTCTTTTAAAGACAGCGGACCAAACACTTCTTCGGGAGTACTGAACCGAGTGAGCAACCACTGAAAATACGCTGTTCCTTTTACAATCTTCGCCAACTCCACCGACAATGCTGATTTTGCAGTTCCCGCAGGACCAATCATCAACATATGTTGCCTGGAAAGAAGGGCCACAAGAATTCCTTCCACCTGTTTTTCACGTTCGTAAAATTTCGAATTGAGCGCATCTCTAATTTCTGTTAACTTCCCAAGATTCGTAGTTCTCATTTTTGGTTAACTCCCTCATATGAAATAAAAATGGCAAATTCCCTCATAATACAGTGTGTTTCAAAAGCAGTATTCTATTCCTTTTTCAGGGTGACAGTCCCCTGCGCAATTTGGACACTATTCAGACAGTTACCAACCAGGCTTTAAAATAGGAAAACCACGTATGCAATCGACGATGATTGCATACGTGGTTTTGTAAACCTTCTTTAATGAATGATTGTGCATTCTGCGTCAAAATGCTCCCGAACCGCCACCGCCGCCTCCGGTTCCTCCGCCAGAATAGGAACTTGAAGAGTCACTGGCTGCTGTATTCGTATTCGCACTTACAA
Organism: Sporosarcina sp. FA9; assembly: GCF_051550205.1. Classification (GTDB taxonomy): domain Bacteria; phylum Bacillota; class Bacilli; order Bacillales_A; family Planococcaceae; genus Sporosarcina. The sequence goes on from NZ_CP188819.1 coordinate 3,153,670, forward strand.
AAGAAGAGTTCATCATGATTGGATTGAAATAGACAAAGCTCGAGTTTCCAAAGTTGGAACCTTCACGATTTGTTCGGTTTTCGGCTTCTGCAAATTCGGTGAACTGTTTGCCAAAGCTTTTGTCTCCACAACCGATTGCATACGCATATGAACGGAACTTGTCATCTGTAGATAAACGTTTCCATTCATCGAGGTCAAGATCACGAAACGCCTCTTTAAACTGACGCCATTCTTGGAATATACGATGTCCCTCTTTGTTTCTAGGTTTGTAAAAGGCCGCAAATGATAAACCACCAATCACCAGGACAATCGTGATCGCCATATACATAAATAGTTCATAAATTCCAAACTGTATCGTGACAACAATCATTGCCGTACTCAACAGTGCAATAATCCATCTCAACCCAACTTTTTGATCATATAGCTCTTTTGACTTTATTTCCTCTACTAATCCCTCACGCCATTTTAACAGGGCTGTATTATACGATTCATGATTCTTCTTATTCTTCGTATACACTTCCAAATCCTTAATTTTGAAGACTTCATCTTTTCCGATATAACCAAACAATAACTTAATCAATCTCTCTTCATGAGGATGATCAACATCCCGGTCTAGACATTCGAATTCATCGTCCGACAATTGCTTTACATACCCTTTTCGAACGAGATCAAGTAAAGCAGCAGACGTCGCCTCCGGACTGAAACCGTTACCGGTCGTATAATGGATTGTTGCCGGCATACTCATTTCCCCTACCGGAACTAAAAATCCATCTTCCATACCTTTCGCGTCGCTCTTTTTCCGACGTGATGAAATCGTTCCCCATCCGATTAAACCAAGAAGAAACACTCCGAATCCAGCCATTAGAGGGAAGCCATAGTTTGCTGTATTCACACGTCCTACAATAAATGCCGCTTCCTTGTCCGCCATTTTCGTTTCTTCTGCAATCAGTTCATCGCGAATGGTTCCTTTAAGAGCCGTCGCGTCTGGAAATAATTCCGGTTCGTATACAACGCGCACATCACCGTTTTTACCCGACGGAACATATCCAACCGCAAAAGTTACCATTCCTTCTGAATTAATCGACCCTTTTTTATAGGCAGCATCGTAACCAAGGTACTGCACTTCTTTTGCTGGTGAAGGAGGAAACACTTCAATTGTCATAGTTTCATAGTCCGTTTCATTTCGTTTATCAAAAAATGGCCAGTCAAACTCAGCACCATCTTCATATTTCAGCACCGCATTCACAACTTGGTAATGCATTTCAACTACAACTGTTTCTTTTTTGCCCGTTCTGAAAATCTTATATTCTCCCTTTTTCTGTTCCACTTCAAGAGATTCACCATTTTCATAAGCCTTAAAATCTGCAATGGCCGACCCTTTTTTGGCAATCAACGTACGTATAATTCCTTTAAATTTACTATCAAAGACATATGTATGCTTTTCAATAACAGCCGCATCCCCGTTCGGTTGCAACTCCGCAGTAATCATCACTTCTGATATTTCAAAATCCATAGCGAATGCAGATGTCGGAAATAGCACGGTAATTAGAAATAGAAACACAATCATTATTTTCTTCATTACGGTCACTCCTTTATATACTTACGGAAATGCGACCAAAAAAGTTTCATCTTTGGGAATCTATATGTCTTTTGTGATCATTCGGGCGATGGTTTCTTCATCGTAGTCGATGTTGTCGAGGATTTCTGAGTTTTCCTCGGCACTTACTTTACATTCAGATATTGCCCAAAATACACAGTACGCAAGTCCCTGCATATCCGTTTCAATCGCTAACTGCAGAATTTCTCCCACTGTACTCATATTCATGCCCTCCTTTCTATTTACCAATTAATTGCATGGAGTATCCCAGTTTCTTTCACATAACCGACTGTTGCTGTAACAAAATTGCTTCAATCAACCCAATTAACAGTACAAGTGACGGATTATTTGAAATGTAATTAAATAGACCCCAATTTCCACATCCGCTTCAAAATAAAAAAACCTATGAAATCAATAAAAATTTCATGAGTGTTTTTATAACAGTCTTTTATTTGTTTACTCTTTTAAATCATTGACACATTCCTAAAATACACGTACACTGTTAAAAGGTTTAATGGTTAAAATATATACTGATTAAAGTAATTAGAAAGAAGGGTATTAATGGATCGACTAGAACAATTTCGTGAGTTTGAAATTCTTTTCTGGCAGTTATCTAGAAAAACGGAATATCTATGGAAAGATATATATGCGAAAACCTTTCCAGGTTCACAATCGCGGATTATGTATTTGCTTGAACAAAATGGCCCTATGAAAATGTCCGAGTTCGCAAGCGCTTTGCATATCACTGCTGGGGCTGTCACAACTGCTTCAAATCTATTAATTGAAAATGGCTACATTTCTCGATTACGAAACGAAACAGATCGTCGGGTCGTCCGCTTAGAATTGACGGGCAAAGGTAGGGAAACACTTAATGCACTAAAAAGCGAAGGTAAAGAGATGATGAACTTAGTATTCAAGGACATCTCCGATTCTGACTTGAATACGCTACGTACAATTTTTAAACAAGCTACTATCAATATCGATACTATGTAAAAAGCAGATTCACATAGTATCCGTTTAACTAATTTAATATTATAAAAGGGAAGCGATTACGATTAACAAAATGCTCAAACCAACAATTTTATCCATTGGGATGGCGACAGTAATGGCTGGTGCTGCAATTTCTCCTGTACTAGCACTCATTGCTAAAGCCTTTCCAGAGGCAAGTCCAACGATGATTAAACTCATCTTAACCGCCCCCTCTATAATGATTATTCCATTTTCATTTCTATCCAGCTATTTGACCTCTAAGCTAACGAAGAGAACAATTATTTTGATTGGATTGGTCATTTACTTAATCGGTGGGATTGGTCCCCAGTTCGTACCAACGATTGAATTATTATTACTCTTTCGTTTAATTTTAGGTGCAGGTGTTGGACTTGTTATGCCTCTATCTATGTCACTTATCAATGACTATTATGTAGGTAGGAAACGAACGAAAATGATGGGCTACAACTCTGCCTTTAGTAATTTAGGAGGAATCTTGACGATGTTACTTGCCGGTTGGCTTGCGACATTTGGCTGGCGCGTTCCTTTTAATGTGTACTTTTTAGGACTCTTCATCTTTATACTAGTCTTCTTCTTTTTACCTAAAGGTGAACTACAAAAACCAAAAAAGAATGAGAAGAAATCGAGGCTACCTTTAGCTGTTTTCGGCTTTGCACTTGCAATGGGCGGGATTATGTTAGCCTATTATTCAATTGCAACAAACATCGCAATCTACTTAGAACAAAGTGAGTTGGGTGGAACAGCACTTGCCGGTACAGTCATATCTTTCACGACTGTTGGTGGTATGATTACGAGCTTATTACTCGTTCAAATTGAATTGACTCTTAAAAATTACGCCATACCCATCATGCTTTCAGGGATGGGTGTTGCTTTTCTTTTATTAACATTTACATATAGTGTTCCAATCGTTATGTTAAGTGTTTGTCTAATCGGATTTGGCCAAGGTTCTTTATTTCCTATTCTTGTCTTAAAAGCCCTTGATAGCGTACCGTTCCATCAAGCGGACCAGGCGATTGCTGTGACGTCCAGTTTTATATTTTTAGGCCAATTTTTATCGCCAATTGTGCTGGACGGAATTGGGAAACTTGCAAACCAGGACAGCATTCGCTTCCAATACGGTGCACTTTCCGTTACGATTTTAATCATCGTTATAATCAGTACTTGGACGATAGTACGGAACAATAAACAAACACCTTCCCTAACTTAAGGACAAGTTTTATTGGGTTGTAAACGTATTATTTCATAAAATAAAAGCCTGATTCCTTCTACTTTTCAGTAAGGAATTAGGCTTTTGTTTCTTCTATATTCTGCATTTTAAATACTCTATTGTTGCAACCATCATTTTTGTCGACTTGAATGTATGAAGTATTCTATATAACAAACATCCTGGTCTTCTGAGAACGAATAATAAACAATAAATTTATCTATGATAATCTTATAGCTACCTTTCCATTCCTCTTTTTTCACCGGAATGCTTGTGCCTAGAAGCAAAACTTTTTCCTGAATATTTTTGAGTAAGTGTTTTTTATATTCCTTAGTTTCAGATGATGTGTAATAATCGCTACGTATATTGCGAAAACCTTCTAATGCTTGTTCAGTCCACTCCAACTTCATTTAGAGTTCTCCCTGGTCAATCATTTCAACTACTTCATTTGTTGTGTAGGTTCTACCATTCATTATGTCCATTTTTGCTTGACCTAATTTCTGTTTTAACTCTTGATTAGCTTCCACATCTTCAGCTACCGTTGTTTCCGGTTTTTCAATTAAAGATAAGTAATACTTCTTTCCATCTATTTCAACAAGTGAATCTCCATCAGAAATAATTTCTCTCATCACTTCTGCTATATGACCTTCAATCTTCTTCATATATTAAGTCCTCCTTGAAGCTGTATTTGAACTGAAATCTTATCCTAATTATACAACAAATGAAGTGGGTTATCGAAATGATTAGGATTTCGATGTAAGCTGATTGCGTAAAATTGTGCCCATTTGCTTAGTAACTGTCTTGAAACTATAATAATTTCCAATTAAGGTCTTTTACATCTTTCTCATTCGGTTTCCTTATAAACTCAATACCATCTTTTTCAAACAGGTACCTAAAACAAGCACCTATGCTCTTCTTCTTAAAAAGACACTACGACCATTCTCTAGAATGTTTTGTATTATAGAAAACCAAACATTATGGTTTGGGTTTGGAGATTTAGATGTTCCGATTCTTGCTAACTGCTGTTCATACCAACCGATTTCTAACAAGGAAGCACTCTTATCTATTCGTTTAATCCCCGTTTTGATTGGTTTTGCTTGAACGGTTTCATAATTACCATTAAAGATTCTATTTGCCAAATCTGGCACTAAAGCAAAAGGCCTTGCAATTCCAACCATATCAATTTCTCCGTTCGCAACAGCTTCTTCCATCCCTTTTTGAGAACGAAAGCCGCCTGTAACTACGATTGGAGTAGATATTAATTTCTGAGCCTTTTTTGCGTAGTCTATAAAATACGCTTCTCGTTTTTTTGTTGTTTCTTTTACATTTGCACCCATCATTATCGGATTCTCGTAATTTCCCCCAGAAATTTCAATGAGATCGATCCCTATTTCGGACATTTTCTGGAGAACTTCCATGGACTCGTCTTCAGTGAATCCACCTTTTTGGAAATCAGCAGAGTTCAGTTTAATACCGATTGGAAATGATTTCCCAACTTGTTTCCGAATTTCATTATATGTTTCTTCCAAAAACCTCATTCGATTCGCCAAGGTCCCTCCCCATTCATCTGTACGTTGATTGTGGATAGGAGATAAAAACTGGCTAACAAGGTATCCGTGCGCTGCATGAATTTGAACACCTGAAAAGCCTGCTTTTTTCGCAATTCTTGCCGCTTCTCCAAATCGGTTAATCAGATCTTCAATTTCGGACTCCTTAAGAGCACGCGGTTCGTTAAAGAATCGTTTTAAACCTCCAGTAAGAGGAACCGCGCTTGGTGCTACAGGTTCTTTTGAAATCATTTTAGGAGATTGCTTTCCTGGATGGTTAAGTTGCATCCAAAGGTGAGTTCCATTGTCAGTTCCAGCTTTCGCCCATTCCATTAACATCTCTATATCACGTTCATCTTCTATAGTAACGTTATTCGGCTCTCCTAAGGCATTTCGATCTATCATAACGTTACCTGTCATGACAATACCCGCACCCCCTTCAGCCCAGGTTTTATATAAAGTAACCAGTGATTGACTCGGATTTTGATGAGTCGTTCCCAACGCTTCACTCATCGCAGATTTAAAAATCCTATTCTTAATGATTGTTCCATTAGGAAGTTGAAGTGAATTCCCCAAAACGGACTTTGATTGATTCATTTTTAGTCTGTCTCCTTACTTTTTCAAAAAACGTAGAAAACCCGTCATGCTCAATGGGCAATAATTTCATCATTCTATCTCATTATTTTTAGTGAAGCCGATTTTATAAAAAATCTTTCCACTCCTCAGTAAATATAAACCCAATAACAAATTAATAACTGTTGAAACAAGGTTTATAGAAATGAAGTTTAGTTGATTGCTTGTTCCGATTACTTTAGCTGATGAAATAAAGAGTACATTGGATAAAAGTTGAAATGCTGTTGGAATGGAATAGATGATTAAAACCAACCCCGCCAACTTCATAAACAACATAAAAGATTGACCAATACCCTTTTCATTTTTTTCATTCCAGTCACGAAAAGCGAATTGAATTAAAGCTTCTCCACTTTTAAGCAGATAAACCCCAATACTCAAAAGCACGATGGGATAGACCACTTGAAAAATTAGAGATATACGATAATTACTCAAATCGTTCGCCGGCATCATATCCGGTTGATTATAAACATAGAGAAATTGAAAAGCTACTGGAGCAATCTGAACAAAACTCCAAACGATTGTTAACACACCGATTATTTTCAAACTAGCTACAAAAAAGCTTTTAGGCTGAAACACATGGCAACCCTCCCTGAATTAGTTTATTCGGACTGATTGAAATACAGATCTTATTCATTGATTGCACGCTTTAGCTGTAAAAACTTTACCTATTTTACATGCCATTCTCTTAAATGACATCTTTACTTGTCTACCATTCAAATATACTTTCGCTACCCCTTAATTTTATTAGCTTTAACGATAAGTTTTCGTTAATTTTATGCGGGAGCAATTCAATATCTCCAATTGGTTTATATCGTAGCTACTCAGACATAGATTCCTGATACCAAAATCGCACCTTTTGCTATAAGCTGTTCAGCCTATAAATCTTGAGATAATCGAATCATATCTCTGCACCAAATACCGTTCTCAAAGATTTTCCCGGAATAATGCCTAACGAAAAAGTTCGGATCTACTCCTATTATTCTAAATCCGCATTGTTGGTAAAGAACAAGTTGCCCTACGCTTGAATTCCCGGTACCAATTTCAATTGTCTTGTAACCTTTTATCTTAGCTACACTTATTGCATTCAACACCAAACTTTTGCCTATACCTCTACCACGTAGACCTTCGACGACCGCAACATTCACAAGCTCTACCGTCTCAGGTCTTGTAGGAAGTAATACATAAACCCCTATAGTTTGTTGTTCGATTTCAGCAATAAAACATTCGCCCCTCTGGACATACTCTTCAACAATTTCTCTTGCTGGGTCTGCCAATAACAATAACTCCATTGGAAGTTGTTCGCCCTCGTTTAGTTTCCTGATTTTCTTTTTCATCTATTAAAGTTCCTTCCAATTTTTCTATTTATGCTACACAATCAGGACTCGATCTAGGCAAAATGTTTCTCCAACACGCGCACCTGATTATCGCAATATTACACCGTTAAACGCATTCGAACTGTTTTCAGAATATGACCATCAAAGTTATCATCGTATTCTTTAATTGTCTTAAATCCTTTTGCTTCATAAAAAGTTCTTCCAACGACATTTTCTTTTTCAACATTAATATAAATTTCTTTAATATCTTCTAATCTCTTAATTCCTTTTTCTAGTAAAGCAGTGCCTATCCCCTTACCTTGGCAGTGTGGATAAAGATAGATAGCACTTAATTCCGATTGCCATGCATCGTTTACTGGCGTGAAATTGGCGAATCCTACGACTTCATTTTCCATTTCAGCTACAAAAAGAAATGAGCCTTTTAATCTTTTTCCCATCATTTCATCACTATAGGCAGAGTTCAAAAACTTTTCCTGTACACTATGTGGAATTATCCCGTCATAGGTTGCATTCCAGCTCCTTTTTGCCACATCTTGCACCTTTTCAATATCTTCTTTTATCATTGTACGAATAATAAAACTCACTTTTTTATCTCCTTTTATTTAATAAAATGGACCGGATTGCAGTTCAGTCCTCACACAACCATTGCCCGAGATTGTCGAGATTTCTTTACTAAATAATTTAACCCGAATCTTCTTTTGTCTCAGAAAAATTCGGGTTAAACGTCTATACGATTATGCTTTTATTATCTTAATTCTATAACTCAAGCATTCTGACAAAGGTACAGTTACATTAAACTTCCAGTTCTTGAAATCCATTGCTCCTCCGGGATAATATGCAGTTATTATTAAATTGGCTCTTTCACATAAGTCATAGATTTCATCTGGTAAATAACAAGCTAATGATTGTGTGTGTTTCTCTTTTGGATCATCATCTTTCCACCATGTATCTGTCATTCGGTCTAGAGTTTCATCGTATCCATAAATTCTCGTAACATTCGAATTAGGATAAGGCATCATCAGTTCACCACTTACTTTTTTCCAGTAATTTGGTTGATAAATATCAATTAAAGCGACACCGTCATCGTTAAGCCAGTTATGAATTCTATTAAGCAATGATAATTGTTCTTTATCAGACCCAACCCCAAAACCATCCATATATAAGATTGTATCGAACGTATTATTTATATCAATATCGTAAAAACTACCACATAGTGAAGTTACATTTTGTGTCTCAAATTGCTTTGCGAATTCTACCATTTTAGGTACTAACTCAACTGTTGTAATGTTTTTACTAAGCACTGAGAGACCGCGGGATAATGAACCGTTTCCAGCACCAAGCTCTAAAACCGTTACAAAATCTTTCCCCACTTGCTCCACAATCTCTTCCACAAATTCTAAGGGAATGGTCGATAAATCTACTGCATCTTTGGACATTTCAAATTGTTTTTGATAGAAATTTTGGGCTTCTACTTCATTCATTTTAACATTCCTCCTGTAAAGTTTTTAATCTTTTACAGGAAAATCACTAAGTTTAACATCCCCACAAATGAGTCCCCCTAACAGTAATTAAAACAATAATGCCTATCAAGCCTTCTTAGTAACAATTACACTTGCACGCTTTAGCCTATACACAACCTCACTTTAACTGAATTATACAATAACCACAAGTTCTTCTTGAACTTATTGGTCCAATTATTCAATAAATACAAAAAAAATATCTGGATCGCATGTATTCTACTAAACGAACATGAAAGATGAAGATAATTTGAATCGTCACTTCCTCAAAATCTTCTCCATCGCTTTCCCTTTTGCCAGCTCATCAATCAGCTTATCCAAATAGCGAATTTCCCGCATCACCGGTTCTTCAATGTCTTCTACTCGAACTCCGCAGATGACGCCTTTAATTAAATCCCGTGAAGCGTTCATTTCCAGTGCTTCTGCAAAAAAAGTTTCGAAGTCCGTCTGTTTTTCCAGTACTTTTTCTAACTCATTCTGGCTATATCCCGTCAACCAATGGATGATTTCATCAACCTCTTTTTTCGTACGCCCTTTTTTCTCCACCTTCGTAATATAAAGCGGGTAGACTTTGGCAAAACTCATTGTATAAATCTTATGTTTGACCATGATACAACCTCCTTTATTTATTCCATCGATTGTTTCTTTAAATGAAATGGAAATCTCATCGATATTATTTCAGCAGCAATTAGTATATTCAGTGGTATATCGGTAGTTCTGTGATTAGTACTTCTCCTATACCTCGAAAACAATGGTTTTTTCATTTTCCAACTATCTATTTAACATAACAGCGTACCTAACACTCAATTCCACACCCAATGGTTGAGTAGCAAAAATGAGAATCTTTAGTTCATACACAAATAATCACCATCTCAAAATGTACCGATTAATGCGTAACGCTTATTCCACAACAGCAACTTTTTTTTGAGTAACCTTTTCAAAACTCTTTATTCACTATACCGAGCCTTTAAATTCATCTTCTAATTCCTTTTCAATTTCATCATCACTAACCGAAATAATTTCATCTTTAACCCCATACCTCGTTTTTATCAACTTACCAATCTCTGACCTGTTAATTCCATCCTTTACTGCTGTAAAGATTACTACGTACAAAACAAATAAACCTACAATCCATAGTAAAATAGTTCCCCATACCATTTATATTCCCCCATGTAAGTTATTTCTTTAAAACCATTTGAAGTCCCGTTTGCGGAATTACTACATCTTCCCAAACTAGATCTCCCCTCCGAATATTGCAAAGAGGAATACAACATATAAAACACCTTATGCAATGGAAATTAACGCGATATATTTAATAAACCCTTTTTCCTTTTTTAAAAAAGCGAAAGTTCCAAGTGTTACACCTGTTAAATAGTTAATGCTACTAGTATTAATGGATTAACTTTAACTTTTGCACCTACATATTCTCCTTTTTTTCTGTTAAATAATTGCTCCGATTGTGATATAGACGCAATCACTTATAAAGGAATCGCACCCAAATCTGGAATAGTGTTAAACCCGTTAATTTGCGTTCCAGACGGACGCTTTCCCGAGGGCGTGGCTTTAGACTGCCTTCCACTCCAATTAACTAAGTGTATGCCTCTCTAATTCTAAACAGAAAACAGCACTTCCTAATGCGGTATAAGCACCCTATTGCTTACTATTTTAAAGTTCTTTATATTTATTTTGTACCTGAACAAGTACATATTTTCCAGTCCACATTTGAGTAGTGACAATTAACTTTTCTTCTTCTTTTTCAAAGAACAGGCCCGCACCCATCTTGTCTTTAAAATCCCAGCCGTTTGAACCAATCATTTGTTTAATGATTTCATCTGCTATTAAAACGTTATCTTTATTTTCGTTTCTAGTGATATACCAAGTGGAATCATCGTCTGTTGCAATCTCTACTATCTTTTCATCAGACTTCTTTAGTTTTTCGATTACTTCTTTTGCGGATAGATTATCAATCGGCAGAGAAGGATAGTATGATTTATTTACAAATATAAACACAACTACAATGACTACAATTATACCCAAGATAATTCCAATTCGTTTCACACATTATCCCCCTCGCACTTCAAATTTTCATTATATCTTCTGGATAACTTGGTCCGATTTGGGCACAGATTTGTTCGATTATTGCATCCAATTGCGGTATATTCTACTCAATATCTGGTATAGGATTTCCCTCTTCGTCAATCTGGTACAGCCCGCCACCGAAATTCCATCCTCTTTCTTCACTAACTTCAATAAAAGCATTCGAAAAATCTTCTCCAATTGTTGCGTAAACACTTCCATATATTACACATATGTTTGGACTGCGACATTATTCTGTCGCTTGTACTAATTTATTTTCAACTACCTTCAATACAGGACTTTCAAATGCTTTAGCCATATATTCGTAAGTTTCCTTTAAATCATCTAATGTTTCGGAAACAAGTAAATTATGGCTTTCTGCCCAAGCATAAGGGTCATGGTTTTCATCATAGTGAACTTCACATACCTCAAAGCAAGGTTCATTTTGTTTATTGTTAAACATCAAAACTCTATAATTCCAATACATAATAATCACCTTCCTGCTACGCCTTATGTTTAAATGCGATATGAAAACTCCCATCTTTATCTTTAACTAATAATCTGGCCCGTTACAGGAATAGTTGATCTTCCACAACTGCACCCATTTCTGGAATAAGCATTCATTCCGTTATAGATGCGTAATTCAGTATATCTTGATATAGTTCATGCCAGTCACGGTAGTAATCAGAAACTTCCTTAGGGTCTATAAAAAGTCTTTTCGAAGCTTCATACTCCCCTGCAAAACTATGTAATTTCTCAACGTCCATACGATAAAATAACTGATACCCGATTATCGGATATGGACTGTCTTCATTCCAATTTGGGTTTTCATTATGGTCAACTACAATATAGCCAAGAAAATGACATTCTCCTTCAACGTAACCTTCTTCCATGACTTCACGTTTCAAACATTCCACTGGAGTTTCATTTAATTCGATGTGGCCTCCTGGAAAGTCCCAGCCCCTATGATTTAGATTAACCAATAACAACTTATTCTTATGAAAGCAAAATCCATGAACGCTTGTAATTAAATTATATTGCGGACATTGGCTTTCGGGTTTCCAAGTTAGTTTTACTTTTGCTTCTCCCCAATTCACATAGGTTGTTGTCATATACGTTCCCCCCCATACTCATTAAAGTGGCCCGCTTGAGGAGCAGCTCTTATTCCAGAAGTGCACCCGTTTCCAGAATGAAATTCCTTATTGCGATTCTTCAATTAACCTTTCTCACATCCGAGTTCGTATGAAATTTAAATTTCACAAATCAAATAAGAAGAATAATAAAAATATATTTATCGTAGCTAATATCAATAAAACATAGCCGGTTTTCTTACTCAATTCCTTTTTTGCAACTGGAATCATTTCAATTATTTTTAAAAACAACGAAATAAGTATTCCGATAATAATTATGTTAATTAGTAGTGGTATATCATAAACATAGCTATTTATTAACCTGACAATAATCACCGTTAAGGGGATTGACAAAGCTTTAAAATACTTTTCATACGTATCCATATTTCCCCTCCCTTATTGACCAATCTAAAAGAAACGGACACAATTTTTCTTACATAAACGCATCCGATTCCCTATCAAGATTTAGATTTCTGATATTCCAAATCTACTAGAGGTTTCCCTTCAGGATCAACCATAACAGTCAGTCCCAGACCATACCCTATCCCCTAGCGTGTGACATATACAGAATATCTGTTCCGTTATTTCGAGTAATTAGAAAGTGTTTAATCTTACCTTGCTTCTCAATAACTTCAAAACGATTGTAATTCATTATTTCATACCCCTTTGTTGTAAACCAAGTCTTACTCATTTCTGTAATATATCGCCACGACACATAAAAGAGCGAAAACCTTGTTACAGAATCGCATCTGTTACTAAAATAAAGATATTAGTTATTTCCTGATATTTTGCCGAAATGTGTCTCATTTCCATTATTAAAAGTTTTTATTACCTCATAATCTTCTTCCAAGTTGATTTTATTGAAAAGCTCATTTTTTAATGAAAGATTTGAGTAATCTGATGTTTCTTCACTTTTATATAATAACTTTAATGTTCCATTTTCCTCTTCAAAAACTAGTAGCACTTTTTGGAAAATAGTTATTATGAATGACTTTCTTCTTTTTGCTATAAAATTCATAAGCAAAATATCCAAATAACATACCTATTCAAGGTCCCCAAGTCATTGTAGATAATAAAGATAGTTCTACTACTGATACGTTCATAAGTTATGAAAGGTTTCACTTTTCCGAAGGTTCTGAACCCGCGGAACTATGTTTTGCCATTCCTATCGATTTTAATAAAAAAAATAAAGCACCGCAAAATGCGATGCTCAATGGCTAGTTATCATAATTTCAGGCCCATTCAATCATATCTCGTTTATTATAACCAAGGTAACCTACAATCATCATAGCAATACTAATTACAGTTATTGTACTGAAAATGAGTAGATCAAATTCCTTCATTGGCATTTTGGGAATCCAACTTTGAATGGCCGTCTTAAAAAACCAATCCGGTAAATCCAGAATACCGCCAAAATAGTTTAGTATAAAAGAGTAGCCGTGGTAAGCGTAAATCACCTTTCCTAGTTTCGGTGCCCATCCAAGAGCTAAAGAAGCTAGACCAATAAAGAAGAGTATCGATGGCAAGAAGTTGTAGCCAACTGAAAGAAAATCATATATATCCATCGTTGATATACTTTTTATTACTATTCATCTTTTAATTATATTTATTATTATTCAGCATTTCTTTTTTTTGTGTAAATTCTGCGTCTGTTAACTCACCTCTTGCATACCTTTCTTTTAAAATAGTCACTGCAGTATCGCTCGTTTCAACATCTGTTGGTACATATTTATTTTTCCGGACTAATTTATATAGTAAAAACAAAATGATTAACAAAAGAACGCCCATAATCGCAATCCAGAAAAAACTGTAATTGCCATAGTCCATCATGTGCTGGGGTCCTGGTCCATGTCGATATCCCATCTTATTCACTCCCTTACCTGTAATTATATACTAGTATTCAAAGACCGTTTTATCATTTCCCGACAATGATTGAACTTGCTTTAATGATAGCCAGAGCATAATCACCATTTTTCAAGTCTAAATCTTCCGTTGGGACAGGTCGATGACTAGTTTTCCCTGGGCATGGCGTGTCATCGTTTTATGAAGGGCATCCAATGCTTCTTCAAATGGATAGACCTTTTCAATGGTCAGTTGTATTTCGTTTGTTGCAATCTGATTCATCAGTTTCTCCAATTCATCTTTTATGTCTGCGTTATGCTGAAGCGTGCGCACAGATATATTTCGTTCGCCGGTCAGCTGATAGTCTGAAACAGGCACGACCACCCCGCCGTCCTTTACTACTACCATACTCGTTTCACCAGTACCTGGCTGAATGGCTAATGCCGCATCTACTCCGCCATCATTCCACTTCTTAACTTGGTCTTGCCAGTCAAAGTCGTGATAATCTACAGTAAAATCAGCTCCAAGCGAACGCATATACTCATGGTTTTTTAACGATGCAGAACTTGCCACTTGAACACCGAGCTGTTTTGCCAATTGAATCGCAAATGTCCCAATTGCTCCAGAAGCCCCGGCAATAAATAAAGTATCTCCTTGCTTTAAATCCAATTCATTAAATGCCTTTAGTACGGTATTACCTGCGACTGGAATCGCCGCGGCTGTGGTAAACGACATATCATCAGGTATTTTGATTAGTAAGGAGTCCGAAGATACAGCTGCATATTCAGCCCATGTACCGCCTTTTGCCTGCATCATACTAACGAAAGCAACCCGTTCCCCAACTCTAAATCCTTCCGTATCGCTCCCGACTTTTTCAATGACACCAGCAGCTTCAATGCCTATGGGATACGGGAATTCCATTACCTGTGGAAAAAAGTATCCATCATGAATTCCAACACCTATTGACTTAATCTGAACGAGAAACTCATCAGGCTGAATATACGGTATCGAAATTTCTTTTGTAGAAAAAGCAAAATCTGCTTCATTTTCTTTTACAATCGCTTTCATTGTCCCCATCTGTATGACTTCCCTTCCTTTAAAATTCTTTGTGTATATATCCTTACTTTCACAATGCATTATAGATATTTCTATGCATCAACTTTTGTTTTTAGTTCACAGGCTAAGTAAAACCCACATCACCAACAATGTCAAAAAGTCGTTTAATACATCGTATCCAAGCTCCATTATTCATGATAAAGCCCAAAAGAAGAGAACTTCCGAAAGTAATGGAAGTCCCCTTTCTTCTTTCTATTACAGCAGTCGGTTAGGATCTACTAAAGATTTACCCAGTAAGCGTTCTTTTTCCGTTTCGGGACTGAATTCTTCAAATTCATTTTCAAACACTTCAGGTTCACCAACAATACGATCTTCATTCAGTGCTGTATGTTCAGTTGCTTCCAGTTCTTCTTCCATCGTAGGAATATCTTCTACATCATTATGCACTGGTTGGCTTTCCATATTTACCTCGTCAAAAGAGACAGGCACTTCCATTATCTGCTGTTCTTCGACGATAGGTTTTCCGAAATTTACTTCGCCCGCTTGCACCCGTTCATTATTGCTTATCAATCGTTCTTCTTGCATACGCAGACGGTCTTCCTGCTCAATAGTGGCATCTATGTTGTCGTAAACGTTCGTCGTATTGTTCGAATAATCTACAGTTGAGTTTGAACCAACGTTCGCATCCAAATGTTCATTTACAATGCCCGGCTCATGATTATACGCTAAGTGATTATAATCACGGTCAACATACAACAAGATTCCGCCTCTTTTTACTTCATTATAATAATGGGCAGATTCTTCTTCTGTGAAGCCCATATTCGCAAACGCTGCTTTTACTGGTTCATCACCACTTAAAAAAGCCATGAATCGATCCATCCAGTTCCCTTCTGCCGACCTTAAATCAACACCCGTTCGTCCTCGAACCATCGAAAGCGATTCCGTATCACTTGTGACTACATAAATATCATTTTCTGAAAACCCCTGAACCCTTAACTCATCAATTTTATCCAATACCTCATGTTCTGATTGGTAAATGCCTATAACTTTTTTATCAGCCATTGTTAAATTTCCTCCTCATTTTTTTCCGTTTGTTTCTCTCTATTCAGTAAATACCCTTGTTAAAAGATTTGAAACCAATCGTTAGCCCTCCGTCAAGTCATCAAATGATTGAATGACGAAGGGATTACGATTTGCACTGCCATCAACATGCCAATAATTTATTCCTATTGTTATGTATTCCATAGTATTTTCGGCAGAAATCTCTGAATAAAAGTCCTCTTTATGTTAGAATGAAAGTATTAAAAACGAACATAACTTCATAACATACATTGAAAAGGAGGAAAACTTTTGGAAACGTTAAAAAGAATTCTAAGGCAAGTTTCTCTTTTCAAAGATTTATCGGACAATGAAATTGAACCTTTTTATGAGATTGCACGAAAGCAGAACTTTGCGGACAAAAGCATGGTGTTTATGCATGATACACCCGTAACCCATGTGTTCATTATCGCATCAGGAAAAATAAAAGTATTTAGAAATGACGTCATCGGAAAAGAACAAATTATTTGCGTCAAACAAAGTGGAGATTTGTTTCCACACGTTGGATTCTTTAGACCAGGTAATTATCCAGCACATGCACAAGCAATTGAAGACACGGTTTTATTCTCAATATCCATTACCGAATTTGAGAAAGTGCTCGTTGCTAACCCCCATTTATCCGTTAAGTTGCTTCGTGTTCTAGGAGATCGAATTGTAGAACTGCAACAAAGACTAGAAGAAATGTCGCTTCGCAGTACAAATGAACGCATCCTTCTTTTACTTCAACGGCTAAGCGTAACGCATAGCAGTGTACAGTCCGACGGGTGGATTAAATTAAATACCAAATTTACAAATGCGGATCTCGCCAATATGATTGGTACAACAAGAGAATCCGTAAATCGAATGATTTCCCAATTAAGAAAAGAAGGAACGCTTAAAGTGAAAGAGGGCCACTATATCATTTGCCCCAATAAAGTGAACGAAGATGTTTTCATTTAGAAGGTAGACTTCCCCAAACGATGCCAACTTCATCGTTTGGGGATTTTTTGTGCCTTGAATATTAGATTCTAAGCTTGTCCCTTTAAAACTAATTTCTAAAAACAAAGTGTTCATGAGTTCGTCACTTTTATTTAAACCATACTATCCCTTTCCCTAAACTCCACTATCAACCTTACAAACCTATATTCATAGCCACTTATAGATAATAAAATTCACATTAATATACACCTACGATTCTTAAAAACCTTATCCTCCATTTTCAGTGTGATTTATATCACATCGCTGAGAACCATTATCAACTATTCTCAAGGTAATAAGAAAAAAGGAGCTGAGCAAGATGGAAGCAAAAAAAACAAACAACGAAGAAAACCTTGAACTGGAAAACGTTTCATCGTTAAAAGGAACTATGTTTTCAGTTGGAGTTGTTGGAGCGGTCATCGTCATTATGTGGGCTTTACTTTTTGTAATTTACATGTATCGAGTATAGGGAGGGAAAAAACATGAAAATGCATCGACATGAAGAAATTTGGTTAATTATAAGCGTTAGCATTCTTGTACTATTTATGGTCGTTGTTGGGTATCAAACATTTGCTTTAGGCATGGGACCTCCCAGCCATAAGGAAACGATTGACCCTGAAAAAGTCGACCAAACTGCACCGTTTGATAATCCCGGCGTTTTTGATAGAGGAGATAATAAGTATGAAGTCATTATGACCCTCGCCGTATTTAGTTTTAACCCAGGGAATATCGAAGTTCCAGTGGGCTCGGAAGTAACATTTACAATGACATCAAAAGACGTAACGCACGGATTCCAAGTAGTAGGAACCAATTTAAACGCTATGGTCATGCCCGGTTACATTCAAAAGATCACGCAAAAGTTTGACAAACCTGGTGAATATCTAGTTCTCTGTAACGAATACTGCGGTATCGGTCACCAAATGATGAGTACAACAATTACTGTTAAATAAAGGAGGGGAGTACCATGAGTAAAAAAGTTTCTCAAACACTCAAAGAAAAGTCGAATCGAGCAATGGGTGTAAATGCAGCAGATGCAAAGTTAACAAAATCATTTATGGCGGTTGCATTTATCGCACTCTTGGTTGGTGGATTACTAGGGCTCTTGCAAGGGCTAGAACGTGCAGGACTCATTCAATTGCCTCATTGGTTTAACTATTATCAAGTATTGACAGCACACGGAATACTACTAGTCATCGTCTTAACAATGTTCTTCACAATCGGTTATTTCTACTCAGGATTATCTCACACATTAGGGGGGTTACTTCCTAAAGTACGAAAAATGGGTTGGATTGGATTCTGGATGCAAATTGTCGGTCTAATCATCGCAGTTATTCCAGTGTTAACGGGTAGGGCATCTATACTCTATACATTCTATCCACCAATGGCAGCCTCACCCGACTTTTACATCGGTCTAGCAATTCTCGTAATGGGTGTTTGGGTATGTACATTCGGTGCATTCATAAATATTGCTAACTGGAGAAAAATGAACAAAGGCAAGCATTTACCAATATTCGCTTTCTTCGCAATGGGTGTATTCACACTCATGTTCTTCGGAAGTATCGGCGTTACAATCGAAGTAATTACACTGATTTTCTGGTCTGCTGGTATCCTTCCAACGATTAACGTTATGGTTAGTCGTACACTGTTCTGGGCTTTCGGTCATACGCTTGTGAACATTTGGTATTTAACAGCTGTATCCGCATGGTACGTCATTGTACCGAAAATTATCGGCGGCAGACGTTTCAGTGATACATTAACTCGAGTTGTAATCGTTCTATTAGTCATCACTAACATTCCTGGAGGATTTCACCACCAAATTGTTGACCCCGGAATGACACAAACACTTAAGTTTTTACACACGTTCATGAGTTTGTCAATTGCATTTCCTTCATTAATGACAGCATTTGCCATGTTCTATGTTTTTGAGCGTACAGGGAGAAAACTTGGTGGAAAAGGGCTGTTCGGTTGGCTTAAAAAACTGCCATGGGGAGATGTTCGCTTCTTAGCACCAATGATTGCGATGATCGCCTTCATTCCCGCAGGAGCAGGTGGGATCGCACAAACAACAAACCAATTGAACCAAGTTGTTCATAATACAATGTGGGTTGTCGGTCACTTCCACTTAACAGTTGGAACATCCGTTATTCTTACATTCTTTGGTATCAGTTACTGGTTGATTCCACATCTTTCAAATCGAGTCTTAACACCGAAGATGAACAAAATTGGAGTAATACAAACAATTATTTGGACAGTCGGTATGATTTTCATGTCAGGGGCGATGCACTGGGTCGGACTACTCGGTTCACCGCGGAGAACTTCTTATACAACGTACGGAGATAACGCAACTGCACTCGGTTGGGATCCATACTTGATGTTCCTTGCAGTCGGTGGAACACTTCTAATAATCGGGGTACTCATCCAAGTATTCGCAGTGTTCAACATGATGTTCTTTGCACCAAAAGGAGTAACAGAGTTCCCAATTGCGGAACCAGAAGATCCCGAAGAAAAAACGCCTATGTGGACAGAACGTTGGGGCCTTTGGATCGTACTTATGCTAATCGTCGTATCGATGGGGTATGTCATCCCACTGGTCGATTTCATAGTCAACGCACCACCAGGTTCACCGCCATTTAAAACATGGTAAACAAATAATAAGTGAAGAGATAACCTTACACAATGGGTTGTCTCTTCCCCTTAAAGAAATAAATCGTAGGATGTGATTGATGTGCTTAAAAATCGTTATCAAACAATCGCTTTTCTCGCCGTTTTACTATTCGGTGCTGTGCTCTTTTACGTGGGAACGGATGGATTTACGGCATACACTGCCGAAACCGCGCGAGTGAATCAATTGATTGAAAATAAGCCTCAATTTCCAGAAGTTACGTTAGAAGATAGTTTGAATAATGAATATCGTTTCTCTGAATTCAAAGATCGCTATGTACTTATTACGTTCTTTTATACATCATGTACAACGGTTTGCCTCGAATTGGAATTGAACATGTCTATGGTGTTAGACTCTCTTCCAAAAGAGTATGTAGGTGAAGAGATTGTCTTTTTAAGCATCAGTTTTGATCCAGAACGAGATCATCCCGAACGATTGAACGAATACGCAGGCTATTTCAATGCCGATGAAGAAAATTGGCGTATGGCCCGAATTAATGATCCCGTAGAACTCAAAAATTTACTCGATGAATTCGGTGTCATTGTCATTCCAGATGATTACGGTAATATCGCACATAACTCCGCATTCTATTTAGTGGATAAAGAAGGCAGTCTTATCGATGTAATGGATTATAAAGAAGTCGATGAAGCATCTCAGAAAGTACGCAGCATTCTTGATAAGGAAGTGGGGAAAGAATCATGAAACAGTCACTTTACGGGCTTTTCTTATTCCTGTTCCTCATCCTCCCCCCCGTTGCCAACCTAGTGGAATCGATAATGATCATGCATATGCATGTGCAAATGCCACTGCTCCTTTTCTCAGGATTTCTAATGGCTCGAGGCTTACAATTGAAATTTCCAGGTTTTTTTGAAAAGTGGAACGGCAATGGAGTTCCAGGTATTACACTCTTCATCATCATATGGGTGTACTGGATGATTCCGCGTACGATGGACGAAGCACTTACCATTCATAGTGTAGAAATCTTCAAGTTCATTAGTCTCCCCTTCTTAGCAGGTATTCCTTTACGAGACAGCTGGAAAAAAATAAAAACCATCGGACAAAACAGTCTACTGATTGGGATGACCGTCTTATTTTTCGCACTGGGTTTCCTTTATGTATTAGCCCCAGTTCAGTTATGCAATAATTATTTACTCATTGAACAAATCACACTTGGTTGGGGTTTCCTGACGCTGGCCATCTGTTTTGTCATTTACCTGCTCTACTTTGCATTTTCAAGTCCACTAAACGAGGATACTGAAGAAAGTTAAATTAAAAAAACATGCTTCTTTAAAAAGCATGTTTTTTATATTTTGGGTGCCTACTACCCATTATAAGTGAAGTATTGACTTAGATTCACCCAATAATCGCCTGCGCCAAACGCTCGCAGTTTTTCTGATCGAAGAAATCAATATATTTCGAAGCCGTATTATAATAAGGATTCGTCGCTTTTTCATGTACGATAATTTCTTCCATCCACCCCACCACTTCATCGATGGTGTTTGCCTTATAACCATATAATTCCGTTTCCATATTTAAATAAGAACCTCGCTTTTCAAGGAATTCAGCTTGATCAAATGTGAAAAAAATAATCGGTTTATTCATATAGAGGAAGTCCCATGAAATACTGGAGTAATCGGTAAGCAGCATATCCGATTCAATGACTTTCTGACCGATGGATACTTCATCATGAGTGTAAAACTCCACTCTTCCCCCAGTGGTTTCTAAATCATTGAAATGATGTTCAAACTTTTTCATAAAAGGATGCAGTATTACTTTCAATTGCAATTTGTATGTTGACGCCAAATTCATCATTCTTCCATCATTCACAAGCTGAATGGTATTCCGAAAATAATCACTTTCAAGGAACTCTTCATCTGATAAATCAAAAAGCCACTCTCTCCATGTCAACATGACTAAAACTTTTTTCACTACGTCTGCAGATCTATCCGCAGGCAAACAATCAAATCTCGCCATCCCCGTAACAATCAGTTTATGCTTTGGAATGCCCCATTCGTTCAATTTTATTTCTTTTTCGTACTGTGAAGCACAATTAAAGTAATCGCATCTTTTAAGAAGAGGCACATCCTCCTTTTGAATTAATATTTTTTTGAAGCATTCAATGCCGTGACTAATGTGTATCATAATTGTGTTTCGATTGAGGAAAATATATTTATCAATTGCAGGAGCAATGTCATAAATGATTGAGTGGCCATGAATCGTATAGGCTGCTCTAAAAAAAAGTAAATAGTTACGGAAACTTCCGAGTGCTACGCCATTTGATATGCCTTGTTCTTGCACATAGGTTGTTTCGGGATCAAACATCCAATATACTTCCAATTGATTACTATAATGATCCGTCAAATACCGATGGAAAACTGATGCATTATCTTCGTATTTCTCTCCTAGATTTCCGCCAATTAAGACGATTTCTTTTTCCGGTTTCTTTACAATTAATTTCGAGATTACATAAGCTGCAGTTATCTTGAAAAACAATTTAATGGATTCAAATTTACTCTTCTTTTTTAATTCCACTCAACAACCATCTCCCTTTATTTATCTAAATTCCCTTCTTTAAGTAAACCGAAACATTTTAATTGTTTACTTTTCCTGTTTAAGGGTATTGTATTACACAAGACTCTGTAAATTTATGTTAAATATATAAATTTATTGAATAGTTTGGAAGGGAGATTTTCAATTTGCAGAAGACTATATTATTTATTTCAGATCATGGTGATCCACTCGCTCCGCTTGGAAGTGAACAAGCAGGCGGCCAAAATAATTATGTGAAACAGCTTGCACTTGCACTCGAAAAGGAAGGCAATTATGTTGATGTCGTAACTCATTGGGCGGATCCATTCGACCCTCAAATCGAGGCTTTTGGAAACGCTTGCCGCGTCATTCGGATTGCTGCCGGACAGAATTCATATGTTCCTAAAAATGAAATCCTTGCACTGTTGCCCAATTTTTATGTAGAGATGAGTCAAACAATTAATCTAGCTTCATATGACCTCGTCCACACACACTATTGGCTATCAGGCTTATTGGGTTCATTTATTCAGAAAGAATACGAAACTCCTTGGATTCATACGAATCATTCATTAGGAGTGGCAAAAGAAAGGGCTACGGGTCTCAAAGAACCTACACGGCTAGCAGCTGAAACACGGATTTTAAGCAGCGCTGATCGAGTTGTAGCAACCACAAAAAATGAAAAAAAGCTCATTCGGAGCTTTGTACCTCATCCTTCTCCTATTGCTGTTATCCGAATTGGAACCGATTCCCACTTCAAACCTTTCAAAAACAAAAAGAATACAGCTGCTTATCCATATTTCGCTTTTGCTGGAAGACTTGAAAAAACAAAAGGAATTTACACTTTCGTTAAAGCTTTTCGTAGGCTTGTTGAAAAAAAGGAGATTCCAAATTCCACAAAACTAATTATTGCAGGTGGCGATTCTAACAACGTTAATACTATGAATAAATTGCCTAAAATGACCCAACTGAAGACCGCAATTAAAGGGCTAGAAAACCGCATCGATTTTATTGGGACACAGTCACAGTCACAGCTTGCCTCTCTTTTTAACAATTCTGTAGCAACGGTGGTCCCATCTTACTACGAATCCTTTGGTATGGTTGCCGCTGAAGCACAAGCATGTGGAAGTCCTGTAATTGCATCGAAAGTAGGTGGCCTTAAAGAAGTAGTGAAAAATAGAATTACCGGTCTTCATATCGAAAAAGGTAATGACGAAAACTTAGCACACGCTATGAAGAAATTAGTTTCCAATCCAGGTTTAACCGAACAACTCGGAAGAGAAGCTGCTCAATTTGCACATTCTGAATTCAAATGGCCTAAATTAGCGAAAAAAATGGATACATTATATGAGGTGTTATTGAATGAAAAGCAAGCCCTATATGCTCGCAACCGATCTTGATGGCACACTAGTGGGTGATAAAGAAGCACTTCATAAACTTCTTCGATATTTCGACAAAAAAATCTATGATATCGCACTTATCTATATCACAGGGAGGCACTATGCTTCAGCTCTTTCTCTCATTGAATCTGAGGCGTTACCTATGCCCGACGTTTTGATTTCAGACGTCGGTACTTCTATTTATATGACGAAAAGTACAGTCGAAGACAAAGACTGGACGAAAAAAATGCAGACAGATTGGCAACCCGATTTAGTTGAAGAAATCGCCTCTCAAATAACAGCCCTTACTAAGCAATTGTTGCCTGATAATGGTCGCATTTCCTTCACGACCCAATCTGGTAAAGCCCCCGTTATTCAGCTTGAAAAAGCACTTATCGTGAACAATGTTTCTCATAAATTAATTTTCAGTTCTAATCGTGATGTTGATATCCTTCCGAGAAATAGCGGGAAAGGAGAAGCACTCACTTATGTGTTGGAAAAATATTCGTGTGCAAGCGTCAATGTCCTCGTCGCAGGTGATTCGGGAAACGACATAGAAATGCTTTCTCTTGGTCATCCTTCCGTTATTGTAGGAAATGCACAAGACGAACTTTCTTCATTGGAAGTACATCCACAATTGTACCGTTCTGTGCAAAAGTATGCCGGTGGAATTCATGAAGCTTGGATGCATTTTTATGATGAGTAAACAAAAAACAGCCCACTTGACAGAAAAATCCCGACAAACAGAAATCAATTAATCGAATCCGAGTTATTTGGACCTAACGGATATCCCTGTGCAAGAAGCGCATCGATTTTATACTTGATATGCTCAGCGAACAGAAGACATACAAACAAAATAAAAACATGAAATCGCTCCTATCTGTTTTCATCCAGATAGGAGCGATTGAGATTTTCGTGTGTCTGTGCACGAAACTATCATAAAGATGAATGTTTCAGTAAAAAGGCAACCATTTCGTGAAATGCCTTTTCAGCAGATTCTTTATTGTATTTGGACGAATATGGGTCAGCAAACCCATGTTGTCCATTAAATTTATGGATTTCGACATTTTTATTATCCAAAGTAGATATTAAAGCATCAACATTAAAGGACTTTTCCTCTTGCGGAAAAAAGAGCAGCACGGGACATTGTGGTATTATCTCTATGTAGTTCCTAATGCGCGAACCATAATAAGCTACGATTCCCTGAACACCTTTCACCTCACTACACAACCAAGAAACAGTCGCCCCTACACTAAATCCGATAATAAATACTTCTTCATAATTGCTTTTCATATCGGATACCAAACTCTTAATCTTATTCGACGAGTTGATAAAACCCACATTCTCCATGAAGTTTTGTAAGGCCAATTCTTCTTGTGAATAATCAAAAGGATTCTTCATCTCCAACAAATCGGAACATATGATATCAAAATCATACTTCGATAACGATTCACAGAAATGTTCAATATGCGGGTTCACTCCGTAAATTTCATGAATGACAATAACTGCATTCTTAGCCCTTTTAGTAGTAGTAGTAATCACTTTAAACTCCCTTTGACTTTCGTACACTTTTTTTTGCACAGCTTTAACACATTGAACTTGGAATAGATGGTTTACACAAAAATAAATCTAAACCCTCATGCTGATTTTATTTCCATCTATTAAAAAACGGCTTATCGAACTTCGATAAGCCTTTCATACACATCGTATATTACTTCGCCAACGCATTATTTATATGAGCCAAGTGGTGATTTTCATGCCAAGCCAACTTCGCAATTTTTTTCGCAACGGAGACTTCACCGTTTATCGCGTGAATAAAAGTCCGATCCAGTTGCTCTTCAGTCAAACTTTTCCCTAAAGCTACAATACGCTCATTAATACCTTCGAGCATCTTGATGGAACTTTCTACGGGAAGCTCAGTGTCCGGCTCTATCGCCCACTTATCCTGATTGAAATCAGGTACTGTCGGATTATCGTCTGTTAAAGCCAATTTCAGCCGTTGGTACATGTTCAATTGGGAATCTGCAATATGATGGACCAGTTGACGAACTGTCCAGCTGCCTTCACGATACGTTTTGCTTAATTCCTCATCCTTCAATGAATCAACAGCCTCTCTTAATCTTGTGGTGTATGTTTCAATTTCCCCTAGCCACTCTTGAATATTTTCCAACGTCACGTTTTCAGGAACATGTAATTTCCCAATCGGAAATCTAACATCCATATAATATCCCCTCTTTCCTATTCTTCACTTACTCTATTATCACACGAATTGCCTGAAAAATCTATTTCCTCATCGTTAAAGGTAATTTAAATAATACCCCAAATAATCCATATACAAAAGCACTTACTGAGAAATAAAGTAAGTGCTTCTGCATATTCTTTCAATCAGTAGTCTTGAGGAAACTCGTTTATTATTTATTCATAAACGCTTTGATTTCATCTTCGGACATACCTGATTCGCATTTAACGTTAACTGTATCACCCTTCGTATAGATGAAACCAGGAACCGTTGGGATGTTGTATTTATTACGAAAAGCCGTAATACCTTCCATGTCATCGTTTTCAACACTATTGACATAATAGATATGAGTGTCCGTTTCTTCAGCAACTTTTCTAAGTTTTGGAGCGAATAATTGACAATAAGGACATACCGCCTTGCCAATATAAATGACTGCTTCGGCTTCCCCATTTACCAAGTCCTGTGCTTTTGCAGAATCTATTTTTTCAAAACCAGCTACATTTTCTTCATAAGTCACTATTCATCAATCTCCTTTTTCTAATTTAATTCTTTCACAATAATGGATCTATGCTCAAATAATTTATACGTACATGTCTGAATATCCAACTTTATCAAAAAGTTATGTGAAACACAAAAAATTAATCTTCAGCACTATAGTTCTGCAGTTTAGTATTCAACTGATACTTTATCAACATTTCCTCCAAAAACTTCTGCAAAATCATCTCCCCAATTACAGATAGACGTTACAACTGGCTCAAGGCGAAGGCCAATTTCGCTAAGTTGATATTCAACTTTAGGAGGTACAACAGGATATACTTTTCTAATAATTATTTTATCCTCTTCTAATTCCCTAAGCTGCCTAATTAACATACGTTGATTGACTTGAGGTAGTTTTCTTTGCATTTCGCTCAATCTTAATGGAGACTGGTGAAGTAAACACCAAATAATCGCTATTTTCCAACGACCACCTATAACGGATAACGCTAGGTCTTTTCCATTGAAAAAAACTTTTTCTTTATAATGAATCGTCATATTTTCTCACTCCTTAGAGTAAGCATACTACATAGTGACATATTTGTCAGTATTGTTTATTACTGGTTTGTATGTAACTATAGATATGTAGATTAAGATAAAAATAGAAAGAAGGAATTCATATGAAAAGTAGAGCAGCTGTTGCATTTGGACCGGGGGAGCCCCTTCAAATTGTAGAAATTGATGTAGAAGCGCCAAAAGCAGGAGAGGTATTAGTAAAGATTTTGTACACTTCAGTCTGTCATACAGATGCATACACATTATCAGGTGCTGATCCAGAAGGCGTATTTCCTGCCGTACTAGGTCACGAAGGTGGAGGCGTTGTTGTCTCTGTTGGTGAAGGCGTAACTTCAGTAAAACCAGGGGACCATGTTATTCCACTATACACACCTGAGTGTGGTAAATGTAAATTTTGTCTTTCTGGTAAAACGAACTTGTGTGGCGCGATACGTGAAACTCAAGGCAAAGGGTTAATGCCTGATGGAACGACTCGTTTTTCTTATAACGGAGAGCCTGTTTATCACTATATGGGAACAAGTACGTTTAGCGAGTACACAGTCGTTTCTGAATTTTCATTAGCACTAGTGGAAGACAAAAACGTACCACTTGATAAAGTTGCTCTATTCGGATGCGGTGTTACTACAGGGATTGGAGCTGTACACAACACAGCAAAAGTTGAGGAAGGCGCTGTAGCAGCCGTTTTTGGTTTAGGAGCTATTGGTTTAGCTGTTATTCAAGGGTTGGTTCAAGCAAAAGCAAGTCGAATTATTGCTATTGATATGAATGATGGTAAAGCTGAATTGGCTAAGAAAATGGGCGCGACTGACTTTATTAATCCTTCTAATTTTGATAAACCAATTCAAGATGTCATCGTTGAAATGACGGATGGTGGAGTAGATTATAGCTTCGAGTGTATTGGTAATGTAGATGTAATGAGATCTGCTCTTGAATGCTGTCATAAGGGCTGGGGAGAGAGTATCATTATCGGTGTAGCAGCTGGTGGAAAAGAAATTCAAACACGCCCCTTCCAATTAGTTACGGGCCGAGTGTGGAAGGGTACAGCTTTTGGAGGAGTTAAAGGAAGAACTGAACTGCCGGGAATGATCGAAGACTTTATGAATGGCAAAATCGATTTAGATTCGTTTATTACACACAACTTAAACTTTACTGACATCAATGAGGCATTCGACTTGCTTCATAAAGGCGAGTCAATTCGCACAATACTAACATATGGAGAGTGAAATAATGAGTCTTAAACTAATTGAGCAAAAACGCTCTTTTGATGGGGAACAATGTAAGTACACCCATTATTCAGAAGTTTTACAATGTGATATGACGTTTAGTGTCTATTTACCTTCAAATAAGGAAAACAAAGAAATCCCTCTTATTTGGTGGCTATCAGGTTTAACTTGTACAGATGATAACTTTAGCCAAAAAAGTGGCTTTCAAGCATTGGCTTCAAAATACCAAGTAGCTGTTATGATTCCAGACACTTCACCACGTGGGGAAAACGTAGCTAATGATGATGCATACGACCTCGGACAAGGTGCAGGTTTTTATGTAAATGCTACACAAGATCCATGGGCAAAAAGTTATAATATGTATACGTATATTACAGATGAATTGTCAGGTATTGCTTCCACTTTAGTCCCTAACTTTTCAGGAAAAGAAAGCATTATGGGACACTCAATGGGAGGTCACGGTGCTTTAGTAATTGGGATGAAAAATGCTGCAAGATTCAAATCGATTTCTGCTTTTGCTCCTATTACAAATCCGATTCAGGTCCCTTGGGGAATAAAAGCATTCTCTACTTATTTAGGTGAAGACAAAGCAACTTGGAAAGAATGGGATGCTTCAGAACTCATTAAAGAAACGGGAATGCCCCCCATTCTTATTTCACAAGGAACTGCAGATAACTTTTATCCAGAACAATTGGGAGAAACTACTTTCTTAGAAAATGCCCAAGAAAGTAACCAGGATGTTACGTACAATAAAGCTGAAGGTTATGATCACAGCTATTTCTTTGTTAGTACTTTCTTAGATGAACATTTTGCTTTCCATATTACGAACTTAGAATGATACTCTTTTAGCAATAAGGTTTAGAATGAAGAATATCCACATTTGGGTCAAATGTGGATATTCTTCATGTTTTATCGTTTACTACAAAAAATCATTTTTAAAAATCGAGTGAACTAGGAGGTATAGTTGATATGGATATCAAAAGAATGTTAGAGAGTGACCATGTTAAACCTTACATATTCAAAGGACGATATGGTATTGAAAAAGAAGGACAACGGATTGATTTATCAGGCGATTTAGCAAAAACTGATCACCCTACAAAGATTTCGATTAATGATGTTAATCCTTATATTCAACGAGATTTCTCGGAAACACAAATGGAATTAATCACACCGGTTACTGATTCACTGGAAGATCTATTTAGTTACTTATCCGCAATCCATGAAGTTGCCTATCGTTCAATGGATGCTAATGAGATGCTTTGGCCATTAAGCATGCCGCCAAAGTTACCAGAAAAAGAAGAAGACATCATTATTGCGAAATTAAAAAGTGCTGACAACGTTTTATATCGCAGGCATTTGGCCAATTCGTATGGTCGTCGTAAACAAATGATTAGTGGCATTCATTTCAACTTTCAATTCGGTGAGGAGCTCATCGATGCCTTATTTAAATCACAAACGGAGACCGATGATTATAAAAAATTCAAATCCGATATTTACCTGAAAACCACACGAAATTATTTACACCATCAGTGGTTAATTACATATTTATTTGGCGCTTCTCCTAGTAGTGAAGAGAACTTTTTTGAAGAAGATTCTTTGAAGGAGCCCGTAAGGAGTATTCGAAACAGTAAAAATGGTTATACCAATCATGAGGATGTTCAAGTTTCATTTGGCAGTTTAGAAAGCTATATATCCGACATTACTTCCATGGTTAATAAGGGACTATTGATAGAAGAAAAAGAGTTTTATTCAGCGGTACGCTTAAGAGGCGGTCAACAGGTTTCAGATTTAGAAAATGATGGCGTTAAATATATCGAACTCCGAAACATTGATTTAAATCCTTTTGAAACTTATGGAATCAGCTATGAACAAGCAGAATTCCTACACCTATTCTTACTTTATTCACTATGGAACGATGAAGGTGCAAATAGTGATGATTGGATAAATCCAGGCGAATCCAATAATGAGATTGTGGCACTAGAACATCCATTAGAGCCTACACAATTTAAACACGAGGCTGAAAACATTCTTAATGAAATGGAAAAATTAGCAGCAACCTTACATTTAACTGTTTCAGATACATTATTTGTTCATCTGCGGGAAATGTTAATAGACCCAGGTAAGACTTTGTCTGGAAGACTTTATACAGAAAGTGAAAAAAGCAGTCAAGGTCAAGTTGCTACGAGAATTGCTAAAGAAAACTATGACAAGTCATGGGATAAACCCTATCAATTAACAGGATTTACAGACATGGAGTTATCTACTCAGAATTTAATGTTTGATGCAATTCAGCATGGAGTCCAAGTAGAAATCTTGGATCGACATGACCAATTTTTGAAGCTCCAATTAAATGATCATGTAGAGTTTGTGAAAAATGGCAATATGACAGGTAAAGATAGTTATATATCCACTTTAATTATGGAGAACAAAACAGTTACGAAGAAAATCCTTCATCAACATGGGTTTCGTGTACCAGGCGGTGAAGAATTCAACAACATAGAACAAGCTTTGCGTTCCTATGAACTGTTTTCTTCCAAACCTTTTGTTGTGAAACCTAAATCAACTAACTATGGTTTAGGAATTTCAATTTTTAAAGAAGGCGCAAATTTCGAAGATTATCAAAAAGCTCTTACACTTGCATTTAAAGAAGATTCATCTGTCTTAATAGAAGAGTTTCTCAATGGAACCGAATACCGATTTTTTGTATTGAACGATAAAACACTAGCCATTTTATCACGTATTCCGGCGAATGTTAAAGGTGATGGTACACATACAATTGAGGAGTTAGTCGATCAAAAGAACCAAGATCCACTTCGAGGTAGAGACCACAGAACACCTTTGGAAACAATACAATTAGGTGAACTGGAGATTCTTATGCTTAAAGGTCAAGGATATCAATTGGATTCGATTCCAAAAGACGGTGCCATCATCTATTTGCGTGAAAACTCCAATGTCAGCACAGGTGGAGACTCAATTGATGTGACAGATTTAATATCAGAGGACTATAAAAAGATCGCAGTAGATGCGGTATCTGCACTTGGAGCTAAAATTAGTGGAATTGATTTGATTATTGAAGATTTAAAAGTTCCTGCCGCGACTGAAAATGCATACGGGATTATAGAAGCAAACTTTAATCCATCTATGTATATGCATGCTTATCCCTACCAAGGAGTGTCTAGACGTTTGACTTTGAATGTACTGCATTACTTATTCCCTGAACTTTTACAAAATCAACAATAAAATTGAGTTCAAAAAATAGAAGACCTATTTATTAGAATTAGTTATTGTGATCTAATTCTAACAAGGAAAGGTCTTCTTTTTGTATGTAGAAAGTGCTCACAAATTTGGATATTCCTCAGGTTCTTCCGGGGTAATAATGAAACACATCAAAAACAGATGAAGAAAGTGATTTTCTCCATCTGTTTTTTATCAACTTATAACCGTTGTTTACACACCTAACCGTTATAAACACTCTCACAAGTCCCAGCTATAGGTTCATAAAAACAGTGGTCTTTGAATTGACCAGTAAAGGGCTGATTGTACCATGTTGGAGGACAGGGTGCATAGGGATTGAAATACCAGAGTGCGTAATGCGCTGGATGCTGTCTCCAAGATTTCAAGTTTTGTTCTGCTAATTTCCTTTCGGTACCCCTTGCTCGTTGATAAAATAAATTACCTTTTTGAACGGCTTCGAACGAATAATTTCCTCCTTGTATCTGAAAAATAACATCATTTATTGTACGTACATCTCTAAAATCTAAACAATCTGCTACCGCTCGATTTACAATTACATTGCCAACATAGAGCATTCCTTGTTTTCCTTCACCCTCGGCCTCAGCTCTCATCATCCTAGCCATTAAATCAATATCTGAATCCCTGTATTTAACTCTCGGCATTTTTTCACCTCAACCCTATACTATGATATAACATCTTATTTGTTGCCAATCCTTGCATAGACTAATCGGGTTATTTTCAGAGTAAGAATTTTCGTTTGCCTTTTACAACTGTTATACTAGTTACTCTAACAATGTAGTCGATTAGAACGAGTAAAGGAGTAATATATAGTATGAAAAAATTTATTAATGCGAATATATATGGGAATTCAGAATCCCATGAGTTTTTAGTGGATAACGGTCAGTTCAAAGAAATTGGTAATGATTTAGGAATTGCAGATGAAGTGATTGATTTACAAGGCCGTTTGGTGTTGCCACCTTATGTTGACCCTCATTTACACTTGGATTATATCTTTTCAGGTCTAGGAGAAGGAAATGCGAATGTTTCAGGTACGTTATTTGAAGGTATACAGCGCTGGAGTGATAATAAAAAATCATTGACTGAAGAAATGGTACGTGAACGTGCGATTGAAGGTATTCAAAAAGAATTGAGTAAAGGCGTTCAATTCATTCGTACACATGTAGATATTACTGATCCTAATTTAACAGGGATGAAAGCTTTAATTAAACTGCGCGAAGAATTAATAGATATTGTTACATTACAAATTGTGGCATTTCCCCAAGAAGGATTCTTTAGATATAAAGGTGCAGAATGTTTAATGGAAGATGCACTTAAAATGGGTGCTGACGTAGTTGGTGGGATCCCCCACTTTGAAATTTCATATGAACAAGGTGTTGAATCTTTGAAAAGCATTGTCAACATGGCAATAAAATATAACGTGATGATTGATATTCACTGTGATGAAAACGACGATCCAAATAGTCGGTTTTTAGAAGTGTTAAATGCACTTGTTATGGAAAAAGACTATGGTAAATATACAACGGCAAGTCATACATGTAGCTTCGGTTCAGTAGATAACAGTTATGCAAATAAAATGTTAGGTTTATTTAAAGAATCACAAATCAACTTTATTTCTTGTCCAACTGAAAACGCGCATTTACAAGGACGTGGCGATAGTATCCTAAACGCCGTGGCTTAACACGCGTAAAAGAGTTATTAGCTAATGGAAATAATGTTGCATTTGCACAAGATTCAATTGCAGATTACTGGTATCCATTAGGCAATGGGATCCATTTAGCACATTATACACATATTGACGAAATCAATAAGGCGTTCAACCTAATCACATACCACGGCGCAAACCTTATGAGGGTGAACGATGAGTATGGCATTGAAGTTGGAAAACCAGCTAACTTTATCGTTTTAGATGCACAAGATCCTTATGAAGCAATTCGTGAGCGTGCAGAAGTACTTGTATCTATGAGGAATGGTAAATATCTATTTAAACGCGAACCACGAAAAAACGAAATAGAAATCGATTTCTTGAAACAATAATACACGTCCAAAATCATCCGTAAAAAATTTATTCTCCTCTACACACATGTTGAGGGGAATTTTTTTATTTGAAATCCAATTTCTCCATACAAATGCCATGCCTTTTCTATAATCGAAATACCATGTATCGGAGGTAATAAAATGAGTATTAGCGGATCATCCATTTTCATCAATAAAGAAATAGAAACAGTTTGGAACGCGATCGCCAACGATGAGGAGTTTTCAGTCTGGTATGCTCCTGGTTTCTACTGGAAGATTCCAATTTTTGAAGCTGGGGAACAGGCAGTTTTCATATTAATGCCAAGTTCATTCAACAATCTTAAAGACGGCGAGAGTATGTCCATGAATTTTACGATTAAAGAAGTTATCCTTAATAAAAAATTTCCTTATTATTGGGATTCAAATCAAATGCTATTTACGATTGAGTTAACTTCCGAATTTGATGGGACGAGAGTAAAATTCAATCAAAAAGGATTCAATTATTCATTGGAAAATCTAAGTGCTTATTTAGAAGGTAGAGAACTACCCTATTCTTGATTTAAATAAAATTGCAAGGAACCGATTGCACGACATACTAAGAAAGATTTCTCCGAGGCGCAACAAATGATCGTGAATATCAATAAAATAAGCACGCTTATTAAAGTAAGACCTAACCTTTCCGAATAGAGCATCCCGTATAATAGCACTTGCATAGGCAAAATTGTACGCCGTTAACGCAGCAAATCGCTTCGAACTTCAAATACATATTCCATTGATAAATGGACTGTAGAATGCAGGACAAATAAAGCATACTCATCATAGTAATCTAGTTTCGGCCGCTGTAAACGATGCAAACAATCTTCAATAGCGAGCGGATGAAAATTGAAAAACGAATGCAACATTGATTCCTCATACTTATTCGGCTGATCAAAATCCACCCTGTACCATAGGAATGACCGTTTCGAAATTTCGTCCAGTGGGAATTCAAAAATCGGTTCGACTTCTTCTGTAAGTTCCATCGTCCGGATCTTAGGTCAACCTTCTTTCTTTTCTACTATCGTCGTAATGTGTTTCTATTAATTAAAATCCTACTTGCACTATTTGCCAATATCCACTAGGTTAAACATCTTATTTACGTCACGAGTAGCGGAATTATCATAAAACAAGCAGAACATTTTTTCTTCGTTTACTAATTCTTCTCAAGTATTCAATATGCAATACGTTTAAAGCCTTTTTTCTTATTAATATGCTGTCGTTTGAAATCTTCTTCCCTCTTTCATCACATAATTATCGGTTGATGGGCAATCATATATAATGAAATCCAACAAGAATTAGGATGTGAAGATAGATGGACTTTTTTCACGGACAAGAAACGCTTACGGCACTTCAGTGGATTTTACGGGCAATTGTTTCATTTGTCTTTTTACTTATTATGACAAAAGTTATGGGTGCAAGATCCATTGCCCAGTTAAGACTAATCGACTTCACCGTCGCTTTAATACTTGGAAATATTCTTGCACATCCGTTATCCGATGAGCAACTAGGGCTGAAAGGATCCATGATAACGACAATGGTATTAATAATCTTATATATTGGGTGTGTTTTTTTAAGTTTAAAATGGAACACATTCAGAAAATGGTTTGAACCTACCCCTTATCCTCTGATCAAAAATGGTGAAATAGTTTACGCGAGCTTAGCTAAAGCAAGAATTACTATCGATCATTTATTATCGGAACTAAGAAAGGAAAAAATTGATGAGGTCCAAAAAGTTGCCCTTGCACAATGGGAGCCTGATGGTACCATTTCGTTTTTCCTATCACCTCAGCAACAAGCACTGACTGCCGAAGACATGCAATTGGTCAAAAAACCATTTTCCTTTCCAAGAACGATAATTAAAGAAGGTAAAATAGATGTAAACGAATTACTTCAACTAGGTAAAGACATTGACTGGCTGGAAAATAAACTTTCACTATATAACTTGGACGCACATGATATTTTACTCGCTACACTTGATAATTTCGATGAGATGAAAACTTATTTGTATGACTAAACCAACACAACACCTATCTTTTGTTCTAGTTCATTTCACCTGGTTCGTCAGAAGATTGATTCAATTCCAGATAGATTTAGAAAGGGCCAATCGAATATAATCGATTGGCCCTATGATACTTATTGATTTCCTTTTTTAACCCACTCGGCAACAGTTACTGTACGTTTCGCTTGATATTTTACTGCTGCTTCAACGTCTTCAATCATTTTGCCGTCTTGACCGACTGTCACACTTGTTCCATATGGGTTTCCACCTGCCCCAAATACAACTGGATCACTGTATCCAGGAGTAGCAATTATCGCGCCCCAGTGCATCATAGCTGTATACAAAGATTGTAATGTAGCCTCTTGACCACCATGTGGATTTTGTGCGGATGTCATACCACTCACAACTTTATTGATTGTTTTACCGCTTGCCCATAATCCACCTTGTAGATCGATGAACTGTTTCATTTGTGCTGCCATCACACCGAATCGAGTTGGTGTACTGAAAATGATTGCATCCGCCCACTCAAGGTCCTCTGAAGCAGCTACTGGAACGTCTTTTGTTGCATTTACAGTAGCCTTCCATCCTTCGTTTCCTTCAATAGCAGAATCTGGCGCTAATTCTTGTACTTTTATTACTCTAACCTCAGCACCTGCTGCTTTTGCTCCTTCTTCTGCCCACTTTGCTAATTGATAGTTTGTTCCACCCATACTATAAAAAACAACCGCTAATTTTACATTTGACATTTTTTCTATCTCCTTTGATTTTCCAAATATTTTGTTTATAAATCCCATATTTACAACTTCCTTTTAATTGAACCTTAAAATCACCTCTCCAAAATATAAATCCACAATACAGTACTGTTCCTCTAATACCCTCAGAAGTGGTACTTTAATCTTATTTTGAATTTATATTTCTTTGGCTCACGATATTAGGAGTGATGAGCATTTAAAATTGATCAAGTCCATAATTCAGTAATCCAATATATTGCTCATTAATTATTATTTAAAGAAGAATACCATTTACTAGCGGCTTCTACTTCTTCACCTGTTAGTTGATGACCTCTATTTTCCCAATGAAGTTCAACATTTGCATTCGCCTTTTCAAATAATTTATGCAGTTCCACGGATTCTTCCGGTGGACAGATTGGATCGTTAGTGCCGGCTGCAATAAATACATTTTTCCCAGATAAATCAGGGAGATCCATTCCTCGTCTAGGGACCATTGGGTGATGAAGAATAGCACCCTTTAACGAATTTTGATAGTGAAATAATAAACTTGCAGCAATATTTGCACCGTTTGAGTAACCAACAGCAACCATATTATCTCTGTCAAATTCGTACTTTTGTGCTGCTTCATCAAGGAACTCATTTAGCTCTTTAGTTCGGAAAATAAGATCTTCTTCATCAAAAATACCTTCTGCTAACCTCTTAAAGTATCGAGGCATTCCATTTTCTAAAACGTTTCCTCTTACACTTAATACAGATGCTCCCCCGTCGACTTGTTCCGCTATAGGTAGCATTTGTAATTCATTTCCTCCAGTTCCATGAAGCAAAAGTAAAGTTGGCTTATTAAGATCTTTTCCTTTATTAAATATATGTTTCATTAATCTTCCTCCTCTAAAATTTGAACCTTCTCAGAAGGTAACGTATTTTAATAGTTCATCTCGTTTTGACTCTAACTCTGAAAGTAACATGAATTTACTACTTAGGTCTGTCAATTGAAAAAATAGTACCGATATCTGCATAACTAGTGCCTGCTAAACGACTAACGGCGTTTAAACCCCTTGGATCGATTCTTCCATTTTCATAAATTGCTTCATCAACGTGAAAGCGAACTACCTCTCCGATGAACAAATCACTACCGGGGCCATCCCCACCAAGTGGAATAGCTTGAACAAGTCTGCATTCCATTCGAATTTTCGATTCCTTTACTCCTGGCACAGATACATTTTCGCTTTCTACAAGCGTTAAATTCGCCAATTCAATTTCACTTTCTGTTGCAGGTAACGAGGCTGCTGTTTCATTGATTTTTGCTACATTCTTATCATCCACAATATGCACAACAAATTCACGATTACTATAAATATTCCGAGCAGTATCTTTTGGATGTTCATTAGGTCTTTGGATAGCAAGTGAAACCATTGGTGGGTTTGATGAAACAATATTGAAATAGCTAAAAGGTGCCCCGTTGACAATGCCTTCCTTAGATTGGGTTGTGACAAAGGCTATAGGTCTCGGAATGATGGAACCGATTAGAAGTTTGTAATTGTCTCGCTCACTATTTTTTTTTGGATCAATCGAAATCAATAAATTCAGCCCCTCTATTGCTAATTTTTAACTAAAATCACAAAATAACTTATTTAAAAAACCATTTATTTTATAGGTGCTCTTTTTCAATTTTAAGTGTGCTACGCACTGTGTTGATTGGTCTCACCAATGACTCAATTTCTTCCCGTTTCCCTTCAAGGAATGGCGGTAACGATAGAATTTCCCCTACTGTTTCGTAAGGCTCATCACCCATAAAGCCAGGACCATCTGTTGCCCACTCAAAAAGGAGCCCAGGTGCTACACGTGCATATAATGATTCAAAGAAGAAACGATCCACATACCCAGAAGTGCCGAAACCAGCAGCTTCCATATGCTCAATCCATTCATGTAATACTTTCGTACCTTCTACACGGACAGCTAAATGATGAACGGTACCATAGCCTTGACGGCCTTCCGGTAAAACCGTATTATGTTCTACAATTAATTGTGCACCATTTCCACCTTCGCCCATTTCAAATAAATACATAGATCCCTCTGTTTCGATTTCACGCATGAACATCGCTTTTTCCAAAACCTCTTTAAATTTATCAAATTGTGCGATGCGAATATGAATCGGTCCTAATCCTGTTATTGCAAATTCCAATGGTACTGGACCATTCTGCCAAGGTGTTCCTGACTCAATTCCTTCATTAAATTCATCCGAAATCAACATATATTGTTGATCATCAAAGTCTACAAATGAAATTGTTTTCTTACCGAATACTTCTTCAATACCTGTATTTTTCACTTCGTACTTATCGAAACGTTTCAGCCAGTAATCGAGTGCAACGTCTGTCGGCACACGGAAAGCAGTTTTATAAATCTCGTTCGTTCCATGTGTCCCTTTTGGAATACCTGGGAAATCAAAGAATGTCATATCTGTGCCGGCAGAGCCTTTATCGTCTGCGAAGAATAAGTGATATGTTTGAATATCATCCTGATTGACCGTTTTCTTTACGAGACGCATTCCCAATACATATGTGAAAAACTCATAGTTCTTTTCTGCACTACTTGTAATCGCCGTTACGTGGTGTATCCCTTTTAAATCTTCCATTATGTTTCCTCCTCTTATTACCTCGAATAAATGACTCTCTAATACAAGACATTTACCCAAAAGTTTTATACTATCTTTACATGTTGTCCAATTGTGTTTGAGCAATTCAATCTTAATAGTACTATTTTCAGTTTCTTTTTATGCTGGGGAACAACTTAAATCATAAGTATCTCGAATTCAAGCTAAATATAACATGAATTTATTTCACCGTCAACACTTTAGTTTGTAACAAACAGTATTGAAGCCTATTCAGTATTTGTGAGAATATATATTATACCCGTATATTCAAATAAAAAAACCTTCTCTTAATCAGAAGCAATTCTTAAACCTACAATAATTTCCTGTGTAAATAGAGTTACTTCTATATAAGAGGCGAAATGATAATCTAAACATAAATAGAGATGCAGACTTTCTACATCTCTATCATGCCTTATAATAGGTGTTCACATAGCTTATTTCTCTACTTTCGCAATCCCCTACTCAGTTTGGAGGATAGCATTCGGTTCTTTCATTTCCACTTCTTTCTTAGAATACCGAATCAATCTGACTGCGTTAAGAATAACGATTAACACACTCAATTCATGGACGAGCATACCTGATGCTAAGAATACTTTTCCGAATAGGACGCCGGCAAGAAGGAGGAAAACCGTTCCGACTGCGAAATAAGTGTTTTGCTTCATGTTGCGAATTGTTGCTTTCGCAAGAGCATGTGCATGGGAGAACTGATCCAATCTGTCTGCCATCAGAACAACATCCGCAGTTTCCATTGAAATATCAGTTCCACCCTCCCCCATTGCAAGCCCAATATGTGCCGTTGCAATTGCGGGAGCATCGTTAATTCCGTCACCAGCCATTGCGACGATGTGACCTGCATCTTTTAACTTCTGAATCCAGGAAACTTTGTCTTCTGGCAGTAATTCTGCATGTATTTGATCAAGCCCGAGCTGTTTACCGACAAGTTCAGCTGTGTGACGATTGTCGCCAGTTAACATGATGATTTGTTTGACACCATTTTGGCGAAGCTCTTTGATTGCGCCCATAGCTTCGGGACGAATTTGGTCTGCAATCGATACGATGCCTTGAATCACACCATCAATTGCTGCAAATATGGCCGTGTTACCGGCTTTCTCACGATCTATAGCATAGGCTTCAACTGTTTCCTCAATGACTATTTTATTCGCAGCCATCAGTTTACGATTTCCAACTGTGAGTACTTTTCCTTCTATTTTTGCCCGAATACCATTACCTTCAATGACTTCGGCTTCTTCGGGTTGATTGACAAGTGGAATTTCTTGTCTTCGAGCTTCCTTAACAATAGTTTGCCCGAGATGGTGTTCTGAAATCATTTCAGCCTCTGCAACAAGCCGTAGAAATTCATTTTCATCCCCTGAAAGTATGTGGATATTCGTTACTTCAGGACGTCCACGTGTAAGTGTACCTGTTTTATCAAAGACGACTGTATCAATCTTGGCAAGGTTCTCCATAATTTCGCCGCCTTTGACGAGTACACCGTTACGAGCGCCATTTCCGATTCCTGCAACGATTGATACCGGAGCGGAAATAACGAGTGCACCTGGACATGCGACAACAAGGAATGTTAGTGTCATTTCAATATTACGTGTGAAGATATAAACAATTATTGATAAGATGACAATTGAAGGCGTGTAGATATTTGCAAAGCGATCAAGGAACTTTTGTGTTTTTGATTTTGCTTCCTGGGCATCTTCTACAAGTTCGATAATACGTGCAAATGTCGTATCGTCGCCTACGCGGTCTGCAATAACTTCAATAAATCCATTGTCGACCATCGTTCCACTAAATACGCGGTCCTCAATTGCTTTTGTTGCAGGAACCGATTCACCAGTAATGGCTGCTTCACTTAATATCGCTTTACCTGCAACAATCACTCCATCTATAGCTACTTTTTCCCCAGAGCGGATTACGACCCGATCGCCTTCGATTACATCTTCCACTGAAATGGTAATTGTTTCGCCATCTCGGATGACGGTTGCCTCGAGAGGTGCCATGTCGATAAGAGATTTCAGTGATGAGCGTGTTTTTTCTAATGTACGTACTTCGAGGTAAGCACCGAATAAGAAGAGAAATGTAACAGCGGCAGATTCTACGTATTCACCTATAAATAGCGCACCAACTACCGCGATTGTGACAAGAAGTTCAATACTGAAGGCTTTCATGCGTAGTGCTTGAATTGCTTTCCACGAAATCGGTAATCCTGCAATTACAGTTGCCGTTATGAGTGTCCATTGTCGTAATGAGTGAAGGCCCCCGAAGTGGAGGCCGATTGCAATGGCAAGAAGTGCTCCAGTTAAGGCGGTAATTTGGGATGTTCTTTTAGCATTCACGTTGTTCCCACCTTTCTTTTTCTTCAGAAATCATGAAACTTTTTGTGATAGTACCGGGTAACCCAGTTTGACAATTGTTTCTTGAATCTTATCTGCACTGACAACTTCTTCATCAAATTGTGTGCGTACTTTGTTGGAGTTGAACATCACCTTTACCTCTTTTACCCCATCCATTTTGCTTAACGTACTTTCAATTTTCTTAATACAAGTTGGACAGCTGAGCGGCTCTAAACTAAATACACCTTTTTTCATTATTTTCATCCTCCTAGTTTTTTGTTTACTTAACTTCTAACCTAAGTATAAAACGTTTAGTGGAATCAAACCTTGACGTACATCAAGAATATAAAACAGAATAGGTTACAATCGAAAAAATAAAAAATAGCCCAAACCATTATAGTTTGGACTTTCTATTGAGTTGAGTATGGTGGATTAACATAAACACCATTCAAAAAGTTCATCATCTTGCCTTCATTTTAATCACAATAATCATGTAAAACAAAAGGTCTAGTTTGTGGAATACCAGTAGGTAAGGTGACTTAGAAATGACTGGATGAATACACTGCCACGAAAAGTCTTAGACTATCAAACCCCAGACAAGGCGTTTGCGCACTTACTTAAGTTTCGGGTGACTATGCAACGCTAGTGACTATTATTCCTATAAGACAAGGTTCATATTACTTTTTTTACTCATACCATAATTAAAAGAGGTGATCTAAAATTGAATCAAAGTTCTGTGCAACCTTCTACAAATACGGCAGTGTTAAATGATATTTTAAATGCGATTAATGGTGAGTACACTGCAATTTCCTGTTATGAACTATTAGCGAACCAAGCACCAAACGACGTGATTAAAAAACGCATTCTTGAAATTAGAAATGATGAAATCAGACACTATGGAACCTTTTGGCATCTTTATATTTCATTAACAGGAAAACAACCTTCTCCAATAATTACAAGACAATGTCCTGCTGATTATAGAAGCGGGGTACTTGCTTCGTTCATAGATGAACAGGAAACTGTTGACTTCTATCACAACATAGCAAGAAATACCGATAACCCAGTTATTAAAGACGCTTTTACAAATACCTCAGCGGATGAACAAAATCATGCGGTTTGGTTTTTATATTTCATGAATCAGCAATAATTGTTTATCGGCCGGCATTGACGTCGGCTTTTTTTGCGCTTGGATGTTTGGTGTACAGGCACCCTTCACTCAAAAAAGGTTCTTAAACAGTATAAAAACGGACTAGTATCCATCCTAATGAAGTTTTTCCTTAACCCGTTTTAGCGTTGCTACTATTAGAAAGCTTACAATCACTAATAAGACCCACGAACTCACCTTTCCTAGATGCACGAGACTCCATGCATTACTTTGGTTTGGATAGTTCCAAGCTCCAAAGAACGTTGCGATATTTTCGGCAATCCATATAAAAAATCCGATGAGCATAAAGGAAAGTATGAGGGGCATACGGTAACGGGTTCCATCAACTTCGTATGTGACCCATGATTTCCAAAAGACGATAATTACAAGTCCAGATAGCCAAAAGCGGACGTCAATCCAATAATGGTGAATGAAGAAATTTAAATAAATCGCAGATGCAAGTGATACAACTACCAAAAACGGTGGCCACTTAACCAGTTCGACCTTAAACCTCCTCCATGCCTGGCAAAGATAACTTGCCACACTTGCGTACATGAACCCGCTATATAAAGGTACTCCAAAAATTTTGAAATATCCTTCCTCTGGATATGACCAGGAACCCATATGTACCTTGAAAATTTCAAGAGCAAGCCCAATCAAGTGGAACAATGTGATGACCTTTAGTTCATCTCGTGTTTCAAGCCCAAAGCGTACCATCCACCACTGCATCAGAAGGAAAATTATGAGCAGCCAATCATACCGTGGTAGCAAGGGAAGTGGCATGATTTGTGTAACAGCTAAAGATGCAAAGATAACTACAGGAAACAAACAGGATAGGGCCTGCCCCCAACCAAAACGAAAGAGTTGTTTTAGTGCTCTCATGATTTGTGCCTTCAAAGGTATTTTCTGAACATCATTTTGAATGGTTGAATTCATAGTAATTCCTCTTTTACGTGTTTGATTCATTTCAACGTCAAATATTCTTATCCTATTAAGATCAGGTGTCTGTATCACTTCGGTATTCTAAAATATCCCCAGGCTGACAGTCTAAGGCCTCACATATAGCTTCTAAAGTAGAAAAACGAATCGCTTTTGCCTTACCATTCTTCAGTATTGAAATATTCGCCATTGTTATTCCGACTCTATCCGTAAGTTCTGTTACACTCATTTTCCTTTTAGCCAACATCACATCAATATTGATTATAATTGCCATTTTATTCACCTCAGACCATTAAGTCATTTTCTGATTTTATATCGATGGCTTCTTGTAAGAGTCTCTGAAGAACAGCGGCGAAGACCGCAATCACCATAGAAGAAAAAATAATGACCAATCCGATTACAATGATACCAGGTGCATCGTCTATTTCCGCCATGAGATAAAAAATCGGCATGCCTACCACATACAAAATACTAATTATGATTGCACAGTATTTAATTTTCATTAAAGATTTTACAGATAAATTCGAAAATGCTTTGCTGTTGTTAATATAGCTTAATAGCTTAAAAGCTTGAAACAGAGCAAAGTAAAAAGGTATCGCAGC
Source organism: Sporosarcina sp. FA9 (assembly GCF_051550205.1). GTDB lineage: Bacteria > Bacillota > Bacilli > Bacillales_A > Planococcaceae > Sporosarcina. The sequence continues at coordinate 3,197,459 of NZ_CP188819.1, forward strand.
TGCATACATATCGATTAATACGAGATATTTCAAATAAGTAATATCTGGATACAATTCTGCTGCAAAATTGGCTATCTCAGGCACCACAAATATGCATAAAGCAAGAACTGGAATTCCAATAAAAATAACAGCTATCTTTAAAAATAGTGTTGTTCCTCGTTTCATAAAATGCACCCCGCTTAACTTGTTTATTGTTAATTTGACTTTAACATGTTACTTATTGAATATCAATAAAAATATATCGCATTCCAACACATTATTTTAGCTACATAAATATGTTTTTCATTTTGGACAGAGGTAAAAAGCATTCCTAATTGCTTAGAAATGCTCTATAACTATAAACTATTCAATTTATAGCCCCTTAGTCAAAAATCGGATTACTGGACTAACTTCCTTGAATTTTCAAGATTATTGTCGATTCAACTAGAAACACCGATTCCATTTATATATACAAATGGAATCGGTGTTTTTTCGTTTGTAATTATTTTGGATTACTCCGGCAAGTTCAACTGCCAGGATACTCCAAACTGATCGTTCAGCCATCCGAACTTTTTGCTGAAACCATAGTTATTTAAAGGCATAAGTGCTGTGCCATTTTGCATCATTCTTTCATAAAGGCTATCAATTTCCTCTTCAGTATCACACGTAAGATAGATAGAAAAAGACGGAGTAAACGTAAACTCGTGATTAACATGGCTGTCGATACACATGAACTCCTGCCCTTTTAATGAAAATACAGCTTGTACAACGGTACCTTCTTCACCAGGTCCTTCAGCTCCATATCGCGTAATACTTTTAATTTCCGAATCCTCGATGAGTGAAGTGTAGTATTTCATAGCTTCTTCTGCAATACCGCCTTGAAACATTAAAAATGGTTTTACGTTCTTCATATTTAACTTCCCTTTCTTTATATAAACTTTATTGTTGTAACTTGGGTCACACCTCAACTGAGAAGTGGAATTTAATGATAACTCGTGCAGTTCCTCATTTTGAATTAACACTAATCTAAAACATTTACTTGAAGCAAAACACGTTTACTGTTCCAACATTTTTTTGAGTTGCTCACCAAAATTCGTCCAACTGTATTTGGCTCCCTCAATAGCTCCTTTGGTTGCTTTTGTTGCCTCACTGAAACCAGTTTGTTCAAAATGCAAATGTGTAGCACCATCTGAATCCGTTTTCAATGTCCATGTAATCGTAGTCGTTTCTCCAGCACTTGCCCAAGTGTAAGATAATATATGAGGCGCCTCTACTTCGAGTACCTCACCATTAACGATGCCGTCCCACCATTCATTTGGCTCAGAACGAAATTGGAATTTTTCTCCGATCACTGGTTTAAAGTCATTTTTCCATATCCATTGTGATAGCATATCTGAATCTGTTAATGCCTTCCACACTTGCTCAACTGAACTTGAAAATTGAAAATCTAATGATACGTCTGCCATTGTCTATTCCTCCGATAACAGTTTTTTTAAATGCGATACTTTTTCCATCCAAAAATTTTCGTAAAAGGATACCCAGTCTTTAATTTCTTGCAAGGGAGCCGCATTTATTCGATACCTTGTTTCCCTTCCAACCTTTCGAACAGTAACCAGACCAGCTTCTTTAAGGATTGCCAAATGTTTAGATACTGCTGTACGCCCCATTTGGAACTCGGCAGTTAGTTCGTACAAAGGTAATTCACCTGCGTTTGCCAACAAATGTAGCAATTTACGTCTTGTTGGGTCGGCAATGGCTACATAAACATCACGCTCTTGTTTTTTTTCGTTCAAAACTTCCCACCTCGCATATAGGACACTTATTGGTGTCCCTATCATATGTCACTAGTTGGTGTCTTGTCAATATTTATCTTCGGCATAAGCTTATTCACTTATCTTCAATTTAATTTTTGAACCAACCTATCCTGTTGGGACATTTCTTCATATTTACTTGTAATTAATAAATACCCGGTCTAAATTCAAAAGGGCACAGATCCTTAGTTAGGAAATGCGCCCGATTGCGGGGGATAACTATTTTATCCTTGCTAAACTCAGTTTTATAAAATCAGTTTTTTCGTCTGCATATTTGTGTTTATTATGTTTATTTGCCTTTGAAAGTTTTATTTTAAGTTCTTCATACTCCATTCTTGCTATATCATTGCTGCGCAGGTAATCTCTGAATTTTAACTGCTCCACTAAAAACTTGTTTCCAGTTTGGTACATATGAATTTGATGTGTCCTCGGTTCTCCCTTATTAAAGTAGTGTCTATCTGGGAGTATATTAATTCCCCTGTAAGAGTAACCTAGACTTTCCAAAGGAGTGACACATTGCTTACCAACGTTAAAATCCTTAATCTCAACAGCAATGTCAATGATAGGTTTAGCACTGAGCCCCTTTACGGCTGTGCTGCCGATATGGTGAATATCAACAACATACTGACCAATTTTACTTTGTATTCTATCTTTCTCTAATAAAAATTCTTTTGGCCAGTCTTCTTTCCAAGATACTAAAAAGACCTCACCTTTAGGTAATCCAAGCATCCTATTGGCCTCCTAATATAGACATATAATGATTAATTTTTGTCCGATGAAGCTAGTTTGTATTGTATTAATTTAGTTTCAATACGTAAATATTTCTCAGCACCAATTCTACTAACTTCCTTAAACCCTATTCTTTCCAGCATTCTTCTCGCTCGAATATTCGTCTCGTGTGTTTCAGCATTGAAAACTGTAATACTAAAATGTGAAGAAGCATAATCAATCATGAGTATACTGGATTCAAATCCAATTCCCTTCCCCCATAATGTACTTTCACCAATCGCGATTCCTAGTTCAGCTGAATTATCCTTAATATAGGCTAAGTCTGCATATCCGATTAACTTATTTTCCATTTCGATTCCCATACGAATGAAATCTTCGGGTAGATTATTTACGCAATGTATCCACCATTCATATAATTCTTGCTCGTTTCTATTTATATCCCAGTCGTTTGCCGAACAAAATCTGTCGTCCATACTCCATTTTAAAACGTAACCAAAGTCCTCTAAAGTTATCGGTCTAATTCTTATAAGGTCACTAAAAACATCCTTGTAATTCATACTTTGCCCCCGTCTACTAAGGTAATCCGCTAATATTCTTTCTTGCAAAACGGCTGGATTGTAGGACAGCCTATATTCATTCATCGCACCAGATAGTTTAAAGAAAGACTATTTTAAATCTATTAATCCATTATTTCTAACTTTTAAATTCATCTTCTAATTCCTTTTCAATTTCATCATCACTAACCGAAATAACTCCATCATTAACCCCATACTTCATTTTTATCAATTTACCAATCTCTGATCTGTCAATTCCATCCTTTACTGCTGTAAAGATTACTACGTACAAAACAAATAAACCTACAATCCATAGTAAAATAGTTCCCCATACCATTTATTTTCCCTCCAGTAAATTGTTTCTAAAAAATCGTTTGAAGTTCCGTTAACATATAGGTCTAATTCTATTAAGTGCCCAATTGTGAAAGACTATTCCCTAAGGAGGGAATAAACGTATGTATCATATGCTTTTCCATCTTGGTACATATAATTTCTTAAAACTCCCTCTTGTTGAAAGCCTACTTTTTCTAATAATTTATTCGAAGCTTCATTTTCAATAAATACGACTGCACCTATACGAGTTAAACCCATAACATCAAAGCCATAGGAAAGGACTTCGGAAACTGCTTCTGAAGTATATCCTTTTCTCCATTGTTGCGGGTGTATTTCGTAACCAATTTCAGCTCGTTTATGTTTTGGCAACCAAGCATTAAAGCCAATTGTCCCAATTATACCTTTGGTTTCTTTTCTCTCAATCCCCCATCGTATGCCTCTTTTTTCACTATAGTTTTTCGAAAATATATCTATGATTTTTTCTGCTTCTATTCCACTTTTCAACGTTTCTTGTCCGTAAAAACGTGTTACATCCTCGTTAGAAAAACAAGCAAAAATACCTTCTGTGTCTTCATTTGTTATTTCTCTTAATATCAGCTTATCTGTTTCTAGTGTAGGAAACATTTAATCTCTCTCCCTCATTTAGTTCCTAATGTAGGAACATTCACCTCAAACTGTGAATTGTGTAAACCAAGCAATATACTTAGCTCCTGGTATAAATAATACTTGTGCCAATAAAGTTCCTAATAGTCTTGAAGTAACCATCGTTAATGACATGTTCTTAAGAGTTTGGTAATTCCCTCTCCCATTCACTACATCATTTGCAATGACAGAGACTTTTGGATCGACGAAAATAACTAACAGTATTGTGGCCATTCCGTTTATTAAATCCGATGCCATAAATGCTTTATATGTAGCATGCTAAAGGATAGCAACGCTGCATATAAAGCAGATAATACACCAATCGTGTATTTTGCAGTTATTATCATATTTATTAAGAATAACCCCACCGGAATATCTTTGATTTTGGTATATATATTAATTTCCGAGTAATTATCTCCAACATGATTACCTTCTTTATTGCTGATTTATTTATTATCGTTTGTCATAGCTATGTCAAAACGTTCCCTACATTCTGACCCTATTACTGAATGGGTGCAGATTCTATATACCAGAATTGCACTCATTAACAGCACAAAGGTAAATAACTTAAGATTGATGTTTCTTCAACTTCTGCTGTAAGTACTCCTCTGATTTTCCTTTTCGTATACTAAGCGTTTCCCAGTTCTCATCTTTTAATTGCTTTCCAATATAAACAATCTGTCCAACATGAGAAGCATAATGAGCCATTTGCCTTTCGATTGCTTCTAGAACAGTGAGGTTCTCACCACGAATGGTTATATTTTTTAACAAGTCTTTACCTTCTAATTTGTTCAATGTATCAAGAAGTGTGCTCCACCCATTTTCCCAAATGGTGTTCATTTCTAGCTTTGAAGAAATGTCATCTACAAATTCCTGATCACGATTTCTTGACGGTTTTTCTCCATCTGTTGTTAAAAAGTTCGACCATCTGGATATCATATTTCCACTTAAATGTTTTGCGATAGTCGCAATACTATTTGAAGACTTGTTTAGCCTCCAGCGTATATCTTCCTCTGTTAATTGACTTATTGTTTTATCGCCTAGATTTTTAACGCTTTCAAATCTTGCCTTCACAATCTTTAAGTATTCATTTCCAAAATCCATCAGAATACCCCCTTCTATTCTTGTAAACTGTCCATATTACTGAAGTGGCGTAGATTCAGATTTCATAATCGCACCTGTTTTCTAGTTATTTTTCTTTGTCTTGAAGCTGTACAATTGCTAAGCAAACAACACCAATTGACAGTAGTGTTATTGCAGTATCCACAGATAATTCTCCTAAAATACTTAAAACAAGTGTACTCACACCCATTCCTAATGCAACTGCTTTAAAAATTATTGTGACATTTTTCATATGAATCTCCTCCAATTTGGCCCGGTATCGGCAATCATTTATTTGGCAATCGCTCCCGTTTATTGAATTCATAATTTTAATTATGTTTCAAGTCTCTTCCACATAGTGTAGTTGTATATTAGTTGGATAATAAAAGCTATTAGAAATAATAATCCCCACAGTACAATTGTCGGGATACCCCAATCCGTAAAGTAATGGATAACAAAAAGCAATAAAACGAATACAGGGAGATTTACTAAGGTTCTAATCATCTTTCTTCTGTAAGATAATCCAAAGTAATTAAATTTAAAACCTTTATCCACTTTATTCTTCTTTTTTGAGATAACCGATAAAATAATAACTATAAGTGAGACAAAAATAATTGGGATAATAATTTCTAACATCTTTATTCCCCTTTCCTTACTTCTTTAACAAAATGGCCCGATTACGAAACACCGTTCTTACTGAATATTCACTATTGCTTACAGTAAGTATAGCATTCGTAATTATATGTTCCAATGCTATCCATCTTTACCATTCACATTAAATCTACAAAAAAATATTATTATATTCACGTTCGTATAAGTACATTTTTATGAACTAGTTGAAATGTTTACCAAAATAACAAAAGAAACATCCGTTCATTTTACGTTATATGGATATCAATCGATCTTCCCTATTCTAGGGGGATCGATTTTTTGCATTTAAAATGATAGCTGGTAATGGTTGATGACTACCAATGTCATAACCTCTCGTTCATGTTGCGTTCATATTGGATGATTAAAGTAAGAGTATATCAAGAAAAGAACTGGGGGGAATAAAGTATGCAAGAAAAATGGAGTATACGTCTTATTCGTATTGCGGCACTATTTGGTTTGATTGGAACAGTATTAGGTTCTCATATGGCGGGGTCAGGTTCTTACGCATTCCGTCCCATTCACGCACATATTTTATTAGTCGGTTGGCTGTCGATGTTCGCGTGGGGTGTATTTTATCGAATCTATAAAGTACATGCGAAAAAACTTGTGAGTGCACACGGTTGGACAGCGATTATCGGTTCAATCGGACTTACAACAGGTATGTGGCTACAATTTATGAAACCATTTAGTGTGAATGAAACACTAGCACTCATCTTCTATATTATAGGAGGAACAATTTTGCTTGTTAGTTTTGGATTGTTCGTTATCCTTACATTTTTAATTGAAAAGGGAGGAAAATAATGATGGCAAAAGGAAAACGTATATGGTGGTTGTCTATAAGTATTTGGATAGCATTAATGGTGATTCTATCGGGGTTTGCACCTGGAGCAAAGGAGTTCGTTCAGGCGAATAAAGATGCAGGGCTTCCTGCAGATGCTGAATCCATTATCGCGGATCGGCAGTTAGAGAAATACTTCCCATCTGAGGGTGGTATGCCTTTATTTGCAGTGTTTCATAATGAAGATGGATTGACGGAAGAAGATGTCCTATCCTATGCAGCGGTGCTTGAATCGCTTGAAACGAAATCGTCTCATGGCGTAGTAGATGTCATTCCATTAACTGAATTGAAGCCTGAGCAACGTGCATCTTTTTTAGCCGAAAATGAAAAGACATTTTTCGTTCCAATTACATTACCAAAAGGATTGGAAGGAAACGATTTACATGAACTTGTTGTATCTATTAAAAGTGAGGTAGCTCAAAAGATAGGCAGTGATGTCGAAATATCGTGGACTGGGCCAGCGGGAATTGCGTCAGATGCAATTGAATTGTTCAGTCAAGCAGACGTTGTTCTACTATTGTCAACGGTCGGATTAATCTTGGTCTTGTTACTGATCATCTATAGATCGCCTTTACTAACACTTATCCCACTTATTGGTGCTGCAATCGTATACGCTGTTGTGGATCGAGTGATTGGTTTATCAGCATCGTCAGGATTATTTACAGCAGAAAGTCAAGCACTATCCATAATGACCATATTGTTATTTGCAGTCGTGACGGACTATTCCCTACTCATCTTTTCACGTTATCGTGAAGAATTGAAAAAGCATGAGTCGGTCAATGATGCCATGCGGGAAACAATGCGTCACGTTCGAGAACCAATATTTTTTAGTGGAAGTACAATCGTTCTCGGTATGGCAACGTTGTTCTTCTCAATTTACGAGCCTTATCGTAATTTCGCACCAGTGTTTGCTATTGCAGCTGGAGCGATGCTGGTCGCCGGATTAACGTTGTTGCCTGCACTCTTTGCATTGATTGGTCGAAAAGCGTTTTGGCCAGTAATCCCCAAGTATGGTGACGAGACGATTGAAAAGAAGACGGTTTGGGGTAAAGTAGCAAATGTAGTGACAAAAAAACCGTTGTTGTTCATGATTCCAATAATGCTTCTACTTCTCCTGGGTGCATGGAATGTTACAAACATTGACGAGTCGTATGACATGATTGAATCTTTCCCAGAAGACCTCTCGTCTCGTATTGGTTATGATCATCTAGGAGAATCATTTTCGCAAGGAAGCTTAGCACCAGGTACACTGTTATTTGTTTCTGATGAAAAGCTGGACATGGAAAAGCTCATGACGGTTGTTGAAGAAATTGAAAGTAAGCCAGGTGTCGATAAAGTAACCATTCAAAGCAATCCGATTACGGAAGATGGAATGAATGCAAAGTTCTCCGTAACGTTTACCGGGAATCCGTATAGTGTAAAAGCATTCGACACCGTGCTTGAACTTCGTAGTGATAGCAATGCTATGTTGAATGAAGCTGACTTAGCGGATACGCAGCTGTTTATAGCAGGTGAAAGTGCAAAGAATGCAGATTTACGGGATATTAACAACCGAGATACAAGGGTCGTAATGATTGCAATGACTTTGCTCATCACAATTATGCTCGGTTTGCAGACACGTTCCATTATTGCACCCATATACATGATGGGGACGATCTTGTTGTCCTATGCTGCGACACTTGGGTTATCTATGGTTTTGTTTAAACTGTTTTTGGATTTGGATACCCTAAGTTATCGAATTCCGCTGTACTCGTTCGTATTCCTCGTCGCTTTAGGGGTCGATTATTCGATTATGCTTATTGCGCGAATACGGGAAGAGATGAAAGTTTTGCCTTTTGATGATGCGGTACGCCGAGGAGTTGAAAAGACAGGTGGTGTCATTAGTTCAGCCGGTTTAATCTTGGCTGCAACTTTCTTAGTACTGGCAACAATGCCTATTTATGAATTGAAGTTGTTCGGAATCATTATGGCAATCGGTATTTTGATTGACACATTCATCGTTCGTCCGCTATTAATTCCAGCGATTTTGATAGTCCTTGGTAAATGGAGTTTTTGGCCGAAGAAAATATAACTAATAAAATTAATCGCCACTCAGCTTATACTGAGTGGCGTTTTTATAACCTATAGGAAGGGAAAGTATAATTTATGCACTACTATTATTTATACTATTTTGCTTGATAAGTTATAGGTTAATTGGGAGCAATTCAATGTTAGCCGCCTGTGAATAAAGATAATCTGAATATACACTACAATTACATATTTATTAGATATAAATTGTAAAGTTACCCTGGTTTGCATGTATATTCCATTGGTTGAATTGTACGTTGTTGTTCCTTGCGCGGGTACTTTTATCTTTTTCACACCATTAACTACCTCCATTATTTACCTATGGTCAAATTAGTGAAACTATCGTACCATGGGACTGTTAATGAAATAAGGAGGCATATACTGTGGATAAAGTTAAAACAGCAAAGATAAAAAAACCATTTTATAAAAAGTGGTGGGTGTGGGTAATTGTCATCATAATTATTGGGGTAATCGGATCAAATGGTGATGATGATACCGTTAACGATGTTTCAGAAAAAATCGATGTTTCAGCTGATAAAGAAACAGTAGTTGAAGAAAAGAAAGAGTTAACAGATGAAGAGAAAGCAGCCGCTGAACTAAAAGAAAAAGAAGCTGCTGAAGCCAAGGCGAAAGCAGAGGCCGAAAATAAGGCAAAAGAAGAAGCTGAAGCGGAAGCCAAAGCAAAAGAGGAAAGTATCCCTAGGGAACATAAATCGGCGTTAAAGACGGCGGAGTCTTACGCTAAAACTATGCACATGTCAAAGGCAGGCATTTATGAACAGTTAACTTCCGAATATGGAGAGAATTTCCCTCCGGAAGCTGCACAATATGCTATCGATAACATTGTAGTTGATTGGAAAGATAATGCTTTAAAAACGGCACAATCTTATGCAGAAACTATGGATATGTCCGATTCGGCTATTTATGATCAATTGATTTCCGAATACGGAGAACGATTTACTCCGGAAGAAGCGCAATACGCGTTAGATAATTTGGAATAAGATAAAAAAGGCGACCACTCGATTATGAGTAGTTGCCTTTTACAACTTAATTTAATTAGTTCACTATTGCATTAAAAACGAAATGCTTTAATTTTAGGTACCTACTAGAGTTGCATAACCGCAAAAAGAATGGAATAGTCTAGTAAATTGGAATTAATTACTTGAACAAATACAAAAAACCTTCTAAAACAGATAGGGAAACGACGACTAAATCAGTTCCCCACATTATCATTAGGGGATATCTCATGACCAGAGTAATCCAGAATTTAGTTTTTCGTCAATACTTATCTAATTTACAGACTAATGTTTTATCCTGCACACTTATGAATTACGATGCGAAGAAGCTTAACGATTTTTGAATCGTGAAAATCTTTATTATTGCAAGCCTTCGCAAATGGGATAGCCTTAGAGTAATTAAAACCAATATCCGTTCAAAAAAAGAATTTCAGAAAGAAATCGGAGTAAATTCTAACAGTCATTCGCAAATTAGTCGCCGTTTAATTTAAACACTGCTGATTTGTCCTATTTACTTAGCCGACTAACCCAATGTTATTGGAAGCAAAATATGAATGCTAAAGGGCTGAATGCCAATGTCTTTCCACTTTGAATCATTGATGGTACTTATATTAAATTGCCTAAGAATGCATTAAATTGGACTGCAGTCTCTAAAGATTCCGCAAGAATCAAGTTACATATCCGTATTTTCGCTGTTCATTACGTCTAACGATATAAATACTCGCTTCGTAAAGCAACATCATCGGAATAAGCACGATAAGTTGGCTAATGAAATCAGGTGGTGTGATAAAAGCTGAAACAATGGCAAGCGCTAAATAGGACCATTTTCGTACTTTTCTCATTGAATCTGCCGTCAGCAATCCAATTGCAGCGAGAAACATAGCAACGATTGGAAGTTCAAAAAGCAAACCAAGCGGGACCGTTGTCATTAAAAGAAAACTTGCATACTCCTGAGCTGAAACCATCACATTAAAATTGACGGCGCCCAAGGCTGTTAAGAAATTATAGCTAATTGGATTGACGATAAAATACCCGAAGGATACCCCTCCAATGAACAGAAGCAACATGGTCGGAGCATACAAGCTTATTAACCGGCTTTCTTTTTCATGTAACCCAGGACCTATGAATTTCCAAAGAAAATGGCATATAAACGGCAAGGCAAGTCCAACCGCGAGTGCAGCGGAAATTGACATATAAAACTTTACAACTTCTAATGGGCCCAGCACGATTAACTGGTGTCCACGCGTTACATAAGGAAACCAAAGATTAATCGTCGAGAAAACAATGACGAAAAAGAGGAGGAAAACAGCAATACTCTTAAAAAGCTGTTTCCTTAACTCTACAAGATGAGTGACCAACGATAACTTTGGTTTTCCCTCAGTCTTCGAATCCGGTCCTTGTTTCGGATTGGAGCGCTGTTCTTTATTCTTTTCCCCCGTTTTTTCTTCCTTTACTTGGTAGTCATCTTTTATTTCCCGCTCTGTTTCCACTTCTATTTCCACATCTTCTTTGTCTAACCAACTAAAATTTTTGCGGTTGTAATCTCCATCTGGACCCATATAATCACCTACTTATCAGAGTTCGGTTTTTTTTCTCTTTGTGTTGCTTCGTCATCGCTTATAAGCTCTTTTGTTGATTTCTTAAACTCTGAAAGCGTCTTTCCAACCGCTGATCCGATTTCCGGTAATTTCCTTGGACCAAATAAAATAAGTATGATTACCAGGATGATGATTAAACCAGGTACGCCAATGGCTGCCAAATTCATAGTTAGTGCCTCCCTTTATTTTTCGTATATTTTTGTTTGAATTGTTTAGTATCTGTTACATGCTTTTTATTGCGCCTCAAGAGTAATCTGAAATTTATTTCCACTACATAAGTGAAAACTGTTTTTTCTTTCGACAAGCGTAACACATCTGATTTCCTTCATCTAAAGTATTAAAATTCTCTTCACAACTAGAGCATCCGCTTTCTTGGAACAAATAATTTATTGGAGTAACAGGTGAAATTTTGCTTGTAATTGAAATCGCTTGTTCTGGACAAATATCTTCACAAAGTGAGCAATTCGAGCACTGTACAGGTGCAACAGTAAAATGTGTGTCCGTAATTTGAATACACGCTTTAGGACATAGAATTTCACATGCTTTACATAAAGTACATGTACCTGTATCTAAAGTAAAATCAATAAATTGATGATTGGGATAGCGCTTTGTTAAATCTAAACTTTCTTGATTAAAACGCAATTTAGCAGGAACCAGTTCTTTCGCAATGTTTTTCACTTCTTTTTTCCAAGAGAAAAACAACTCTTTTCTTGTCATCATGGTTCCAGTTTCCTCCGCCACTTTACCATATTTAATATTAAAAGTAGCTTCTCCAAGTTCACTTAACACTTCATTCGTATTTTTTATTATTTGTTTCCATTCATCCGAAGAATCTTCGTGTTCAAAAACAATGGTTATTACACTTTTTTTATAATAGACTAGTAATTCTTTTAAGGAAATACTCTCCTCACCCGAAATAATTAGCTGGTTATTGATAACTGTCCTTTTAGGAAGAATCCCTTCCACAGCGTGTACAGGACAAGCGACAACACACTTACTACATTGTGTACACTTTTCCGCGTCGATGAATGGTTTGCCGTCCATAAAAGTAATCGCTTGTTCAGGACAATTATCTATACATTTCCTACAACTTGAACGGGGACTTTGATAATGCGTACAAGATGGGAGAATTTTATAGTCATAATGCAAACTTTCCAACCAATGTTGTAATATATTCATTTCAACACCCCCCCTTTCTAAGCGTGGTTTATTAACTTGGGATTACATAAAACACATAGCGACTTAATCCTTGAGCGACTACAAATATTGTTAATGCTGCAAATATTAAACTAACAGAAGTCTGTTTCGACTTGGATACTGTTATATAACCGAATAAAAACATGCCAACGATAGAAACTATCCAGCTAGAAGCAATCATTCCTTTATAGTTTGCTAAGATAGATGAAGCTGACACCGAATCTATCATTGTAACTTCATTAACCACTGTAAAGAACATGGCAGATCCTAAGACTTGTAAAACGAACCCCAATGCAGCAACGATAAAAGCACTTCTTATAAAACCTCTTGTATCTATGCTTGTTGTCTCCTTAGAAAGCTTCGGTACTACTAAAGCAACAGCTAGCATAGCCCCTAAAATAAGGGTAGTTCCAAAAAAGGATGTATACGTATTGATTGAATTCCAACCGTCAATTAAAGTAGAAGCATAAAGTCCTCCCATGACGTACACATCAATTAAGCCCACGATCGCAGTCACAAGAAGATACCATGTAGTAACCTTTTTCTGTATAACTGTTAAAGCAGTTGTTAAACAAGTTAAGCCAATAAATGCACCAGTTAATACGATTTCTGCACTCATCCATGATGAGCCTAGGTTTCTAATCGTATTCATTGCATTCATCGGTGCGCCTAAGTGGGAGAATGAGGCAATTAAACCTAACAACGAAAGGACAGAAATTACAATCAAAGGCATTTTAAATAAGCGATAAGCCTCGTATTCTTTCAGCTCGGAACTCCTCAGTTTTAATATAGTTAGTACAAATATACCGCCGATTGATGCTTGCACGGCTATTGTAAAAATGAATAATGCCCACTCATGCATGGGTAGCCCTCCTCACTATTTCGATTTAATAACGAGATTTGGTTTTGTTATTGACGCACTTGGCATCCCTGTAATCTCACTAACCGTACCGTACTTTGCTCTTAGTTCTTCGATTGGTCCAAACTCAATTGCCCTCAGTGGACATGATGTAACACATACAGGTTCTTCACCAACTGCACGCAAGTCTATGCATGTGTCACATTTTGTCATCTTACCTAACTCCGCATTAAATTGTGGTGCGCCATAAGGACAATTCCACTCACAATATCTACACCCAACACACTTGTCATGATCTATTAAAACAACCCCATCTTCTTTCCGCTTGAAAATTGCGGTCGTTGGACAATTCGGGATACATGTCGGCACATCACAATGATTACACGATAACGATACATGGCTTAGTGCTGGTCTTGGAAATGTTCCTTCTTCAAAAGAATAGACTCTTCGAAAATTCCTACCTACTTCTAAATCATTTTTATCTTTACAAGCAATCACACATGTCTTACAACCAATACATTTCGTTACGTTAATAAAAAAACCTACTTGAGCCATGTTTTACACCTGTCCTTTCGGAAATACAACTAGCTGATCCCAATCTTTATCTTCAATTAACGGATCCCCGTCATACTTTTCAACATTACAAATCACCGTGTTCCAACCCGATGTACCTAAACCTGTGGAGACTGGGGCTTGTAATATATTATCTGCTCCAGCTTTATCAATTTTTTCATCTTTAGTAAACCTTGGCCATGCACCATGTGGTAAAGCAAGTACACTCGGCGTCATTGTTTGCGTTACTCTTGCCGGTCGTAATGTTCTGCCGTGGTCATTATAAATTATCACCGTGTCGCCATCCTTAATGCCTCGCTCTTTTGCATCCGTAGCATTCATAAATAATGGACTTGGCATTGCTTCACGTAACCAAGGAATATTATCAAAAACAGTATGCGACCTTCTTAAATAATGTGGATTATACAATTGAAACGGATACTTTCCTTTTTCTTTGCTTTCCCAATCTTTAAATGTATCCTCATAACCTACTGATTTAGCCGTATATTTTGGGATTGGAGAAATTTCTGACCAGGCTTCTTTTGATTCCTCATGAATCGTTTCACAATAAATTTCAAATTTACCACTTGGGGTATCTACTGGATTGTTTTCCGGATCATTTACAAAGTCTGCATAAGCGATATGCCCAAAATTATCTCCGGGTCTACGCTCTACTTGATAAACGCCTCTTTCAATAAATTCAGCCAAGGGAACTCTTCCTTTTTGTGGTTTTCCTTCTACGCCCCACGCGCTAATATCTGCTGCTGTAATTTCAACTAATGGCTCAAAATCGATCCCGTTTTTCATAATGACATTCGTTGAAACGAGTTGATTAAAGAATGCTTGCTTTTCACTAAATGGATATAATACATCAGGACTTTTCCCGAGCTTCTTCATTAATTCTTTCGCAATCCATATATCACTTTTTGCTTCATATAGCGGATCGACGATATTACTGTGAACGATTATCATTTCCCGATTACCACCTAAGAGGCCACCTTCTCTCTCCCACATCGATGTGACAGGTAACACAATATCCGAATATTGCGCATTCATCGTTAAGTTATAGGCATTCGTTACGACAAATTCAACTTCACGGTGTGCTTCAATCCCTTGGTTAATGGACGTACGTGTTTGTAATGTTGCAGCGTACTGATGATAAATAAACTGGATATTAGCATCTCTTTCACCTTCACCCTTTTGGTGAAACTTACCATCTAATATTGCTGAAAATATTTCATTATGGTTAATTAAATTCGTTACTGCGTTTTCTTTTGGTTCTGGATATCCAGGACTACCCTGTTCGATTAACCATGGACCACCATTTCCTGCAGCTCGGTGTACACTTACCCCTGTCATTCTTCCAGTACGTCCCATATGACCTGTCATAAATCCAAGAGTAGAAAATGCTTGGACCCAGCCTTCTCCATCATTAATCCGACCAGCTGCCCATCCGGTTAATAAGGCGACACGTTTTGTGCCACCAATTTGGCGAGCAAGTTGACGAATAAGCTCAGGTTCTATCCCGCAAATTTCTGATGCCCATTCGGCTGTTTTGGGTTCATTATCATATGTGCCCAGTAAATAATCTTTAAAATTATCTTTAGGATTGGCACCTTCTGGCATATGGTCTTCATCAAAACCAACAGCACAACTGTTTAAAAATTCCCAGTCTATTAATGGGTTGGTTATTGGATCATCTTCATCAAGGAGCGAATGCATAATTCCTAGCGCCAATGCATGGTCTGTACCTGGTCTAATAGGGATCCAATCGGCATCAAAAACCTCTGCTGTGTCTGTATACATTGGATCTATCGTAATGAATTTTGCGCCTGCTTTTTTAGCCTGTAAATAGTTAAACGTAGGACTTCCCGGACTACTCCATGCTGGATTTAATCCCCATAGGACAATAAGTTGTGAATTACGTAAGTCTAAACGGTCGTTCACACCTACATCATAATAGCCTTCAGCAACCCCCATCATTGTTGACGCCCACCTCCATGCGCCCCAGGATTCCGTACCAAAGTCTGTCGTACATCCACCATTTTCAAATAACACTTTGTCCATTTCGCCACCTCCTGTTGCCCAGATAGCTTCATTTCCATATTTATTTGCGACACGTTTAATTTCACTAGAGACGATGTCGAGTGCCTCATCCCATGAAATTCTCACCCACTGGTCTTTTCCACGGAGTTCTTTTTTCCCTCCGCCAGGTTTCCAGTTCTTTCGCTTCATTGGATACTTGAGGCGATCAGCACCAAAGACTTGTTGACGTTGTGAGCGACCTCTTAAGCAAGCTCTTTGCTGCGGAAAGTCTGGGCTATCTAGGTGCGTATCATCTGTTTTCTGACGAACAACAACCCCGTCTTTTAGTAATACTTTATTAACACAACGACCGCCACAGTTATGCCAACACGCTGCTGATTTCCATACGCCTTCTTCAGAATCATCAATTGTCTCGTCTAATGCTCGTTCTGTTACTTTACTCGTTAAACCACGACTGAACGGAATACCAGCAGAGACAGTAGCAGCTACTGACCAACCGATAAATGATCTTCTTGTCATTTTTATACTTTCAATTTTCTCTTTTATATTAAACATATTATAAGACCCCCTGCTTATCATGCGTTCTAATCACGACGTCTATAGTAGCTATTTCATGAAGGATTTCTTTATCCAGTTTTAAATATGCATCTAACAATTTCGCCATTCCTTTAAAAAACTGAGTGTCAGCACCATCCATCACTCTTTTGGAAAATGCCGGAACAAAGGCCAGTAAATGATTTTCCAGAAATTTTCCCTGTTGATCTATCAAATAATAAAAATAACTTAGTGCATTTGGTTCTTCTTTTTCAATCACATCAATGCATAACTCGTTTAAGTGAAACATGAAATCAAGCTCGAAACCAATATGATCTTCAGCTTCTAAGTTTTGATCGCGAATAACAAAGCCAAACTCCTCAAATTTTCTTTGAACTGCCACAGTATTTTCTTGAAATAACAATTGATCTTTCCGTACATAAACCGATTCCCAAGGGGGCGCTACCAGTTCTAATGGCCCGATAAACATTTTTGTATAATCCCAGTGTAAGTTTTCATAATCATCATTATTATTAATGACATCATGTTCATTTAAATACGCTCTTATTATTCCGATAGCTTCCTCCATACCTTTGGAGTCCTCTACAAATGGAATAATAGAAATCAGTTCGGATTCCACAAAGTATTTAAGGTACTCTTTTGAAGGCTCTTCGACAAAAAATCTAGCTAAAATATCATAAACAAATTGTCGAGCC
The DNA here is from genome assembly GCF_051550205.1 of Sporosarcina sp. FA9. Taxonomy (GTDB): domain Bacteria; phylum Bacillota; class Bacilli; order Bacillales_A; family Planococcaceae; genus Sporosarcina. The sequence continues at coordinate 3,214,682 of NZ_CP188819.1, forward strand.
CGAAAAATATAATTTAATTCTTTTTGAGCAATAGACTGCTTCATTACTATCTCCTCCTAAACTGCTAGTGTTTCATCTTCATTCATTCTTTTCTCTACAACGTTTCGAGTGTTCACTAATGAATTGGTGATCTTGCGCTGGCTTATTAAAGTTATTCTAACTTCTTTTTTACGAATAAACCGGACTTTGTGAATTCATTCACAAAGTCTCCAATTTTTTTAGTCAAATTTGTGAAGATCTTTTGGTCATGAAACAATACTGCTCATTCTCAGGAAAGACTTTTCCCAAAGGAGTCTAAAGCAAAAAAAAGACCTTTTGTAAGTTCAATGAACTTACAAAAGATCTTCTTAGATTATGTTCCTTGCACAGCGTTTAATGTGAAATAAGTCAAGCGCTATGAAAATAGATTTTTGGCCGCACGAAACCAAAGCCTCATAATGGTATTTTTTTGAAACTCAACAATCACAGAACTCTATAATGGCGTTTTTCCGCAACGTGAAAGGTCTTGCGTTTCATTTCACAGGGATACATCCTATTAAATACAAGCTCACGTTCTTTAACGTTTTATTCGTATTTGTGAAACAAGACCCATGACGCTGTGCAACGAGGTCATTTAAGCCTCAGGTACTCTAAACTATGTGGTCTACGTTCCGGGAAAACGCCTTTGTCTACACCTGAATTTTGTGTTTACAGTTCAGCCACTTCTTTTAAATATCGTTGATTGAACAGCTTTTGCTTATCCTTATTTCTTAGTTTTCCAGCGATGACTTTTTCCAGACAATAGTCCGCTTCACTGCTTTTATACAACTGTTGGTCATTGATCATGGCAAAGGCAATCCGTAGGATTCGATTCCCTAGAGCGATATAGGACTGGCCTGCTTTCTTTCCTTTGTCCTTCATCGCCAAATACCGGACTTTCATTTCAGGATTCTGAACCGAAACATTTTTCCCAACCTGATAAACCACGTTTCGAAAAGCTGCCCTACCTTGTTTGGATATCCGGTAATGATTCGCCTTTTTCCCACCTGACTGTCTTACAATTGGGTTCGTGCCGGCCATTTTGATGAGTTGTCCTGCATGTGAATAGTCATGGACGTTCCCTATTTCCGCGGTCAATTCGGCGGCTGTAGTGATGCCTAAACCAGGGATACTTAAGAGGATACCACCATCGGTCTCCAGTAGTTTCGCTTCAATTACATCCTCTAATTGCTTGATTTGATGATGTATTAACTCATATTCATCAAGTTTTAGTTGGAGTAAAATCAATTCGCTTTCAAGCAGAGACTTTGGTTTGGAAATCGAATTCGCTGCGTAATCCAATAGCCTATCGATAACATCCTCACGGATCTTCAGGTTGTTTTCAATAGATATCTTCCTTAGTCCGGCTTTGCCTAGAGTTAAGATATCTGACGGGTGAGGATGGTTTCTCATCAAGAATAGCGACGTTTTTGAAACGAACTGATTTAAGATCTTGATGACCTTATTTTCCCCATCCACCTTTAGGTTCTTCCCTTGAAACTCACGGAAAATGTGATCCATATACAGACGCAAGTGATTGATGGTCCTTGTTTGCGCGTTCACAAGCGCCCGTCTGGCCCTTGTTAATGTCTTTAACGATTCAAGTTCAAGTATGGATTCAACGCTCGTTCCACCACGCCCATGAAGCAATGACTGGACAATCGCCATTAAATCAACACGGTCCGTTTTCGTATAATTCAACACGGTTTCTCTTTCCCTGGCAGTGGTTGCGGCATTCAATATTCGGACGATGTACCCCTCATTCATACACAGTCTTACAAGGTCTTCATAGTAGTGCGCAGTCGTTTCAATTCCAACAATCACTTGTGAAAGTGCGTACGTTTCACACACTGAATCAATGTATTTCTTCATCAATTGATAGCCTGTCATTGACCCGTCGAACTCAAATGGCTCCTGTAAAATATCACCGTAGATTGTACATACCATCGCTGTATTCACAAATTTCGCTGCATCAATCGCTACAATACAATATTCCTTAGCCTTTTCTTCTCGCATTAAACGATTCCAATGACTTCCGTTCTTCCCCTGAATATGATTAAATGATAGTGTAACCATTGTTTTCAGCTCCTCCTCTTTGATGGGGTGGTATATCGGAAGTTCTGTGATTGGTACTTCTCCTATACCCTGAAAACAGTGGTTTTTTCATTTTCCAACTATCTATTTAACATAATAGGTACTCCACACTAATGGCCATCAAAAGCATTCCAGCTGTTGAAGGTATTAAATACCTGACAAATGATTTCTCGACCGATTCCGTATCCAATCGATTCATTAATTGTTCTTTTCCCATATTCGTTCCTCATCCTCTACAAAACCTTTCATTGCTCGCACCTCATCGTTAAGATGTTTGACATCGATTGCGTTATTTTTAATCATAAGGGACTTCTCCTTTTAGTGTTTGACTAGCAACTCCACTATACAAGGAAAGATCTTTTTTCAGTTCTTCAACCTACCGTGCTTCCGCTCGGTTTCCGCTTCACATCCGTTTGAATTCAAATGGGTGCAGAGCGGTTGTCTTTTACGATCCCGTTGCTCCCAAAACGGCATACTTTGTTTCGAATGCGGCATAAATAAGAAAACGCAGGGGAAAAATTACTCTGTCACTTATTCTTGAACACTATAATATTTATTTAGGCCCAATTGATTTTTAATCTTTCATTTCTAAAGGATAGTGACAGGCGACAAAATGATTTGAATCCTGCATTATTAAAGATGGCGTAATCTCTTTGCATAATGGCTGTACATATGGACATCTAGTGTGAAAAGCACATCCAGTGGGAGGGTTGGCTGGGTTTGGCATTTCTTCCGATAACAAAACACGTTTTTTTCTAAGCCTTGGGTTTGATATTGGTATTGCGGAAAGCAATGCTTCTGTATATGGATGTTTCATTTTTGAGAATAGGTCATCTCGGCTAGCAATTTCAACAATTTTACCAAAGTACATAACTGCAATCCGGTCGCTTATATGATAAACAGAAGGTAAGCCATGAGCAATAAAAATATAGGTTAGTTGAAACTTTTTTTGAAGATCCTTTAGTAAATTTAATATTTGGGCTTGAATCGAAACATCCAATGCGGATACTGGCTCATCACAAACAATTAGTTTTGGTTTCAGTGCCAATGCGCGTGCTATACCAATTCGCTGTCTTTGACCACCGCTAAATTCATGTGGATAGCGATCTACCTGATGCTCGCTTATACCCACAGTTTCAAATAAATCTAAAACCTGCTTTCTTAATTCATTACCCTTCGCAAGATTATGTACAATCAGTGGCTCTGAAACAATATCAAATACCTTCTTTCGCGGATTTAGAGAAGAAAAGGGATCCTGAAAAATAAATTGCAGATTTTTTCTATTCTCACGTATTTTCTTGTCAGAAAACTTGCTAATGTTTTCACCTTCAAACCAAATTTCACCTTCAGTTGGATCTAAGTGCTGTGTAATGATTTGTCCGATAGTTGATTTTCCACAGCCCGATTCTCCAACTATCCCGAATGTCTCTCCTTTCATCACTGTAAAATTTAACCCATCTACTGCTTTCACGTACTTTTTATTAATGGAAAACAAGTTTTTCTTAATTGGATAGTATTTTTTTATATCTTTCACTTCTAATAGAGGCTTTTCATCAACGGATTCCATTTTCATATAGATAGCTCCTTCGTCCGAATGCATCTTACTTTGTGCCCTTCATACTTTTCTATCAAATCTGGCCTCACCGTCAAGCAATCTTTTATTGCGTAAGGACATCTTGGATGAAATGTACAACCGTTTGGAAGTTCTAAAAGGTTTGGAACCATTCCCTCGATTGAATCCAATACTTCTTTTGGCTCACCAATTACTGGAATAGAATTCATTAAACCAATTGTATAGGGGTGTCCAGGTCGCTCAAATAAGTCGTATACATTTGCTTCCTCCACAACTTCTCCGGCATACATGACGACTACTCGATCTGCCATTTCTGCAACTACTCCCAAATCATGTGTGATTAATATGACTCCCATATTTTCCTCTTTACTTAATATTGAAATTAGGCTTAGTATTTGAGCCTGGATAGTGACATCTAGAGCCGTCGTTGGCTCATCCGCAATCAAAAGCTTTGGCATACAAACAAGTGCCATAGCTATCATTACCCTTTGTCTCATTCCACCAGAGAGCTGATGTGGAAATTGATTAACAATATCCTCTGCATTTGGAATTCCAACACGTTTAAGTATGCTAAGACAACTTTTCGTTGCCGCCTTTTTGGTTATTTTCTGATGTTGACGTATGACCTCGCTAATTTGATTACCGATAGTGTAAACTGGATTTAAAGAGGTCATTGGTTCCTGAAATATCATAGAGATATCGTTGCCTCTGTACTTATTCATCATTTTAGGAGACAGCTTACGTAGATCTACTCCATCAAATATTATTTCTCCATCTACTACTTCACCGGGTGGGGAGACGAGCCCCATGATCGACAGGGAAGTTACACTTTTTCCGCACCCAGATTCACCAACAATTGCTAATGTTTCTCCGCTACTAACCGAAAAACTAACTCCATTAACTGAAGGCACTATACCATTATCGGTTTTAAAATATGTTTTTAATGAATGTACTTCAAGTAATTCACGAGTCACGGTCGCTCCTACTTTCAAATTTATTCGTTAGTTTTCATATGGGGATCTATTACATCGCGAAGCCAGTCGCCTAAAAAGATAATTCCCAAAACGGTTATTGTAATTGCAAGACCTGGGAATGTTGCTACCCACCAGCTTGTGGCGATATACTGTCGGCCGTCGCTTAAAATTCCTCCCCATGATACATCCGGTGGTTTAATTCCGAGTCCAAGAAAACTTAATGAAGCTTCTAGTATAATAGCTGTTGCAACGTTCAGGGTTGATATAACAATTAAAGAAGAATATACATTTGGTAGTATATGTCTGAACAAAATGCGGTTGTTCTTAGCGCCAATCCCTTTTGCAGCTTTAATATAATCTTGTTCTTTTATACTTAATACTTCACCACGTATTACCCGGGCATACGATACCCAATTTGTTACACCTATAACAAATATTAATGTGATTATTCCAGGACCCACTACTGCCAAAACGACCAGCATAAGAAGGATTGTCGGAATTGCTAAGAAGGAATCCGCTAACCGCATTATTAAGGCATTAACCCATCTTCCATGGTAGCCGGCAAGTAATCCTAATATGGAGCCTATGGACCCCGACACAATAACTGCCCCGATTCCAACAATAATTGATATGCGAGATCCATAAACGAGTCTACTCCAAATATCTCTTCCTAGATTATCTGTTCCGAGAACATGGTCCGTTGTTCCGCTTTCAAGCCAAACGGGAGGTTGTAACCGATGGATTGGATCTGTTTCCGCAGGGTCATGAGTAGCTAAAAACGGAGCAAATATGGAAATCAATAAAATACTTACAACCAGTATTACTCCTATTAACCCTGTTTTACTTTTCACTAGAAGGGAAAATAACTTTTTTCCTTTGTTTTTATTGTTTATTAGTTGTGTCCCTTGATTAATTAAAGCGGGTTTCATTCTAGGGGTTGATGTCAAGAGGTTACCTCCTTGTTTTAACTATGCCTAATTCGAGGATCCAATAATCGATACACAACATCCGTTAAAAGATTAATTATTATAACAAATATTGCAATGACGAATACAGCGGCTTGAACAATAGACATATCATAATTATTGATAGCAGTCACAAGTAGCTGTCCCAATCCAGGCCAGGAAAAGACGGTTTCAGTTATTAACATTCCTCCTATTAATCCCGCGAATTGTAGGCTGATTATCGTGACAACTGAATTCAAACCATTTCTTAAAGCATGTTTAATTATTACCTTATATTCTGGTATACCTTTACTTCTTGCTGTACGTATATAGTCCAGACTTAATATTTCAAGCATGCTAGAGCGAACCATTCTTGCCATTTGTGCCGATAGGCCAATCCCGATTGTTGTGGCCGGCAAAACTAAATGTGCGAGCGTTCCGCGTCCTGATACAGGAAATATTCCTAACACTACTGAAAGTAAAAGAATAAGCATAATTCCAACCCAAAAATTCGGCATTGCCTTTCCTACCGCAGATACCCCAGAAATCAGCAAATCCGCATATGAATTGCGTTTTATGGCCGAGATAACGCCTAATGGAATAGCTATAATAATTGCCACACCCATGGCAGCTATAGCCAACTCAAAACTTGCAGGTAGTCTTGAAAGGACAAGTGGAAGAGCAGGTTGACTATAGTGAAAAGATGAACCAAAATCACCCGTAACTGCATTAATTAAAAAGTTCCAATACTGATAGTACAACGGCTCGTTTAATCCCAATGATTCAGTTAAAATTGAACGATCTTCATCGGTCGCCGTATCCGGAAGCATCAAAACAACTGGATCACCCACTACACGGATTAGAATGAAAACGATAAGTGAAATAATTAAAAGAACAGGAATAACTTGTAGCAAAGACTTAAGTAAATATTTCCCCATCTTCTATCCCCCTTGTTTCACCAAATAACTTGAAACACTGCAACTGCAATATGTAACAATACAAAGTTTTACAAGTAAAAGATTTTACCCCCTACCTCCGAAACTTCGTTTAATAGTGTACAGCGTTACTTTGATGAAAACAAAATCTCATTTACGTAATATACCTCATCCTTGCGTGGTTCAAATTTAATAGCTTCATCAATCCCGTATATGCCTTCCATTTGGAAGAGGTAAATAGCCGGACGTTCTTCGGCAAATATTTGTTGAACTTGCTGATAATTTTTTTCTCGAATTTCTGGATCCATTGAAACTAAAGCTTCTTGGAGTAGTGATTCGACTTCCGGATTATTGTAATCAGTTTCACCCAATGCATCGTCAAATAAATATCTTGCATAGTTGTTAGATGCATCATTCATTGAATTTCCAATTCCAATCATAAATAATTCACCCATAGATTTAGAAGCAAACTTTTCGCTGAATGCACTAGGTTCGAGAATATCTAACTTAATTTCAAATCCAGCTTTTGTCAGCATTGCTGCAACTATCTCGGAATACTCTTTATATTGGGATGAGGACGACAATGATATTTCAGGACCCTGTTCTGTATAACCAGCCTCTTGTAATAATTGTTTCGCTTTTTCTAAATCATAGAGTGATTGTTCATACAAACTTGGATCCCCTCCAAAGTTACCGGGTGTTATTGATGTTCTTGTTAGAACGCCCGCTCCTCCCGCAATGCTTTCAATTAAAGTTTTTTTATCAATCGCAAAATCAATTGCTTCCCTTACCCTATTGTCTGCGGTTGGAGTTCCATCTGTATGCCTAATAATTATTTGAAGAACCCGTTGAATAGTATTTTTCACGACGGTTTTATCGGCCGTTTTTTCAATACGCTCTACATCTGAAGCTGGAACACCTGCTGCAATATCAATTCCACCCGTTAATAGTTCAGAGACACGCGTTGAAGTTTCTGGAATTGCACGAAATACAACTTTCTCCCAAACAGGTTTATTTCCATAGTAGTTTTCATATTTCACTAAAACTACTTTATCGTCTATAATTCTTTCTTCGAATTGAAAAGGACCAGTCCCTATTGGATTACTCAAAAACTTTTCAATTCCTACCTCATCAATATATTTAGCTGGTAGCATTCCAGCGCCCATTTTAGATAATCGATTCAACATCAATGGGTCTGGGTTACTTGAAATGATATCAACTGTATGCTCATCAACTATTTGGACCTCTTCAATATTTTTATAATACGTATGTGCTTTCAATGAACTATCCTTCGCAACTCTTTCTAGCGTATATTTAACATCCTCAGATGAAAAAGGGTCTCCGTTATGAAAAGCGACGTTATCCCGCAAAGAAAAGCGCCAAGTTGTATCATTAATCTGCTCCCAATCCGTAGCCAATAACGGAATATAACCACCGTTGCCATCCGCCCTTAGTAAATACTCAAATATATTTACCATTACCGACTCACTCACTGTTGCATTATTGTTATGAACATCAAAGCTTTCTATATCCGTTGTATTCCCAATAGTTAACACACTTTTTTCAACTTCGGCGTTGACTGCATCATCCACACCTACATTACACCCTGAAACAACAAGTAGGCTTAATATCATAAGTAATAGAAACTTTATGTTTAGATTAGAAATTTTCATATCAATTAGCTCCCTTTTCATTTAGATTATTTAAAAGTCTTTTCACCATTGAATCATTTTTTATGTATCTGTTTTGATATATATTAGTTAAGATAAAGATTCTTACTAAAAAGAAAATCCTTAACCATCTCCCTTCATCTGCGCTCGCCTATTCCCGCAGAAGGCATTCCCTTGCGCCAAGCATTTTTAGTAGGTTTATTTAATTCAACATATACAGCCCATAAAAAAATCCCCCTTTTCAAAAGAAAAGAGGAATCCGATTTTACACTGCGGCTCTTATCTTCCAAGAACGTTCTCTTGCTGGATTTAGCACCTTTCCACGACACGGAGGTTGCTGAAGCTTCATCGGGCCAGTCCCTAAGCTTCTCTAAATAAGAAATATGAAGTTGTTGGTACTTACTTTAAGCTATGCATTTGACCTTGTCAAGAGTTAAAGCACACTATTTCAATAGGCATTATATAGATTGGTGTTTTACGTAGTTTTTTAGTTGTGAAAAACTGCATTTATATCCCGCTGTTATGATAAACTGAAGGGACTTCAGGCACTACGAGTGAACAAACTAGTGAATCCCCTCTTCCCCCAAGTAAAATGACGATAAGCAAAGTCGGCTCGAAGTATAAGCTTCTATGATATGGAGCGTCTCATTCAATTGAACTGGATGCATAATCTTTATTCTGAATTCTTCACAGTCTTTTTAAAATGTTCTAGTAACACTTATCCAACAATCTACTGATATGTTTTATAACACGCGAAAAAGTGAGAGATGATCCCATCTCTGGTTAGATAAAGCACTACTTATATATATAAGAGAGACTTTTACAATTTGAACATATTTCTATATGTGTTAGATTCAACAACGTTCATAAATCCTCCAAAACCGCGATTGTTACTTGAATAAAGATTGTACTTTTTCGGCAACTACCTTTGGTTTAACATCAATGAAGAGAAGGTCATCTATATCCACCCACTCAGGAATATAAGCACCTTTATTTTTATCTAAAAATTCTTCACCTTGGCCAGTACCAAAAACTCCACCAACGATATCTCCTAAAAAGAAAAATTGCTTTCCCTCAAAATCAATTTCAGCAATACAATTTTTTACGTCAATGTCAACGCCCAATTCTTCATAAGCTTCTCTTTTTGTTGCCACCTCTGGAGTTTCTCCTAGTTCTATACCTCCACCTGGAAAGACGTAATAGGTCACACCATTTTTAGTTCTTTTTATTAATGCCACTTTTCTATTTTTAATAAGTACAGCAGAACCTCTATCTCTCATGGTAAACCTCTCTTTTCAATAATCTGCTTGTAAATTCAAAAAACCTTTATTGATTATCTGGCCCGATTATTTAGGTTATAGATATTTTTTCATCTATTTTTATTTGAGGATTTTTAGTTAATAATAACTCAATAAATTTATTCTCATTCTTAGGTGACAAAAGTATCTCATTATATTTACCACATTGTAATACCAACCTACCGACTGATAAAGCAGGTGTTGCCAAAAGACTTCTTCTTTTACTAATTTTTTTGATCTCATTTATAGTGACTTTAGATCTGAATGGACCATTTTCAATTTTAATCGTCACATTTCCAATTCGATATCCTGTACCAAACCACATCCAGACTAGCAAGCCTACCGCCATTAAGCCTATCAATCCCAAAATAAGATTAAATACACTTAATGAAAAATTTATTATGATACTTAAAAAGATCAAAGTTATTGCTAACCAAACCGCTGAAAAGTATACAATATCCTTTTTTGACGTAAAAAAGATTTAAAACATCTCCTCTCTAAAAAGGTTATCTGAATTCTTTTTCACCTATAATTTGGCCTGATTCCGGAATGCCGTCCTTACTGAATACTCAGTACTACATACAGCTTTCATTTCATTTGGAAGTTGATTATTGTCATGGTTTTGATCTATCAAATAGGAAGCACCTCTTCTATTTGGTAGTGATTTCTCGATAATCTCACTATACCAAAAAGAGGTATTTTTTATTTACTTTTAATTGTCAAGAGTCATATTAAATCGTCAATAAGGCTAATGAAGGCAATTGATGATGCCGTTTGCTTAGGTGCGAAAGTTGAGTTAATTACTTATAATCTTCAAACTTTTCACCCGTTAAGATTTCAAATACATTTTCAGAAGAAACTTTAGACAAAGTTCCATAATTAGATTGCCTTTGAATTATTAATTCTATTCTTTTAGATTCTTGATTTATCCAAACGTCATGTTTAAATGAATTCCAAGAGAATTGATAGTCTGGAGGGCGTATAGCCACTTTAACATTTTCTTGCCAAGCCGCATTTTTCAAAGCATTTATAAGTTTTTCAGCTTTATCGGTATCCGTTATCTCATTTACTGTTTCGTACTCATCGTTTTTGTTTCTTTGTTTAACAATTATGGGATTACCATCCCATGAACTGCTATAAACTCTCTGTTTTGTTGAATCATTTTTTTCAACACTACCACTTTTTGCATCTTGACTACATCCAACTAATACAAGTCCAATTACAGTAAACAAAATAATTAGTCTTTTCAAAACATCACCTCGTTTGTATAGACGTTATTAGCGAACAAAAGTTACAAACCCTTACACAGTTATCCTGTTTTCGTTAATTCTGGTTGTCTTACTAAGCTATATAGTCATCATTCCCAAAATAAGCACCAACTTTTATTCCAGTAATGGCCCAATTTAATTGCGGAACGTATGCAGTTATCGCCCCCGATTATCGAAATCCATTAATAAATTAACGCTTGCTCATTTTAAAAATTCCGAAAAATTCAATACTATGCCAAAAATAATAATAAGTATCGGTGAAAGAATTAGCATTTTTTTCAATAATTTACCTCCATTCAATTCATCACAAACTAATTTACTTATAAAGTATTGTTTCGTATAATGACCCATTTGCGGAATACCGTTCTTACTGAATATTCACTATTACATACAGTAAGTATAGCACTCATAATTGCAAGTTCTAATGCTATCCACCCTTACCATTTGTGCTCAGTTAAATAACGGAATACACTTACGCCTTCAAAAACCCCTGAAAGGTTCCGAAGCTTTCTTCTTTTAAGTTCAACTAAATTAGCATCTCTTAACCACTCATTTAATAAAGATTTAACAAGCTTATGGCGAATTCCTTTTTGGAAAGCCATATATATTAAGTATCTTTCAATTGTCATTTCCGAATCTTATCCCCTTCTTTTGAAAGATCAAAATCATATAATGTGACTTATCCATCGTTCCACGGAAGAATCATACTTAAAACCTTCATTAATGTAGTTTTACCAGCCCCATTCGGTCCCAGTAAACCAAACAAGTCCGTATCTATTTAAAGGTCAACATCTTTTAACACTTGAACCTTTCCATAAGACTTACTTAATCCTTCTATTTTTATCGTAGACATTCATTATCTCTCCCCTATAACGTTCTTCTACCCCTTACACGAATAGGTTATAGGAAATGTTTCATAATTTATTAAATGAAGGATATAAAGTTTGATTACAGTCGATCTATTAGTAAAGGTGAATAAAAATCACTGCCAATAGTACGAATAAAAACAAAAAAGGCTTCTCAATAGTTTGGTCAACTAATGGGAAGCCTTGCTTTAAAATGAAAGGTGCCTGTGCATGAAACTATGCGACGTGCTACTATTAGTTATTCGTTTTTTTCCATAACCGCGAAATAATTTTGTTCGCTATCGGCAAAATTAAATACCTTTCCCGAAGGCATATTTACAATTTCCCCGACTGTGATATTTTTATTTGACAGGGTGCTATGTAACTTATCGAGATCTTCCGAGAAGAACATTAAAGAAGGTGTGCCCAGATTCAATTCTGGCTGCATTTCAGCAATTATTCCCTTGTTGTGAAGTATAATACTTGTTTCAGCTTCTTTTGTTGGTGCTATTTCAATCCATCTCATTCCTTGACCATTATCTTCATCTGAAATTACGGTAAATCCAACTTTTTCTGTCCAAAAATTCACTGCCTCATCTTGGTTGTTTACATATAACATGATTTGACCGATTTTATTAATCATTATTTTTTCTCCCCTTTTCAATAATTTTCCACTTCTTCCCTAAGCATCTTTATCTCCATCCTTATGAAAACAGACTTCACTCAGATTTACCAGTTTACCATATACAATATTCATCATTCTTATACAATCGCGCGATTATGGATTGATTGAATTACTTGATTTGTTCAAAACAGGCTGTACAGAAGATTTCACTTTTCTTCTTTAAATATGCTTTAATTTCAACCATAATAGAATGCTTTGGAACTTTCATTTTCGCATATATTTCTTCATCATCTTCAATTTCTCTATTGCAATTTGTACAGTATAATTTACGTTTAAACAATTGAGCTCCTCCTTTTTTTTCTTACGATTTGGCCCGATTGAAACACAAAACTTATGCAACAGCCGCGCTCTGTAGTGGAGTTTAAAGATTATAGTATATTCTTCTCATACCCTCTTTTTACGATAAGAGAGCCTATTCCTGCGATACATATGCAAAGCTGCGAGAAACAGTGCGAATAACTCGTTTATCTGCTTCAGGCAAATTATCTATTTTACGTTTCTGTTTAATTAACTCAATGACCGTTAAAATAATCGTAACTATCAAACCAGCAGTAAGTACTTCATATGGACATTCACCTAAAAAGTAATAACCCTCCCGATTGCGGAATACCGTTCTTACTGAATATTCACTACTACATACAGCAAGTATATCATTCGTAATTATATGTTCCAATGCCATCCCCCTTCAATTGTTTCCAGCACTGTGAAGATATTAAAAACCCACTCTTTACTACGAATGAAAAGTAAACACATTTCCCTCCGAAGTGCTGAAACAATACCCTCAAATCCAACCCTAAAGATAGTGACATTTTCCTGCTGGAAATCTGTTCCATTCAACTTTTTTTCAAACGCCCCTGCATGACACTAATAATAGCTGACTGAAGAGATTGTAGTCCCTACTTTCTTACCAATATGATAATTTACCGTATCGCCGATTACAGCCGCAAAAAAGAAGACTAGGAGGAGTAAGGCAATGTTAAATGCCCCCATTGCAGCAAGAGCCCAGCTTGCAAACAGCAAAGAATCACCCGGTAAGAAAGGGAAAATCACAAGGCCGGTTTCAACAAACACGATTAAAAATAAAATCGCATATGACCAAGCACCAAAGTTTCGGATAATTTCGACCAAATGTTCATCAATATGCAGTATGAAACTGATTATACTTTGAATTATTGTCATGTATATGCCCACTTTCGAAATTTGTTATCAGACAAACAGATAGATTCAACTTCATTTATCATACTTCCTTCTGCGAAAGTTGTTCCGAAACACACTTGATCCATCCGCAGAAATAATTATAACTTGTAGCTGTACAATTTCTGTTAGAGTAAAATATTTGCAGGAATATATTTTACTCTAACGACATTGTCCATTCACTCCATCTATACGACTTAGCGGGAAATATTCCACTGGTTAGCAATACTATTCACATTTGCATTGGGTGCCGCGGCAGGTGATCTTATCGCGGAGGGTCTTAACTTGGGCTATTTAATAGTCAGCTTTTATTTTCACCATCCATTAATTCGTTGAAATGTTTCGTAGTTCATCGTATTCCTCCCCCCTTGGATGTTTGGTGCAGAGGCACCCTTAAACGAGGGAAAGTCTAGCGTTTTTTCTTGTGAATAATTTGGGAAATGTAACCTTTATTATATTAAACCGTCTCATAGGTTAAATAGATAGGGGGGATTGGATAATGAGAAAGGCAATTTTCATCCTATTATTATCAAGTTTATTTGTTCTCATGGCGTCTTGTAGCTCGGATCGCGCTAAGGATGATGTTCAAATGGAGTCTTCGAAAAGTTCAAATGACATGGCAATGGACAAAAAAGAAAAGAGCTTAAGTGAAGAGGAGTCAGCAGACGTGGAATCTGAGGTGGCGCCAACGAATCGAATGATCATCCACCGAGCTGAATTGCAGATAAATGTGAAAAATCTTGAAAATGCTCTGCTAACTATAGAAAAAAAGGTAAGTGAATATGGAGGTTACATCGTTGAATCGAATGTGTTTCGAGAAAACGAAGAACGTGTAAGTGGTAAAATAACCGTTCGAATTCCGGAGAAGCATTTCCAAAGTTTTTTATCGGATGCTGAAGGAGAAGCGGCTGATATCCCGAAACGCTATGTAACCGGGGATGATATTACAGAGCAATATATCGATTTAGAATCAAGAGTAAAATCAAAACGGGCTGTAGAGGAAAGGCTACTTGAGTTTATGGGTAATGCAGAAAAAACGGAGGATTTATTGAAAATATCTTCTGATTTAGCTAAAATCCAGGAAGAAATCGAACTCATCGTGGGAAAGATGAAGTACTTTGAAAACCAAACTTCATTTTCGACAGTTGAAATATCTATGTTTGAGAATCGGATCATTGTTCCGGGGCTTGAGAGTAAGAATTTAGATACATGGGAAAAAACGAAAAAACAACTTGCAACAAGTACTAACTTTATTCTTGCGACGGGTTCGGGATTAATTGTGTTTTTTATCGGAAACTTGCCGGTCCTCATTTTTCTATTATTCGTTGGATTAGGGATTTATTTCATCATTCGAAGAAAAATAAAACCAAAATAGAATATAAAACTGAAAGAAAAAACAACGAAATTTAATTAACGGCTTCGGTTGATGGGGAGTGCTAACGGAAATTTAGCTGGGTATTTATTAGAACATAACTTTTTTGATAGTCAGGATATAAGTTATTCAGTTGAACAAGGTTATTCGATTAATAGGAAATCATTATTAAAAGCATTAGCTACTAAACGTAATTCCAAGTACACAATACAAATAGGTGGTAGTGCTTTTGTTTTAGCAGAAGGCAAATGGTGATAATACGATAGTGAGCTATCGGGTAGCGATTTTTGAAGATCGTAAGCCTAATCCCTCGTGAAGATACGAAGGGGTTAGGCTATTTCATCTTTCAAAATCCTTAAAGTTGTAAATTCGTACTTTCCTGACGTTACCCCATTGGTAAACTCATTGGCAACTAGTGGTAAGTCTTGCGACAATCTCTGGTACCAAAATTAATACCCATACTATTTTCATGCCAATAAGCGGCTTACGATTTAAAGATACGAAGCCATCCTTTATGTTTAAACCACATCATCATGACAGTCCCCAAAATAAGCATCGTTACAAGAACAATTAGATAGCCATACTTCCAATGCAGCTCGGGCATAAAATCGAAATTCATCCCGTATACGCCTGCTATGAACGTTAATGGAATAAAGATAGATGAGATAATCGTCAACGTCATCATAATCCCATTCATCCGGTTCGAATTGATTGATAATTGGCTATCCCTTATATCCGACGTCAATTCGCGGTTCGCTTCAATGATTTCACCGAGCCGCAGCAAGTGATCATAAATATCCGTGAAATAAACATGCTCATCGGGGGTAAGGCCCAATCTTTCCGAATAAAGCATTCGGTATAAAAGCTCCCTCATTGGGAAAATCGTTCGCCGTAAGCGCAGTAAATCGCTACGTACTTCAAATACAAAATTCATCGACAAATGGATTGTAGAAGGAGATAGCTGATCTTCTATCTCGTCCAAATGATCTTCAATTTTATAAAGGATAGGGAAGTAATGGTCGACCACTTCGTCAATGATATGATGAGCCGCAAAAACATGGCCGCGAACCCACTTATTTGAATTCTGAATGATCCTTTCACGCGCCTTTTTTAGTTCTTGAATCTCATTATAATGAAACGTAACAATAAAGTTTTCACCAAGGAATAAATTGAGTTCTTCAGCAGTTAAATCCTTATGGCATATGGAATGCAGAACAAAGAAAGCATACGAATCATAGTAATCTACCTTCGGCCGCTGTAAACGATTCAAACAGTCCTCAATAGCGAGTGGATGAAAATTAAATACCGAATGCAGCATCGATTCTTCCTTTGTATCCGGCTGATCGAAGTCCACCCAGTACCATTTTAGTGACCGTTTCGAAATCTCCTCCAGCGGGAAGTCAAAGATCAGTTCATCGTCTTCTGTAAGTCCCATTGTATGGATCATTGGTCAACATCCTTTCTTTTCTACGATCGTCGTAAAACGAGCAGAGCATGTATTTTCTTTTAAAAGTTCTTCTCAACTATTCGATTTACAATACGTCCGGAAGCCCCTTTTTTGCCAATTCAGCCTAATGGACATGCGAATTATTTGAAGTTTTTTTCAAAATAGAACTTATCGTTTGAAAGTTGCGTTTGTATCATCCTTGCACTTTACAATATTATTATACACCATCGGGATTCTAGCCTAATCCCCCACCTATTTCTCACTGTCGCCTGAGTTAAGAGTACCAGGTTCTCATAGAACTCTGAATTATTCTAGAACCTGGCAGCAAAATTCATTCCATTCGATTGAAGATATCACCTATACGCATAGCGCCTTTAACGAAATCGACCCGGTAGTTGTTCCAACTGACGTGATTGAAAATGCACAGGAATTTAAGATGCCTTTTTAGGGTTGGTTTATAGGAGAGAGGAAAAACAGCCCTTCTTTGAGCAAAGGCTCAAAGATGGGCTGTTTATAATAAGTCGTTCTCCCCTATTGTTGCAAGTACTGATTTTGCGTGCTTTCTTGCCACAACTTGCTTCTCTTCTTTTGTTAGCTGATTAAATGGTTGGTCGTTAGGTAATACAACATAACTTAGAAATATCCCCCCTAACTGCCTGGCACAAAAGTCTATATCAACTGTTTTGTCAATCATCTTAAAATGAAATGTTAAGCCTTTTTTTAAGCTTATAAAAATAATTTTTGGTAAGTTAATTTCATCCGTTAAATTACCTTTTAAACTTTCCGATAGAAGCATTTTTACTAAGTCAACATTTTCGGATAATACTTCTAATCTGTTTTCGATTACATTCATTAAAAATAACTCAGTATCTTTCTCTTTTGCAAGTTCTAAAATATAGGAACCAAACTTCTTTTCTAATATACTCTTAAGAACGGTACTAAACAGGTTTTGTTTAGTGGAAAACCTTCGAAATAATGTTACTTCCGCTACATCCGCTTCTTTAGCGATTTCCTGTGTTGTTCCTTGAAGTCCCTTTTTAATAAATACGGCGATGGCCCCTTTAAAAATTTGTTCCGTTTTATCACGCAAATCTACTCACCTCAACTACATATTTTCTCGTGTACTATCTACTAGTGTACCCCTTTTACTTTTACAAATCGATCTAAAATGATCAAGATTGGGGGCATAACAACAATTGTTGAAAATAATGCAAACGAAATGTTGATCAATGTCATTTGTCCAAAGTTATTTAATATTACAAAATCAGATGCAAGTAATGCACTAAAGCCACCAATTGTTGTCAGGGCTGATGCAAAAATAGCTTTACCAATTTTCTTGTTCGTAATTTGAATTGCATCCACACTTTGAGAGCCGTTCTTTCTTTCTTCATAAAATCTCTCCATCACCAATACAGTAAACTCTGTACCAATCCCGATAATTAATGCGCCGAGTGTAGCAGTGAGCGGTGTGTAACTTATATCTAAAAAGTGCATCGCCAAGCCAGACCAACCAACGATAAACAGAATCGGTAATAATGGAATAAACGCTTTAATTGGATGACGATAAATAAGTAACAAACCGAAAAATACGAGCCCCATTCCGAGCAATGTCATTTGATATCTTCCAGTCGTTAATCCTTTAATCATCTCTACATCTAAGACCGACTTTCCTGTAATAGTTGTTTTAATCGCGTCCATTTCATGCTTCTGCAAATAAATTCCTAAGTCTTTGATAAATAACTGCAAATCTTCCGTCTCCAAGTGTTCAATCCCAACCGTAATAACACCCTTTGTTTGGGATTCATTTAAGAAGAGTTTCAGCTGATCTTCTGGTAGGTCAACAATTTGTTCACTGAAAGCTGCACCATCAGGTAACTCCCCATCATTCATGAGCTTCACAATGCTCGTAATTGATTTTGTATCAACAACGACATTGGGGAATTCCAAACCAATTGTTGCTGTTAGCTTATCCACCCACTTAATTACTTGATTCGAAGTAATATTGTCACCCTCATATACGATTGAGACTTGATCTGTTGAACCGATAATATCTCGTAATTTGTGAATGTCTTTTAATTCCTGTGTATCTTGCGGCATGAATGTTTCGACATCTGTTTCCACGTTGGCATCTAGATCTACCCATATCCCAAATGCCGCCGCACTAAATGCGAGCGCGATAATGAGCCAGCGAAAAGCGATTGTTTTCTTAGTGAACCAATCAAGAAGGGCATCGACTTTTGATGGTTTTAATCTTTTTTCCACCTGTTGTTCTTTTGTTTTCTTCTTCGTATTACTAAAGAAGTAATCTCTCGTAAACAGGATTGGAATTAAGAGAAATACACCTAAAAAGAAGCTGACGACTAATCCGATTGTTAACATTTTCCCGAAGTCTTGAATCATTGGCACAGGTGACGTATAAAGTGCAATAAATCCAAGTCCAGTAGCAACTAATGCCGTGAATACCGCTGGAACCATCTTTGTAACTGTTTTATACAAACTTTTTTTCACTTTATTCTTTTGAGTATTCATCGGTATCCTCCTTAGCCATTTCCTCTGCATAACGATTTTGAAACTGAATGGCATAATCTATTCCTAGTCCAATTAATATTGGGAAAACGGCCATCGAAACCATTGTAATCGGGATTTGTAACCAACCCATTAAACCTACTGTTCCAATTACTGCTACTAAAACAATTACCAATGGTAAGATGCGCCAACGTACCTTAAAGACGAAGAATAAAACGACAACCATTACCAATAGCGCCAGACCCATCATTTTTTCCATACTATCTTTCATTGATGTTCGAACGGCATCGTCAAGAACAGGTTTTCCCGATACGATTGTAGTTAATCCGTCCAATTGTTCCGTATCTAAATACAAATGAATCCTATCAACAAGCTCGCTTTTCGTAGTGTCATCTGTATTACCCTTAAACTTTATCATCATCAGCATATGATGCTCATCAACAACTACATCACCAAACATGGGACGAAGTTCGCCGTCCACATAAATCATATTATCCAGTGTCGCCTGATTCCTAGGTATTCCGGGTGTCATGATATCTGAATAACTATAAATTGACGCCATGTTTTCACCTATTGTTTGTTGCTTTTCACCCATTTCATCTAATCCATCGATTATTCCCGAGATGCCTTCTTTAAACTTATCCGATTGTTTACCTGCCATCCTATCGATAAGCGTAACTGGGCTCATCACACTGTAAATTGAATCACTCGTTTCAAGCACATTCCCTAAACCTTTCATATGTGATAAATTTGCGGGAGTCAGTAAATCTTTTGCTTCATACAAGATAATAATTGACTCTCCACCAAATTCCTCCTCTAACATTAAGTTATCCTTATACACGTCAGAACTACTTTTCACCAAAGTGTCGTTCCCTGTACCCATGTATATATTACTTGCCCCAACCGCCAGTAAAGCAACGACAATTATCGTTATGAAGATAGACTTTACTGGAAAGTTTTTTATTAACTTTACGATGCCCTTTGAAATAAACATATGTTTCCTCCTTGTCCGTAGGTTAGTTAGTACACACACCCATTACGAGTAAAAAAATACTCCACCTTCATTGTTTCACTTTACTCCCCCTCCCTCGATGTAAGTAGTCACCAACTTACATGATAGCGAAAGATGTTTAGGTTGTAAAGGAGAAAGTAATTTTCTATTTATGTTGTTTGAATAATACTATTTTAAATGGATAAAACGAGTCGTAGCACGTTCTTTTTATTTTCATGAAAAAGTCAAATTCTATTCCCTCATTTGGAAATGAAAAACCATGTAAGTAAACCATAATTACCACCTCTCATTTAGTATATCAATTAATAAAAGAATTTAGGAAATGACAAAGAGTAAATCCTCTTTGCCATTCTCTATTCATTTCAAATCTCTTGACAACCCACTCAACTCAAGAAAAGTCTTATCCAGCTCGGCATATCCCTTATCATTCGGTTTCATCAAACTCAATTTCCCAAGTACCGCCTGCAGTTCTGTTTCAAGGCGAAGCCGTTCTTCCTCTTTCTTTTCCGGTTGCACCACAGTCCCTCGCTCTTGCCATTCCACATAAGTCATCGGGACTTTCTGAATCGTCCCATTTTCAAAGATCAGGAGCCCGTTCGCCATGCGCTCTGTGAAATAGCGATCATGCGAGGCAAACAGCAACGTTCCAGGAAACGTCTGCAACGTCTTTTCAAGCTCTTCCCTTGAAGGAAGGTCAAGATGATTCGTCGGTTCATCCAACAGCAATACATCCGTCCCTTCCAGAATGAACTGCATCAACTTCACCTTTACACGTTCGCCCTGGCTAAGTGCAGAGAGTGGGAGGTCCCACTGTTTTTCTGAAAATCCGAGATTCGTCAAATTGATGCGAATCATCCCTTGTTCATGGAACGTATCTGCATGAAAATACTCCGCCATCGTCACATCTTCGGGAAGGTCGAGCACTGTCTGGCTCAAATAACCAATCTTCATCCCCGACGTTTTCCACAATTCACCTTCATAACTCTCTTCCCCTAACGCCATCCTGAACAGCGTCGATTTCCCCGAACCATTCGGGCCGACAAGACCAATTCGCTCCCCTGCCTGCACGGTGAACGATACGTTTGCAAACAGTTCATGCGTCCCAAATGCTTTCCGAACATTTTTCAATTCCAATATCCGTTTCCCTTTTTTCTTCTCACTCTTTACGTCAAACGACACCGTCACTTCGTCTTCTGGCTTGTCAATGCGATTCTTCTCCAATTCCCCTTCTAGTCTTTTTCGTTTCGAACGAATTTGGACGTCGCGTTTTTTCGCCTTCATCCGGAAATATTCTTTCGCACCACCCTTTTTTGTCGACTCTCTATGAGCTTTTTCCGACCACACTCCCAACTGCTCCAACTGACTTTCTACTCGTATAATTTTTCGTTGCTGCTGTGCATAATGCGTCTGCTGGGTTTTCCGCTCCGCCTCTTTCTTTTTTCGATAATCCGAATAATTTCCCGTATACACCGTCAACTTCCCATGCTCAATTTCAAATATAAAATCCGCCGTCCGGTCAATGAAATGCCGATCGTGGGAAACAATCATATACGTTCCCATACCATTCTTAATCAGTCGAATCAATTCTTCCAAACTCTCGCTATCCAAGTGATTCGTCGGTTCATCCAATAGAACAAGTTCGCTCTTTTCAGCAAGCGCAGCCGCAAGACGCATTTTCATCTGTTCCCCGCCGCTTGCAGTTACATATTTCGCCCGCTCCGGAACTTTCCATTTCCTTCGGTAAATATGCGCATCCGCCTGTTCCCAATCTGCGGTTCCTTCATTTTTCTGCTCCTGCCTAAAATACGTGATTGACGGTGCTTTCCCATTCCAACCGACAGAACCCGAAGTGGGTGCTATTTCTTTAGCCAGCAATGAAAGGAGCGTAGTCTTTCCCGCGCCATTCGCCCCGGCAACAGCAATGCAAGCCCCTTCCGGAATGTCCGCAGACACCCGGTCCAGAATCACCGTTTCTCCGTGTGCAACAATTAACTCATTCAATGTTCCCATAAGCATACTTACTCCTCCAATCCGGAGAGACACAAAAATCCCTCCGAAAGATAATCGGAAGGATCAGTCAGTTATTACCCTATTTTAAGTTCCCAAAAAATCCCGTTGCAAGTGCAAAGAGGTGACTTAAAAGTGGACAGACCAATCCTGTTTTCCGTTTGAATCAAACATTCAATTTCTCGGAATAAAAGATTAGTTAATCATCGTCCACACGTCAGTCCTTTCTCTTTAAAGTTGTTTTAAGTATAGCATACAATTCAGTAATTTTAATAAAATAACTAAAATAACAAGTACCCCACTTCATGTGTGTTGTTTTAAACACAGATAAAGTAGTATAATAAGAATACATTTATTAAACTAAGCATATACTATCTGAAAGGAATGATGAAAGTGAGTGCTTCCATAATGGACAAATCCAAGAAAACCGTCAGTTCAGACACGCTAGACTTTCTTAAAAATAATGTTTATAACATTACTGATGTTACACGTCATAATAAACTCACTGAAATGCTTGACCGTTTTTCGATAAATGAAACTGAAGAGGTTTTCATTATTCAAAATGCAAAAAACAAAAATGCAAAAGGCGTATTTTTAGATTTAAAGTATTTTGAAGAGCTTTTGGCAACTAAAGAAGCGCTTGATAATGCATTAGATGAAATCATCGAGGACATCGCAGTCCAAAGAATGAATAGTGAAGCCAACTTATCCTTAAAAGATGTTTTCGCCGAAGATGATATCGACTTTGAGCAATTAATGAAAGAAATTGAGGACTAAGACTTGAAAATTAATAATTTAGATGACTTACAAGAATTCCTTATAAATAAGCATAACGTAAATTTAAAATTTATCCATGAGGTTGAGCAAGACCTAAAAGGCATCAACAAAGGAAGTAGAACAAGTATATTGGCACTTATTATAAGGCGTGCTATACAAGGACCGCTTTTTGTCCCTGATGGTGTGGCTAGATCTCTTCATGGGGATTTAAGTGGATTCGCAAAAATAAAATCCAAATCTACAACGATAAGGTGTATCTACAAACCAGTTAAAACAACAATTCCCCAAATGGATGTCATCGCAATTGGTCCTCGTGACAAAAGTAAGGCATACAAATTAGCTGCCGAAAGATTGGAAGCCTTTTATTCAAATAAATCCAGAGACGACAATGAGTGAATTCTCATCGACATCTCTGGATTGTTCGTTAAATCTATGCGATAGTCAAATGTTTCAGTTGCCCGCCTGCATTTCGTAATTTCTAATGATCATCCCACGCGATTTAGCCATTCCAAACTGTTCATAATAAGGTTGCAAGTCAACGTCGCACATTAAATCAATCATATAAATATTCTGTAGTTCTTTTAACATTCTTTCTACTAATTCCTTACCAATTCCGGCATTTTTATATTCTGGCAAAACCTCGAGTAAAGGAATGTATGCAGACAAAACGCCATCACTGATCGCCGTGATAAACCCAACGACTTGGCTCGTTTTTTCATCCATTGCTAGAATTACTGTATTGCTGTTCTTCAATAATTTTAAATGTGTTTCTGAATTTGGCGGATTTGGCCAATCTACAAAAAAACCTTGCAACATATCCGATGTAATTCCGTCGGTTGAATTTGTATATAGCATATTATCGGCTCCTAATTAATATTTAATGAGTAGGAAAACGATAAATTTCAAAAGTAAAGTAACAATACAATTCCTCCAAGCGCAGTTTGACCTTAATACTCCTTTCGACGCTTCCTTTACAATCCCTTTATTTAAAAACTTTCTTATGGACCGAAGCATTCCTACTTATCTCTTATGTATTCCCCAATTTCTTCAAACATGATGGAATAAACATAACTCATCGTTTTGTAATCCTCTGTAACCAGAAGTAAGGAACATCTATTATCCCCCTCCATTTTTTGATTAATAAGACTATATGCTATAATAAACTGAATTCAAATTGTAGCAAGGGGGTCTAGTTTTGCAATCAGCAAATATAAACAGTGTAGGTCAAATTGGCATACCAGTAATAGACATCGACAGGGCCATTTCATTTTACAGAGATACACTTGAATTGCCGCTTCTCTTCAACACGGATACAATGGCGTTCTTTGACTGCGACGGTGTCCGACTTATGCTTAGCTTGCCTGAAAAAGAACAATTTTCAACCGCAAGTTCCGTACTTTATTTCAATGTAAACGACATTAATGATAGCTATCAAAAGTTGAAGAAAAGTGGCGTTGCATTTATCGATAAACCACATGCCATATCGAAAATGGGCTCAACTGAAACGTGGATGGTGTTTTTCAACGACACCGAAGGAAATACGCATGCACTGATGAGCGAAATAAATGTAGAAGAATAAAACAAAACCTCACTCATTTGCTGGGTGAGGTTTTGTTTTGTGAACTTTCAATGCCGAGACATTATTTATTATCATGCAGTACTTCAACACTAATATTTTGATTGCCAATTTTTCGTCCAATCGGGATAAACAACACGATGCTCATCACAAGCATTGACAACGCCACGGACAATATAATCACCATATCAACAGCGTAGCCCCCTGGATCTATAAGCGAAATTACGAATGATAAAAGCAATCCGCAAACGACCCCAAACAACAGGCCAATCATTACATACAAAACAATTTGTGTGATGATTATTTTCACGACCCCTTGAGGTCTAACCCCAACCGTTCGTAAAACCGCAAACTCTTTTCTTTTCGAATAAATATTATTAACAAGCGTATTAAAAATACCCGCCATAACCGAAAGAACAAGCGCGATTAAGACGGCGATGAAAATAGACCAACGCTGCAAAAACATAGCCGATGCTTCTTCTAAAGACTTGGAATGCGTACTGATTTGCAACTCTGGATATTGACTTTTAAAGCTTTCAAGCGCTAAGACGGCTCCCTGTTCATCTCCTGCCCGAACAAAAAGCCTATCAAATGCAGTAAATTCACCTTTCATTGCGGATACTTGCCAATCAAAAAGGACATCCGAATTGATAATCGTATCGGTAATCGCACCGACAATCATCGTCGTCACATATTCAATTCCTTGCTTCTCGTTTGAATACATCCCGATGTCGAGAGCGTCTCCCACATTTAACTTTTGACTCTTAGCAAACTCCGGCGAAAGGATCACTGCTTCAGCTCGTGACCCAGAGACCTCAGGCAACAACCCCATATTCTTGAAACCTTCCAGATCACCAAATACATAACTAAATGAAATTCGCCTCTCGTCTACTAGAAGTTCTGCGCCGCCAAAATTGCTCACTGCGCTCACTTGCACATCCGGAAGCCCTGTCCTAACCTCTTCACTCAATTTAACGGCATCAATGTCCGTCTCATAAATTCGGCTCTTCATTATAATGGACGTTGGAAATTGGCTGTCGATATACTGAACATTACTTTGCTGAATCGTGGTCATTAAAACGGAACCAAACACCGTAATAATCATTAAAATACTAATCGAGAGAATGACAAAGGTGTTTTTTCTAACTTGTGGAATAAAGTTCTGTACCGCAATATACGCTTCTTTCCCGAATAATTTTCTCGTCGCAGGTAACAACGACCTTAACAACGGGGCGATGTAGATCGGGAACAGCGTAAATAGGGATGCAAGAAGTAGAACAGCGCCAAACAGTATAGATAATGCCCTGATCCCCCCGTCTTTAGCAAGAAGCATACCGAATAGAATGACAAATGTCGCCGAACCCATCAAAAGTTTACCGATTTTTCGACGGACGCCTTGATGCCCAAAATCTATTTTTTCATTATCTTGCATCATCATGAGCGGCAACATTTTGGATGACTTATAAACTGGGACGTATAGAAAGAGTTGAATAATCACCGCACTTATTAGGACGACGCCCCCTGCCACACCTAGGTTAAATGGGGCTGTGCTTACCTCTAAAGAAAAGAATCTTTCTAAGGCCGATTGGACAACTTTATTTCCCACGATGGCAATTAAAAGTCCTAAAATGATCCCCGTGCTGTTAATGATAATACTTTGAATAAACACAATCCTTGAAATCTGTTTTGTTTTCGCACCCATAGCACGCATAATCGCAAATTGATTTCTATTTTTGTACATGAATAAATCGAAGTTTGAAATGACCATTAATGACGTAACGATCAAAATAAGTACTGACATAACAATGATAAATGTATTAAGTGAACTCATGTTGCTGGTCGCAAATTCATTTTGTGCCATTATATCAATCCGCAATTCCTCATTAAACTTCTTCAAATCAACCGCCATCGACACTACATCTATATCTTTCTTCGCCTTAATCATAAGTGCGGTCGTTTCAAACTTACTAAAACGCTCCTCAAGGTTTTTAAAGGAGTGTGCTGTATCTAACGCGAAAATGAGTATGTCCGTAGCAATTCCAGTTCCTTTTGCATTCTCAATAATCTCAATCAAAGAAAACATGCTATCTTCAATTTCAACATTGTCACCGACAGATAAGTTCAGTGAATCCGCAAGCTCCGCTGTCATGATGACGGAATCCTTTTCTAGTGTTTCCGTCGTCTTATACCTACTTTGCGCAAGCCTGTTGTTTTCGATTCCAACCGTATATACCTCACCACCGAGTGGATGGACATGCGCTTGCGTCACCAAAACTTCCGTTATCAATTCCGTTCCTGGATGATCCGCAACAAAGTTATAAAGTGCAGTTTTATTTTGTATAATGTTCGTATCATCATAAACAACCGCTAAATCCAATTCTCCGTACAATGCTTTCATTTCATCTTGAAGCGCTTGTTTTGCATTCGCTGAAAAAACCGACATCGTAATGACTAGTGATACGGCGATTGCAATGCTCATCATCGAAGTGAAAACGATGAATTTATTCGTTCGAAATAAACGCAGTGCCAGACTGCTTAACGACTTCAAACTGGTTGTCCTTCTAGGATCTTCTGGAATATATGCATAATGCGATCGATGTCATCAGTACCTGTACATTTATATTCATCAACAATTTCACCATCGTGAAAAAACAACACACGATCTGCATACGTTGCAACTTTTGGATCATGCGTGACAACCAGCATACTTTGGTTAAACTTCTCTTTCATATCCGTCAACACACGTAAAATTTCCTTTGCCGTATTCGTGTCGAGGTTTCCAGTTAGTTCATCTGCAAGAACAATTGGAGGTTCTGTAATAAGCGCCCGACCGATTGCAACACGTTGTTGTTGCCCACCGGAAAGTTGAACGGGACGATGATGCTTCCAATTCCCAAGCCCCATTAACTCCATCATTTCCCCTGTCTTCCGATCGATCTCATCCTTCGATTCTTCTTTCAATAAAAGAGGAAGCCCAATATTCTCTTCAACCGTCAAATCTTTCAGCAAATTATACGACTGAAAAATGAAGCCGATATTATCACGCCTGTAGTCTGTCGCCAATGGTTCTTTAAACATACTTTTCGAATACTGGCCATTCACACTGACTTTACCCGAATTTGGTTCATCCAAAGCACCGAGCACATTGAGCAACGTACTCTTCCCCGAACCACTCGTCCCCATAACCGCAATGAGCTCGCCTTTTTTCAATGAAAAGGAAACATTTTTAAGTGCATGAACCGGTTCTCCCGCACTTTCATACGTTTTCGACAGATTCTCTACGGACAATATAATTTGTTCATTCATACAAACTCCCCCAAGCTTTTGACATCCTCTACTCTCATAGTAACATTATTTGGTATTGTCAAACAAAAAGAGAAGGAGTTACTGAACCAATAAATAAATCCCTGTAAACAATAAAATACAATATGTGAAAATACGAAAATACTTTTGACTAATATGATGAAACAAGATCTGACCTACATACAACCCGATAAACACAAGTGGCAATGCAGCCAAACTTGAAGTCCATACAACTTTATTTGTTCCAGCGAAGAACATTTGAATGACTAGACTGATGGAATAAATAAAAAGATAAAACGCAAGCGTCGTTGCGCGCAATGTTTCTTTTGTCGTTTCGGTTCCGGAAAAGTAAAGTAAAAGTGGCGGGCCAGGCATGCCGATTCCTGTAGTAAGCGCACCAGATAATCCGCCGACAGCAAAGTCACGACGCTCTGTCCTTTTAAGCCGGAAATTCAAAATGAGTAGTAGTGTGAGAATAAGAATGACGATGCTAATGCCAAACTTCAATTTTCCCGTATCCGCCAACAAGAAAACAAGAATCCCAATTGGCAAGCCGGGCAAGCTTCCAATTATAAATCGTTTCACTATGCCAGCATCTACGTCTTTACGTATTTTGAGAATAAGAGCAGTGGAAATGACGAGCGACAAAATCAGGTTGATTTGAATTGCTTCTCTTGGTTCAAAAATCATAAGTAAAAAGGGTGTTGCCATAATCGAAAAACCGAATCCAGTACTTGTTTGTAAAATCGATGCAAAGAGGATAATCGCTATAAATGTAAAAACTGTCAATCTAGTACCACCCCATTCAATTCTTTAATCTATATGACAAACAAGACCACAGATCCAACTTTCTGAAATAATGACTTGCTTGAGATACATCGCCCAGTTGAATCGTGGTTAGTTCCTTATATAAACACTGCTTCTTTTATTCCATTTCACCCATCCACATTTCATAGTAAGTCGCCAGTTTTCCTTCCAAGGCGGCTTATGCGAAGCTTTGCATAAGCTGCCCTGTGGTGTTCCTACATCTGTTTTGTAGTACTTTCCATCTTCCATATATCCACCCTTTAGGAATCTACCGATAATTCTAAGTAGATTTCGGTCGGCTATTTTGTGTTCTAGGAATTTCATCATCCATTCGTGACTGACATTATCGAAGAATCCCTTAATTATCGACGTCTACGATAAAATTCGTATGTCGCTTCTCAATATAAACGTTGAGTATTTTAAGGGCATCATGGCAGTTTCGGTTTGGGCGAAATCCAAAAGAACAATCTAAGAAGATTGGTTCATAGATGGCATTTAGTATCTTTGCTATCCCTTTTTGAACAATCTTATCTTCGTGGTCTGGAATCCCTAGGGGCCTTTTCATCTTTGATCCTGCTTTTGCGATATATGTTCTTCTCACTGGAATCGGCTTGTAGCTATTCATTTTCATTTTCTCTACAAGCCTTGCGATGTTATCATCCAAGTTTTCACCATATGCTTCTTTGGTAATTCGTTTGATGCCGGTCGCTTTTCCAGCTGGCAGTTCATGGTGACATCGTTTGAGATTTTCCTCGTTAAGTAAGTGTATAAGTGATGTGAACTTCATATCGGGTTGCTCTTTAGCTAGTTCTGCTATCCTTATCAGTTTCGTTTCCATTTAAGGTCTACCTCCGTGTGTAGTAAATGTTTCTGTTTTAAGGTCGATAAAAGGTGGTTCTCTTCGCTCCGGAAATCAACAGTTTTAGCATAATCCTGTTGAAAAGGACTTTTTCAGTGGCCTCTAATGAACAGAGTGCTTTTCTAATTCAATGCGTTTAGTAAAACGTGATTGAATCGCGCAAGTGAGTAACATCTTTTACAAGAGTTACATCAGTCTTTTATAGGCAATTGCATCACATATTCCTTATAAAAAGAATGATTTGAATATACATATCAGCCATTTCATCTGGAGATTCAGCTAAGGAATTATCTAGCCATTGCTCAATTAATCCTAAAAAAGCAGAGGTTGCAAACGCTGACAAATAATCTTTTCGTATGCTTAAATCTTTAAAAAACGTACTATTTTGCATCATTTTTTCTCCAAAGTGATGAAGAAAAAACTGCTTGAGACGCCTATGAAAACCTAATTGGTTATTTTCACCTGATAACACCTGGAAGCGTTCTGCATTTGTTTTAATATAGCGAAACACTTCAACAGCAAGCGCTGAAATTCGACCATTTTCTGCTTCCAAAAGCAAAACGTCTGGTTTTAGACGGTTCAATTGCAATTCAAGTCCTTTAAGCAAGTTGTCCTCTATTTGGTATAGAAGATCAAATTTGTCCTCGTAATGCAAGTAAAAAGTCCCTCTGTTAATCTCAGACATCGTGGTTATATCTCTCACAGATACTTTCATAAATGGCTTTTCCTTTAGTAACTGCAGAAAACTCTTCTGGATATTCTCCTTCGTTCTTCCATTCATTTCATCGTATATTGAAGCCATGCCATCGCCTCCGTACTATTGAACATAATCACATCTTTTGTTTATTGCTTTCATTCTACCAACAAAATAAAATAAAGACATACCATTCAACAGCTTGTTTAGTGGTAATCAAAAAACGGAAGGTGATTTTATTGAAAAAAACTACTATTATCATGAATATTTCCTTATTAGGCGCTGTTGGAATAATTGGCAAAGCGTTCATACTGAATGAAAGTGCTAAGCTATTTTTACTAATCTTCTTTTTTGTTGGTATGGGATTAGGACTACTACGATTATTTGTAAACGGTTCGATTAAAAAGATGAAGGGAAAAGGCTGGCCGACTAAAGTGGCATTCTTCGGCGTTTTACTCGGATTAGGGTTGCCATTCCAATCTTGGTTCAGAAATAATGTATTACTAAGCATCGATTCATCTTATTTAGTGAGCTGTATCGTCATAATGATCGTAGGTCTTATATTTATGACCACTTGCTCCAGCTATATTACGAATAAAATCAAAGCAAATAGTGTAACGAATTAAAATGGAAAGTGATGTACCCGTGCGTGTCTATTTTACTGACCGCAAATTTGCACCGAATACAAACAAGGATCTCAGCTATTAAGCGGGGGCCCTTGTTTGTATTCGGTGTGGTCGACCATTAAGTCATTCTATAACTCGTCAAGCGAAATGACCGTCACCTTTGAACCCTAGCTTAGAATAATTCTTCCTAAAACTGCGAGATCACTCAAGGCGGGGCTGTTAGATTAAAGCGAAGATGAACTTGCACGCGTTTTTCCTTTATTTTTTGCATTAAACCCTAATAAATTTTTCAGAGGTAACTAATTATTATGCCGTTTGTTAACTTCAAACGTAATGAACTCGGGCAAATAGCTGGGAGTACATCCTTTTTAAAGAAACGCACCAGTTACTTTAATTATTTACTCCTAGAAACTGTTAAATTCTACTTCCTGGATTTAACATACAAATAAGTAACTACTGAACCTACAACAACAATAAAACCGTAAATTATACCAGTTATCGAACCTACAAATTCCAAACCAAACGGGAGTAAAATTGTTAAAATTCCAATTACAATGAGCAAAATTCCAATTCCGCGAGCTAACTTCTCCTTATCTCCACTAAATGTTTTTTCATTATATCCGGATATAAGCGATAATTCTTCTTTTTTCCAAATTAAATAACCAAAGATGATACAAAAAGTGCTTGCAAATAAGCTACCAACCACTGCACCTAAGAACATTCACTCACCTCCCTATTAAGATACTATACGTTTTTAAGAGAATAAAGTTTCATTATTACTATTAGTATATAAGCACCACGTTAGTTGAACAGGAAACTCGATTAGCTCCATCCAACAATGAACCGATCCTCCCCCTTTTTTTGCAAATCGAACAGATTGTATTATGTTCGATTCAAATTTTTTTAAGTACACTTTAATATATCTACTGCAACAGCTTCAAAACCTGAAAATCCACAGATAAACCGTATATGATTTTTGGCACGTCAATTAAGAATTTTGTACATTTAATGAACACCTTTTTAAAATATGAAAAATCGTTTATTCAATATTTGTTTATTGTTTCAAAAAAATGTTAAACTAAAACCATCGCGTGATAGTTTGGAGGCGAGCTGATTGGGAAAACTCTTCGATTAAGGAGAGCATTACTCATGAGACTCTGCCTGTAATTCAAGCTTTATTACAATTACTTGTATAATTGAACATGCGAAAGTAGCAAACATTCATATCAGGAGGTGGAGGCCTTGCTTAATGTAAGGTTGACATAGTGGAAATATTAAATTTAGTATTAGTCGCAGTATTGATTGCTTTAACAGCTTTCTTTGTAGCAACAGAATTTGCATTAGTAAAAGTGAGAGGCTCAAGAATTGATCAACTCGTTGTAGAAGGACGAAAAGGTGCGATATCTGCAAAGCATGTCACCACTCATTTGGACGAGTATCTCTCTGCCTGCCAATTAGGAATTACAATTACCGCTTTAGGACTTGGTTGGCTCGGTGAACCGACAGTCGAGACAATGCTGCATCCACTGTTCGAAAAATTCAATGTAGATCCATCTGTTTCCCAGATTTCTTCTTTTGTCATTGCCTTTGTCTTTATAACTTTCCTACATGTTGTAGTAGGGGAACTTGCTCCGAAGACAATCGCAATCCAAAAAGCAGAGGAATTGACATTGCTTTTGTCTAAACCAATAATGTGGTTCTATAAGTTAATGTTTCCCTTTATCTTTGTGTTGAATGGGTCAGCTCGTTTGCTTATAGGTCTATTCGGCTTTAAATCAGCATCGGAACACGAAGTTGCTCATACTGAAGAAGAGTTACGGCTCATTTTGTCAGACAGTTTTAAAAGCGGAGAAATTAACCAGTCCGAACTGAACTATGTTAACAAAATGTTCGAATTTGACAACCGAGTTGCAAAAGAGATTATGGTGCCACGGACTGAAATGGTAACGTTATCCTCGGATGCTTCTTTCGATGAAGTAGCATATACAATCCAAGAGGAAAGATATACACGTTATCCCATTTATGAGGGTGATATCGATAATATCATAGGTTTTATCAACAATAAGGATTTGCTATACTTTACTCTCGGAGATCGTTCGTCCTTAGAGTCATTCTCCATTAAAGACTTGTTGCATCCGATACCAGTGGTAATCGAAACATTGCCCATTGATCAGGTTCTAAAAAGAATGCAAAAAGAACGGTCCCAATTATCGCTTGTAATCGATGAATATGGCGGTACGGCTGGATTGGTAACAATCGAAGACATCCTTGAAGAAATTGTCGGGGATATACACGATGAATTTGATGCAGATGAGATTGCAGAAATCACAAGAATTTCAGAAGACCATTATATTGTCAGCGGTAAAGTATTAATAGATGAAATCAATCATCTACTTGGAACATCTTTGAAAAAGAATACTGCGGATATGATTGGCGGATGGTACTTGTCGCATAATTACGATCTCAAAGAAGGAGAAGGAATTGAGCAAGATGGCTTCCTTTTTATAATCAAAGAGCTAGACGGGCATCAAATACGCTATATAGAAATTCGAACAAAAGAATAGCATATCAGGCCACTGAAAAACTTACGGTTTTTAATGACCTTCCAATTAAAAAGACGACTTCAAATTTGGAGTCGTCTTTTTGATTAGATCTTTGGTGTTTTCTATTGTATTAGATTCAGATTGTAAACTGACTTTCATATAGTTCATGATAAAAGCCTTTCATTTCCAACAGTTCTTCGTGTGTGCCGGATTCAATTAGCTCCCCATGATGGATGAACAAAATTCGATCTGCACTTTCAATTGTTTTTAAAAACTCTGAAATAAGATATTTTCTTATACCTACTCTCCTATTTGATGCGGCGGCATGAAACACCTGCGGGAAAGCGAGACAGACGAGCCCTAAACTTTTGTAGAGGATACAAATCACCATAACTATACTTTTTTCAGTGTCCTTCTAATATACAGGACTTATTTTTCTGTCTAATCATTTTACGGATTGTTCGTTTTTCACTTAATAGAGCGGAATATACGAAGAAAGTAACTGGATAATGGAGTTCACGCTTGTAATCTCTATCGTACAAGTTGATACTAAATTGAGAGACATTTTACAGTAAACTAGTTAATAAGGGGTTTTGTAAATATGGATACGATATCAGCATTTTTTCTAAAAAAAGGAGTAAAACGCATCATCATATTTGGTTTGATTGTTTTAATTCTATTTAGCGTGAAAAGTATGATTAATATCATCTTGCTTACATTTATTTTCACGTTTTTAATGGATCGACTAGTAGAGTTTACAGTCAGGCATGTACAATTAAACCGCAAGGTGCTTGTGGTGTTACTTTATACTTTAATTGTCGGGTTATTGACATACGGTCTTGTGAAATACTTACCTTTAATCACGATGGAAATTAGCCAACTGATCAGACGGATTACGAACTTTTATTCACAGCCACATGATAATGTTCTGATTAACTATGTAGAAACAATTATTACTAGCAATCAAATTTCTGCCTATTTAGAAAACGGTTTTTCTTTTCTGTTGAAATCTTTCACAGATATTAGCAAAACAAGTATCCAAGTACTGCTTGCCTTGATTTTAAGTTTATTTTTCTTACTGGAAAAACCTCGATTGAAGGAATTCACAAGTAAATTTAAGAACAGCAAGATTGCCCCTTTTTATTATGAAATTCAATTTTTCGGCCAAAAGTTTACACGCACGTTTGGAAAAGTGATTGAAGCACAATTTATCATTGCAATCGTCAATACCATTTTGTCAGTGATTCTCTTGATGATCCTTGGGTTCCCACAAATCATTGGACTCGCAATCATGATTTTCTTTTTAGGACTCATTCCTGTTGCTGGAGTCATCATTTCACTTGTCCCCCTGACTCTAATTGCATTTACAATCGGCGGATTTCTAAAGGTCGTCTATGTAATTATAGCGATTATGATTATTCATGCGATTGAAGCATATATCTTAAATCCAAAATTAATGTCTTCAAAAACGGATTTACCCGTTTTCTATACGTTCGTTGTGCTCATTTTTTCGCAAAACTTCTTTGGTGTTTGGGGACTGATTATTGGTATTCCAGTGTTTGTTTTCCTCCTAGATGTACTTGAAGTGACAGATAAAGAATCACCAAACTCTATAGAGTGAACGGCGTGAACTGTACCAGCTTCTAATATAATTCTGGATTCAACGAGAACCGCTGGTACCGCTCAATCCTTTAAATTTTCTCTTTCCGGCTTTCAAAATCAACAGGATCCTCCCGTTATACCATTTCATATCCAACCATGATAGCCATGAGTAACTGAAGTCATAA
This sequence comes from Sporosarcina sp. FA9, assembly GCF_051550205.1. GTDB lineage: Bacteria > Bacillota > Bacilli > Bacillales_A > Planococcaceae > Sporosarcina. The sequence goes on from NZ_CP188819.1 coordinate 3,249,516, forward strand.
ACACCAAAGTGACATTCAAAAACACATGCTTTTCTATACCGAAAAAAGCGTCAACCCCAAGAATTGGAGTTGATGCTTTTTTTCGAAAGGATGACTTACATCATGCCGCCCATAGAGTCCGGGCTATTACAGTTATATACCTACTAGTACAAATTGCTCTACATCAACGTTCTGGATTGATTCATTCAATTTAATTATACTGATTTTTATAAGTTTCGGCATCAATCAGGGCATCAGAAACAGATAGCTGAAAATTTCCAGATTCCACTGTCTGTTTTCTTGACTCTAAGACGTATCTTCGGAAATTCTTCATCATATAAAAGATGGGCTACAATCGTATTCCACGACATATTTAAATATGTCCTAGTTGCTTTGAATTCATGAAAAATTATAAGATGAATATTGGATATTTGTTTTACAAACACCCGTCAACGAAATTAGTTCGTATCCTCCGTAAAGAAAGTAACCACTACAAATAATGCAAATGACAATAATAATAAAGTTCCTCCTACAATGAAGGATATCAACACAAATGCTTCATTTAAGTTAAATGGGTTTAAATTATACATCCACATACCAAACGTTAGACCAAATGCACCAAGCATTGCTGTAATAGCTTGTATTGACACAAGTTTTTTATATTTTACAGTATAGACTTTATAAAATATTCCCCATGCAAATACGGATAACCATCCAACTAATAATATATGTGCATGTATCGGACGCAATGAATAATCCATATTCCCACTCATTTTCGACCCTAAAAATGTACCGATTACCCCAAAAATAGCTGCAAAACGAATTAATCGAATTGACCATTTCTTTTCCATGATTTTAGCTCCTTCTAATTGGTAATTTAATTTCAAATGTACTTCCTTTTCCGATTGTACTTGTTACATTTACTTGTCCACCATGTAATTCTACAACTTTCTTGACAATTGATAGTCCTAGCCCCGTTCCGTCTTTCTTTCTTGCAGTATCTACTCGATAAAAGCGGACAAATATTTGAGTTAGTTGTTCATTATTAATCCCTATTCCTGAATCTTTAAAAATAATTTGAATTTCGTCATGTACTTGTCGACAAGTAATCGAAATAATAATTCCAAATTCAGAATACTTAATCGCATTACTTAATAAATTATCCCACACACTCATGAGTAATTCTGCATCGCCTTGAATAGATACAGGTTCTAATTTATAGGATAGTTCTAATTCACGTTCATTGATCAACCATTGTGACTTCCTAATAATCTCTTTTAACTGTTCATCTAATCGGACACTATTCCTCTGTAAGGAATAAGAAGCCTGATCTAATGAGGTTAAGATGAGTAATTGTTTTGTTAAGTTCGATAATCTCTTAGATTCTCGCTGAATAATCGCTGCATACTGTAATCTTTCTTCTTTCCTTAGTTCATCATTTTGCAGTAGATCAGAGTAACCTTGAATATTCATTAGTGGCGACTGAAAATCATGAGAAACGTCATTGATAAATGCCTTACGTAATTCATCATTATGAGCAAGCTGTAGCTGCATCAAATTAAAGTTTTCCGCCAATTGGCCTATCTCATCATTTCGAGAAATATTTAATCGATAATTAAAATTTTCATTTTTTACCGCCTTTGTTGCTTCTGTTAATGATGAAATGGGTCGAATTAATTTTCGAGTCATTACAACCACACCTAGTAAGCTAATTATAGCGATTGCAACGACAAAGCTCATTAAAACAACATGTATATCCGAGAAAATTGATTTGTTATCAGGCCTTAAAAATAATGCGTATTGGTTTTTATTGGTAATAACACGTACCCCAACTGAATTTTCCAAGCTATTGGAAAAATGCCCCATCATAAATAACGAACTCGGTGCGTATTTCATCCCATGGTATACTTCACCATCAATAATCGTTTGAACTGTTTCATGAGGTATCTTAAAGTTTTCAAATTCTTCACCAAAAGGGTATTTTTCTCCGGCACTAGAAATTAAATATAGTTGATAGCCTGAATTACCGATTAATGATAAATATGCATGCATCGAATCCTTAGAATCATGCATATTTTCAATTCCATTCGCAACCTCTTGAGCAAACTTTACATTTTGTGAGTTAATATTATCCTTTGAGATTGAAAAGTAAATAATATTTGCAAGGGCAAATCCGACGATGATACTACAGAACAAAATTAATAACGTGGCGCTAATAAATTGTCGATAAAGTGTTTTCATTTCAACATCTCTAATTTATAACCAATTCCACGAACGGTTAGAATTTCAACATCCGCCTCATAACGTATTAATCGCTCCCTCAATCGATTAATATGTGTATTCAACGTAGCGTCATTGCCCTCAGTATCAATTCCCCATGTCTGCTCAATCAGAAAAATTCGTTGTACGATTTTTCCACTTCGTGATGCGAGTAAAGTGAGTAGCTCAAATTCCTTCAAAGGCAACAAAACGGTTTCATTTCTTATAATTATTTCGTAGTTTTTTCGATCAATTTTCACATTTCCGATTTCTATGAAGTTTTCTAATGATCGTTCATAACGTCGTAAAACAACTGCAACCCTAAATAATAATTCGCTAGGTTCAAATGGTTTTACTATGTAATCTTCCGATCCAGCAATAAATCCTTTTTCTTTATCGACTAATTGGCCTTTAGCAGTCAATAAAATTACAGGTATCTCATAATCTTTCGTCAGAATTTCTGTTAATTCAAAACCATTCATTCCTGGCATCATAACGTCTACAATCGCCAAATCCACTTTGTAAGTTTCTAATAACGTTAGCGCTGCTTCCGCATCGTCAGCAATATGCACTTTATACCCTGCACGTTCCAAATGTATAGATACTAGTTGTAATGTATCTAAATCATCATCTACTAATAAAATCTGCATCGTAACGCCTCCGCTTTTTAGTGAATTTAGTTTCATGTCAGCTATTAATCTTTTTATTGTAACGTTAATTTACCATCTTCCATGCGGTAAACACGGTCGCAATTTGCTAGCATTCGTTCATCATGTGTTACCATAACAGCCGCTTTACCACGTGCTTTAACTTCTTTTGAAATAAGGGAAACGACCTCATTTGCACGGTTTGTATCCAATGATGCAGTAGGTTCATCGGCTAAAATAAGCGATGAATCATTCATAAATGAACGTGCGATTGCTACACGTTGACGTTCTCCTCCAGAAAGCTCGTTTGGAAATTTCCCGAACTTACTTGTCATACCAAGCCCTGTTAATAATTCTTTTGCAAAGGCTTCATCTTGTTTTGTTACTTTACCCGACATCCTTTTTATAACAAGCAAATTGTCTAATACGTTTAAATATGGCATTAGGTTAGACGTTTGTAAAATAAATCCTATTTCATGTAATCGCAAATCGGAAAGCTCTTTGTCTTTTAGTGTTGCGATATTCTTATTATTAATTTTCACTTCACCTTGCGAGGGTTTTAATAACGCACCAGCAATCGATAGAAACGTCGATTTTCCGGAACCTGATGGACCTATGATTGCTACAAATTCACCAGGCGCAACCTCCATTGATACTTGATCTAAAGCAATTATTTGAGTGTCGCCTTCTTTATATACTTTTGAGACATTTTTCATGCTTAAAGTCATTATTCAACCCTCCCTAACGCTGTTAATGGATCTATTTTTGAAATTCGACGAATAGAAAACAATGAGCTACCAACAGAAATCGCTAATAGGACGATTCCATATATAATAACTAATACAGGATCTAAATTAAATGGCATTTCCTCTGGGAACACCATAGCAGTTAAATATGTGAGACCAATTCCTATTAAAATACTAAAAAATGACAACACAAATACTTGGGACACGATTGCTTTAGCTATAAATCCATTTGAAGCACCAATTGCTTTCATCACACCAAATTGCTGTGTTTTTTGGATGGTTAGCACATAGAAAAATACTGCAATGACGAAAGCAGAAATGACAATTAAGAACACAAGCATCATCATGATTGTACCATTTTCCGCAGTATAACCTGGCATACCATTAATAGCTGAGGATTTTGTTACTACTTCAATGCCATCTAATTCTTTTTCCATTTGAATGGCATCCACATCTTTACCTAATATGGTGAATGCATTGATAGCATCTTCAACTCCATTATTTGACCCAGGTGCGGAATATTTATACTCCCGTACAAAATCCATGTTTCCAAATAGTGAAGGCAAGTGATTGAATGTCTCGTTTTTCACAAAACCAATAATTTCTGCATTTAGTTCAGAACCATCAATTGCTATCTGATCCCCAATTTCATAGCCATTTTGATTTTTTATTGTGACATTCGCAACAACCCCATTTTTAATATTCGGATCAATTGCTTTACCCTCTATTACTTCAGGATGTAAAAATGAGCCTGCTTCAATACCTAATAGAGCGGCATCTACTTTGTTCTCCCCTTCAGCAACCCCACCAATTGGCAAAATTGCAATAACTACTTGAGAAAATGGTGCAACCTCTTCTACACCTGGCTGAGCTTCAATTTCACTTTGCAGCGATTGAGATAATAATGATTTTGAGAATGTCGCACCCGCCCCTTTTTCATAAACAACATGCTCTGCTTCCCAGTTTTTAATCGTCGCGGCGCTTAGTGTAGATAATCCATTTCCTAAACCTGAAAGGATAAATACAAGCCATGCGATTAATACAATGATAAGCCCTATCATTGTAAAACGTAACTTACCATGTTTTAATTCTTTTAATGCTAAAAACATACAGTATACCTCCTTCTTTTCATTTACATTCCTCATCATAAACAAGTTATATAAACTCTATATAAACTTTCGGTACTTGAGTTGAATTAAAAGTAGAAAACAAATGAATATCTTAAAAGTCTTATTATTGTAATTACTCACTGTGTTTCAGACCCTCTTTCCATCAATTGCAATAGATGTATATTGCATAATATTTATTCTGAATTCTTCACGGATTCTCTAATAAGTTTTTATAACCCATATCTAATAATCTTCTCACACGTTTTATGACACGCAAAAAAGCGAAAAACAAGCCGGAATCATGAAGGATAGCTCATGATTCCGACCACTTCTATCTTACTCAAATTTACTAAATAAATCATTCAATCCTTCACTCATCGATGGGTGTGTGAATATCTGATCGCGTAAGAATGTGTATGGAAGTTTCGCTTCCATCGCAAGTCTGACGATATTAATCATTTCACTGGATTCTGCACAGAATAAGGTGCAACCTAAAATTTCCTTTGAATCAGGATCGATTAATGCTTTTAACATTCCATCCGTTTGTTTGATTATTTGTGATCGCGGAATCTCGCCTGCCCTCATTGTGGCGACTTTATATGAAATGCCTTTTTTCTTCGCGGCATCTTCACTAAGTCCGACATGCGATAATACGGGATCAATAAATACGGAATCAGGGATGTTTTGACGGTCTTTAAGTGTATAATTTCCTTCTCCAACGAATTGGTCGCGAACAATTCGGAAATCATCTAAGGAAATATAAGTAAATTGTGGACCACCTTTAACATCGCCCAATGCCCAAATATGTGTTGCTGTTGTTTTTAATTGGTCATCGACAATAATAGCGCCTTTATCATCGATTTCAACAGAAGTGTTCTCAAGACCAAGTCCTTCAGTATTTGGTTTTCTGCCAGTTGCAATTAAAAGGGCAGAAGCAGTTATTTCCTCCTTATTTTTTTCCTTTTCATATTGAACAGTAACAGCTCCATCTTGGTCTATGATGGATGTTGCACCACTATCCAATGTAATAGTAATTTTTTTTGCTTCTAGTACTTTTTTTACTTCCTCAGCTATATCACGATCCTCTCTTGGTAAGAAAGTAGAACCGTTATCAAGGATGGTAACCTCAGAACCAAAGTTTGCATATATAGAGGCGAACTCTAAGCCAATATAACCACCACCAATGATTGCGAGCTTTTCAGGAAGTACATCTAATTGTTGAAGTGTTGTTGATGTATAAACATGTTTACTCTCCTTGATTCCGTCAATTGGTGGAATTACAGGAAGGGAACCAGTATTAATAAAGAAGTTCTCTGCCGTTAGTTCTAATGTTTCGGTTTCAGAAATTAACTGAACCGTATGATCATCAAGGAAGCTTGCTTCAGCAGTATAGATAATTACAGTATCTTGATCTGCTAACATCTGATAGTTTTTATTGCGTAAAAGGGAAGTTAAGTCATTTTTTGATTCAATCGCATTTCGATAAAAGTCTTTTTTAGGTGCTTCAGAATATTTACGTTCATTTGATTGATAAACGAGTGATTTTGTTGGAATACAGGCAATATTGATACAGGTTCCACCGTACATCTCGGATGACTTCTCAATCATCGCCACTTGTTTTCCTTGCTGAGCGAGTGTGTTTGCTAATGTCTTTCCAGCTTTTCCGAATCCAATAATAATTGCATCATAATGTTTCATTAATTTACCATCTCCTATAATGTATATTGCCTTATATGTGGAAAATTAAACAAGATGTTTGATTGGGCTATCAACTCACATGCTGAAATGGAAAAAAAATACAGTTGAAGCAGCTTTAAAGGAAATGAAGGAGAAAAAACAATTAGATTCTACCATATACGCAAAAAAAAGTGCTCAGACTATAATCGCTTTAATTGAAGGGGGAATATTATTAATGAAGAACGAGCAATGAGAGGAAATTTTAGGTACAAGTATCGCAGTACGTCCACTTGAAATTGAAAACACTACAAACATTCTCATTTTTGTGTATACATAAATGGATTTCAGCAGATAATATACTATTGCATCTAACCTTTTCCTTACTGTTTAATATGCTCTTAGAAATTATCTGTCAAAATTGATTTCAAACTCAAAGTATTGATAAAAGGGGAAAAGTAGATGAAAATCCGGTTCGGCTATGTAGCAAATGCACTAGGCTTATGGGATGCAAGTCCATCAAAAACATTAACTTTCACACGGTATTCAACGCTTCCTAAAAACGAGAGAATGGAAAAGTTGAAATTAATAACAGCACAAAATTTGCAGCACACTAAAAGAATTTTGCATTATAATATCGCACATGAAATAGAATTATACCGATTTTCAAGCTCCCTTGTCCCATTAGCAACCCATCCCGAAGTGCTGTGGGACTTCTTAACTCCATTCAAAAACGAATGGGAAGAAATCGGAAGTTTAGTCCAACATTTTAAGCTTAGAGTAAGCTTTCACCCAAATCAATTTACACTTTTCACAAGTCAAAGAGAAGAAGTCACGACGAATGCAGTAATAAGTATGGACTATCATTTTAAGATGCTCAATGCAATGAATGCACTTGATACGGGATTAATCAATATTCATATTGGCGGAGCCTATGGGGATAAAAATAGTGCATTAAACCGTTTCCATCAAAATCTAAAAAGGTTGCCAAAGGAAATTAAGAAGCATATGACGCTAGAAAACGATGATAAAACGTATGACGTTCGGGAAACACTCATTACTTGTGAAAAGGAAAACATTCCAATGGTACTTGATTACCATCACTATATGGCGAATAACGGAGAGATTGAACTCCCTCTTTACTTACACCGTATATTGAAGACTTGGGATCACTTTAATATGGTACCGAAAGTCCATATTTCTTCACCAAAATCTGACCAAGCATATCGTTCCCATTCTGATTTTATTTCTTTAGACTTTGTCCTCCCCTTCTTAAAAATGGCAAAGGAGCTTAATCAGGACTTTGACATAATGATAGAAGCAAAACAAAAAAACCTTGCTATGCATAGACTTGTAGACGAAATAGCTGCAATTCGAGGAGTCAAACGTATTTCAGCTTCATCTGTGGAATGGTAATCGTAAATAAAACTGCTGTTGAGGTGGAATAAATGGCAATTGTACAGCTTGGTTATGTCGCAATGAGTATGCAACTTAAAAATACATCCCCATCACAAACAATGACTTTTGCCCAATTCCAAAAAATTCATAATCGGGAAGCCGCCATCCGTAAATTAGAGCGTATTGCATGTTCCAATTAATTCTAAAAAGAAGCCTATCTTGGTTCAGATAAATGAGAAATGAGATGAGAATGTAAGCAATCATGCTATATTCCCATATCTCTATTATTAAAATGCAGTCATCCACACTACTATTTTGGTTTTTATTGAGCAAGTTCTGCTTCATGAATATACAGATGATAATCCTTTTGACCTTCTCCTTGGTTTTTCAAATGTAGCTTTCCTTCATATAATGATTCTCCTGTATACAAGTCACCTATCAATAGGTTATATCCGTCATTTGTTGCATAAACGGCATATAATTTTCCGTTCATCACCTTCATATAAGGCATGTCCTCATCATTCGTATCTACTAAATCGAATGTCAGGTTTTCACCCCATTCCTCGTTTTCTATATCAAACACATAAACTTCTAAACCATTCGCTAACTGTGATGGAATAAAGATTGCAGAATCTAGGATGGCGGATGCATCACCTATAGACCCGAGCACTTCATCAGGAACAACACATTTTTGTTACACCTTTTATTTCAATCACAAATATCCCCCCATTTAATTAATGTCTCTATCGTACTTTTCCTTCACTAAATTCAAGGCATCGCTTACAGGGACATTGATTGACCGAATCGAATGAACAAACGTATCAACCGCCTCCAAAATTAATTCCTCTCTTACCATTTTCAGTACCTGCCCATCCTTCGTAATACGACTAGGTAAATTCCCCTCCGTGAAAATCAATCCTTGTTCCTCCATTTCTTTATACGCTCGTTGCACCGTATTCGGATTAATCTTAAGCTGATTCGCTAATTCCCTTCTCGACGGAATCTCCTGACTCTGTACAGGCCAATGTAATATTCACTCTCATAACTTACTCCTCCTCTATAGTTAAACTCCGATTTAAAAAACAGGTAATGGATCTATAAAACTGGTCCAATCTTGTATTAATTCTTCTTCTGTAAGTAAGCAATTGTCCAAGCCTTCCGTAATTTCCGACTGATTCATTCCAATACCAATTAAGACTAATTCATTCATCTTTTCACTGGAATCTTCATCCCAAAATCCGGCTCTTTCAATACTTAAAGATGGACCCGCTTGGGAAATTAAAACCGCGATGTCACTCCTAGTAGCTAGCCAAAGAAATCCTTTTGCACGAACAACTTCAACTGGCCATTCCAAAAGCCAATTCCTCAAGCGCTCCGGATGAAATGGTTTTTGACTCCGGTAAACAAATGATGCAATTCCATACTCTTCTGTCTCGGGAACATGCTCTTCGTTTAGCTCTTTGATCCATCCAGCACTTTGACTAGAAGTCTCAAAATCAAACAATCCCGTGTCGAGCACTTCACTCAGTGCCAGTTGGGATTGCACGGTTTCAATGACCTTCGCATCAGGATTTAGCGCGTGAAGAACCCCTTTCAACTCGCCAACCTTTTCCGAGGGAACTAAATCCGTCTTGTTCAGCAACAGCACATTGGCAAATTCAATCTGGTCAATGAGCAAATCAGCAATCTCTCGTTTATCGGCTTCTGTAGCTGCCTCTTTCCGGTCAAGCAAAGTCTCACCGGAAGTGAAATCCCGCCAAAAAGCATTGGCATCCACAACGGTAACCATCGTATCTAGCCGGCAAAGCTTCGATAAGTCAATCCCAAGTACTTCGTCTACATAAGTAAATGTCTGTGCTACCGGAACTGGCTCACTGATTCCCGAAGATTCGATGACGATGTAGTCAATATCGCCAAGAACCGCCAGCTTTTCTACTTCCAAAACTAAATCCTCTCGAAGCGTGCAGCAAATACAACCATTTTGCAGTTCCACCAATTTTTCTTCCGTGCGGGAAAAGCCTCGCTGTTTAATCAAAGAAGCATCAATATTCACTTCACTCATATCGTTGACAATGACAGCGACTTTCAGCTCATCACGATTGTGTAAAATGTGGTTCAATAAAGTCGTCTTTCCCGCACCTAAATAGCCGCTTAAGACTGTGACCGGTATCTTTTTCATCATTTCCCCCCTTTTCGTCTCCAAAAGTTATTCGTTACTCAATGCTTTCGCTAACGTTTCGATGTTGTATTCCATTAAAGATAAATAGTCTTCATTATTTTCCACATCCTCGGCTGTTAAGACACCTAGATTATGTAGCATCAGTGAATCCGCGCCGATTTCTTTTCGAATGACTTCAGTTAATTTAGAAGAGACGTTTTGTTCGAATAAAACATATTTTACATCATGCTCTTTCGCATATTCAACGAGAGAAGCCAATTGCTTTTGTGAAGGTTCACTTTGCGAGTTTAATCCGGCTACCGCAACTTGTTCAAGTCCATACGTATCAGCGATATAACCAAAAGCTGCGTGTGAGACGAAAAATGTTTTTGTGGGCACATTGGCTGCCATATCTTTAAAGTTTTGATCAAGCTCTAGTAAATCATTTTTCAATTCTTCAAAGTTTTGCTCAAATACATCCTTTTGTTCGGGAGATGCTTCGATGAGTGAATCTTTAATGATTGTTGCGAGCTCTATACTTAATATAGGTGAAATCCACACATGAGGATCGAACTCTTGGTGGTCGTGGTCATCATGCTCATGTGATTCATGTCCTTCTTCATCATGCTCATGCGATTCATGTCCTTCTTCATCATGCTCATGCGATTCATGTCCTTCTTCGCCGTGATCGTGCGAGTCGTGTCCTTCTTCGCCGTGATCGTGGTCATGCCCCTCGCCTAGCGACTCTTCTGAAATATCATCAGCCACTGCTACCATTTTGACGCGTTCGCCTTCCATCGTCTTTTCAGCATTCTCCGCAAATCCTTCAAGTCCAAGTCCGATATAAAAGAATAAATCCGAATCAGCGAGTGCGATCATATCCTTTTGCGTAGGATCAAATGTATGCTCATCTGCTCCGGGCGGATAAATAGACTGTACATCAACCGAGTCCCCACCAATCCGTTCTGTGAAATACTGGAGCGGGTAGACAGTTGTATAGACGGATAAGATGTCTTCACTAACTTGCGTTTCCACCTTTTCTTTTGCTTGCTCTTTGTTGCCGCATGCAGTGAGCAATAATAAAACAATTACTGATAAAATAGAAAGAAACCTCTTATTCATTGAACCAATTCCTCCTTCTTTCTCACAAACCGTAATGATTACGATTTGTATATTTGTTTATCATACAAGAGAGTTTTAAAATTTGCAACTGGATTTATTTTATAATGCGTACTTTTAAAAATCACAGAGAAACAGGATAAAAGAAAAAACCTATATTTAGAAGGGTTTTATCAAACATCGTTTTGAATTGTCAAACCTTATTATAAATCAACAAAAGTAATAGTTATCGTGACTCCTAATTTAATGCGCTATCATTTCGTGGACAATACCACGTCCATCCATTTCTGATGGGTAGTATGTAGGCCAATTTATGACTTCATCCAATAAAGCTTCACGATCGTTCCCCCAATACAAGTGGTAGTGATCAGCTTCAGTCGGATAGATACTATGATCACTAAATTGAATATACTTGGGAAGTCCTTCAGCTTCTTCCGCTAGTATAAATATATATCTTACTCCTCTATTTCCCGCATCATATGTGAGTATTTCGTATCCATCATAAATATACTTACCTGAAGCTTCTTCTCCATTTTTGAAAAACGTTACTGTATCCTCTTTCATCACGATACGATACACATCCGTTTGATACCCTATATTATAATATTCTTTATACTCCTCCGCTGTCATATCACCATGTTCTGCTTTATGAGCAAATACCTCATCAAGTGTTCCATCTTGTAGATATGGGTAGACAGATTGCCAGTCTCCTTTCCAATCGGAAAGTGAACGATCCTTCACTTGACTGTCTTCAAAATAGCCTTTGTAAATTTGTTCTGTTTCGTCATCATGTGAATGACTGTGATTGTGTTCACTTGCAGATGTTTGCTCTTTCGTTTCAGAAGAGCCTTCCGCAACTGATGAGGATGATGCTCTTTCATTCTCAGTAGACTCGTTTTCGGTTGAACCTGAAGTCTGACACCCTACGAGTAGTAAACTGATAACTAATGCACTTAACCCTGTTGTAAATGAAATCTTCATTGATAACACTCCTTCTTCTTAATCGTAATCGCAATGGTTACGGTTTATAACTATATATATACATACTGTCAACGTCAAGCTAAAATGTGCCGAATGAAAGATTTTTTATCATTGAAACACGAAAAGCCCCTTTCAAGTCTAATACTAGACTTGAAAGGGGCTTCCCAGATTTACGATTAAATTACATCATGCCGCCCATAAGCTCCCCACGAAAACTATCTGAAATAGCTATTAAGAAACTCGTACAAATCAACATTTCAAAGGCAATCAGAAAATACCGTCAAATAGTTTCATAATCTTTCATGACCAAAAAAATGACCGTGTGTGTGACCACAGATTATAAAATTACAAATATAGATATTCCCCTTTTTCTATTATCAAGTATAATCAAACTTACGAGAGGATTGATTACCATGATCACAAAACATCAATTTCGAACACGTGTGAAAAATATTAACTATGACTACTTGGAAAATCATCAAATAATAAATGACTTCAGTAATATTGGCGAAGCACTTGACGCTATTTTACAAGAGCATAAAGAGTTGTCGAAAAATGATTGGAGTCTGCAATACATTTCACATACCGTCGCAACTCAAGTAAATGACACTCTTTCCACAGAAATAAATCGGGTTCGTCTTGGTACGAATAATATTGATCGCAACACACAAATATTAACGGAATTACTACAGGGTTTTATGCAATCACAAAACGTGCAACATATTATACCAACTAATAAGTTTAAACCATCGTTTTTAATTGATACCGAAAAACTTGTAGAAGAACGAATTAATACAATGAAACAAAAGAAAGACTCCAAAAGATATAAGACATGATTAATTTTATTTATAGTCGATTAAATAAAATGGATGAAGGATGCTGATTATGAAAGTGTTCTTGACTTATGTAATAAATTTTAAAAGCTAGTAAAAACAACAGCACAAAATCAAAAATAGAATAAATAAAAAGGAAGTGCTTCATCCCAATAAATGTCGTGACCCCTAAAAGTTAGAGTTTTATATTAAGCAGCTAATTGGCTGGTGTGTAGACGGTATTGAACCGGACTCATGCCAGCTAATTTTTGTTTAATACGTTTGTTATTATAATAATAAATGTAAGACTCAATATCTTTTTTTAACTCCTTGTATGTGCGAAGTGTAACGCCATAATACATCTCCTGTTTCAATAGACCAAAACCTTATGTGGATGGGGCACTTTTATATTTATGTTTCATCTTGATTACCGATATTTAGTGAGAAGAGCATAAGGGAAATGTGCCCCCACTTTCAGTGTGGGATCAGGCAGAGCCTGATATTTCGATGGGGTCATATTTTTCTATAGTGTCACAGGCGAGTGACAAAATAATGATATACTGTCACGGCCCGGTGACAAATTTCAAAATCTTGATATCATCAAAACACTAGGCTCTGCCTTGTCTATCACACGAAGTGATAGCAGTTTCCCCTTATGCTCTTTCTAACTATTTTCATGTGTCTACACCCATATTGTTTTTTGTTATTAGAAAAAGGAGATGAGATAATGGAAATTAGAATCAAAGACGTTGATCCCATAATCGTATGTAAGATTGATGAAATGGCGAAGAAATTAAATCAATCAAGGCAAATATATTTAAATGCACGGATTGAATTAATAGCTATCGATTACATTCAAAGTACAAAGATGGATCATTTAGAAAAGGAGATGCAAGCAAACACGATATATTTTTTCTTTATAATTTCAAATAAACCATATCTATAGTTTCCCTTAAAAATGTAGTTAACTCCCTACCTGTAAGATCTTGTTCGCTATGTGCTGTTTCTATACTGCCATGATGAGGTGCTATAGAAAATTCGTTTAGTTCCCTTAATTCTTTAATGACCTCTTCTTTATCTTCTTTAAATTTACAATCCGAGACTTCAAGAAGATTAATCATACTACCTAACCCTTCTTTGTTTGAAAGAGGCCCAATTTTTTTCCCATCACTACCTTGATATTCATTTCTTAAATATCTTCTATACCGAAACTTGAGACTATCTTCTAATACTAATCTAATATGCCCTTGCAAATAACTTATGGGTATTGAATAGTTAGGCTCGTCGCAAAAGTCTTCTATTTCTTGGATACTAGTGAAGTATGGGTGGTCAATTAATCTATCTATATCTTGGCGGTTTAATACATCAAGTCCTCCATTTATTTTTATCGACATCATCTTGGGAGCAATCTTTTTATAAATTTCAATAATAAAGTTCTTATTATGACTTAGAATAAAAGTTTGTTTTGCCTTTTTTCCCATTTCAATTACTTTATTCACCGTTTTCTTTCTTCTGTCACTATCAAAACTAGACAATGGATCATCAAATACAATAATTTTCTCTCCTATATTATTGTCGATTTCTAACTTAGCCATAAAGAATGAAAGTGCAAGCGTACTCCTATCACCATCGCTTAAAGCCTTTTCAGCTCTAATTTTATTTTTCGATTTATTAAATGTTACTTCCTCTCCTTTCAATTTAAGAACATAGCTAATTGATGGATCTTTACTAGTACCCACGATTGAACTTTTTATCTGCTCCATCTCATATGGCGTAGAAAATTGTCTTAAATAGTTATTAATTCCATCGCCATACTTTTTGAAAACCTCTTCAGAGTATTCTTTCAACTCTTTTTGCAATTGCACATTCAAATCATTCGTTCTTTCTATATAACTTTCAATGTCTTTATATTCTATACACATTTGTTTCATAGGATTTTTATATCTATTTTCTACTTCTAAGAGTGTTTCATGTTCTCCACCAAGCAATTCTAAATCTCTCACTTGTTTTTTCAATTTATCGACTTCATTATTGGCAACTATTAATTGAACGTTAACAGCTTGAATTATCTGGTTAGTGAGGTTTAACTCTTCCTCTAATTTATCTATATTGTCGGTTGCGATTTTATTTATTGGATTTTTACTTTTCCTATCAAAATCGTCGCAAACATAGTTATATAATCCTTCCATATCAATACTTATATCCAAATTCAATTTTATATCCGTTTGTATTAAGGGGCTCCAAAAACTCAGTAATCTCACATTTTCAAGATTTACAGAATTTACTTTTTCGATTTCCAACATAATGTTATATCCTTTTAAAACAGATATTTGTTTTAAACTCTTTTCTGTTAATTCATTATACTCAGCATTAAAAAAGTGCCTATATGAAGTGATTAGGCTTTCAACCGTACTAACACTTTGTCTACAAAAAGGGCATTCTTTTCTATCGTGATTATATAATTGGTACCCTTCTTTTAACCACTCTTCAGGATTGTTGTCTCCTTCTTCTGTTTCTAATGATTGTATATGTACTTGAACCGTTTCAATATACTTTTGATCAATATCCTCCACCGTCATGCCTAGCACAGATTTACAATCAGCAAAATCCAGAGGTATATTAATTTCTGGTAATTGTCGGAAGACATCCATTCTTTTAATTTCATCTTGCTTCTTTGTTATCTCTATTTCAATTTCTTTCTTTTTAATTTTACTTTCAATATCCGCATCAATTTCTAAGCTCATATATGATTTAAAGTCATGTTTCTTAGTATTTTTACTTATTTCTCTTTTCAATTCATTATTACCTTTTCTAAGTTCAATAATTCTTTCTTTTATGAACGAAATGTTTTTTGCAATATCAACTCCCTTTTCCCCTAAAACAAATCTATGTAATTGCTTATTATGAGACAAAGAGTTATCGAATCCTGAAAAAACATTATTATTAATAAAAAAAGTATCAAAAATTTCAATATTGGGTAAATTTTTATTCCAGACCCCATTTTTAAAGTCATGTTTTTCATCAGCTAATATCTCTACCCTTTGTTCATCTTCATAACCTATTGTTTTTCTATCAGTTATTATTTTTCCGTTTCCATTTTTAAGTGATTTAAGAATAGCAGTTAAGGTTGTTTTTCCACTCCCATTGTTCGCATAGATTAAATTTACTTTTTCCAACATTACATTACCTATCATTTCGCTTGCATTAAAGTTTTCATAATTCCCAACACCTTTTATAGCTATAAATTTTTTAATCATAGAATTCCCGCCCCCCGGTTTATTACTTTCGAGTTACTAAAAACTTTACTACTTAATAAATCTCAGTACTATTCTTGTGAATGCCTTTAACATGGATTACTCCTTGTCTAGTCTTTCTTCCCACGTTGATATCAAAAATTCAGTCATTGCACCAGCCATATTAACAGCCATTACGGCGTGTCGGGATGAAGGCTTGTATACTTTTATTCCTTTCCCATGCGCATCCCCAAGTTGATTCCGAACGGATCCTAATCCATTCACAATAGAAACACAACCACCAAGTATTTGCTTGAAAACTTCCTCAGTATGTTCACTCGGAGCTAAGTTTAAAACCTTTTGAACACTTTTATATAATTGCGGAAGATCTGCACTGTCTTTATAAGGTTCATTTGCGTGATCTAAAATATGTTTGCAAGTTGATTCAATTAAGGTTCTCGCCATTGAGATTGCTCTCTCTGGGTCATCATTTCTGCTACTCAATGCTTTGTCCCAGTTTTCCTTCACGTAAGCATATCCATCTTTATGAGTTAAAGTATTAGATACAATTTCGTCCAAAGGCGATTCAATAAGATCCATTTCTTCTAAGTAGTTAAGTACTTCCAAGAACTCATTCCTAAGGTAATCTCTTCTACCCTGATAATTAGGTGACACTTCTTTAATATGTCCCCAGTACTCATCAAGGCTACGGCAATTTCTCAAAAAGCGAGGTAACTTATTCTTTAAGTAGTCATTTTGTAATAGACTTTTTCTTAGCGACTTATATTCAACATCATTTGCAGTACCACCTGTAGCTCTAGCCATTAAAACACTTTTCATAATCTCAACTTCATTAATATTAGATTCGGACATGCCAGACTCCTTTTAAGTTATTTGATCATGAATTTATGCCAGGCTCCATTAAAAAAATCAGGGTTGCATTGGAATCCGGCATATTTTCTAATAAATATATTTAGACTGCCACCATGGAAGAATCAAATAATACTATTAAATACGCGCATTCCCTGCCATCAATTCAGCCTGTTTCACAACAGTCTCCACCGCTATCTTCTGCAAGTCAGGTGGATAGCCATACTTCTTCAACAATCTCCGAACCGTGATCCTCATCTTGGCTCTCGCTGAATCACGTAGATTCCAGTCAATACTCATATTCTCTTTAATCGCTTTTGTTAGTTCGTGTGCAATCACTTTCAATATATCGTCGCCTAGCACCTGTTCTGCTGTGTCGTGCGAGGCTAACGCATCGTAAAAGGCGACTTCTTCTTGAATTAAATCGGATCCTTCGCCTGCTTTATACGAGTCATTCATCTCTTTTGCAAGTTCAATCAGTTCTTCAATGACTTTCGATGTTTCGATGGCGCGTTTATTGTATTTGTTAATCGCTGCATTAAGCATATCGGTAAATTTCTTCGCTTTTACAAGGTTCGTCCTTTGAACGCTTTTCACTTTACCTTGCAACAAGCGATTTAACAGCTCCACCGCCAAATTTTTCTGTGGCAGTGCTTTCACTTCCTCTAAAAACTCATCAGACAAAATGGAGATATCCGGGTTATCGAGACCAAGTGATGAATAGATATCGATAACTTCATCTGAAATAACTGATTTTGAGATGAGTTGATTCAATTGAGCATCAACTTGTGATGAGGTTTTCTTTCCACCATCGGTTGGAATCAATTTCACAAGCCCAGCTTTCACCGCTTTGAAGAATCCGATTTCTGCATTCAATTCTTCTGCTTCAGGTTCCGTTGCACATAGAGCAAATGCTTTTGCGAGTTCAGTCACAACTTTCAAGAATCGTTTCTTTTCGTCTTCACCAAGTCCAATGACAAAATCCATTGTTTCCGTTATCGCCTTCATACGCTCTGTTGCTTTATCCGAATGAAACTTGTCGTAATCGTGTTTATATAGCATCTCTTGGATAATTTCGAACTTCTCAAGTAACACATCTACCGCAAGGGATGTATCAATTCCAGCCGTATCACGATCCGAATCGGTATACTGTTTCAATGCTTCTTTTAAGCTGTCCGCAATGCCGATATAGTCAACAATGAGACCACCTGGCTTGTCCTTGAATACTCGATTTACTCGTGCAATTGCTTGCATCAAGTTATGTCCGCGCATTGGCTTGTCAATATACATAGTGCTTAATGACGGGACATCAAACCCAGTGAGCCACATGTCACGAACAATGACAATTTTAAGTTCATCATTATTATCTTTCATACGTCGGGCCAGTTGGTCACGTCGTTTTTTATTCCCAATGAATTGCTGCCAATGCTCAGGATCACTTGAAGTACCCGTCATGACAATTTTAATAACACCTTCATCGTCTTCATTTGAATGCCAATTCGGGCGCAGTTTCACAATTTCTGCATAAAGATTGATTGCAATACGGCGAGACATCACAACAATCATCGACTTCCCAAACATTGCTTTCTGCCGAGACTCATAATGACTTACGATATCCTCAGCAAGCCTTTTCAGACGTTGTTCTGCACCCGCGAGTGCTTCAAGTCGCGACCATTTAGATTTCAGCCTTTCCTGGTCTGACTCCTCTTGGAATTCAGTTATTTCATCATACTCGTCATCGATATCTAACCCTTCTGGCAAATCAAGTCTCAAAATCCGGCTTTCATAATAAATTTTCACAGTTGAACCATCTTCAACTGCCTGTGTCATGTCATAAATATCGATGTAATTCCCGAAAACGGCTGGCGTATTTTTATCGGATGATTCAACAGGCGTACCCGTGAAACCAACGAATGATGCATTCGGAAGCGCATCACGCATATATTTTGCATAACCGTATTTCGTTAAAACATCCTCATCCGTCTTCGTCACTTCCGCTTGGAAACCGTATTGCGTCCGATGCGCCTCGTCCGCCATCACAATGACATTTCGGCGCATTGTAAGTGCATCCATATGTGTAAGCCCTTCTTCAGGCGCAAACTTCTGTAGCGTGGTGAAAATGATGCCACCCGATTCTACAGACAATAAATGCTTCAAATCACTTCTACTATCTGCTTGTTTCGGCGTTTGACGTAACAGCTCACTTGACATCGAAAACGTATTAAACAGCTGATCATCCAAATCATTCCGATCTGTTAGCATAACAATCGTTGGGTTGTTCATCTCAAGGACAAGCTTTCCTGTGTAAAAGACCATCGATAAACTTTTCCCGGATCCTTGCGTATGCCAAATAACACCAATTTTTCGGTCACCTGTTTCAGCTGCCGCACGTTTCGCTTCGACAACTGCTTTATTAACCGCATGATATTGGTGGTACGCTGCAAGTATTTTAAATGTCTTCTCACCGTCTGTTTGAAATACGATGAAGTGTCGAAGTAAATCAAGAAACACCCGTGGTTCGAACATGCCTTGAATAAGCACCTCAAGCTGTGGGATTGTTGAAGGCGCAATTGTTTCTCCGTCAACCGTCCGCCACATCATAAAGCGTTCCTCATTCGCAGTTAAAGAACCCGCACGTGCATTTACCCCGTCACTCGTCACTAAAAAAGCATTATATTGGAATAAAGAAGGAATCGCTGATTTATATGTTTGAAGTTGGTTATACGCTTCAGAAATACCTACCTGCTCGTCTGTAGAGTTTTTCAATTCAATCACAACCAAAGGCAAGCCATTTACAAATACAACAACATCAGGACGTTTGTTAGTATTTCCTTCAATAACCGTTAATTGATTCACCGCAAGAAAGTTGTTGTTTGAAGGGTTTTCAAAATCAAATAAATATAACTTTTCAACTGTATTTCGTCCATCCTTCGTACGCACTTCCACATCGACGCCATCTGTAACATACTTTTGAAAAATCCGATTGTTAATCATTAAATTCGGTGACTGCACCATCGTAACGAGTTGTACTGCACGCGAAATCGACTCCATCGATGCACCCGAATTAATCCGCATGAGCGCATCTTCAAGTCGTCCATGCAACACAACATCCGCATAACTATCCCGTTCAGGTGATTCACCGTCAACCGCAATTACCGGCCCAGTTGTAACTTCATAGCCAAGATTCCCAAGCCACTCGAGTGCAGCTTGTTCAAGGTCGTCTTCATGTAATTGGTACACGTTCCGTCACCTCGGTTTCGTCTGGAAGTTCGATTTCTCCTGAGAGGAGTTTTGGGAGTAGGGTATCGCGTAATTGAATAAGTGCTTGGTTCTGTTGTTGGGTCTTCCAGCTCAGGTCAGATTTTTTTGCAACAATACTTGATAGTTGAATTAATTCTCTTTCCAATGGAATCAACAATTTAATTGATAGGATATCAATTGGTTTTATGGATGGATAGGTACTGGTACTTTGCTCGGCTAATGATTGTAGTTTTTGAGTGATTTCATTTTGTGTAAGCCATATATAAACCAAGTCATTGGAATATGAAGTTTTGCTTGTCAAAACTACAAATCCGGTCGATACAAGCATATTCTCTTTGGGCTCTTTAATAATCCCATAATGATGTTGGTTTGGCCTGACAGTTGAATATACAATATCATTTTCCTTAACTATTCTTTTCGCTCGACTTGGAATTTTATCCTTGCCGGTATATAGCTTTCTTATTTCACCAATTTGGTTTCTAGTGATGCTTCCGGTATCAAGATAATTTACGTATTTCCACTTATCTTTACTAGACTTACTTTCTTTATTAGCATCACAAACCTCCCCAAGTGTTGCTACTCTCCACCCTTTTGGTATCAGCCCAAATTCACTTTCCACCATTTCCCCACCGCTAGATTTATGCGGTTCGCCGTTTTCATTTGGAAACTCAAAATCCACAAACCAGCGTTTGAATACCGTCTGAGCGAGTTGTTCGAGATTAGATATAACTTGGTTATTCAAAAATATTTTATCGTCAATATTCTTTAAAAACTTTCCAATTCTCTTTTGAATTTCATACCTAGGCAACATTAATGGAATAGAATTCAATATAGATTGATTTATTAATGGTTGCGCTGAACCAGAGGAATATTCATTAATTCTTTTTGTTATCAAAAGATAATATAAATAACAAACATCGGTTGATTCTTTGGGTACTATGGATATTGCATTATCCGATACCCAAAAATCTCCAGCCGAGAATATCACTGAGCCACAATTAGCTCCAACACGACCAATTACAATTGAATCTTTCTGGATATAAGATTCGTCTGTATATCCAATTACTCCGTTTGATCCGAATATGGGATATTTACCGGTTTCCCTTTTTGTCTTTGGTTTTTTCCCATTTTTAATAACGGCTATTTCTTTTAAAAACACTTCTTCAAACTCCATAGCCAATCCCCTCCAACGCTTTGCGGATTTGGTCTTCTAATTTCTTCGATTTAATAAACTGCTCTGCCAATTCACTTGTAAGGCGATCCATCTTCTCTTCAAATGGTTCGCTGTCTTCTTCCGCTGCTTCGAGCCCTACATAACGACCCGGCGTAAGAATATATTCATGTTCTCGCACTTCATCCAACTTCGAAACTTTACAGAAGCCTGCGACATCTTCATAGTCCAGATCATTTGTGCCGCGCCATGCGTGGTAGACATCCGCAATTTGATTAATATCTTCGGGTGAAAACTCCTTCAATGTACGTGTTGCCATTGAACCTATTTTTCTTGCGTCAATAAAGAGAATCTCGCCTTGACGCTCTTTTTTGCCATTCTTCGCTTTATTACGTGTTAGGAACCATATACAAACAGGTATCTGTGTTGAATAAAATAATTGCCCCGGTAATGTAACAATACATTCCACTAGGTCTTGTTCAACTAGGTTTTTCCGTATTTCTAATTCTGCAACTGTACTTGTCGACATAGAACCGTTTGCAAGAACGAATCCTGCTGTTCCAGATGGCGCAAGTTTGGATACCATATGTTGAATCCATGCATAGTTCGCGTTTCCTACTGGTGGTGTTCCATATTGCCAACGGACGTCTTCGCGTAGCTTTTCCCCGCCCCAGTCACTTATATTGAATGGTGGGTTTGCGATGATATAGTCTGCTTTCAATCCTTTATGTAAGTCGTTATGGAATGTATCCGCATTGTGATCCCCGATATTGCTATCAATTCCACGGATGGCAAGGTTCATTTTCGCGAGCTTCCAAGTTGTCGGGTTTGATTCCTGACCGTAAACTGCAATATCTCCAAGTTTTCCGGCATGTTCTTCTACAAACTTTTCACTCTGTACGAACATTCCCCCTGATCCGCAGCATGGGTCATAAACGCGACCTTTGTAAGGTTCAAGCATTTGAACGAGTAATTTAACAATGGAAGTTGGCGTATAGAATTCCCCGCCGCCTTTTCCTTCTGCACTTGCAAATTTACCAAGGAAGTACTCATATACGCGACCTAACACGTCTTGCGAACGACTTTCTTTATCTCCAACTTTGAATGAGAACAGGTCAATCGTTTCACCAAGTCTTGTCTTATCGAGTGCAGGACGGGCATAATCTTTCGGCAGAACACCCCGTAATGATTCGTTTTCTTTTTCAACGGCAATCATTGCACTATCTATTATTTGTCCAATTTCAGGTTTTTTCGCATTTTCTTTGATGAATGTCCAACGTGCTTCTTTTGGTACCCAGAAAATATTCTCCGCCAAGTACTCATCCTTATCTTCCGCATCCGCCCATTCATCCGCTAATAGTTCCGCGTGCTTCTCCTCGAATGCATCCGAAACATATTTAATGAATAATAACCCTAATACGACATGTTTATATTCAGACGAATCCATGCTCCCACGAAGCTTGTCCGCCATAAGCCATAAATCTTCTTCAAATCCAATATTTGCTGTAGCCATGATATATCCCTCTTTCTATTCGTAATGCTAATGATCCATAAAATTCTGTGTTTATTTACAATCAAATACTACTTACTTCTATATATAGTATATCTGAATGATGTAACTTTTGTAGCTTTGTATACAAATACCTACAGGTAGTACTCTATTTACGGCAAAAAGGTTACACACAACAATGAGAACGTCATCATGCATAACCTTTTTTTTCTAACAACTCACTATTAAATTTTCATTCACATACAAATTTTATTTCATTGAAAATGCCCGTACCTTCGCGTTGTTTTATTTTAAAAGTATTATTAGAAAAAAGTAAGCGTTACACTTGTGCATTTGTATAGGTCACTATTTCATCCTCCCCTGAAGAGATCATCAAGGAGTTCCAACTATCGGTGTGCTGGCTCCCTGTTAAGTTCCCCCTTTGCTTTCCTGTTTTATTGACATACTGATAAATAATCAGTTGAATATCTTTAACGTCACTAATTCCATTCGTATCATCAAGGATTTGATTTTGATTTCCCAATGGACGTGCTTGAAATTCGTGATTATGTACAAAAGATATTGACCCTATTAAAAATCGATATCGAGCTTCCGAATATTCAGGAATCCAATTTCAACTATTTGTCTCAGGAATGATTTTTGTCATAGGAGTTCAAAATCAAAAAAGACCTTTCATAAGTTCAATGAACTTACAAAAAGTCTTCTCAGTTTGTTGTAATTGAGCTGCTTCAAAACCTTAAGGTTAGCATTACACTAATCCCCATCTTACAAACCCTTATACATCAAGGGTTCAAGGTTCTTTCTTACATCATGCCGCCCATTCCGCCCATATCCGGCATTCCGCCGCCCATAGGGTTATCTTGTGGTTTGTTCGCTACTACTGCTTCTGTAGTCAAGAACATAGCCGCAACAGATGCTGCGTTTTGAAGTGCATAGCGTGTAACTTTTGTAGGATCTACAATGCCAGCTTCCATCATATTTACCCAAGTACCTTCTGCTGCGTCGAAGCCAATACCAACTTCTTCACGTTTCAGACGGTCTACAACGATAGATCCTTCAAGACCCGCGTTGTTTGCAATTTGACGAACTGGCTCTTCAAGTGCACGAAGAACAATTTTAACGCCTGTTGCAACGTCGCCTTCTGTTGTTTCAAGAAGTTCTGCAACTTTTTTGTATACGTTCACTAGTGCAGTTCCACCACCAGAAACGATACCTTCTTCAACTGCAGCACGTGTTGAGTTAAGCGCGTCTTCAATACGAAGTTTACGCTCTTTCAATTCCGTTTCTGTAGCTGCTCCAACTTTAATAACTGCAACGCCGCCTGCAAGTTTCGCAAGACGCTCTTGTAGTTTTTCTTTATCGAATTCAGAAGAAGACTCTTCAAGCTGCGTACGAATTTGATTTACACGTCCTGCAATTTTGTCTGAATCTCCAGCGCCTTCAACAATTGTAGTGTTGTCTTTTGTTACAACTACTTTCGCTGCACGGCCAAGTTGAGCAATATCCGTCGACTTAAGATCAAGTCCTAGGTCTTCAGTAATCACTTCTCCGCCTGTAAGTGTTGCGATATCTTCAAGCATTGCTTTACGACGATCACCGAAGCCAGGTGCTTTAACAGCAACTGCATTGAACGTTCCACGAAGCTTGTTTACAACAAGTGTTGCAAGAGCTTCTCCTTCAACGTCTTCAGCAATCATTAATAGTGGCTTACCTTGTTGAACAACTTGCTCAAGCATTGGTAGAATATCCTGGATGCTTGTAATCTTTTTATCTGTAATTAAAATATACGGATTTTCAAGAACAGCTTCCATTTTGTCTGTATCTGTCGCCATATAAGCAGATGCATATCCACGGTCGAATTGCATTCCTTCTACAACGTCAAGTTCAGTTGTGAAACCTTTTGACTCTTCAAGTGTGATTACACCGTCGTTGCCAACGCGTTCCATTGCTTCTGCGATAAGTGCTCCAACTTCTTCGTCTCCAGATGAAATCGCTGCAACTTGTGCAATCGATTCTTTTCCTTCGATTTCTTTGGAAATTTCGCCCAAACCTGCAACCGCAACTGCAACTGCTTTTTCAATTCCTTTACGGATTCCAACTGGGTTCGCACCTGCAGTAACGTTCTTCAAGCCTTCTTGGATCATTGCTTGTGCAAGAACTGTTGCAGTTGTCGTTCCATCTCCTGCAATGTCATTCGTTTTTGAAGCAACTTCAGCAACTAGTTTAGCGCCCATGTTTTCAAATGCATCTTCTAGCTCAATTTCACGTGCAATCGTTACACCATCGTTTGTAATAAGTGGTGAACCGAATGATTTTTCAAGTACTACGTTACGTCCTTTTGGTCCAAGCGTTACTTTAACAGCATCAGCCAATATGTTTACCCCACGTAGCATTGCTCCGCGTGCGTCTTCATTAAATTTAATATCTTTAGCCATTTATAAATTCCCTCCTGATTTTAAAATAAGTTATCATTTAAGCGTTCACTTCTATATTAACCAATAACAGCTAATACGTCAGTTTCACGTAGGATTAAATATTCATTGCCTTCATATTTAACTTCAGTTCCAGAATACTTAGCGAAAATAATACGGTCGCCTTCTTTAACTTCTAATTCAATGCGTTGTCCGTTATCTAATACTCGTCCGGATCCTGCAGCGATTACTTTACCTTCTTGTGGTTTCTCCTGTGCAGAGTCTGGTAATACGATACCGCTTGATGTTTTCTCTACAGCTTCGATTAGTTCAATAACAATACGGTCACCTAATGGTTTCAACAATTGAAACAACCTCCTCAAGATAATATATACATTTTTAGCACTCATCTATCCGGAGTGCTAACACATTCTTAATCATAAAGAATATTCCCTTACATTGCAAGTAAAATACTCTCACACTCTTCTCTTTGCATATCTCCTTAAAAACAGATAAAATTACGTCAGCGTGATACGAAAGGATGGAAACTTTGAAAAACTGGAAAACGTATATATACCTTATAATTACATACCTCCTGATGCATGTAGGAAGTATCTTTCTGAGCAAATATCTATTCGAAAGTTTTCCTTGGGATGCAAGTTTCACCAAAACCGATAAAATTTACAGAGCGAGTGCATGGGCATTATTTAGTACAAATGCTGTAGCCGCGATTGTTTTCTTTTTCATCATTTATCCAAAGAAGAAGTTCTTTCAAGTATTTAAAGGTACAAAAGTTTCAATCGGTAAAGCAATTCTTTGGGGAGGATTCGGATTTCTTCTCGCACTTGCTGGACAGATTATTGCTGGGAGTATTGAAAGTGCATTTGGGGTTAAACCCGGATCCGAAAACACAGCACTTCTTGCCGATATTGCCAAAGTGTCACCGATTATCATTTTCTCAATTGTTCTATTTGCACCGCTTCTTGAAGAACTTATTTTCAGAAGAGTTCTATTCGGTGGACTTTATCAGAAAACGAACTTCATTATCGCTGCCATAATAAGCGCTCTCGTATTTGCCGCAGTGCATGGTGAACTTCAGCATATACTCATATATTCGGCACCCGCACTCGTTTTCTCCTTTATTTATTACAAAACAAAAAGATTACTTGCACCCATTACAGCACATCTACTCATGAATGGATTCGTTACAATTCTTCAGTTGTACCAAGAGAGACTTCTTAAATGGGCAGAACTGAAAACAGCATTTAGTATCTTTATCAATTAAAAAAGATCTTCCTTGTTGGAAGATCTTTTAATTTTCTTCAGTTTGTTGTTTTTGCTCTTGTTCCTCAATTTTACGCTGTTGCTCTGACTTTAAGAACTTACGATATCCAAAGCGCGATATAAAAATACTGATTTCATACAACATGAACAGTGGAACTGTAACGAATAAATGGGAAATAATATCCGGTGGTGTAATGAAAGCCGCAATTACAAAAAGAACAAAATATGCGTATTTACGAATTTTAACGAGTGTTGTCGGATTCAGTACTCCGAGCCTTGTCAAAAACAGCATGACGACCGGCAATTGAAACACAATACCAAAGGGGATCATTATTTGAAATAAAAATGTGAAATAATCATTAATACCAATGGTCATTGTAATGCCAAGTTCCCCGGATAAGTTCACCATAAACTTCATAACATACGGCAACAATACAAAATAAGAAAATGCAATGCCCGCAACAAAAAGAAGAAATGTAAACGGAATGTAATTCCTCGTTGCACGTCGCTCAAGTTCATGTAATCCCGGTGAAACAAACGACCACAATTGGTACATAATAACCGGCGAAATAAGAACAACAGATATAAATATGATTACTTTCAAATAAATCATAATCGGATCCAGTATCGCAAATGAATGCAATGGGTTGTCCCCAACTTGACCAAGTACCGTCTGTTGAATTTCATTCGCATATTGAAGTTGTAAGAACTTAATAACTGGTTTTGCAATAAAGAAACTTCCAAGGACAGCAATAGCAAAGAAAACGACGATAACCATCAGCCGTTTTCTGATTTCATCTATATGTTCAATTACAGTTAAATTTTTCTCTTCCATTGGGACAGACATCCTTACTGACATCCTTACTTCAGTTCTTCTTTTGGTTCTTCTATCTTCTTAATATCATCATCTTCAACAAGACCTTTTGTTGCATTTTTAAATTCCCGCAGAGAAGAACCGAATGCCTTCCCGATTTCAGGGAGTTTCTTCGGACCGAACACGAGCAATGCGATAATACCGATAATTATCCAACTAACTGGACCTGGCATCTCGGACACCTCCTTAATTGACGAAGAACTAAATTCCATTCTTCTTAGTACTTTCTATTTTACATGAAAAAAGCTCATATTGCTACAAACACGGTACTACATATGTGACTCTTTAACGTCATTTTTAATGAAATAAATAAGTGTTTGCAACTCTACAGACAAGTCAATTGTATGTACACGAACGGTTTCGGGTACTGCAAGACGTACAGGTGTGAAATTTAAGATACCTTTAATTCCTATTTCGACAACTTTATCTGTTACTTCCTGGGCTACTTTTGCCGGAACAGCAAGTAAAACGAGTTCAATTTTAAACTCATGCATTTTCTCCTTTAGCATACTGGATGGAAAAACTGGTATTCCACTAATTATTTCCCCTTCATCTGGTGCCTCTGGATCGAATGCAAGAACGATTTTAGTATTATGATTCTTATGAAAGTTATACTTTAGAAATGCGTTACCTAAATTACCTACACCAATAAGTGCAACATCTGTTTTTTCATCTGTATCAAGTGTTAGCCTGAAAAAGTTAACTAAGTACTGAACATCATATCCATAGCCTTTTCTACCAAGTGCTCCAAAATGTGAAAAGTCTCTTCTAATCGTTGCCGCATCTATTTTCATCAATTCACTTAACTCACTTGAAGACACTCTGTTTTTCCCTGCATTTGCAAGATTTTGTAGAAATCTATAGTAGAGCGGCAATCGTTTTGAAGTGGCTTGCGGAATCTTTATCTCCTCAATCATCTTTGTCCTGCTACTAAAAACATAGAAAAACGTCGTTGTTTTTCTACGCTAGACAATTTCCTGCTTCTCTGTACCCCGTCTCGTCAATTGCACACTACTACGGTTGGTTTAGCACTCCACAGGCGTAAATTCGGATGTAGCCCACCCTACATATACGGTTTCGTTAGGTGATCACCGTATATTCTTTTCGGATGTTCGCTAGCCTAGCGTGCAATTTCTGAACAACTACAAGTTGTTTCTGCCTGTTTTTAGCGCAGAATTCACCTCTCTTCCGATTCTTATTGTGCTCATAACTTCGACTCAGTTTCCGCTGTTGTCGCTTTAATTGTTTTTCTAGCTTAACCACTCGTTGCGTTTTGTTAATATTTCCAAACGCCACATGATGACTGCAGGAAGCGAATGTAGAAATACCTAGATCAATTCCAATTCCACCATGTTCGGGAACATAGACTTTGTGCACCTCTTCGACTCCACATAAAACAGAGACAAAATACCGACCGGCTTTTTGTGATATCGTACAGTTTATGACGGTTGCGCCCGTTGGTTGATAGCCAAATAATTTATTGGCATTATCCCAGTTTTGTAACGTTTTTACCGTTACATTCAACATAGCTGCAAATTCATTCGGTTTATAAATGGTTTTCATATGTACTATTATACTACCTAGTTATACAATATCACACTTTTTAGATAACAGTTTTATACTCCTGGCTGTACTTTAAGGCCTTCATCATACAGTGAAAACTAGAGAATGTAAAGGTCTGTCATTGCGTACAACACACCGTTCTATTACACTAATAATAAGAGGTGTTCAATGTGATTGTATTACAAGTAAATGGACTAACAAAATCATTTTCAGGAACAGATATATTAAGTAATGTACAATTAGAAGTTCAACATCGTGACCGTGTTGCTCTTGTTGGACGTAATGGCGCTGGGAAATCTACACTCTTAAAAATAATTGCTGGTGAAATGTCAGCAGATTCAGGCGATCTTATTATTCCAAAAGATGTACGTATTGGTTACCTCGAACAGCATTCCGGGATTGACTCCACATTAACAATTTGGGAAGAAATGATGACTGTTTTTGAGCACTTGCATGATATGGAGAAAAGACTTCGTTTATTAGAAGTTCAGATGGCTGATCCGGCAATTTATGGATCTACAGAAGAATTTGAACGTGTTACAAAAGAATACGACAACCTGCAAACGGATTTTAAAGACAGCGGTGGTTATCAGTATGAATCGGATACCCGCTCAATTCTACACGGAATGCGGTTCTATCCGAGTGATTACGACAAGGAAGTAAACCTTCTATCTGGAGGACAAAAAACGAGGCTAGCACTCGCTAAAATGCTTCTGAGCAAACCTGACTTATTAATTCTCGATGAACCTACAAACCATCTGGATATAGAAACGCTTGGTTGGTTGGAAAAATATTTAGTTGGTTATGAAGGGGCACTCCTTGTTGTTTCCCATGACAGATATTTTCTCGACCAAATTGTAACACTCGTTTATGAGGTGTCTAGAAGAAAAGTTACGAAATACACAGGTAACTACAGTAACTATCTAGATGAAAAAGCAAAAAACTATGAACGCGATCAAAAGCTCTATGAGAGAGAAACAACTGAACGTGCTCGACTTGAAGACTTTGTCCAGAAAAATATTGCACGTGCATCCACTTCCAAAATGGCCCAAAGTCGACGTAAAATAATTGACCGCACCGAGTGGATGGAATCTCCAGATGGTGAAGAAAAGTCAGCCAAATTCACATTTTCAATTGATCGCCCAAGTGGTAACGATGTACTCGCATTCGATGATTTGGCAATTGGATACGATGGGGTTCCCGTATCGGAAGGGCTCGATTTGCGTGTTTATAAAGGGGATCGCATTGCGATTATTGGTCCTAACGGTGTTGGGAAATCGACACTACTCAAAACAATCATTAAAAAGCACGATACACTTGCCGGCACGATTCGCTACGGCACAAATGTACAATTCGGATATTACGACCAGGAACAGGCCACTCTAATTGGAACAAGCAGCGTATTACAAGAGTTATGGAACGACTGGCCTATGATGAATGAAAAAGATGTGCGCGGTATATTGGGACGTTTCCTATTTACTGGAGATGACGTAAGCAAACCCGTCACCTCATTATCTGGTGGAGAAAAAGCTCGCTTGTCGCTTGCAAAACTAATGTTGAAAAAATCCAATACACTATTACTCGATGAGCCTACAAACCATCTGGATTTGGATAGCAAAGAGGTACTTGAGAATGCATTAGATGGTTTTCCTGGAACAATCATTTTCGTCTCCCATGATCGCTATTTCATCAATCGAATTGCAACAAAAGTGATTGATATCAATTCAACAGAAGCTGTCGAATACTTAGGAGATTACGACTACTTTTTAGAAAAGAAACTTGAAAAAGCCGAACTTCTTGCCGAAAGTCTTTCTACAGCTACAATCAAAACTACTGGAAATGTAAAAGTAGTAGTCGATGATGACAAAGAAAAGAAACGTCAAGAACGCAGACTTTCAAGAGCCATCGCCGAACTCGAAACTGAAATTGCAGTACTTGATGAAGAAATTGTAGAATTCCAAGCAGAACTTGAGAATACAGCACATTCAGATGATCATATTAAGTTAATGGAAATTCAAGCATTAATTGATTCAGCTCAAAATGACCACGACTTAAAAGCAGAGGATTGGCTTACATTACAAGATGAACTCGAAAGTCTTTAATTCAAATAAAGAAAGCCCCATTCAAAATCGTACATTTTGAATGGGGCTTTCAAATTGTAATTCACTTAAAGAGCTAACAATTGTTTCAAGTCACAAATATTTTTCCCACACAGTTACTAACAGTTCCAGAGCTTATAAATCAACTATAAACAGACTTATGCACATTATCCACAAAAACTCATTTAGTTATACACAAAGTTATCCTTCCATCACCATTAATAAATCAACAAACCAATATGTTGTGCACATGTTATGCACAAAGTGTGCATAAGTACGGATGTTCCCTCTTGACAAACAATTTATCTGCAATCTTTCCACAGGGATCTAAAATTAAAAATGCGAAGACTGTTAGTAAAAAACAGTCTTCGCATTTTTATAATCATTTATTCCAAGACACAAGTTCCATCCCTGGTTTCCCATTCATCGCAAGCGTTCCTCGAACTCCTGCATCAAACATGGATGTCCCAGCCGCTGCAATCATCGCTGCATTGTCTGTGCATAAAGAAATTGGTGGAACATTAAAAGGGATGTCCAATTTTTTAAATTCTTTTTCAAGTGAATTTCTTAATCCGTTGTTCGCCGCGACTCCGCCGGCCGCTATAACTTGCTTTACAGCAAATTCTTTTGCTGCTCGTACCGACTTCGTTGTTAACACATCTATTATGCTCGATTGAAATCCTGATGCAACATGTTCTGGATTTACCTTTTCACCACGTTGCTCAAGATTATGTTTGTAATTAATGACCGATGATTTCAGCCCACTAAAACTAAAATCATACGAATCTTTTTCAAGCCAAGCCCGCGGAAACTCAATTTCACCATCACTTGAAGCTGCTAACTTATCAATACCTGGACCACCTGGATAAGGCAGACCAAGTACTCGGGCTACTTTGTCGTAGGCCTCTCCAGCTGCATCGTCACGGGTCTCCCCAATTAGGTTAAACGATCCATGCTCATCCATTAGTATAAGCTCTGTATGACCTCCTGAAACGATGAGTGCTAGTAAAGGAAACTCCATCCTCCCCATTAATTGGTTGGCATAAATATGACCAGCAATATGATGGACACCAATAATGGGTAAGCCGTTAGCAAAAGCAAAAGCCTTTGCGGCATTAATGCCAATCAAAAGTGCACCAACGAGTCCAGGTCCTTCAGTAACCGCAACCGCATCAAGATCTTTGGGTTGTAATCCTGCTTCGGTAAGAGCCTCATCTATCACAATCGTAATTTGCTCCACATGATGCCTAGAAGCAACTTCAGGAACTACACCGCCAAATCTTTTTTGGCTTGTAATTTGCGATGCAACAATATTCGAGATAATTTCTGTTCCATTTTTAACAATCGAGGCTGCAGTTTCATCACAACTGGTTTCTATTCCTAAAATATAAGTATCTTTTTTCATATTAGCTCCACCCACATGACGAGCGCATCTTCATGGTCGTCAGAATAATAGTTTTTTCGAATACCACCATCTTGAAATCCAAGCTTTCTATATAAATTTTGTGCCGTACTGTTGGTCAAACGCACTTCCAACGTCATTGTACGAACAGCCAATTCTTTACAAAAGTCAATGGACTCCCTCATAAGTCCTTCACCAATTCCGTTGCCCCTCATATGTTCACGAACCGCAACATTCGTAATATGACATTCATCAAGGACAATCCACATTCCCATATGTCCAATAACCTCATTATCTACTTCGGCTACGACATAATAAGCATACTCATTCCCGTTCATTTCATGCTCAAATATTTCCTTTGTCCAAGGAGTAGGAAAAGCTTCCTCCTCAATTCCAACAACAGCCGGTATATCACCCGCTACCATTTCTCTATAAAGAATATTATCAATCATGGCTTTGACCCTTTCCCTGTTCTTTCAACCAATTTGCTTCTGCTTCAGGTATACGACGATATTCTGGAACAAAACTATGCACATCTTCCGACTCACTTGCTTGCTCCGCGATGTGAATGAGTGATGAAGCGCGTGGTAAATTAGTATAAAATGGAGCAATAACAGCTCTGTCCCCAAATGTTTCAACTAAATTTTCTTCGTGCATTGCTGTATCTTTCCCCACAAATAAAATAGGTTCCTCAAATTCAATAAGAAGATTCTTTAAATGTTCAATACTATAATGACCATCCTCAATAATTGTTTCTAATTTACCATCTGTATATTTATAAACTCCAGAATACACATTATTTCTACGTGCATCCACAATTGGACAAATTAAACCGTTGAAAAAGACTCCGTTTGCAGCAAGTACTTTTAAGCTTGAAACTCCAAATACCGGTTTTTTAAGTGTCCAAGCAAGTGTTTTCGCGATAGTTACTCCAATTCGAACGCCAGTATAAGATCCTGGACCTTCAGAAACAGCAATTGCATCAATCTCAGAAGGTTTCATTCCTACTTTATTAAATACTTCCTCAATTGCAGGCATCGCTCGCAGCGAATGATTATTAGTTATTGATGTATTCTCCTCAGATAACAGAACACCATCTTTAACTATAGCTACAGATAGTGGTGTATTAGCGGTATCTATGCCAAGCCAAATCATAAGAAAACCTCCTCACAAATTGTTTCATATCTTTTGCCAATTGGAATAAACGTAATAATCCTACCTGTTTCGCTTGACTGTTCAATTCGGATTTCCAATC
The DNA here is from genome assembly GCF_051550205.1 of Sporosarcina sp. FA9. Taxonomy (GTDB): domain Bacteria; phylum Bacillota; class Bacilli; order Bacillales_A; family Planococcaceae; genus Sporosarcina. The sequence continues at coordinate 3,283,331 of NZ_CP188819.1, forward strand.
GCTCTTCCGGCAACTCATCCTTTATTAAATGAGCCCACTCGATGACGGATATTGCGTCGCCATAAAACAGTTCGTCCCAACCAAGATCCTCTTCACTATCCGCCAGTCGATATACATCCAGATGGTTCAATGGATAGTTTCCATTATATTGTTTTACAATCGTATATGTCGGACTACTTACGATTCGTTTAACACCAAGCCCTTTTGCAAGTGCCTGTGTAAATGTCGTTTTTCCCGCACCAAGATTCCCTTCAAGAGTAATGACATCTGGCGGAGTAAGCAAAGTAGCAAGCTTAGTAGCAATTGCCTGTGTTTCAGCCAGTGAAAAAATTTCAAATTTCTTTACCATTTTAATTTCCCTTCCGTAGAGGAGTTCTATATACAACTTCTCTCTATTCTGCTATATTTTCATAACGAAATCCAGAATTATAATCGTAATACTGTTTATTAAATAAACTTATGTAGAACTGTGCAAGGATTTGCTTGTGCAGCAACGGTTTTAAAGATGTCCTCGCTATCGAGAGATGTCCCCTCATTTCACGAGGATGTACCCGCAATCTCGCATTATCTCCCCCGAAATCCTGCTTATGTCCTCCCAATCTCCAAAGATGTCCCCTGAATTGATTTTAGACCACTCAAAGTCGGTTGCATACTCCAATTAGCTCGTTATATACATTATTTCCATTGCAAATTTATGTAATCTATTTATTTATAACAAAAAAACCGACTCTGGAATAAATCCCAAGAATCGGTTATGAATTTTAAATTAAATGGCGGTCCCGACGGGAATCGAACCCGCGATCTCCTGCGTGACAGGCAGGCATGTTAACCGCTACACCACGGGACCAAAATATGTATTTGACATATGAAGTGTCAATAAAAAATTAAGAGACTGGCAACGTCCTACTCTTGCAGGGGGGAACCCCCAACTACCATCGGCGCTGAAGAGCTTAACTACCGTGTTCGAGATGGGAACGGGTGTGACCTCTTCGCTATTGCCACCAGACTCTTTTGAGTTTTTTCAGAAAAATAATCTTCTTCATTCACTCAAAACTGGATAAAACGGACATTTTTTTGGAAGAATGGTTAGATTCTTCCGACGAATCGAGGTCAATCATACCTCTTTATTATTTGGTTAAGTCCTCGATCAATTAGTATCCGTCAGCTACACACGTCGCCGCGCTTACACCCCGGACCTATCAACCTCATCTTCTTTGAGGGATCTTACTTACTTGCGTAATGGGAAATCTCATCTCGAAGGGGGCTTCATGCTTAGATGCTTTCAGCATTTATCCCGTCCATACGTAGCTACCCAGCGATGCCTTTGGCAAGACAACTGGTACACCAGCGGTATGTCCATCCCGGTCCTCTCGTACTAAGGACAGCTCTTCTCAAATTTCCTGCGCCCGCGACGGATAGGGACCGAACTGTCTCACGACGTTCTGAACCCAGCTCGCGTACCGCTTTAATGGGCGAACAGCCCAACCCTTGGGACCGACTACAGCCCCAGGATGCGATGAGCCGACATCGAGGTGCCAAACCTCCCCGTCGATGTGGACTCTTGGGGGAGATAAGCCTGTTATCCCCGGGGTAGCTTTTATCCGTTGAGCGATGGCCCTTCCATGCGGAACCACCGGATCACTAAGCCCGTCTTTCGACCCTGCTCGACTTGTAGGTCTCGCAGTCAAGCTCCCTTATGCCTTTGCACTCTACGAATGATGTCCAACCATTCTGAGGGAACCTTTGGGCGCCTCCGTTACTCTTTAGGAGGCGACCGCCCCAGTCAAACTGCCCACCTGACACTGTCTCCTGCCCCGATAAGGGGCATGGGTTAGAAGTCCAATACAACCAGGGTAGTATCCCACCAACGCCTCCTCCGAAGCTAGCGCTCCGGAATCTAAGGCTCCTACCTATCCTGTACAGGTTGCATCGGAATTCAATATCAAGCTACAGTAAAGCTCCACGGGGTCTTTCCGTCCTGTCGCGGGTAACCTGCATCTTCACAGGTACTATAATTTCACCGAGTCTCTCGTTGAGACAGTGCCCAGATCGTTACGCCTTTCGTGCGGGTCGGAACTTACCCGACAAGGAATTTCGCTACCTTAGGACCGTTATAGTTACGGCCGCCGTTTACTGGGGCTTCAATTCGAAGCTTCGCTTGCGCTAACCTCTCCTCTTAACCTTCCAGCACCGGGCAGGCGTCAGCCCCTATACTTCACCTTGCGGTTTTGCAGAGACCTGTGTTTTTGCTAAACAGTCGCCTGGGCCTATTCACTGCGGCTCTCTCGGGCTTTAACACCCTACCAGAGCACCCCTTCTCCCGAAGTTACGGGGTCATTTTGCCGAGTTCCTTAACGAGAGTTCTCTCGATCACCTTAGGATTCTCTCCTCGCCTACCTGTGTCGGTTTGCGGTACAGGCACCTCCCGCCTCGCTAGAGGCTTTTCTTGGCAGCGTGAAATCAGGGACTCCAGGGAATACTCCCCTTGCCATCACAGCTCAATGTTATAGAAATGGGATTTGCCTCATTTCACACCTCACTGCTTAGACGCACATAACCAACAGTGCGCTCACCCTATCCTACTGCGTCACCCCATTGCTCAAACGGCGGGGAGGTGGTACAGGAATATCAACCTGTTGTCCATCGTCTACGCCTTTCGGCCTCAACTTAGGTCCTGACTAACCCTGAGCGGACGAGCCTTCCTCAGGAAACCTTGGGCATTCGGTGGAAGGGATTCTCACCCTTCTTTCGCTACTCATACCGGCATTCTCACTTCCAAGCGCTCCACTAGTCCTTACGATCTAGCTTCGACGCCCTTGGAACGCTCTCCTACCACTGACACATACGTGTCAATCCACAGTTTCGGTGATCTGTTTAGCCCCGGTACATTTTCGGCGCAGCGCCACTCGACCAGTGAGCTATTACGCACTCTTTAAATGATGGCTGCTTCTGAGCCAACATCCTGGTTGTCTGGGCAACGCCACATCCTTTTCCACTTAACAGATACTTGGGGACCTTAACTGGTGGTCTGGGCTGTTTCCCTCTCGACTACGGATCTTATCACCCGCAGTCTGACTCCCAAACATAAATCTTCGGCATTCGGAGTTTGTCTGAATTCGGTAACCCGGGATGGGCCCCTAGTCCAAACAGTGCTCTACCTCCGAGATTCTATCGTTTGAGGCTAGCCCTAAAGCTATTTCGGAGAGAACCAGCTATCTCCAGGTTCGATTGGAATTTCACCGCTACCCACACCTCATCCCCGCATTTTTCAACATACGTGGGTTCGGGCCTCCAGTAAGTGTTACCTTACCTTCACCCTGGACATGGGTAGATCACCTGGTTTCGGGTCTACGACCCCATACTTATTCGCCCTATTCAGACTCGCTTTCGCTGCGGCTCCGCATTCTCTGCTTAACCTTGCATGGAATCAGTAACTCGCCGGTTCATTCTACAAAAGGCACGCCATCACCCAGCGTATTTCCCCGAAGGAAAATACGCACCGGGCTCTGACTACTTGTAGGCACATGGTTTCAGGATCTATTTCACTCCCCTTCCGGGGTGCTTTTCACCTTTCCCTCACGGTACTGGTTCACTATCGGTCACTAGGGAGTATTTAGCCTTGGGAGATGGTCCTCCCGGATTCCGACGGAATTTCACGTGTTCCGCCGTACTCAGGATACACTCTGGAGAGAATGAACTTTCGACTACGGGGCTTTTACCCTTTATTGCGGACCTTTCCAGATCGCTTCGTCTAATTCATTCCTTTGTAACTCCGTATAGAGTGTCCTACAACCCCAGGAAGCAAGCTTCCTGGTTTGGGCTCTTCCCGTTTCGCTCGCCGCTACTCAGGGAATCGAATTTCTTTCTCTTCCTCCGGATACTTAGATGTTTCAGTTCTCCGGGTGTGCCTCGTTTACGCTATGTATTCACGTAAACGTACTACCCTATTAAAGGTAGTGGGTTTCCCCATTCGGAAATCTCCGGATCAAAGCTTACTTACAGCTCCCCGGAGCATATCGGTGTTAGTGCCGTCCTTCTTAGGCTCCTAGTGCCAAGGCATCCGCCATGCGCCCTTTCTAACTTAACCACTCGGGTTTCAATACACGACGCAAAAGCGTTGTTTCTCGAAAGTTCCGATTAGCGAATCGTTCATTGCAGCGATGCAAATCCGGATTCTTAAAAAGGTACTGTACATTATTTGCATAATATACATGATTGATTCTTGATTGTTTTTATTAATGTCGTTTTATCCAGTTTTCAATGAACAAGTTTTGAAGTTTCTTTAACACCATATGTTATTCAAGCTAAAAACTACTTGGAAACCTATTAATGGGCTAAAAAAATAGACCCAATGGATACAATTTAAGCGGTAAACGCTAAAATTGTTTAATGAGCCTTCAAAACTGAACGCAAAACGTCGTTAGCGAAGAATATTTATATTCTCCATTTTATAGATCAGAGATCTATATTCCGAATGTCTAGACTTCACATACCAGAGTATGATCTGCTCGTAGACAAATTCCTTAGAAAGGAGGTGATCCAGCCGCACCTTCCGATACGGCTACCTTGTTACGACTTCACCCCAATCATCTGTCCCACCTTCGGCGGCTGGCTCCCACAAGGGGTTACCTCACCGACTTCGGGTGTTACAAACTCTCGTGGTGTGACGGGCGGTGTGTACAAGACCCGGGAACGTATTCACCGTGGCATGCTGATCCACGATTACTAGCGATTCCGGCTTCATGCAGGCGAGTTGCAGCCTGCAATCCGAACTGGGAACGGTTTTATCGGATTGGCTCCCCCTCGCGGGTTGGCAACCGTCTGTACCGTCCATTGTAGCACGTGTGTAGCCCAGGTCATAAGGGGCATGATGATTTGACGTCATCCCCACCTTCCTCCGATTTATCACCGGCAGTCACCTTAGAGTGCCCAACTGAATGGTGGCAACTAAGATCAAGGGTTGCGCTCGTTACGGGACTTAACCCAACATCTCACGACACGAGCTGACGACAACCATGCACCACCTGTCACCGCTGTCCCCGAAGGGAAAAGTGTATCTCTACACCGGTCAGCGGGATGTCAAGACCTGGTAAGGTTCTTCGCGTTGCTTCGAATTAAACCACATGCTCCACCGCTTGTGCGGGTCCCCGTCAATTCCTTTGAGTTTCAGCCTTGCGGCCGTACTCCCCAGGCGGAGTGCTTAATGCGTTAGCTGCAGCACTAAGGGGCGGAAACCCCCTAACACTTAGCACTCATCGTTTACGGCGTGGACTACCAGGGTATCTAATCCTGTTTGCTCCCCACGCTTTCGCGCCTCAGCGTCAGTTACAGACCAGAAAGCCGCCTTCGCCACTGGTGTTCCTCCACATCTCTACGCATTTCACCGCTACACGTGGAATTCCGCTTTCCTCTTCTGTACTCAAGTCCTTCAGTTTCCAATGACCTTCCACGGTTGAGCCGTGGGCTTTCACATCAGACTTAAAAGACCGCCTGCGCGCGCTTTACGCCCAATAATTCCGGACAACGCTTGCCACCTACGTATTACCGCGGCTGCTGGCACGTAGTTAGCCGTGGCTTTCTAATGAGGTACCGTCAAGGTACGGGCAGTTACTCCCGTACTTGTTCTTCCCTCACAACAGAGCTTTACGATCCGAAAACCTTCTTCACTCACGCGGCATTGCTCCATCAGACTTTCGTCCATTGTGGAAGATTCCCTACTGCTGCCTCCCGTAGGAGTCTGGGCCGTGTCTCAGTCCCAGTGTGGCCGATCACCCTCTCAGGTCGGCTACGCATCGTCGCCTTGGTAAGCCGTTACCTTACCAACTAGCTAATGCGCCGCGGGCCCATCCTGCAGTGACAGCCGAAACCGTCTTTCAGAGTACTCTCATGCGAGAGTGCTGATTATTCGGTATTAGCCCCGGTTTCCCGGAGTTATCCCCATCTGCAGGGCAGGTTGCCCACGTGTTACTCACCCATCCGCCGCTAATCTAAAGGAGCAAGCTCCAATAGATTCGCTCGACTTGCATGTATTAGGCATGCCGCCAGCGTTCGTCCTGAGCCAGGATCAAACTCTCCATAATACTGGCTAGTCGATTCGCAGCACATTGCGTTGTCAGCTTCGCTCGATCAGTCGGTCATGTACCCAAAAGTACATTCCCTTCTTCTCTCGCTCGCTTCCTAGCACTGCACTACGTCTCGACCGCCAGTGAATACAGAAACTTGAATAGCTCTAGTTTCTATGCTGGCATTAAAGAAGAATGTTACCAATCTTCAATGATGTCATGTCGAAGGATTGAAATTCAATCCTCCTGGTTGTTTCTGTTCTGCTGACGGAAATCAGCTTACTTGGAAACGTTTATACTCTGTACACCGAAGTGTATCGAGTTTAAAGATTCTATCGACGTTTTGCTGTTCAGTTTTCAAGGTTCATTTCTTAATTCGTTTTGTCGTTGCCGTAACAGCAACTCCATTAATATAACATCCTGTTTAGTAGAAGTCAACTCTTATTTTAAAATTCTTTTCCGACTTACAAGTTTGAAAAATATGGAGCGGGTGAAGGGAATCGAACCCTCATTATCAGCTTGGAAGGCTGAAGTTTTGCCATTAAACTACACCCGCATAAATATTGGCGCGCCCGGCAGAAGTCGAATCCACAACCTTCTGATCCGTAGTCAGACGCTCTATCCAATTGAGCTACGGGCGCTCTATAGTGTTACAAACGGAATATCTATTTGGTGCGGTAAAGAGGATTTGAACCTCCACGGGGTTAACCCCCACTAGGCCCTCAACCTAGCGCGTCTGCCGTTCCGCCACTACCGCATTGCTTTAAGCGACATCCTTCAGTATACACGACTGTACTTATTTGTCAACGTGTTTCTGAAAAAGTGGTGAGCCATGCAGGATTCGAACCTGCGACCCTCTGATTAAAAGTCAGATGCTCTACCAACTGAGCTAATGGCTCGATATATTATAAAATTAAGCTGGGGTAGCTGGATTCGAACCAACGATGACGGAGTCAAAGTCCGATGCCTTACCGCTTGGCTATACCCCAAAGTATGAATAACCCAATTGGTTTGGCTAAATCGCCTTAATAAATTGGTTAATATTTTGAAACTACTCATTAATGACTACTCGCTAAAGATGTTTTCAACACAAGTGCCTGTTGAAAAATCTCCTTAAGTTTTTGAGCATGCTTTGGATAAAATATTGAAACTTCGTTTTAAAGATTATTTCAACACAAGTACCTGTTGAAAAATCTCCTTAAGTTTTTGAGCATGCTGTGCATGCTTTGGATAAAATATTGAAACGAAGTGCGTTTCAATATTTTTAAATGACCCGTACGGGATTCGAACCCGTGATACCGCCGTGAAAGGGCGGTGTCTTAACCGCTTGACCAACGGGCCACAGAAAGATGAATTAATCGTATGTAAAAACAAATGCGAAACTGTTTTCTCGTTTGTTTTAATCGACCTTTCTTATTATAGAGAGAAGTATACCATTCGTCAACCCTTATTATTATTCTTTTTTCAAGACTCTCGTAAACGTTGTTGCAATCGGTTTTATCGAATCAACATTTCTACTTATTACTTACCATCAGGACAGTACATAATCTTACCGGCACATTTTCCACACTTATACTTCCGTACATCCATTCTTCTTTTCCTATTATACTTTTGCTCACATGAAATGCATTGATATATGTGGGTCACTTTTAATTTCTCATTCCCTGTCGAAAGGGGTTGGCAAAACCTTGGTGAGGATGTTTGTTTCAGCAGTTTTCTAAAGTCCGCATCTCGGTGACGATATCCTCTTCCTTCTATATGAAGATGATAATGACATAGCTCGTGTTTAATTACGCCGATGAGTTCTTCAATACCATGAACTTTAAGTATTAATGGATTGATTTCGATGGAATGATCGACAAGCATATACCGTCCTCCCGTTGTTCGAAGTCTTCCGTTAAACCGCGCTTCATGGATGAAAGGTTTATTAAAAACATCGATTGAGGTTTTCTCGATAAGCATCTGTAGTTCATTGTCGATCATTGCCACCTCACCTCCGTTTAATACGTTATTTTTTTGCTGGCGATAACATAGTTAATGAAATTCGCCCTTTTGCTTTATCGACACCCTCAATCCAAACAGTTACGATGTCTCCCGAAGCAACAACGTCTAAAGGATGTTTTACAAATCCTTTTTTCAGTTTAGATATATGAACAAGCCCATCCTCGGATACGCCTATATCGATAAATGCACCAAAATCTACAACGTTTCGGACTGTCCCTTGCATCTCAAGGCCTTCATATAAGTCTTTAATATCGAGTACATCTGCTTTTAGAAGCGGCTGCGGATAGTCATCGCGTGGATCTCGGTTAGGTCTTTGTAGCGTTTCAATAATATCTCTCAGTGTCACTTCACCGACTTCTAATTTACTAGACAAAGCTTTTATATCAAGTACGGATAGTGCATCGGCCGTTTCTTTTTTACCCAACTCGCTTTTTTTCAGTCCCGCCTCGTCCAAAATTAGTTCTGCAGTTTTATAACTTTCCGGATGAATCCCCGTGGAATCAAATGGATCCGTAGCATTTGGCACGCGTAAAAATCCAATCGCTTGTTCATATGTTTTCGCACCAAGACGTGGAACTTTTTTCAATTGGTTCCGTTTCGTGTATAAACCATTTTCTTCGCGCGTTTTAACAATGTTTTCCGCTACAGTTTTTGAAAGTCCGGCAACATATTGAAGAAGTGATGAAGAAGCGGTATTTACGTTTACCCCTACCCTGTTTACTGCCGTCTCTACAACAAATGTTAAAGACTCAGACAACCTCTTTTTCGCAACATCATGCTGGTATTGTCCAACCCCCACAGAACCCGGATCGATTTTAACAAGTTCAGATAATGGATCCTGAAGTCTTCTTGCAATTGATACCGCACTTCTTTCTTCTACTAACAGATCAGGAAACTCTTCCCTTGCTTGTGCAGATGCCGAATAAACACTTGCCCCTGCTTCGTTTACGATTACATAAGAAACATCGGTCTCCGCATCCTTTATGCAATCTACAATAAATAACTCAGTTTCACGAGATGCTGTACCATTGCCAATCGCAATAATGGATACTTTATATTCTTTTAGCAAGTGTAAAATCGCTTTTTTCGATTTTTCTTTTTCGGGTCTTGGCGGATGTGGGTAGATCACAGATACTTCATGTAGTTTCCCAGTCTCGTCAACAATCGCTAATTTACAACCCGAACGAAAAGCCGGGTCAACACCTAGAATTACATTTCCTTTTAATGGCGGCTGCAGCAATAGGCTTTTCAGGTTTTCAGAAAACACATGGATTGCTTGTTCCTCAGCTTTATCGGATAATTCATTTCGAATTTCTCGTTCAATTGAAGGCGCAATGAGTCGTTTAAAAGCATCCTCAATGGCTTCTGTTACTTGTACTGAAGAAGGTGAATGCGCTTTCCGAATTAATTCACGTTCCATTCCACTAATAATGCGTTCTTCTGGAAAGTTAATTCCCACTCGTAATACATCTTCTTTTTCTCCACGATTCAGCGCTAACGTACGATGTGGAACGATTCGTTTCAATGGTTCTTCATATTCATAGTAATTACCAAAGACTTTCTTATCGTCTACCGCACCTTTTTTCAAATTTGAAACTATAAAACCATCTGCCCATGCTAACTTTCTAATACTTCCACGTATCGCTGCATCATCCGCAAATATTTCAGCGATGATGTCACGAGCGCCTGCTAGAGCATCTTCAGTTGAATTAATTTCCAATTCTTCATTCACATATGCTTCCGCAAGCGTTTCCGGTGTCTCTTGTGAAAACTCTAACAAGGATATCGCAAGGGGTTCAAGACCTTTTTCTTTCGCCATCATTGCTCGAGTTCTTCTTTTTTGCATGAATGGTCTATATAAATCCTCTACACGCTGCAATACTGTCGCATTTACTATGGATTTTCGTAACTCATCGTCGAGTTTACCTTGTTCTTCAATGATGCGAAGTACTTCTTCTTTTCTTTGTTCGAGCCCTTTTACGTATCCGTATGCATCTTCTACCGCTTTTATCTGCACTTCATCTAACGAACCTGTTTCTTCTTTTCGGTATCGCGCGATGAATGGAACTGTATTTCCTTGGTCAAGTAGAGCAATTACTTTCTCTGCTTGATGCACATTGACCTCAGCTCTTCCCGCCGTGGCTTTCAAAATAAGATTCGTCAAATGGACCATCCCTTTCTCTGTTGACTCTATTTTAACATAAGCTTAAGTTTCATTCATTGTGATGTTTATCTTCTATGAAATCAAACAAAAAACCTGCCATCCTATTAAGAGAGCAGGTTTCCAACTATAAATGTAGCATCGTCACCACTTGCAATCGACTCTTCTATCGTTTTATATAATCCGTATAGGCAACCGCTATCTGTTAATGCAGATTTTGGACTTCGAATATAGACACCATCGGAATGCATTAAGAATGTATCCCCTTTTTTATAAGGATATTCTTGTGTGTTAAGTTTCTGCGGCCTACCCGATAAGTATCCCATAACCGGCAAGGGATAGATCATTTTATTTCGATCATGAAGCATATAAAAACGAACATTACCAACACAACTGTATTGAATTGTTTTTAAGATGAAATCAACTTTAACAATTGCAACCGCCGCACCGCGTTTTCCAACCATATACTCATTGCAACGATATAGAAGTTCATCGATTGTTTCACTGTGATATTCTTGCAAAATCGTCTGGATAATCTGAGACGATTGACGCGCAATTGGTCCGTTACCAAGACCGTCAGCTATTGCACATATAAAATAGTTCTCTTCTAATAAAGAAAAATACGTATCTCCGCATTCTTTATTTCCACTCTTTGCCTGTTGAAAAATGCGCATTTCCAAATCTTCACTCACAACTTCCTTCAAAGTGATGCACCACCAGCGGCAGTTATGGCTTCTTGTAATTTCTTTATAGCTTTACGTTGTAATCTTGAGACATGCATTTGAGAAATACCTAATAGGTCGCCCGTTTCTTTCTGACTAAGCTGCTCAATGTATGTATATTGGACAATTTCTTTCTCACGTTCAGTTAGAACAACAAGTGCATCAGCAACAAGCATTCTTTGATCAGTAGCTTCATAACCCTCATCAGGCGCGCCTACTAAATCAAAAAGAGTTACTGTTCCACCTTCGGAATCCGCATTTAGAGTATGGTCCATAGATAAAGCTTGATAACTTCTACCCATTTCCATTGCTTCTAATACGGTTTCTTCTTCAATATCTAAATACTCCGCGATTTCCTTAACATGCGGAGACCGCTGTAACTCTTCCGTCAATTTTTCGGCGGTAGCACGAATTTTGGGTCCTAATTCTTTTATACGTCTTGGAACATGAATTGCCCAAGTTTTATCACGCATAAATCGTTTAATCTCACCAATAATCGTAGGTATTGCAAACGCTTCGAAGCTTCTTCCAAACTCTGCATCATATCTACGAATCGCTCCGAGTAAACCGAGCATACCCACTTGCACAAGATCTTCATGATATGGTTTACCATTTGAATATTTCCGAGCGATTGACTGCACAAGTCTCTCATAGTGTAAAACGAGATTCGTTTGCGCTTCGTCGTCCTCAGTTTCTTGAAATTGCTTTATCCACACCAAAACCTGGTCAACTGTTCCGGATTTAGGAGGAGATTGTTTCGGCATCCTTATCCACCCGCTCTCCCTCAAGGTATTTAGTCATCAAGACCGTTACACCCTCTTCATGGTAGACTTTTACTTCATCCATTAACGTTTCCATTAAATAAAGACCAAGACCGCCTTCACGCAAAAACTCAACTTCAACTTTACCTTTATACGGTCCCACACTGTTTTTAGTTTCTTCGTAATTGAAACTAGCACCATTATCCGCAATCATTATTTCCATTTTGTCCGTGAAAAGTGCACACCCTACTACGACTTCCCCTAACTCATTATCCGCATACGCATGCTGAACGGCATTTGTAATCGCTTCACTTGATGCAATTTTTAAATCTTCAATATCATCGTAACTGAAACCAATCCGACTCGCCAGACCCGAAATTGCAAGCCGTGCTACACCGATGTATTGCTCTTTGGCAGGAATTTTCACTTCAATATAATCATATGGTTGCATTTTGTGTACCACCTTTTTCTGTTTCAATCTCCATGACTTCATCAAGACCAGTGATTTCAAACAAACGTTTAAGTCGTGCATTCAATCCCGTTATCTTCATATGACCCTCGCTCGCAGTAACACGTTTGTAAAACCCGACAAATACACCGAGTCCCGTGCTATCCATATATGAAACGCCAGAAAGATTAAGTTCAACTTGAACGCCATTTTCATCTTGAACTAATGCCAAACGTTCTTTAAGAGAAGGCGCTGTATATGCATCAATTTCACCAGTTACATTAAAGTACTGAATGCCGTTTTCTACTGTTAAATCAATTTCCAATTCCATTTCCACACCCCGAACTTTCTAATATGATCTACATACCTATTTACCACTTCACAGTATTATTTAAACATTTTTTCATCTTTTTTAAAAATTACAATCGAAAAGTCGTCTCTTAACACAAAGTTCTGCACTTGTTCAAGTTCTTTAAAAACCGAATCCACCATTTCCTGGGCAGTGTAGTCCTTAATTTTGATGAGAAGAGATTTGAGTAAAGCTTCATCAATAAATCCTTCTTCTGTTCGTACTTCAGTAACCCCATCCGTCATCATTGCAATGAAATCTCCTTCTTCTAAAACAACAGAGTTTTCTTCATAGATTACGTTCTTTTTCACACCAAGAAGCAGACCCTTCGCATCCAGCTCGATAAATATTCCTTTCGATGCCTTATAAAGAAGTGCGGGTTCATGACCAGCAGAAGAGTATGAAAATACAGATTCTCCGGCATCGTACTTCCCGTAAAACATCGAAATAAACATTGAATCGTCAACACTCTTTTCAACAATACGATTTACTACGTCAAGTACATTGTGCGGACGGGATTCACCATTTTGCAGACTGTCCATCCCGAATTTTATCATCGACATACAAAGAGCTGCCGGAATACCTTTACCTATCACATCCGCTACTGCAACGCTTGCGGAATTTTCCTTTTCATCCATAAAGTAAATATAATCTCCACTTATCTTTTTAGCGGGCACCGATAAGAGTCCAATATCTAGGCCTTCAATATTTGGAATCTTTGTTTTCAGCAATGTATCTTGAACTTTTGCTGCTATTGTAATTTCTATCTCATGTGCTTCTTGCTTCTTTATTAGACTATGATGCTCTCTTAAGGCAAGTCCATAATGAATCATCATCTCTATTAAAAAGTCAAATGAATGCGGCACTTCCACTGGTAAATCTATTACCAATTCTTCTATTGCAGTTTTATGAATACCTATAAGATCTTCTGGCGAAATTTCTTTTTCAATAAAACTCCGACTAAAATTTTGCCCCGCATACAAATCTACTTCACTTTGATTTGCGATGTATTGTTTCAATAACTGTTTATATTGTTCTCCCACTTCACGAGGCATACATTTTCAACTCCCTACCGAACCCATTTTGTAATTGTAATGGTTGTCCCTACACCCACTTCTGTATGTAAATCAAATTCATCCATAAGTCTTCTTACACCTGGCATACCTGCGCCAAGACCACCAGAAGTTGTAAAACCATCTTCCATTACCTTTCGTACATCAGGAATTCCGGGGCCACTGTCCCTTGCAGTAATGATTAGGCCTTGTGCACCGTTCTCAGAAACTTGTTCAATTTCAATTCTGCCTGTCCCAGCATACAAAAAAATGTTCCGAGCTAATTCACTTATCGCCGTTGTTATACGAGCCTGATCAACTATTCCAAAACCAATTTTCTTCGCTTCATTTCTACCTAGCTGACGTGCTGCGACAATATCCCACTCCGTATATATATCTACAGAAGACTTTTGATTCATAATTAGTCCTCCAATTCTTTGTTCAATTTATCCAATCCATTTTCAAGATCAAGTGCAGTTAACACATTTTCCAAACGTATACCAAGTTCGATAAGTGTTATTGCAACAGCTGGTTGGATTCCGGTAATAACTACTTTAGCCCCCATTAAGCCTGACATACTAATGACGTCACCTATTACTTTGGCAATGAATGAATCTATAAAGTCTATAGGGGTAAGATCTATTACAACACCAATCGCAGTAGTTTCATGCATTTTATTAAGCAAGTCTTCTTGAAACTGTAATGCTGTCTCATCATCGAGCTCCCATTGAATTGAAACAATCAAAGTGTTATGAAGTTTTAAAATTGGAATGCGCATATTCTTCATTTTTCCACCTCCACTATTTTACGGTTTGTATATTCTAAAGCCTGTTTCATTCCTCTTCTCAGTGTACTTGTAGTTGTAAATTCATTTAAATTTATGCCTAACGTTACGATAGTTTGTGCAATTTCAGGTCGAATTCCTACAAGCATACATTTCGCCCCTACGAGTCTGACCGCATCAGCTGCTTGAATTATATGATGAGCAACCATAGTATCTACGACAGGAACTCCGGTTATATCTAACAGAACAACTTCCGCACGATGCTTAACTACACCATATAGTAAATTTTCCATAATTAATTTAGCACGCTCAGTATCAATTGTACCAACAAGCGGCATCACGGAAATTTTGTCGAAAACCGGTATTAATGAAGCGGAAAGTTCCTGTAATGCTATCTTCTGTATGCTCACAGTACGTTCCCATTCTATGGAATAAGCATCAATGATACTTTCCCTTAGTGGCGATATCCAGTCATCAAAAGCCAACATAAATGCTCTCACTTCTGATTCCTTAATTACCCCTTGTTCGTCCAAAATATCATATGCAATTCTAGAGAAACTATCAATTGCTTTATTAACAAATTTAATAGACCAGCCGAAACGGACAACCTTTTCAGTGAAATCATTTAATTGTTCTACATCAATATTATCATTTTTTCTAATATTGGATGTCATTAATTCTGCAAATTCTCTACTTGTACTCTTAATAAGTTCGGTAGACATAAACAGGAAAAAGCGTTCTCCTTTATCTTCTTTCAAATGCACTTGCCATCTCGTTATGATTTCATTCATATTTTCTTGAATACATTCCACCATTTGTTTATTCAAAATTACGCCTCCCATAATAGACCATAACCATTCTGTATATACATTGTACCAAAAAAAACTATAAAACACTTTATTAATTATAAAATTGAAAAAACACTACAGATTTAACCTGTAGTGTTCCTTAATATGTATGCTCAGAATTTGACGAGACCGAAACTCACTTCAAGAGCTTCATCAACTTGCTCCATCAAAAATTCGTCTAGGTGTGTAATTTTATCTGTTAGCCTCGACTTGTCAATCGTGCGGACTTGTTCAAGCAGGATAACCGAATCCCGCTCGAAATGGTATCTTTCCGCATCAATTTCAACATGTGTTGGCAATTTCGCTTTTTGTATTTGTGCAGTAATAGCTGCAATAATAACAGTCGGACTAAACCGGTTTCCAATATCGTTTTGGATAACTAAAACTGGTCTCGTGCCTCCCTGTTCAGAACCTACTACTGGCGACAGATCTGCAAAAAAGACGTCTCCACGTTTTATTGCCAAATTTTCATCCTCCACTTACGAGACGTTCCATCGTATGTTGAGCTTCAAACTCCAAATGCATGCATTCCTTGGCGATTTTCAGGTTAATTTGCGACATCTCGACGTAACCTTTCATCATTTCCGCCCTAATTGTCTCAGGTTTATAATCAGTTACGTATCGTGTTGTCGAAATATATACGAAGTCACCGCGTTCTAGCTCCTGATGGACGACCGTATGTTCATTTTCGTTCAGCATCCGTTTTGGAATCTTAACAATAACTTCTCGCATGTTTTTATTGACTTTCAACGTCAGCACCTCCAACAAACCAGATCCCGTATTTCAATACATCTTCATCTTACCACTCCAACGCTACAAAGAGAAGACATGGAATGAATTATTATGACAAGATTCTGCAAAAATACGAGGTTTTTTGTCGAAAATGCATGTAATATAGCTTGCCCACTCAGTTCTACAAATAAACTCTTGGAACTCTCTTTGTAATAGATACAGTTATTTCATATGGGATTGTGCCCAACTTTTCTGCCCATTCTTCCATCGTGACTTCCTCAGTACCTTGACGACCAATAAAAATCACTTTTTCACCTACAGACATTTCTTCTGGTAGTCTAACCATACATTGATCCATGCAAATCGTACCGACAATTGGTACCCGTTTACCTCCAATCAATACTTCTTGCCCTCTAAGACCCCGTCGTAATCCATCCGCATACCCTATTGGAATCGTCCCAATCCATTCTTCACCTGTCGTTATATAAGTCCCACCGTAACTAATTGCGCTTCCTTTGGAAAGCAACTTAACATAAGCAAGTTCACTGTGCAGTTCAAGTGACCTCTCCAGCTTAAACGGTAAATTTTCACCAACATATTTCGATGGTGCCATTCCATAAAGACTAATTCCGAAACGAATTGCATCTAGTGCATACTCGGGGTAAAGAAGCGTTGCTGCAGAGTTCGACGCATGAACAAGCCGTGGTTTCTCGGGTAATGCGTTTACTAAATCCATAAACATCTTAAACTGAACTTCGGTTGCCGAAGAAGACACCTCATCAGCACATGAAAAGTGGGTAAAGATTCCATCCAATACAATATGTTGTGTAGATGCTACAACAGCCATTAGCGAGTGAAGTGCATTCACATCTCTAAGACCAATTCTACCCATACCACTGTCTACTTTTACATGAATTTTTAAAGTTTGGGGGAAAATTTTATTTTCCTGCAAAACTCCTTGTATCCAGTCTACGTCCGAAACTGCAACTGTGATGGATAATTCTGCTGCCTTTTTTGCGAATGAAATCGGAGAAGGCCCCATGACGAGAATGTCCCCGCTAATGCCCGCCATTCGAAGCCTTACCGCCTCATCCGGTGTCGCAACAGACACCATCGCTGCACCAGCTTCTAGTGCAGCTAATGCTACTTCAACTTCACCGTGACCATAACCGTCTGCCTTAACCACTGCAATAATCGATGTGGTATTTCCAAGATAGATATTTAAGTTTTCAATATTTTCTCTAATCGCCTCGAGGTTGACGATTGCTTTTGTTGGACGATAATTAACTGAAGTCTGCATATGAACCCTCTTTTAACTGTAGTACTTCTATTATCAATCTTTCGTCCGTTAAACGTCAACTATAGTTATTTCATTTCCCCTGGTGACATTGAAGATGCTACTTCTATTAGCTCATCCTTAGTTAAAGTTTCAGATGCAATAAAAAATGAAATGCCACCACTTTCCCAACGAATTGATTTTTCCGTAACAGCGGCTACTGTAAAACCTAAATCTACAGGATCTCCTTCAATAGATACAGGCATTTCGTTGTCAGGCCTCTTCGCTGGCTCCTGTACAATAATAAAATCCTTGTCGCCACCAAATGTCATAAATGAACGAGTTCCATTAGCTGTTTGTACACTTTCTTCAACTAGAAGTTTAACTCCTTCACCCCAGTTTACCGTAGGGTAATACGTTATAAACCCAGTCTTTTCATCTGCATCTTCAGACTTTTCGTCCGTTTTCTCACCAGACTCGGTTGTCTTGTCTTCCATGTCCACGGCATAATCTGAAGCTTTCCGCTCAGTTCCAAGCGTGATCTTTTTGAATGTAATTCGGATTTTTTCTTCTTTGTTCTCGTCTAGAATCGAGACCGAACTTGGTAGAAGAGTTTTCTTATCAATATGGATAAGTTGACTAGGCAATACTTTTTTATGATTGTTTGTTGTCGCCGTTTCAAAAATATACATACCATCTTTTTCAGTCATAGTTGCATTACTGTCAGCCTTGATGTCATCTGACAGAGCTCCTATTAAATACGCCTGACTATTCTGTGCCGGCCAGTCACTCTGAAACTTATAAGTCTTGCCAAGAGAAGGGGTTACAACAAAAACACCTTCATTATTTCGAACAATCATTTGAGAATCTTCTTTTCCTTCTTGAGTTACATGTACACGATAAAAATCCTCTTTCGTATGCCATACTTCAACGTTGTACATTCTTGGTTCTGAGCCGGTCTTTATTTCCATCGTAGCGAGTAGTTCATAACCTTTCGCATCGTTCCACTTACCACTAAGCTTCTTTACAACATCCTCTTTAGATGGTGACCCACATGCCGCAACAGTAATCATTACTACAACAAGCAAAAAAGCTAATATCCGGATACGCAATTAGTTCATCCTTTCTCATTTCAATCGGGTAAATCATCTTATGAGGAAGGACTGACGTTTATGCGAGTAAGATTACTTGTGCAGCGGCAACATTTTTTGTATGCGTAATGGAAATAAAACCGGATACGGATTTCTCTTTAAAATAGAGCTCAGGCTTGCCTTTAGCATCCGGTAAAATATTAATATCAATAAAGTTGCATGCAGCACCTATTCCCGTGCCTCTAGCTTTTGCAAACGCCTCTTTCCCCGCAAAGCGACCAGCCAGAAATTCAATTCGACGATGCCCTTTCAGTGAGTCGTATATTCTAGTCTCTTCTATTGTTAATATACGCCCACGAAACTTCATAAATTCTGCATCAATTTTCGAAATCCGATCGAGTTCAACTATATCTAAACCAATTCCAGTAATCATCATTGCTCTCCTTTCCACTTTGACACGAATATATGTATAATAGACAAACAGATGAGGTGAAAGAATGTTTATACGTAGAGAAAGCTTTTCCCAATACATCCGACTTTATCCGATAGTAACTATCTTGCTAGCTGCGAACATCATACTATTTATTTTAACGATGTTGCCTTTTATTGGAGATGTTATTTATGAAACAGGAATGGGAGTCAATGCATATATCGCCGCTGGTGAATGGTGGAGGTTCTTTACACCAATGTTCCTCCACGCTGGGATTATGCATCTATTATTTAACATGTTCTGTCTTTTCGTTTTCGGTCCTGAACTCGAAAAATTAGCCGGCAAAACTCGTTTCTTAACCATTTACTTACTTTCAGGTATTTTTGGTAATGTGGCTGTTTATTTTTTAAAAGACTTAGGATATGCACATGTAGGTGCAAGTGGTGCAATCTTTGGTATTTTTGGTGCATTTGGAGCGTTGGTTTACTACACCAAAAAAATGTTGCCGGAACTACGCCAAGTTATCCTTCCCATAATCGCAATTAGTGTTGTAATGACATTTATACAACCTAACATTAACGTAACCGCGCACATCGTCGGTCTAATCGTTGGATTTCTAATTGGCATGAGTTATTTCCACCCTAAAAACATCGCCAGTTGGAAGAGAAAAAAGGTAAGATAACAATTCACCCTATACCTTCTTCCTTATTTGATGGTTCGTACCAAGACAAAATCCGTTCCGCTTCCGCTTCATCCATATGACTCACCTGAGCGTTGAACATCGTTGCTCCTGATTTTATTCGGGCTGATAACGTTGCAACGCTCTTTTTCTTATGAAAGTAATTCTGTTTCATTTCCATCGACTGGATTCGTTTCTTCAACAAATAAGTCGTTTGCAAACTAAATCCCCTAAATTGCATTGTTAACTGATTTCCCGATACGTCATACGCCGCTGAACGATGCTGCCATAATCCAAATAAGACGATCACCGGAATAAGTAGAAGGGATAAAAGTCCAAATGGAAAGAAAAAGTATGTCAATGCCCCAATTACAGGAACCATCCAAAGGAAATCTATTCGGTAATAATACCTCTTTCCACGTGCGGGTAGTTTATTGGTCGGTTTTTCAATTATAAGATCAGGAAACACTTCTTTTAAAGGACCATAAATCTCGGTTTTCTTCACGAGAGGAAACAAGTTAATTTTAGCCCCTTCTCCAAGTCCACCCCCGGCATTGTCAATTACCACGGACGCATAACCGAAAAGTTGCCTAAATGGGTTTTCAATAATTCGTACACTTTGCACACGGTTTAGTGGAACAGTCGCTCTTTTTTTCTCTATTAATCCTCGAGTAATAACAAGATCTTCTTTTTCAATCGTAACCGAAAAATTATAATACGATAGATACGTCATTGCTACGGATATCGCCCAAACAACTAAAAATCCGAAAAAAACTGCAATCACAATAAGTAAAGTGCCGAACTTTACAAAACCAGCAAGTTCATTATACATCGTTTCATACGGGATAAATTCACTAAATTGAACGATGAATATGAGTACCCCTGATAAGATAAGACCTATTCCGCCAGATGTAGTCGCTAAAAGCAGTAAGTTTTTCATCGACATCGTAAAAACCGGCTTCACAATTGTTACGTTCTCCTCTTGAAGTTCACCTTCATCAACAGCTACCGAAGTCTTCCTTCTTTTCGCTTCAGCCATTTTAGCTTCAATAACACTTGCCGCTTCTTTTGTTATCGCTGTTAGTTCAGCTTCCGATTTAAGGGACGATGTATTACCAGCCGTCTCTACTTTCACCTTGACAAGTTTCAACGGACGATGCAAAATACCTTCCGTATAATCAAGACTCTGTATCCGATCAAATGGTATATATCGTTTCTTTTTCACAAATAAACCGTACTCAATTCGAAGTTCATCATCCTCAAACCAATAGACAAAACGCTTCCACTTAATAACTCCCGTAACAAAAAAAACGATAATAAGCACGCCGAAAATGATGAAAGTAAAGTAATCCAAATACCATTTCCCAGAGTTCATATTATCTTTAAATCCATTCGCAAAAAGTAGAATAATTAAAGGAAATATCATATCCTTCAACGTCTTCAGTACCTCTATAATTGCTGTAATCCAGTGTAATTTATAACGAGTACTAGACATCGTCTTCCGCCACCCTTGCAAGCGCAGATATTCGACTTCGGAGTTCATCTGCTTCATCTGTAACAAGTGCTGGTATTGTATGATTTGTAGCTGCTGTCGAAATCGTAATTCCTGCCAAATTGTATTTCCGAAGTATTGGTCCTTGGGATGTATCAACATGCTGAACGCGCACCATTGGTATTAACGTCCTTTTAACAATGAAAAGACCATGTTGTAGTTCAATTTCGGATTCACGGACTTCATAACGCCAACGCATCCATCTAATTTTAGGGAATAAAAATATAAATAAGTACGCATACAAAATAACTACAATCGCCGGTACTATATAGAACCACCAGTTTCCCTCAAATATGTACGCCAACACTCCAGTGCCAATTGCTAATAGGAAAACAATTAGCGTTTGCATAATCCCATATAATCTCCAAACGCGTAACCCTTTTTCCGAGATTCGATTAGCCGGTTGCTCCCTCATTAGAACACCTCTTTTCTTATTATTGTATACGTATTGAACAGCAAAATGTTTCAAAATCACCATATTTAAATTATCTTTCTATAGGAATGCAATAAACAAAAAACTTTTTCATAAAAAAAAAGCCAAGAATGCCTAAGCAATTCTTGACTCTTTAAAATTTAAATTATTCTGGTTTGCGTGAGCGACTAGCGCCTCTGCTACCACCAGCACTGCTTCCGCCGCCTTCGCGACCTCGGCGTGATCCGCCACGAGCAGGTGATGACGATGATGACGATCCACCACCAGGACGACTTCCGCCACGTCCGCCAGTAGATGGACGACCGCCGCCTGAGCTACGATTACCTTTGTAACCTCCGCGTCCGCCACCGCCGCCTCCACCAGATCTTCTTGATGGTAAAGGACGTTCTTCTGAAAGTGAAATTGGAGTATCACTTGGTTCGCGCGTCATGTTTTTAAGAGCCGCCGCAACGATATCCGTAGCGTCATACTTTTTCAACATTTCAGCTGCAAGTTGCGTGTAATCATTTAGTCCGTTTTTATCAACAATTTCAGAAAGTTGCTCAACAGCTAAACGTTGTTGACCAATAAGTGCCTCATCCGAAGATGGTGGAATAAGAGGTGTCATACGTTTTTTCGTTGTATCTTCAACGATGCGTAAGTATCCCAATTCTCTTGGAGTAACAAAAGTAACTGCTACACCACTTTTTCCTGCACGGCCTGTACGTCCAACACGGTGAACATAGCTTTCCGGGTCTTGAGGAATATCAAAGTTGTAAACGTGTGTAACTCCTGAAATATCCAAACCACGTGCCGCAACATCCGTTGCAACTAGAATGTCAATTTTACCTTCTTTAAATTGACGAAGAACAGACATACGCTTCGCTTGTGTTAAGTCGCCGTGAATTCCCTCAGCTGTATAACCGCGAATTGTAAGTGCATGTGAAACTTCATCCACACGACGTTTTGTCCGACCAAAAACAATTGCAAGGTCCGGTTGTTGAACATTCAAAATACGTGTTAGAACATCAAATTTTTCACGTTCTTGTGCTTTCACGAAATATTGATCGATATTTTCAACAGTCATAGCTTTCGACTGGATTTTAACAATTTCTGGGTTCTTCATGAATGTTTCTGCAATTTTGCGGATTGGACCCGGCATTGTAGCAGAGAACAGAAGTGTTTGACGGCTATCCGGAACACTCGACATAATTGTGTTAATGTCTTCAATGAATCCCATATTCAACATCTCATCAGCTTCATCAAGTACTAGTGTTTGAACATTATCAAGCTTCAATGTTTTACGCTTAATGTGGTCAAGCAGACGTCCTGGAGTACCAACGACAATTTGTGGATTATTGCGTAATGCGCGAATTTGACGACCAATTTCCTGTCCGCCGTATACCGCTAATACTTTTGCACGTTTGTCGTTACCAATTCTATATATTTCTTCTGAAACTTGAATTGCTAACTCACGTGTAGGGGCAATAACAAGTGCTTGTACTGCCGGATTACTTGTATCAATCTTTTCAATGATCGGTATACCAAATGCTGTTGTTTTACCTGTTCCTGTTTGTGCTTGTCCGATAATATCTTTGCCTTCCATTCCAAACTTAACTGTACCTTCTTGGATTGGTGTAGCTTCTTCAAACCCCATACGGGCTAAAGAACGTTGTATTGATTCACTGATTGGTAGTTCTGAAAACTTAGTCAAAATTTTTCAATCTCCTTTTTCCTCATTTGACAATTGGTTACATTTGCAAATGAAAGCGCGGCAAATTCGAGCCATGAAAGGGAACGTTTCCGATATTTTGCATTCTCTAAAAGTAGAGGTTATGGGTGAAAAGGAAAGCCCGGTTTTTGCCGAGCGGTTCGATCGATGAACATTCGTCCAAATTAGTATAATCAAACCGTTTTATTCAAAAAAAAGTACTCTTCTATTTTTGAAGAGTCCCGTGAAATGTATCCAATGCTTTTAACATTATAACATGGATAATCGTTCCCTGCAATCATTATGCTTCAGTATTAATTTACTTCTCTACACTTTAATGTCCATCTATTGCTTTTTAATGAATTCCAACACTTTTGCAAACCATTCCTCGCTGTCATCGCTATAGCAAATATGGTGTTTTCCGTAATCCGATCTGATTAATTCTTTTTCTGATGAACCTAAAACTTTAAAAAGATGGTCGGCGGTAGAAAATGGTACAATCCCATCTTTAGCACCTTGGACAATACAGACCGGCGCTGTAATAAGGCCGTAATAGGGTTCGACCATTTTAACAATTCGTAAAAACTCAATAGTTGCTTGTGGCGGTGTATTTGTCAGTTTGTAATTATATAAATGGTAAAACGTGTTTGGCGAATAGTTTTTTGTTATGGATTCCTTCAACATAATTCCCATATCGCCAAGAAGATTGCGCGGACTTATATATTTCGCAGCTGCACTTAGCAAAACCAACTTAGCGACAGGATAGCGAAGGGAAAGATACATCGCAATGAGTCCACCCATCGAAAATCCGACCACAACGACACGGTCGACTTCCGCTTGTAGTTTCCTCATTGCAAGTTCCGCTTCCATCATCCACGATTCAGCAGTTGCTTTACCTAAGCTTAATGTAATGCCATGACCCGGTAATGTTGGCACCGCAATTACCCAATCTGTTTCTCTTTTCATGAAATTCACGAATGGCTGTACTTCAAAGGGTGCACCTGTAAAACCGTGAATAAATAACACACCGGTTCTCATATCTTATCCACTTTCCCCATCATTATTCCAAGCATATTTTCAAGTTCCAACCCACGCGAACCTTTAAGTAATACAACGGACTTTTCATCCGCATATTTATGGATAACATCCGTAATTGGCTCGAAATTATCTTTCGACCAAACAAGATTCATTTTTGCCCCGCATTTTTGCAGTTCATTATATAGAGATTCCATAAGTGTCCCGTATAACAAAACACCCTCAAGATTCATCGCCATCAATTTACCCGCAAATGATTCATGATATGTTTGTTCGTTTTCACCAAGTTCGAGCATATCTCCAAGAATTACCCACTTCTTACTTCGCAACTCTGTTTCACTAATGAAATTGAGTGCTGCATTCAAAGAAGTTGGGGCTGAATTATACGCATCATTTATAAAAAGAACACCGTTTTCTGAAAGCAATGGTTGCATTCGCATATCTGTAAGTGTCGCTTTACTTAATGCTTTTTGAATATCTTCTGCACTCAATCCTATTTGATCTGCCAACAAAATTGCTGCTAATGTATTTTTCACTTGATGCGAACCATATACAGGAATCATAAATTCGTTTTCAAGGATCCCCGCTGTCGTAAACAAGCTTCCGTTTTCAACCGATTGAACGAATTGATAACACAATGCATTTTTATCATCCTTACCGAACGAAAAAAGTTCAATGCCTGTCGTTTGGCTAATGAATTCCTTTAAAAGGATTTCATCTCCATCGTAGAAAAGCTTTCCGCCTGGAACAAGTCCATCAACAATTTCAAACTTCGCCTTTGCGATTCCTTCACGTGAACCAAGATCTTGTAAATGTGCTTCTCCAATGTTCGTAATGACGACATAATGTGGTCTTGCTAGTTTTGAGAGAAATGAAATTTCACCGAAGTTACTCATCCCCATTTCGAGGACTGCAAATTCTGTATCTTCGTCTAAGGATAATATTGTTAGTGGCAATCCAAGTTCATTATTATAATTGCCTACTGTTTTCCGAACTTTATAGTAAGGAGACAATACACTTGCAATAAGATCTTTTGTCGATGTTTTTCCATTTGAGCCTGTAATTCCGATAACTTTACAATCAAGTATTCCTCTATAAGTACGGGCAATCTCTTGCAATGCAAGCTCAGGATCATCCACAAAAATTAAAGGTAGATGTACTGGTGGATTCGGTTCATCTTTCATCCATAGTGATGCAACTGCACCTTCTTCTATCGCTTGTTCAACATATTTATGGCCGTTAACTTGTTCTCCTCGAAATGGGATGAATAAGTCACCTTCTTTTACCGTCCGGGAATCAATTGAAGCACCATGTACGATAATGCCATCCATTTGTTGCCCTTTGGCTTGTATCCAAGCCGCGATGTCCGTTAACTTTTGTTTCACTCGAGATCACACTCAATCCATTGTATATTGTATTTGTTGTTTTTCTGCATGTCTTTCAAACGCAAGTTCAATGAGTTCGTTAATTAACTCAGGATACGTAACACCTGTTTTCTGCCATAAAAGTGGGAACATACTTGTTGGTGTAAACCCCGGCATTGTATTCACTTCATTTATAAGCACTTCGTCATTTTCATCTACGAAAAAGTCCGACCTTACAAGTCCTGAACAATCCAACACTTTATAGGCTTTAATAGACATTTCCATCATCTTTTCTCTTACTTCTTCAGGTACTTCTGCCGGAATCACTAGGACTGTATTTCCATCGCTATACTTTGCTTCATAATCGTAAAACTCAGTCACTGGTTTAATTTCACCCGCAACCGAACATTTTGGATGGTCATTGCCCATTACACCCATTTCAATTTCACGTGCCGTAACACCTTGCTCAACGATAATTCTACGGTCGAATTTAAGTGCTAATTCAATAGCTTTTGTTAAACCTTTTTCATCCACAGCTTTACTAATACCCACACTTGAACCAAGATTAGCCGGCTTAACGAACATTGGATATTCTAATTCCTTCTCCATTTGTCCAATGAGCTGTGCACTGTTCGCATTCCACTCGCTTCGAATGAAATGAACGTACGCCACTTGGCTCAGTCCAACTTGTGCAAATAATTGTTTCATAACAACTTTATCCATTCCGGCAGATGATGCAAGAACACCATTTCCAACGTAAGGAATATTCATCACTTCCAAAAGTCCCTGAACAGTTCCATCTTCCCCGTTTGTTCCGTGTAAAAGTGGAAAAACAACATCTAGAGTACCAGAGCTTTCATTCAAAAAGTCGTGAATACTATCTGGTTTATGAGTACCGTCGCTTTTAAGACGAAGATCTTCAATATTATTAATCGGACGTTCAAGTGACTGACCTTTTCTCCATTCCCCGTCGTATGTAATATAGACTGGGATGACTTCAAAACGGTCAAAATCAACTGCCTTAGTAACCGCTCTTGCAGTGGATAATGACACTTCATGTTCTGCTGACTTGCCTCCATAAATTAAACCCAACCGCTTTTTCATAATTTCCCCTCACTATCCATTATATTTTCAAGTACTTCAGTTTACCACGTGACAACCAAATACATGAATGAATACACGAAAAATAAATACTATGTCGCATATATAATAGCAACTTCTGCATAGGCAAGCACGTCTATGTTACGATATAATAGATACTTAAAGAAGATATCCACATATTAAATCAAAGGTGATTAGATTATTATGAAACTCCCGAATAAGCCTGCTGACCGCTTCGATTGGACACTCGCTTTCATTCTATTACTATTTTGCATTATTAGCCTGTTCGCTATTGCATCCGGTCAAACTTCTGACCAATACGGCACGAATTTTGTCATTAAACAACTCCGCTGGTATGCCGTAAGCATTTTCATCGTTGCATTTACAATGTATTTTGAACCGGATCATTATAAAAAAATGGCATGGTATTTATACGGTTTCGGTATATTTCTTCTTGTTTTTCTATATTTTGCTCCAGGTGGAAAAGACCAAATTGGCGAGATACATAACAACGTGAAGAGATGGCTTAACTTCCCTTATATAGGGAGAATACAACCATCCGAATTCATTAAGACTTTCTTCATTTTAGGAATGGCAAAGTTAGTTACCAAACATCATGAGAAATTTGAAATAAAGACTCTAAAAACAGACTTTATGCTGCTCGGAAAAATTATCCTTGTGCTTATTGTCCCGCTTGGCTTTATCGCGCAGCAACCGGATCTTGGAACTTCAATCGTCTTGATCGCAATTACAGCGGCTATCATTCTTGTCGCGGGAATTTCTTGGAGAATCATCCTACCGTTGTTCTTCAGTGGTGCCGCGATTGGAGCGACCTTGCTTTGGGCAGCGGTATATGCACAAGACTTCATGCAGGACAAACTTGGTTTTGACCCTTATATGTTCAAGAGAGTTTATTCGTGGCTCGATCCTTATTCGTATCCGTCAAATGAGGGCTTGCATTTAATTACCTCAATTACAGCAATTGGTTCGGGTGGTATGACCGGCAAAGGTTTTCACGGTCGAGAAGTGTATGTCCCTGAAAACCATACCGACTTTATTTTTAGTGTAATTGGTGAAGAATATGGCTTCATCGGTTCTAGTCTTGTCATCAGCCTGTATTTCATCCTAATTTACCATTTAACGAAAGTCGCACTTGAACTGAAGGATCCTTTTAGTATGTATGTGTGTACCGGTATCATTGCGATGATTACATTTCACGTCTTCGAAAATATTGGAATGACGATTCAATTGCTTCCAATCACAGGAATTCCACTTCCATTTATTAGTTACGGAGGAAGTTCGCTTATGAGTAATATGCTCGCCATAGGGCTTATTTTCAGCATGAAATTCCACCACCGAACGTACATGTTCGGTGAAGATGACGACTGATCACAAAAGCGGAAGCACCTGTTCAGCCACGACAGGCATAAGACGGTTCGCTGAAGTGGCGTACTTCAGCCACATAAGCGAAATGGCTTATGACCCGAGTGGCTAGGTGCTGGAGACTAGACGTCACAAAAGCGGAAGCACCTGTTCAGCCACGACAGGCATAAGAACACAAAAAAGTCTCGAGCGAGGAATTCGCTTGAGACTTTTATTTCTCTTATGATTGTAGATGCGGGTCATGTAAAGGCGGGGCAAGGGCTTTCAGCATTTCTAGACGCGACTTCGTCAATGTAGCCGAAACACCTAACTTCGCCAAGTTAGAGATGATGCTTTTCAAATCAACTTCTTTAGCCATCTTTTACACCTCGACCTTTCCTAAATCTTAAAACGAAATTCAACAGTTGCTATTACTTATTGTATGATTGAACATGTAACTATTCTTATACTTTCTACTATACCACTTTTATCACGTCTCAAATCTTACATTTATGTTACAATATCGCCTTTACTCTTCGTTTTTATTCAATTAAGTGAAAATCTAACCCCTTGACATCCCCTAAAAAGTAAGTGTGCGCTATTTTTCATTGAACATAAATAGAATGAATTGTCAATAACCAAAAATCGTATTAATGAGCCGATACTCTGAAGAGGGAATCGACTTTTTCGGTTGAAGTTCGAAGTTAGCTTATTGCGAAGTTTTCAAAATCCGTAGGTAAAACCTTTATATTTGGTGGATTGTGGTAAGAATAGTATTATGTAAACAGTACTATTTGTTGAAAGTAGGTTGGATTATGAAAAAAGCGATACTACTTCTAATGTCGGTCCAGTTTTTTGTATATCTTGGATTCGGCATTGTTATTCCCATTCTTCCAGAAGTAATACTGGATCAAGGATTTTCCGAAGTTCACGTTGGTGGACTTTTAACTGTATATGCACTTTCTTCGTTTTTCACAGCACCACTCTGGGGAGTATTGTCAGATCGGACTGGTAGGAAAAAACTCATTCTGGTCGGACTCATAGGCTTCAGTCTTAGCTTCTTCCTTTTTGCACTATTCATCGAAAGTCTTACGCTACTCTATGTATCGCGAGTCGTTGGTGGTTTCTTCTCGGGCGCACTATATACTGCCGTTACCGGATTTGTTGCAGACATGACGGATGAGGAAAATCGTAACAAATACATGGGGCTGCTTGGTATGTCGATTGGTCTTGGCTTTATTTTCGGGCCTGCAATTGGGGGTATTTTAGGAGATTACAATCTACAACTTCCATACTTGGCATCCGGTGTTTTGACCTTGCTTCTCCTTGTCTATGCGAGCATTATTTTGAAAGAACCTGAACGCCGTAATGAAGGAAATAAACGTGCCCTCATTCCAAAAGGCGCCTCTACATTATGGACATACCGGATTCGCTATTTATTCCTTTTTTCATTTATGGTGACTTTTCTTCTTGCAGGACTTGAGGCCACATTCCAACTTTTCCAAATCAATCAAATTAAGATTACGCCACTTCAGCTCGGTTATTTATTTATGGCAAGCGGTTTTGTCGATGCAGCCATACAGGGCGGAGTTGTTCGTCGTGTGAAAAACGGAACCGAAACGAAGTGGATCATCGGCGCTCAAATTGTCACAGCAATCGGACTTCTACTCATTCCGTTTACCACAAATCTTTTTTGGGCTGGCGTCGCACTTAGTGTTTTCACAGGCGGAAATGCATTGGCACGGACCGTCCTTGTTTCATTAACTACGAAAGAATCTGGTGGAAAATACGGAACAGCCGCCGGAGTGACCTATTCCATGGATAATATGGGGCGTATCATTGGTCCACTGCTGTTTACATGGATTTTCACGAAAGAAGCCGGCAATATGTATTTCTTATCTGCAATTCTTGCAGTGTTGTCCATTGGTTTGATTTTCGCGTTTAGGAAATCCGATAAATCATTAAGAAATTTGAAATCAACTGTTGAATCGTAAAAAAATGGTTTAATCTACTACAAAGGCAGTTCGTCCTTAGAACCAAATCTTTTTGGTCTAGGTAACGAACTGTTTTTTTATACTTCCAAATTTACAATACTACAGATGGTAGACACCCCGTGCGATTGAGCGGACATCCTGCGCAATTGGGAGGACATATGCAACGATTCAGAGGACAATCCATGGAAAAGAGAGGGCATAACCGGATTCAGCGGACATCCTATGCAATTGGGAGGACATAACGCAAGATTGCGAGGACATTCCATGAAAAAGAGAGGACATCATTGGATTCAGAGGACATTCCATAGAAAAGAGAGGACATCACCGGATTGAGCGGACATCCGATGCAATTGAGAGGACATAACGCACAATCGGGCTATGTCCTCCAAGTGACACGAAATACATACCAGGCTTCAAGCGTTGTTCCGAATCAACATCCATAACATAAAGACGTTCTTCAAAACGCTGGATCCGAAACCCTCGGACTTTTGGTTTTTCAGCCTATGAATCAGTTATCTTAAAGAAAATATGTTGGTCAATGAAAGTTGTTTTTCATCGCTTAACTTCTGCACCTTCTATAAGGTAGTATTCCGGATTATCGCAACCCGCATAATCACTGTTCATCATATAAACGATTTCTTCAAAAAACTTTTCCATTACTACATCTCCGTTACTACTGTTCAGATACTGTTTCCACTTTCACCGCTTTCTCTTCCCCAAGCTCTGGATGCGCTTTCCGGATAACGGACGGTCTAGCTAGTATGAGAACAACTCCGATTAGCATCAAACTCGACACGATTAGGATCCACTGTGCAGGAATTATGTCATATAAGAATCCATAAATAACCATACCGAGCGGCATGAGTGCCATAGCCATTGTTTCAAGAATCGAAAACACACGTCCTTTGTAATCGTCGTCAATCATTTTTTGCATCATCACTTGCATTGGCGTATTCGCAATAATCATCGTTAATCCAAAAACGAACATAAGCGTTCCATAGTAGGCAAACATCCCGTAATAAGGCATGTTAATCATTAGCGGCAATGCGATTCCTGCCATAAGTACACCCATTCCGATAATCCCACGTTTCCCTACAAGAAGCGCATACTTAAATTCTTTTCTTACCGATAAATAAATCGACATAAGGAGCATCCCGACAGCAAATGACCCTTCTGTTATCCCAAAGTGTTCCGGCGCCATTTTCATTTTTTCAATTAGAATAAATGAATAACCTACCATAAAAGCACCAAACAAGAAATTAATGAATAGAGATACCCAAATGATTGCCATTAGGACAGGTTGCAGTCGCAAATAATCAAGACCTGCTTTCATACTTTGCAACATTGTTTCTTTCGGTTCTCCTACAACAACTTCTTTTCGTTTTGCAAATAACTTGAAATTCATAGTTGATTCTAAAATGACTGCCAGAACCGAAGCGGTCATGTACATAATAAGGAATACGGGCATTGGCACAGTTCCATATAACAAACCGCCTACTGCGGGGCTGCCGATTGCCGCGAATGAAATCGACATTTGGTTCAATGACATTGCCTTTTGAATTCTTGTTTCATCCACAAGACCCGTAATAGAAGATGTGAATGCCACACCGGAAAACTGCGATGTAATAGACAATACACATGTTGTCGTATAAATTGCGAATAGAGAAAGACCCGAAGTCAAACTCACCGCAAGAAGTCCCCCTATCGCCAAAGTTGTCGCGATTTGAGCCGTGATAACGATCGTCTTCCGAGAATAATTATCCGCAACATACCCTGCAAATGGCGCAATTAGCGTCCGCGGCAATATGTTACATATAAGATTTGTTGCAAAGCTTGTGGCGGATCCAGTCATTTGTAAAATATAGAAACTAATTGCAAACGCATATACCTGTGCCCCAAACGAAGAAATAATTTTGCTTGTCGCGAATGTCCACAAGTGATACGTCGCTCGTTTAAGCTTTAATACATCTTCCATAAACAACACCCCTTTTACCAAAGTTTAATTAGATTAAACAAACAATAACACGTTATTACTTCCATTACAAGCGAAAGTTTAATACAATTAAACTATATACTAAAACCTTTGGAGGTGTGCCACATAGAAACATTAGGTGAACGAATTCGGAAACTAAGAAAACAACAGAAATTCACATTGGAGGCATTAGCCGGAAGTGAGTTAACAAAAGGCATGCTCAGTTTAATTGAAAATAACAAGGCCAATCCATCAATGGAAAGTCTTACCTATATAGCGAAACGTCTTGGTGTTGAAGTGTCTGAGTTACTTGAAGAAGTGAGTAGCAGAGAACTTCGTGAGATTTTAGCACAAGTTGAAAAACTTTATTATACCAAGTTTGATGAATTGTTAGACGAGCACGAACAACTTATTGCGGTAATTGAACCATTTGCACCAAAATTGACCCAGGGCTACGAAGCTGCCCGTTTGTTGGAACTATATAGCCGTACACTACATTATGAAAAAAAGGATGGGTGGCAAGTATATTCCGATAGAGCCGCTCTTATTTATGAACAAATGAATATAATTCCAAGACGTGCAAGCATAGGAATATTTCGTGCAACGGTTAAGTTTACGGAATACGACTATAATAGCGCACTTAACATATTACTAAAAGAACGATCTGAAATCGAAAAGCAACATACATTCATAGACCCAATGACCCGATTGGATTTTGATTATACGGAAGCTGTTTTTCATTTTGCGGTAGGCAACTCAAAAGATGCTTTGAGGGTAATGGAAAGTGGGATTGAGTTTTCTAGGGCGAAACAAGTTTTTTATCGAATAGATCACTTATACAGACTTGCAGCATTTCATGCGATGATGGTGCGGGATGAAGAAAAGATTAAATACTATGTTAAAAAAATCACATTGTATGGGGAGTTCACCGATGACATAGAAGCAGTTTTCTTCACGAAATTCATAGAAGTTCACTATTTAAATTCCTATGAAAAATCCCACGAAAAAGCTTTAGATTTAATAGAAGATTATAATACTAAGTATCAATTAGGTAAAGTACACGAAACTTTCTACCATCTCGAAAAAGGAAAGGCTCTTTTCGGATTAAATAAATTTGAATCTGCACTTGTTGAATTAGAAAAAATGGAAATTCCCGTATATTTCAATCATCCATTCGATTTAGCAGTCCTATATGAAGCCGATGCATATATGGCTCTATCTTATGTAGCACTTGGAAATCAAAAAAAAGCCCTAGTGCACGCTAAATTAGCATATGACAATATTTTACCGATGCCCCATACACCTTATAAAGATTTCATTAATGAAACATATGAAAAAATCCGCAGTGGACACTAATGTCGACCGCGGATTTTTCATTTCATATGATTAGGCTTCAACTGTTTGTTTTTCATTCATGTCGTTGTACATTTCCGTATCCAGTTCTCCTGTCAGGCGAGCCGTTGTCACACCCGCGGTCATTGACCCACTAACGTTCACTGCAGTACGACCCATGTCAATTAATGGTTCGACAGAAATAAGAAGTCCCGCAAGTGCGACTGGGAGATTCAAAGCCGAAAGAACGAGAATTGCGGCGAACGTAGCTCCCCCACCAACACCGGCAACTCCGAATGAACTGATCGCAACAATCACAATTAACGTAATCAAAAATGACGGTTCAAGTGGATTTTGACCAACCGTTGGAGCAATCATCACCGCTAGCATTGCCGGATAGATTCCCGCACATCCATTTTGACCAATCGTTAATCCAAATGATCCCGCGAAATTTGCAATCCCTTCCGGAACACCTAAACGATTCGTCTGTGCATCAATGTTTAAAGGAAGCGTTCCTGCACTTGAGCGTGACGAGAAGGCGAATAGAAGTGCGTCCCCCGCTTTTTTCACATACGTAATTGGGTTCAGACCCGAAAGCGTGATAATGATTAAGTGAATACCGAACATCACGGCAAGCGCTACATAAGAAGCAAGAACGAACTTCCCTAAATTATAAATCGCCCCGAAGTCGGATGTCGCGACCGTCCGTGCAATGATTGCCAAAATTCCATAAGGCGTTAAACGTAAAACAATCCGCACGATTCCCATTATTAGCGAATAAATTGCATCGATTCCCTTTTTCACAGTTGCTGCATTTTCAGGTTCCTTACGTGAAAGGGCAAGATATGCGAAACCAAGAAATGCCGCGAAAATAACAACCCCGATCGTTGATGTCGGACGCGCTCCTGTAAAGTCTAAAAATGGATTTGCTGGAAGAAGATCAATAAGTTGTTCGGGAAGAGCTTTATCTGCAACCCCAACTGAACGCTCTTCGATGGAAATCCCCCGTGAAACTTCTGCCTCGCCTTGCACGATTTCCGTTGCATCAAGTCCAAAAAGAAGTGAAGCAGCTATCCCAACAACTGCAGCAATTGCCGTTGTTCCAACGAGCATGCCTAAAATAATTCCAGCCATTTTCCCAAAGTTCTTTCCAATTGTCACTTTTGTAAATGCCGCAAGAATTGAAATGAATACAAGTGGCATAACAATCATCTGAAGAAGTTTGACGTAACCAACACCTATCAAATTAAACCAAGGCATTGAGTCTTTTAACACGGCGGATTCCGTTCCGTAAGTATAATGTAAAATAAGACCATAGATAATCCCAAGGCCTAGACCCGTAAATACTCGCTTCGAAAACGCAACCTTTTTTCGGTGCATCAAAAATAGAACACTAACAAGTAGGAGCAATCCTACGATATTTAATAAAACCAATGGTGAACTCACACTTTTATCCTCCTCTAAGCATATATATAAACACATTCCCTATACTATGCCCATAATTCCTATCAGTCAAGTAGGTATTGAAGTTGAGTAAATGTGTAAACCCCAATATCACCTTAGCAATAAGGTATACTAGCCGTATAGATAATTACTTTAGGAGGCGACCATGACAACTTTAATTAGTTTCACTATAACAGGCATTATATTTTTAAATATATTTCTTGCCATTGCACTAATTTTTCTTGAGCGGCGGGATGCTACATCTACTTGGTCATGGCTTCTTGTCCTATTCTTCATCCCCGTATTTGGTTTTATTATTTACCTTCTATTCGGGAGACGTTTAAGACAAAAGCATTTGTTTAGGTGGGAAGGTCGAAGCCGGATAGGGATCAATCAGCTCATTGATTACCAGATTGAGGCGATTGAGAACGGTACATTGGATTTTCAACTGGACGATACGGAACACTATAAAGATATGATTTATCTTCATTTAAGAAATAACCATGCCGTCTTAACGCAGGACAATGCTGTTCAAATCTTTAATGATGGTAAAGCGAAATTTGATGCACTCATTGATGATTTAGAATCGGCAAAAGATCATATACACTTCCAATACTACATTATTAGGTTGGATATACTTGGTAATCGTATATTAGACGTTCTTATTCGAAAAGCAAAAGCAGGTGTAAAAGTCCGTGTTTTATTCGACGATATTGGTTCTAGAACTCTTTACAAACGGCATTTCAAAGAACTTATCGAACACGGTGGTGAAGTGGAATCATTTTTCCCATCTATTTTACCTCTTATTAATACCCGATTGAATTATAGAAACCATCGAAAAATCGTTGTGATTGATGGCCGAATTGGTTACATCGGCGGTTTTAATGTTGGCGACGAATATCTAGGACATAATAAAAAGTTCGGTTATTGGCGAGACACACACTTAAGGATAGAAGGAAGTGCACTGCATCCGTTACAGACACGATTCATCCTCGATTGGAACCAAGCATCTGCAGACCACGACATTGAGTATGCGGATCGTTATTTTCCGGTAATCCCTAGAAAAGGGGAGGTCGGTATGCAGATTGTTTCAAGCGGTCCTGATTCAGAATGGGAACAAATTAAGGACGGCTATTTAAAGATGATTTTTATAGCAAGAAAGTACATTTATATTCAGACTCCATACTTCATTCCAGACGTTAGTTTTTTAGATGCACTTCGAATCGCTTGTCTATCCGGTGTCGATGTACGAATAATGATTCCAAACAAACCTGACCACATGTTTGTTTACTGGGCAACATATTCCAATATTGGTTACCTACTAAAAGCAGGAGCTAAAGTTTATATTTATGAGAATGGTTTTCTTCATACAAAGCAAATTGTTGTTGATGATGAATTATCGACAGTTGGAACTGCAAATATTGATGTAAGAAGTTTTAAGCTCAATTTTGAAATCAACGCTTTCATCTATGACCGAGAAAAGTCGCATGAGTTAGCGGAGCTTTTCGAGCAGGATATGCGTCTTTCTTCAGAATTAACACTTGAAATGTATAATGATCGTTCGCGTATGATTAAAATTAAGGAATCGATTTCTCGCCTTGTTTCACCAATTTTATAAATGAATAGGAAAAGGAACGTCTCAGTACTAGAGACGTTCCTTTTCTTTTATTTCTTCAACTTTCTAAGTACTCTTCAAGTGTACCTTTTGTTGCGTATATTTCACTTGCAATACTTTCCCCTACATAGCGAAAATGCCAGGATTCATACATATACCCTGTAATGTTCTCTTTTCCCAAAGGATAACGCATAATAAAACCGTATCTGTGTGCATTTTCGGCAAGCCATTTTCCAGCCGAAGACTCCCCAAACTCTGCTGTTAACCAAATCTTTTCCTGATTCACTTCTCCAATATCGAATGCAAGACCTGTCTGATGTTCTGAGTAACCCGGCCGTGCACTATACTGATCCGCTTTTTCTGGACCTTCTTTATCGGCATATCGTTTATAAAGACCGGTTTGGTATTCGAAAGACCGATACGTACTAAACGCCGTTAATTTATATCCTGATAGCGCCGCCTCTGCTGCCATTTTATCGAACATTTCACGCGCTTCTTTACTTTCACCTGGAGCAAATGTTGCCGGAAGCGGATACGTTTTATTCGCAATTAGAACGTTTTTTATATAGGTCGGTTGTAAGGGTAATTCCTGTCCTTCGATATAACCTCCGCCATCCACAACTGGTGAAGGCTCCGGATCTTCATCATCATCAGAGATAACTGGTTCTTCTCCGGGTAGGTCTTCATCTAAATCTTCAGGATTATCTTCGACGTCTAAAGGTATTTCTACTTCCGGTTCTGTTTCCGGTTCGACTGTCTCATTTTCAACAAGACCCAACTTTATGCTGATTTCTCCAAAGCTTTTTTCAACATCCCAATCGTTTATCGCTACCCAAACAACAAGTCCCGTCATAAGTAAAGCTGTAATAAAAAGTACCATCGTTAGTTTTTTACTACTTTTCTTTTTAGTTGATCGGAATTTATGTTTGTTTTTTCGTTTTTTCTTCAAATTGTTTCATTCCTTTTCGCAAATTGCCTATTTAAGTAACCATCTTTTAGTCTATCATCATTTTTCTTTACAGTCTTGCTGTGCTATCATTTAATTTTACAATACTATTCTATGATTGCGGGGATGCAAAAGATGAATAACCAACGATGGCTATCCGTTAGCTTTCTCGCCTTTTTCTTTACATGGGGAATCTTTCTTCCCTACTGGACCGGCTGGTTAACGATTGAGAAGGGATTATCTGTAACGCAGGCAAGCGTAGTTATGGGAGCAGGAATGATTGTGAGGTCATTTTCCACATTTCTTCTATTTCCTTATCTTACTAAACGAATGTCACTTATTCGCATAATGAAATGGTTGTCCTTTATTTCTCTTGTACTTACGGTTATATATATTCCCAGTTCATCATTCATTGCACTGTTAATAATTACAATGGTTTTCAGCACTTTCTATCCAATTATTCTACCTACAGTAGAAAGCGGCGCTTCAATTCTAATGCAGACTGATCGTATCCATTATGGGCGTAGTCGTTCTTTTGGATCCATAGGATATACAGTAGCACTACTAATTGTCGGTGCAGCAACTGCTATTTGGGATGAAAGAGCCATTCTTTATCTAATGATTTTAGGTTTAATGGCAACTACATTGTTCTCAACACGTCCAGCACCGGTTTCATTGAAAAAAGAACCTTTAAAAATTAATTCAACGAAACGCGGAACGGAATTTAAAGAACTTATTTCTTCAAAGCCGTTTGTTATTGTTTTGATTTTAGCCATTTTACTGCAAGGAGCACACGCCTCTTACTATAATTATGGTTATATCTTTTTAGATGACCTAAATGTGAATAGCTTTTACATCGGGATTATATTAAATGTTGCGGTACTGCTTGAAATCGTGTTTTTCACACAAGCCGATCGTTTCTTGGCTAATGTGAAAGTTTCTACAATGTTTCTAATTGCCGGAATCGGCTCAACAGTCCGTTGGATACTCATCTTTTTGTTTCCTTTTACATCTGTTTTCATTGCAAGCCAGTTATTACACGCGGTATCGTTCGGTGTAGCCCACTTCGCATTCATACGGTTCATTTCCGACAAGTTGCCTAGCAATCTTATACCGGCCGCACAAGGGATGTATGCAGCCTTTGCAATGAGCCTGAGCATTGCCATATTAACATTTATTGGCGGTAGATTATATGATATCTCACCGCAATTGGCATTTCTCGGTATGATTTCTTGTACTATCCCAGCAATCATTATCGTCCTAACAACTCGGAAACATTTTTCGTATTAGATAAATAGGACGCTCTTTGGTTTTCATTTACCGAAGGGCGTCCTAATTTTAATCCAGATGAAAATTAGGACTACACAAAATGCAACCAAAAAAACAAAGAAGCTAGAGATTTCTCTCTAGCTTCTTTGTTTTTTATTTCGTTTTCGGATCTTTTTTATCAGTCTTTTTTTGTAGATTTGGAGTAGTTTTCGACTCTTTTACGTCTTTCGTTTCTATTACTTCAGCGCCTTCAACTACAGGTTCTGGTTCCTTGTAATACAGCTTTCTTCCAAGATACGTCTGTATAATTAGTAAGAAACCGCCAACCGCCCAATAAAGAGGTAGAGCCGCCATTGCTTTAAACGAAATAAACATAATCATAATTGGTGATAAGTAGATGAACATTTTCATCTGCTTTTTTTGTTGTTCCGGCATTGTCCATAAAGAAACACGTGCCTGGACAAAATATACAGCTCCCGCAACCAACATCATAATCATATCGGGTTCGCCAAGTTTAAACCACAGAAACTGATAATCTTTTACCGCATCTGGTGAATAAAGGATTGCAAAATACAAGCCCATAATAATCGGCATCTGAATAACAAGTGGTAGACATCCCATATTTACGGGATTGACTCCGTGCTTCTTATAAAGCCCCATCATTTCTTGTTGGAGTCTCATTTGCTCTTCTTTTTCGCCTGTTTCCTTAGCTTCTTTAACTTGTTTTTGAATGTCTTCCATTTCTGGTCGAAGAGCATCCATTTTGATTTTCATCGTTTGTTGCGACTTATAATTTTTCAGCATAAACGGCATTAGAAGCAACCGGATTAAGACTGTAATAATTATTATGGAAAGTCCGTAACTTCCGTTAAATTGATCACTAAAATACTTTAGCAACCACTCCATCGGCCTCACGAAGAAATCGTAAAATTTACCTTCTTTATTCTGAACACCTGCACAACCACTTAAAAAGATTGCCGTTGTCATTAACATCGTTACTAAGCCGATTCTCTTCTTCAATAAATTCACCTTCACCCATTCAAACTATTGAAAAGTATACCCCAAATGGGCATGACTTTACAATCAATGTCTGTCGAAGAATTACATTTCTTCTCCAGGTAGTAAATAACGGAAGTATTCAACAGACGGATTACTTCGAAATTTTTTGGGCGTTTGTCCAGAATACTGCTTGAAAATACGGGTGAAATAACTTTGATTGCAAAAGTGGAATTGATCCGATATATCGTAAATCTTTTTGTCAGTGAAGCGTAGATAATACTGTGATTTTTCTATCTTTCTAATATTTATGTATTCTACAAGCGTTAATTTGGTATGCTCACGAAATATTCGAGAGAGATGACTAGTACTAATGTCAAGGTTCTTTGCGATACCTTCGACAGTCAGAAATGATTCAATTTCTGAATTTATATATTGAATCACATCGTTCACTGTGTGATGTTTCATTTTGGGATTCTTTTTCCCAGTAAGAATATACGAATAAAATTCAATTAGTTCATCTGCAAACTCCATAATAATAGTTGGTTTAAGCTTATTTTCAATCAATATAATACATGTACTATTAAAATCGAAAGCTTTACTAGGCGATAAAATCATTTTTTCTAAACGTCTTGCTACAATCGATGAAAGTGCTATGAAATAATATTTTATATGTGAAAATGCTTCAATCACTGGATATTCCATCATACTAGCAACTTGCGTTCGTAAATTCCTTTGCGCTTCTGCCTTCTCCAACTTAAATAAGTGTTCCAGTAATTTCTCTTCTGTTGTAAAGAAACTTTCTTTATTCAGATTATTTGTTTGATGTTCATTAAGATTTATTAATTCATTTATTGAAATAGTTTTCTCAATGATTCCGTTTTTCTCCATAATAGTAACCCCTGTTCAACGTAAGCTTTTATTTGTAGTTGAATTTTCAACACTACTCACTATACCCACTTATCAACATATTATAAACCCCAATTAAAAAAAGGTACCCATTGTAAAGGCACCTTGTTTCCATAACTCATGTTTTATGAATCCTGACTGTCATTTCACTTTGTGAATTCTTCTGTTTCTATTTTATTGTAAAGACCATCTGTTTTTTCAGTATTATTATCTTCTACTTCTTGGTTATAATAGTGAACACTCGTCTGAGCACCTTCACTTACCATATTATTATCGCTTGTATCATACGGATCTGGATGTCCAGCATTCGTTTCAGATGAACGATTTAATTGTTGTGATTTAATAAATGAGTCGACTTTTGTTTTCATATTACTAAAAGCAACCTGCGCCTTATCGCGATTCTCTTTTTTACTGAAATACGCATATGCACCAGCAGCTAATGTTGCAACTAAGATACTATTATTCTTTTTACGAGCCATGAAAAATTACCTCCTGATTTTTTTAATTGCTTTCTTATTGTCTAAGTATACCCCGGCAAGACCATTTAGAAACTTATTAATCCTAGAATAGCATTTCACAAAAACGCTCTTCTTGGATTACCCCTAGAACTTGGTAGTAGTTTTCACTAGTTTTATTTGTTATGATAACAAAAAGAAACGTTGGGGTGACGGGATAATGATTCGACGAATGACATCCAATGATATCCGCCACATACAGCATATCTTACACAATACATGGAGTGAGACGTATCGTGGCATTATTCCTGAAAACATACAGACTGCATTTATTGACCGGGTTTATTCGGATGCCATGATGCTAATGCGTATGGAAAAAACAATCGTTCTTATTGCTGAACATGAAGGCATACCTATCGGCTTTGCAAATTTCACCAAAAAAGATACAGACGGTGACTCCGAGCTTACGGCAATGTATATCTTACCCACTTATCAAAAATCAGGCTACGGACAAAAACTTTTCGAATGCACTCTTTCACTATTATTGGACGCAGAGCAACTTTTCGTTTACGTCGATGGTCAAAATCAAATTGGTCGGGCCTTTTATGAGAAACTAGGATTTGAACTACTTGACATATTCGATGAATTCTTTGAAGGCCATCCAGTAAAAACCGCTCAATATGTTCTTAAAATCACTAATAATGCACTATCCTATTAAGTAATATTAAAATGCTTTCCCAGCCTAACGCCGTGGAAAGCATTTTTGCATTATGGAAAGTCATTACAAAGGTCGCATTGCATTTGAATCCTCATTATTATTTTGATAAATCGTCTTTTCTAAATTAGGTGGTTTCCTCGTTAAGCATAGGATTCCGGCAATATACAGGAGAATTGATGTGAGTGAAAGAACACCCGCAAGTAAGCCCGCAATAATAAGTAATATTCCAGCTAATTTCGGTCTTTTATTCTTCCAAATAACTATAATACCAACAATCGTTAAAATGAAACTAATTATAAGTCCCAAAATGATCGCCCAAATAAATACTCCGAAAAGATCAATAATACTAAGTATTAATGCAGTTTCGTCCAATCCGATTGTTGGATCACTCAATAAGTCGCTCTCTATATCATTATGGAAGTTTGGATCTGCTTGAGCTATTTTATAAATTGATAATCCAGCAAAGCTTATGATTATCGCTATACCTGTAAAAACAGCACTAATTATTGCTAATGTTTTTTCTGCAGTTCGACTCATTACTTGCACCTCTTTCTTTTTTTACTATATCAACTATACGATTCAAAAGAATTTAAGTTTCATTATTGTAGAAGTTTAATCTACTGAAAGTTTAAAATTAAAAAGGCAATCCGTCTATGGACTGCCTTTTCATTATACTTTTAAATCATCGTATTCACTGTAGCGCTCAAAAGCAGTCACAACATATGAACAAATAGGTTCCATTTTTAATTCATTTTTTCGAGCATAAGTTGCTGCGCAATCCAACAATTCTTTTGCAACACCTTGACCGC
This sequence comes from Sporosarcina sp. FA9, assembly GCF_051550205.1. GTDB lineage: Bacteria > Bacillota > Bacilli > Bacillales_A > Planococcaceae > Sporosarcina. The sequence goes on from NZ_CP188819.1 coordinate 3,325,725, forward strand.
GCAATTCTGGAGAAACGAATGTATGATCCATTGCCATTACATTTCCAAGTATCGTCCAGGTAATCTCAGCTATCGTTTCTCCGTCTTGCTCATTGCGAAATGCAAATGCGTCGCCACCTAAATCAACCAATTCAAATTCCATTTCTCCATCCCCTTTTCAGTATAATTATTGTATAAAACTATTTATTAATTTCCCATTTCACCATAGGTTTTGAATTCCCTACTGAATATAATTAAATGTTAATTGGACGTAATGAAGCCTCGATTTCCTTACGCCTACCCTCAAGAAATGGTGGAAGCGCAAGCGTTTCACCAAGTGATTCTAGTGGTTCATCCGAAGTAAATCCTGGTTCATCGGTTGCCAATTCATATAGTATACCATTTGGTTCCCTAAAATAAATAGATTTGAAATAATAACGGTCGACTTTCCCACTCGTTTGGAATCCCTTCGAACGAAGCCGTTTTTCCCATTCATCGTATTCTTCCATTGTTTTCACACGAAATGCAACATGATGAACACTTCCTCTTCCAGGCCGTTCTCTTGGTAAATCTGCACGTGTTTCCAAATGCACTTCACCACCAGGTCCGCCTTCACCAGTTGAAAATACCCGTATATCTGGCATGCCGTCAACAATCGATGCATACAATCCAACCTCTGTAAAGTTAAGCACATCTGTTAATACTTCAGCTGTAGAGTCCGCCCGGTCAACAGTCAGCATTACGGGTCCAAGACCAACGATGGAATACTTCGCTGAAATCTCTTCAGTTTCCCAAGGAACACCATACGGGATTCCCTTACCGTCGTCGACAACAAGCATAAGCCTAGAACCTTCATCATCTTGGAAGGTAAGGGTTTGACGATTAAATCGCTCAACAATAGTATCATGCTCCACTCCTAATGATTCAAAGCGTTGCTTCCAAAATACCAAAGCCTCTTCTGATTGTATTCGAAAAGCAGTATTGCTTATGCTCGAAATACCAGGTCTTGTGCGCCCTGCGTTTGATATATCAAAATAAGTCATATCCGTACCCGGAGTTCCTACCGCATCTGCATAAAAGAGATGATAAGAAGATGGTGAATCCTGGTTTACTGTTTTTTTAACAAATCTCATTCCAAGAACACGTGTAAAAAAGTCATGATTTCTTTCCGCGTCACTCGTAATTGCTGAAACATGGTGTATTCCGCCCAATTTCATAATAAATCCCCTCTCTATAATGACTTGAATTCAAGGTACTTTAATCTTATCACCACACTTTTCTATCCGCAATCAATCCGATTCAAGCATTAACACAACACACAACGATGAATCCCAATCCAGCGTAGAAGCGACACTAAATGAAAGGCAGCCAAAGAGCGCCAAAGCGGACTACGAAAGTACCGTAGCCCTATTCGTCCATGCGGCAAAGGCTGCACACCTGCATCCTGCAGGCGCCGTAAGGCCATCGCCAAGCGCCAAGCGGTCTTGGTAAGCACTCATCATTAGAAACCACAACACAATTTCACTTATACAAAAAAAGTGAAAAAAAGAACCCCACAATCAAGCGGGATTCTCCTGTTTTTACTTAAACCATGACTTCACAGAATCTAAAAGACTAGCAAAAAACTCTTCAACCTTCTGCCAGAAACCGGGATCAATTTCACCGATTTTATCACGAATCTTATCGCTCATCTCAGAAAGTTGCGTAGACAACTTGCTAAAATCAATATCCAAACTGCGAATACGATCCATTAAATCAATCAACAACTGACGATCTGCTTCACTGAGCTGTATATCTAGTTTCTCTAACTGTTCACTTACAATCTTCTCAACATCTTCTTTTGTCGCAGGATTCTTCTCTGCTATTTGTTTCTTAATTTCTGTTAAAAGCTCTGATACTTTATCGCTATCAACACTATCCGCAAACTTCGTCGCAAGATTCATCTCATCATTTGCAACATCTGTACGCTCCGTATCCAGCGTTTCACCAGACTGCTCATATGCCTTATAAATACCAACAAGCGCGGAGTGTCCCGTCACTTTTTTCGGTGATGCAATTTCGATAATTGCATCTTCAACACCTGCAGTTAATGCAGCATTCGCATATATATCAGCCGTAACTTGTGTAATGTTATCCGGTGTTACGATTTGAATAACAAGCCCTTTACCTGCATCTTGTCTTGTAATTTTAGCCGATGAATACATTCTTGCTTTATCATCAGAATCTTTTATATACTTCGCAAGATCCGTTCCACTGACAGAGATTTCTTCAACTTCCGCCTCTTTATCAACTTCAAGGCTTTTTTTCACGCTTTCCTTTTCAGCATCAGATAAGTTTGCACCATAAGCAACAATTGGCACACCAAGTCTCTCATCAACTACCTTATCCGCCTTCGTTACAATAGGGGAAAAGAGGCCTATTGAAAAAACTGCAATCACAGCCATTATTAATATTCGTTTCATGAACATACCTCCTTCTTCTATAAATAAGTACGTTTCAAAACAGAAAAGGTTTCTACTTTACTTTAAACTTGTGTTGTCCAGCCATCATTTTGCGTTACTTTTCCTTCTCTCATTAATGTTCCAAGGGCACGCTTAAATGCTGCTTTACTCATATCAAAAATCTCTTTGATTTCTTCAGGAGATGATTTATCCCAAAACGGCATACGCCCACCTATTTCATTTAAATAAGCGAAGATTTTTTCAGCATCATCGTCAAGACGCTCTTCTTTTCGTGGAAGCATGGAGCCATTTACAGTTCCGTCGTCACGATTTCCAATAATACGAACATCCATTAATTGACCTAAACGTGGTTCTCTTTCCTGTTCTGAATTGTGAATGAAGATACGGTAATTCTCAGGAATACTCAACATGAACGAACCTACAGGTAGTAACCGGTATGCTCTTGCTTTTAGATTCCTATTTAACAATGCAGGAGTTGCTTCCGTGATTTGCTCAATGACACGTTCTTCAGTCGCAAGTCTTCCGAAAATTTGTCCGCCCAAATCAGTCCTGAGCGTCATATAAAGCTCATCACCAATTTTCGGCCAAAGTGCACGCACTTTTGGCATGTCATTTCCATTCACAAGTACTTCAAAAGAGGAGCCTATATCAACATAGACCCCTTCCCTATCATCGATACGAAGCACTTTTGCCCAGCCGTATGTGCCGTTTGTCATATTTGGCATCTTCATCGTAGCGGTGAGTTCCCCACGTCTGTTTGCATATAGAAACACATGAACGGTATCCCCAACTTGTATATCTTCTTCCGCATCCGAAACGTTCATCATTAAATCTTCATCGTCACCTTTTAAAATCCATCGCGATCCTTCTTGATCTAATACTTCCAATTCTGCCGTATTACCTGATTTTAATTCTCCCATACTCATCAACCTCTTCCTTATAATCACTCTAGTTTCCTTAGTTTCTCGACAAACGCTTTATCTTTTTCTAGCGTTTCAACAAGATCTGTTATTCGGTCAATTGCATTCCAGCTTAAGTGATGTTCAATTCCTTCTACATCAATGTAAATGTTTTCTTCCTTCACTCCGATGATGCGCAAAAACTGTTCAAGAAGTTCATGACGTCGCAAAAGTTTTTTTCCAAACTTCATTCCTTTTTCCGTTAATTCAAGGCCTTTGTATCGTTCATAATTCACATAACCTTCTCGGTCGAGCCTTTGTACCATCTTCGTAACCGATGACGGCAATACATCAAGGGATTCTGCAACGTCCGATACACGCGCAACTCCTTTATCTTCCAAATGTAAATAAATATGTTCAATATAATCTTCCATACCAGGTGTAGCCATGTGTGCCTCCTTGAGTATGTATTTGGTCTACAAAACACCTTCACTATAGCTCTTACTCCACTGCTTGTTTAACCTTTTTATTAATCGGGTATATAAAAAGTATACTAATATATAGAAGAGGTGACTAGAATGGGTAATTTATTATGGTTTGTTATCGTAGCATTATTTGTATTTTGGATTCTAGGTTTTGCAATGAAAATTGGTGGCGGGTTAATTCACTTAGTTCTAATTATTGCAGGTATCATCTTCATTATACAACTCATTACGGGAAGAAGATCTGTTTAACGATATGAACTACTTTACATTATCTTTGCATAAATACAGGTGTTTCGTAAAACCTTTCCATCTACAGACATAGAGTCGTGTTTTAGTGTACCTTCGAGTGTAAAGCCCGAACGTTCCGCTACGGCACGGCTCTTATTATTTTCATCGTCGCATCTAATTTCCACTCTACGGGCACCCAAATCTTCAAATGCAAACCGCGTAATACGCTCTACAGCTTCAGTTGCATAGCCAAGTCCTACAAATTTAGTAGCGAGCCAGTAACCAATTTCAAATTTAGGAATTGTCCAGTCTATCCGGTGCAGACCCGCTGAACCAATAAACTCTCCTGTCTCTTTGCTAAACAAATGCAAACGTAAATCTTTTTTTAGTATAAAATCGGCAATCGCTTGACGTAAATTTTCTTCGGTTTTATAGAAAGTAGGTTCTGATTGCGCCCATGGCATCCATTCACGAAGTGCAGGTAACGAATGCTCCGTTGCTTGCAAAATGTCTAACGTATCGCTTAGCTCAGGTGCTCGAATCAGGAGCCTTGCCGATTCAAATGAATTCGGAAAATCCGGGATAAGATTCTTATCTTTCCCCGCATCCTCCCAGATTACAGGCGTTGTCGTGCCACCTAAGAAATCTTCACGAGTTATGCCGTAAGTTACTGCGTCATAATATGAATTTTCTTTCGGTGAGAACCATGCATTTCGAAGATGCGCCTCTTTTACAAACCCAGCACGCCCAAATGTTTTTCGCATTGCGATGTTATCCTGTCTTGTATGTCCTTCAAGGCGAATTTTCTCCCCCGGTAAACCAAAGACATATTCCGCCACAAGCTGAAGTGCTTTTGGACCATAGCCATATCCACGCGATACATCCGCGATTTTTAAATCAAACAAAGGAATATCGTCTTGTAAATCATAAATCTTTACAATTCCCACTTTTTCATCCGTTTCATTCTCCACCCAGAACGTTTTTACTTCGTCCGAAGCATAACCGCCTTCTTCAATTGCTTTTTCAACAATCTCTCGCCCTGGATGGTGATTTCCGTCAAAAGGCCATGTATTTGTAATCATAAAATGAATGAGCTGTTCTTGTTCTTCCATAGTCCATTCTCGCAATTTCATTCGGAACCATCTCCTTAATATACATTCTACTTGTTGACTCGAAGTAAACGTAAGGAATTCAACACGACAAGTAGGGTCGCACCCATATCCGCAAAGATGGCAATCCATAATGTGAGCCAACCAGGAATGATGAGAAGTAATGCTATAATTTTTAATCCTAATGCAAACATAATATTTTCTTTGATAATACGCAATGTTTTACGGCTTAACTTAATCGTATAAGGTAGTTTTTCAAGATCGTCTGCCATTAGTGCAATATCTGCCGTTTCAAGTGCAGCATCTGTTCCGGCACCACCCATAGCAATTCCAACTTGCGCCGCTGCAAGTGCAGGCGCGTCGTTAATGCCGTCACCGACCATTGCAACGCGTCCGTACTTGTCGCTCAGTTGTTTAATAACAGTGAGCTTGTCTTCTGGCATTAGACCTCCGCGAACATCTGTTATTCCAACGTCCTTCGCAATAGCTTCAGCTGTATCGGGATGATCTCCCGTCAGCATAACTGTATGTTTTATGCCGATTTCTTTCAATTTACGAAGTACATCCTTACTCTCTGTACGGACTGGATCCGCGACCGCAATCAATCCACTGAAGGAAGTATCTGTAATAATTGCCATAACTGATTTTCCCAGTTGTTGTAATTCAGTCGCTTTTAGCAACATTGTTTCAGGTAACGTTGTCATTTCCTGTGCCCAACGAATGCTGCCTACAAATATTCTTTGTCCTTCAATCTCAGCATAAGCGCCTTTACCCGTTATAGATTGGAAATTTAAAGCTTCCAATTTCTGTGCCCCGTTTTTATAGGCATACGTCGAAATAGCTTTTGCCAATGGATGTTGAGATAACGATTCTACAGCCGCAATTGATGAAAGTAATTGCTGATTGTTACTAACGTTTTCAGAAGGGATAAAATCAGTTACTTCAGGATACCCTTTTGTTAGTGTCCCTGTTTTATCAAACGCGATTACTTTTATATGTCCAGCTTCCTCGAGGTGAATACCACCTTTAATCAGAACACCTTGACGGGCTGCGTTTCCGATTGCCGTTACAATCGCAACAGGCGTTGAAACAACCAGTGCACATGGACAACCAACTACTAGAACTGCCAAACCTTGATAAACCCAAATATTCCAATCTGCACCTAATAACGGTGGAATAACTGCTACGCATATTGCTAAAATTACAATGGCTGGCGTATAATATTTTGCGAATTTATCTACAAACTTCTGAGAAGGTGCTTTTTCGGCCTGCGCCTCTTCAACCAGATGAATAATTTTTGCAATCGTAGTATCACCAACAAGCTTTGTCACGGAAACTTCGAGTGCACCTTCTTCATTCAAAGTACCCGCGAATACATCATCACCTGTTCTTTTTACAACCGGAATGGACTCTCCCGTAATTGCAGATTGATTGATTGTTGTGAGTCCTGATAAAACAATTCCGTCCATTGCTATTTTCTGACCAGGCTTAACAATGAGAACGTCGCCTATTTTAATATCCTCTGTTTGCAGCTCTAAAATCTCTGAATTCCTTCTTACAATTGCAGAAGGTGGTGCAATATCCATTAACAAACGAATCGATTGACGTGCTTTATTCATGGAATACGCTTCGAGTGCTTCACTTACAGCAAATAGAAAAACAATGACTGCACCTTCACGCCACTCTCCAATAATAACTGCACCGATAATCGCAATCGTCATTAGTGTTTTCATATCAAATTCAAAACGGGCAAGGTTTTTAAACCCTACTCTAAACATAGATGCTCCGCCAATAACAATCGAGATTAAAAACAAAGCAATCGCAGGAGGATACGTTTCGCTATGTTGGATTGACAATACAAAACCTGCAAGTAAAAAAATTAGCGATAGTGCAGATACAATATTTTCTTTTCGTTTATAAAAAGGAATAATGGGTTCCATTCGACGATCTATTGCTGGGAACACTTTAATACCATCGAAAGCACCTGCAGCTTCTAGGTCCTCTATTGTAACATTTCCAGAGAGCGATAACTTAGATGCACCAAAGTTTACTTGTACATTTTCAGCAGCTTGAATCGCTTTAACATTCTTTTCAAATTTCATCGCACAACTGGCGCAAGTTAAATTTTCGAGCCGATACTCCGTTTTTTCAATCGCCGCCATGAGTATCACCTTCCAATGCGTGGTCATAAGCAACCTTAATAAGTTGATGAACATGGTTGTCTGCTAAGAAGTAATAAATCATCTTCCCTTTTCGATGTGATTTTGCAAGGGCATGTTCTCTTAAATAACGTAAGTGGTGTGAAGCAGTTGCTACAGAAGAACCAATAACTGCAGCGACATCACATACACACATCTCTTCTTCTAATGTAAGTGCGTAAGCTATATTTAATCGTGTTTGATCTCCAAGTGCTTTAAATATCTGTACCATGCCGCTAAGGTCCGGCATACTATTTTGAACTCGCTCCACTACTTCTTCATGGACTATAGTTACTTCGCACACTTCTTTTATCATCACTATTCCACCTTCATTCAAATGAGTGTTTGATTATAGATTTATTATATGCAATTTAAGTTCGAGTTGCAAGGTTATTCAAATAACTATTAGAATGAATGAATTTATTAAAAAGGTTTATTTATCATAGAATTGCATATAATACTATTTAAAAGGAGAGATGATAATGTACAAGAATATGCTGGTTGCTATTGATGGTTCTGATAATTCAAAGCGTGCAGCCGAGCATGCATCGCATATTGCATTAATGAATGCAGAATCTAAAGTAGACCTTCTTTATGTTTTAGATAATAACCGAAATCGTATTGATATTCTTCCTACTATTGAGCGTGATGATTTACATATTGATAGAGAAAAAGGAATCATACCTATTGAAGAAATTTTCGTCCTTAAAAACATTGACCATAAACTAATCATTAAGCATGGTGATCCAGGTCCAACAATCATTTCATTTGCTAATGCAGGTAATTACGATCTTGTTGTCATTGGATGTCGCGGATTAAATTCGTTTCAGGAAATGATACTTGGAAGCGTAAGTCATAAAGTAGCAAAACGAGTTCATATTCCTGTTTTAATTGTAAAATAAAAAAGACCACTATTTATAGTGTATACCCAAAAAGATAGAGTGAAAATCTACCTTTTCGGATTCACATTATTAGCGGTCTTTAATTACAATTCTTTCTTATTTGCCAATTCATTTTTTTCATCATTCTCTTTATGTAAAACGTCATATAAATCGTCCGTTCCCGATATATCTGCGAGCTTCACTTTCGACCGATATGCGGCGCGCACAAGAAGATGACCTGCAACGGGTGCTGTCAAGAAAACAAAGACAATACCCAACAGCAGACGAACACTAATAAAATGTTCAAATAACCAAAAGTAAATAAATGCTCCTGATAACGTTAATAGTACGGCAAGCGTCGAACTCTTTGTTGCCGCATGAGATCTCGTATACACATCGGGTAATCGAATCAAACCAAACGCGCTTATAACACTCATAATTCCACCCAGTAATATAAGGAAGGCGCCTACAAATTCACCAATCGCGCTTACGTTCAACGATAACACCCCTTGTGATAAATTTTGAATAAGCAATCGTGCCAATAAAAGATAAAATCCCCAATATGAGAATAACTTCTAAGAAAGCTTTTGTTTTTAGAATTATGGATATTACCGCGATGGACGCAATCAAATTCACACCAATTACATCGAGTGCAAGTACGCGATCAGGCATAGAAGGTCCTATAATAATTCGGATCAATGCAATACCTATTGCTACGGCGAACAAGCTAAGAGAAACTTTCAACATAATTTCAATCATTAACGCGTCACCTCCATAATTGCTTTTTCAAAATTTTTCAGTTGGCTTAAAATTGCATCACGCTCATTTTCAACATCCATTGCATGAACGTAGAGAACGCTTCCCTCCTCCATAACTTCCATAACTTCCATAACCACCGAACCTGGCGTTAATGTTAATAAGAGCGAGATCATCGTCACTTCAAGATCACTGCGTAATACAGTTTCATATCGGAAAATACCAGGTCTAATCTTTAGTCTCGGACTTAATATCTGTTTCAACACCAAGAGGCTCGATTGTGTTAACTCTGAAATGAATATAAAGAGCAACTTAATAACCGAAAGTACTCTTCGCAAATAAAATGCGGAGCCGAAAAATCGATGCATTAGAAAGATAATACCGATTCCAACGAGATACCCAGTAAAGAATGTCGTGAATTTCAGCTCGTCCTCATCCATTAACAACATCCAGAGAAAAGCAATGAAGATATTTAATAGTATTTGGGCTGGCATTTTTACTCACCTCTCCTTACTGATTTCCATTCATAACTGCATCAATATATATTTCCGGATTCATTAATGTTGTCGCAGCATCTTGCACATAAATCGCAATCCATTCTGCTCCAAAACCAAGCGCAATGGTAGCAATACCGAGCAAAACAACTGGGATCAGCATTCCTTTTTCTAGCGGAACTTCATCTTCCTCACTTATTATCGTCTCTCCCCAAAATGTATTCATGAAAATGCGGAGCAGAGAATACAAGACGAACACACTTGAAATAAACGCGATTGCAAGCAAGACAAACGAACCCGTCTCAATCGCTCCTTGCCCAATGAGCACTTTACCGATAAACCCGCTAAGCGGTGGAATGCCCGCAATCGACATAAGCGTAAGAAAGAACGACCACCCAATAAGTGGATAGTTACGAATCAGACCACTCATTTCCTCGATTCTTGAAGTTTTAGTTACATAAATCATCGTTCCGATTAGTAAAAACAATAACGCCTTAATGATCATGTCGTGCACAATGTAATAAACCGAGCCCTCTAGTGCTACTTGCGTAGATACAGCAAGCCCCACCAGAATAAAACCCACTGTAATGACAACGTTATATGCAGCAATTTGCCGAATATCTTTATAAGCAATTGCGCCAATACTTCCACCAATCATCGTTAACGCCGCCATAATACCAATCAACGTGTGAGTAATCGACGGCTCGTGATAGAAAACAAGTGTAAACATCCGGAACATCGCGTAAATACCAACCTTAGTCAAAAGTGCCCCGAAGAGTGCCGCGACAGCTGTTGGCGGAACACTATATGAACCCGGCAACCAGAAATACAGCAAGAGTCCAGACTTCAGACTGAAAACGACTAGAAAAATAATCGCGATTGTTGTTAAAAGTGGTCCTTGTCCGACCTCTGCAACACGGACCGATAAATGCGCCAGATTCAGTGTTCCAACAGTTCCATATAAATAAGCTATTCCAAGTAAGAAAAACCAAGAGGATACCACATTGATGACTACATATTTAATGGATTCCACCAATTGGATCTTTCTTCCTCCTAGCGTAATTAGTACATAAGAAGATAACAGCATGACTTCAAAACAGACGAATAGATTAAATAAGTCTCCTGTCAAAAAAGACCCGTTTACACCCGCAATTAAAAACAAAACCAATGAATAAAAATACATGTTTTCATGAGCTGCTCCGATGGATGAAAATGAATACAACAACACCATTGCAGTAACAATCGCAGTTGTTAATACAAGCAACACGGAAAACGAGTCCGCGACAAAAGAAATACCATAAGGAGGCATCCAACCACCGAAATCAATTCTTAAAATCCCATCCGTTTGGATTAAATTCAAAATATATAAGCTAATAACTGCAGTAATCACTATAGCAACAAAACTAAGAATTCTTTGAAGTCGAACTGAATTGCGAATAAAAACTAAAAGAATTCCTGTTAACAACGGAATGATCATCGGTAATACTATAATATTATTCATTTTTAAATCCTCTCAATACATCAAGATCATCTAAACCTGTTTCTTTATAGGTACGATAAGCAAGAACCAATAAAAAAGCCGTCACAGCGAAGCTAATTACAATTGCCGTCAAAATAAGCGCCTGTGGAAGCGCATCCGAGTACGATTCGGCATTTTCTCCGAGAAGTGGTACGGCACCTTTTTTAAGCCCTCCCATTGTAATCAGGAGCAAATGCACAGCATGCGAAAGAATTGCAGTACCCAATATAATACGGATGAGGCTTCTTGAAAGAAGTAGATAAACCGCGACGGTTACAAGTAAACCGACGAGTATTGTTATTAACGTTTCCACAAGCTACACATCCTCACTTATACTTAAAATAATCGTAACAACGGAACCAACAACAGTTAGCGCTACCCCTGCTTCAAACAATATTACAGTTGCCAATTCTGTTGAACCAAAAACCGGCAAAACAACATCAATATGTGTTTGAGTAAGAAATGAAGCTCCAAAAAAAACAGGACCAAGGCTTGATAAAACGGCAAGTAGCACACCAAATGCCGCTACTTTTTTAAAATCAAACGGAATGCCTTTATGAACCGTTTCAATATCAAATACCAAATAAAGCAAGACAAAAGCAGAGGATAAAACAAGTCCGCCAATAAATCCACCGCCGGGATTGTTATGTCCCGCGAAAAAGAGTTCGACGCCGAACGTTAAAATGATAAAAACAACAATCGCAGTTACTGTTTTTAAAATGACATCATTGATTTTCAACGTCATTATCCTCCTTTTTCGCCTTCAACTTAATCAATGTAAACACACCAATTCCTGCTATGAAGAGGACAACGACTTCAAGCATCGTATCGAATGCACGAAAGTCTCCTAAAATTGTATTGACAATATTTTTTCCACCAGTTAATTCATAAGCATCTTCAAAATAAACCGAAATCGAATCAAACATTTTATTACCTTGAACAGCTAGTGCAATTATTGTAACAACAGTTCCTATCAATACTGCAATTATTCCCTTTGTAACCTTAGACTTGCGGGAAGACTTCTCCTTCGTCCATTCCGGTAAAAAATGAAAACACAATAGAAAAAGTGCGGTTGTAACTGTCTCAACAACAATTTGCGTAAGGGCCAAATCTGGTGCCCTAAAATAAACAAAAAAGAGTGCAATTGAATATCCAAGAACACCGTTCAATAAAATTGCTGTCATACGTGATTTTGCAAATAGAATTGCAATTGCTGCAGCCATCATTACGATGATTAACATCAACTCATAGATTGAAATGGGTCCATCATCTGATAAATTAAATGAATATCCGCCCAATAATAAAAGAGTCCCACCTACGGCAGTAATAAAAAACAATAAAATATACGCAAGATAATCACGTAAATATCCCGTCATATAAAACCTTGTGAATAGTGTAGAAAGTCTCTCCATTTGCATAAGCGTTGCGTTATACATGGAGTCCAAGCTCCAGCTTACCGGCAGCAAATTGTAAACCGGTCTCCAATAACGTAGAAATATGTATAATAACGCCCCGACAATAATTACACCTATAGTCATAAACAATGCAGGTGTGGGACCATGCCAAGCGGATATTTGAGGTGCAAGATCTGCCTTTCCAGCAAACACAGGGTAAACCGCCGACATTGCAGGCCGTATAACATAGTTCCCTATTACATTTGGAAAGAAAAAGATACCGACAACAAGCACAGCTAATATGGAAGGAGCTACCAACATTCCGGGAGATGCTTCATGTGCTTTTCGATCAAGCCTCTGCGGCTGATGTTTCCCAAAAAAAGTTTGAAAGACAATAATCATCGAATAAACAAATGTGAAAACACTTGCAATCCAAGCAACAACTGGGATGACCGTTCCCCACGTACCTATTTCAAACAAATCAATAGTTCCGATATTCAAAGCAGCCTCAAAAAACATTTCTTTACTTAAAAACCCGTTGAACGGTGGTAAGCCCGCCATTGAAAAACTACCTATAAGAGCGATGGTAAATGTTACCGGCATCAATGCCATTAGACCGCCTAATCTACGGATATCACGAGTCCCCACATTGTGGTCAATAATCCCAATTACCATGAATAAGGCGCCTTTAAATGTTGAATGATTGATCAGATGAAATAATGCAGCAAATGTTGCCTGAGTGAAAATAACCGAATCTGCACTGTACCCGGAATTAAGGGCAGCCGATCCGAATCCGAATAAGCTCATAATTAGACCAAGTTGGCTAATTGTTGAATATGCAAGCAAAGCTTTTAAATCCGTTTGTCTGACAGCGTTAAACGCACCCCAAAACAAAGTAAAAATCCCAACAAAGCTCACAGTATAAAACCAAGTAGCTTCACCGCCAAAGACGGGCGTCAGACGCGCTACAAGATAGATTCCCGCCTTCACCATCGTTGCAGAGTGTAAATATGCACTAACAGGTGTCGGCGCCTCCATCGCGTCAGGAAGCCATATATGAAAAGGGAACTGTGCGGACTTTGTAAATGCACCAAGAAGCACTAGAATCATTGCCAATATAAACAATGAGTGATCCGTATACTGACCAATTAAAGCGATAATCTCCCGCACACTAAAGGACCCGGTCATCACATAAAGCATAATAAATCCAGCGAGCATTGCCACTCCACCAGAAACAGTAATGAGCAAAGACTTTTGTGCACCATATCTGGATTGCTTTCGATGAGACCAAAATGCGATGAGTAGAAATGACGAAATACTCGTCAATTCCCAAAACACATAAAGTACCATTAAATTATCCGAAAAGATTACACCGAGCATCGATCCCATGAACATAAGTAAATAAACATAAAAATGGCCTAGAGATTCCCTATCGGATAAATAATAGATTGAATATAATATTACAAGTGTTCCAACACCGGTAATTAGAAGGCCAAAAATCATACTTAGACCATCCAAATATGTAGTGAAATTAACTCCATAAGTTGGAATCCATTCAAGTGTGTTTATGTATGTTTTCCCACTTGCGACATTGGAGATATAGCTTGCAAGACCAATGAATAAAATGAGTGGAACGAGCAAAACAAACCAACCAATATTTATAGTCGGTATTTTTTTGTAGATAAAGGGGATAAATAGAGCAGCCAAAAACGGAATAAAAATCACCATTGCTATTGTATACAAACAAAAACCTCCAATCGGTGACTCATAAAATCACTCTAAAATGTCTGGTTACTCTAATCTTTTTTAGATAAATCTGGTGTGTACTTGACTCACACTGAAGCAAAATGGATAATAGGATGTTATAGAGAGCTAAAGTATACTGACTGGAAAAGGCCAGCGTGATAAAAGAAGGAATTTGCGCGGGTAACCAAAGTGAATTATACACTATAATCAACTTATTTGCACCGAGTAGTCCTATCTATTAGACTTTCCACTTGTACTCTAATCCATTCTCATATATAATTACTAAGTTTTCAAATTCTCAGCAACCAATTCGTATATAAATTATTATTAATAAAGAGGTGAAGAACCGTCATGGGCAAAGTAAAAGGTCGGATGGACGAGAGTATTCTCGTTTGTGTCTACTATGGTCCAAATGGTGAACGTCTCATTAGACGCGGACATAAAATGGCGAGTATTATGGATTGTCCGATGTATATTTTAACAGTAGACGCTCTTCCATTCGATGAACTTGATGCAGAGAAGTCAGATTATGTTGAGCGCTGGAAAGAGCTCGCCGAAGAATTAGATGTTGAAGAATTCATTATACGTGATAATGAAAAACGCCCTTCCGCAAAAGTGATTGCAGAGGTCGCACATAAACACAATATTACACAAATCATTATTGGCCAGACTGCACAAAGCAGATGGGAAGAAATCACAAAAGGATCTTTTATGAACGTATTGCTACGTGAAATTACTTTTGTGGATTTCCATGTTGTTTCCGTTGACCGGGCTATTAAAGAAGATGTTGATGGCATATTCGAAAAAGGTGTACGAGCATATTTAGTTAAAGACGGGGACGGCTTTCGTATCAAGTTTACCTTATCGAAAGATGCTCAGTATGAAGGTATTTTCTTCAAAGAAATTGGAACCGATTTTAACAACGGGATTTTTAAGTTTATGGCAAACAGCAAAATGTGCAATGTGCATATAACTGATGACCAAGTTGCGGACCCTTCAACTATTAGTTGCAAGTTATAAACGTTCTAGCGGAAGGCCCCTTAAAGGAGCCTTCCGCTTTTTTTATAGCAAAACGACTCCACATTTAACACCACATAATAAAAAGGGCAGAAATTACTCCGCCCTCTCCTCGCCAACTATTTTGACTTCAAGTTCTAACTCAACGTTAAACTTCTTTTTCACTTCGGATTTCACCATCTCAATTGTTCGAATGTAATCAGAAGCTGTTGCTTTATTTTTATTCACAATAAATCCTGCATGTTTCATCGATACTTCTGCACCGCCGACCCCTTTGCCTTGCATTCCACTTTCTTGGATCAGTTTGCCCGCGAAATAACCAGGCGGTCTTTTAAATACACTTCCCGCAGATGGATATTCCAGCGGTTGTTTGGACTCGCGTTGATACGTAAGATCAGCCACTTTCGCATCAATTTCTTCTTGAACACCAACTGCGAGCTGAAAATCAGCCGACAAAACATAATAACCTTCTCTAGTAATAATACTTTGCCGATAGCCAAGTTCCAATTCTTCTTTGGAAAGTACGACGAGTTCACCCTTTTTAGTGAGTACCGTTGTCTGAACAATAATATCTTTTATCTCACCACCGTAGGCACCGGCATTCATTGCCATAGCACCGCCAATAGATCCAGGAATTCCACAAGCGAACTCCAAACCAGTCAAACCTACTGCAGCTGCACGTCTCGAAGCTTCGATTATGAGTGCACCACCCTCTGCATGGACAGAAGTTCCATCTATACTAATATTGTTTAGCTTAGACAAATGAAGAACAATTCCCCGTACTCCACCGTCTCTAACAACCATATTCGATCCATTTCCTAAAAGCAGTAAAGGGATTTCATTCTCATATGCGTAACATACTGCGGATTTTGTTTCTTCAATGGTTGTTGGGATAACAAGTAAATCTGCTAAACCACCAAGTTTTGTCATCGTATACTTGTTAAGTGGTTCATCTATTTTCAAAATACCTTTTGTAATTTTAGTTTGAAGTTCATTAAACCAATGATTCTTCGACATCGACATACAGTCCTTTCGATAAAAACCTATTCATCACTATTAGTATGCGCGGAATCTGTGCTTTTGACAAGGCTTTCTAATAAAAAAAAATATGGAAAAATTTTATACTTTTTCGTTCTAATTGGTGGGCCCAAGTAAATTACCTTGACTTCAAGGTAGTTTACTTTATAATAAGAATTAGATTGAAAAAACTTAGGAGGAATTTTATTATGACAAAATGGAATATAGACGCTTCACATACAAGCGTTGGTTTTTCAGTAAGACACATGATGGTTTCAAAAGTAAGAGGACGTTTCACAGGTTTGGAAGGTACGCTTGAAGGGAATCCCGAAGATTTGACAGGTGCTAAGATTGAATTTAAAATCGATGCATCCACAATTCACACAAACAGTGTAGACCGAGACAATCACCTACGTTCTGGAGATTTCTTCGATACAGAAACGTATCCGAACATTACGTTTGTTACGACGGACATCGTGAAAAAAGGGGACACTAAATATGACCTCACGGGCGACCTTACAGTTAGGGACGTAACGAAAAAAGTTACGTTTAAAACAGAATTCGAAGGTACTGCGAAAAACCCTTGGGGCGTAGATATAGCTGCTTTTGAGGCAGAAACTAAAATTTCAAGAAAAGAATTTGGTCTTACATGGAACCAAACGCTTGAAGCAGGCGGCGTTCTTGTTGGCGATGACATTACAATTACAATTGAAGTGCAAGCAAACCCAGCCGAATAAAAAAAGAAAGTCCGGACATTCAATCGATAAGATTGTGTGTCCGGACTTTTTTACCTATTTACTGCTAAACTGATCGAATGCCTTCTTCTTCAGTAACTTTTCGAAGTGCATCGGCAAAAGTTTCCGCCGGTTGTGCACCAGAAATTGCATACTTTCTGTTAATAACGAAAAACGGAACTCCCTGCACGCCTACTTGTCTTGCTTCAGTAATATCCGCTTTCACATCATCTGCAAACTCGTCCGATTCAAACATCTCTTTTGCACGCTCTTGTGAAATCCCAGCTTCTGCCGCGATTTGTAAGAGAACATCTATTTTTCCAACTTCTTTTGCTCCAATAAAGTTCGCATGCAACAAGCTCTCGACTACAGCCCCACCGAGGTTTTCTGTTTCTGCCAGTTTCACCAATCGGTGTGCGTCAAATGTGTTGCCCGGTTTCATATTTTCAAAATCATAGTCCAAACCGACTGTTTTTGCCTGTTCAGAAATATTGTCTGTCATATTGACTGCTTCTTCAAGACTCATATTGTATTTTTTTGAAAGTGCTTCGTGCATTGTCATTTCAGTTGACCTTGGTGAATTTGGGTCAAGTTGATAGGCCTTAAAAACAACTTCTACTATATCTGTTAGCCCCGTAACTTCAAGTGCCTCTTCCAAACGACGTTTACCAATATAGCAAAACGGACAAACATAATCCGACCATATTTCTATTTTCATTATATTTCACACCTTCCCGTACCTCTATATTAATTCTTCAGTAAGAAGGCAACAATGAATATGCCTGATTAAAATTATATGGGTTGTAAAACGAGATGGAATAACGCGGATGAAACTTGGGATTGCCCCTGCCACGGTTCCTGGTTCAGAAAAGATGGGCCGGTCTGGGAGGGTCCAGCTACAAAACCACTCGACTTGTAATGTAATGAGGCCCTGATTTCGGTATACTACCATTAAAGGGGTGTTCAAATGACTTTGAGAGAAATAAAGAGGGTGCGATGGACCGATGAAGATCGCTATCCATTTAACCCGGATCTTATACAAAACTTTGAATCGCTCAAACTGAACGTTCCAGTCACAATTATTGCGGGCGATAACGGCAGCGGGAAAACGACCCTTTTAGAAGGAATAGCAGCCGCAGCGGGAAGTACTTTAATAAGCGGCGAGCATATGGAAATGGATAAATCCTTTTCTCCCGCATTTGAATTGGCAGACGAACTAAAACTAATTTGGTCCGTGAAGACTGGAAACGGCTTCTTTTTCAGGGCATCTGATTTCATCACATATACGAGAAGCTTGGCAAATATCCGCGAAGAAGCTCGCATCACAATGGAGGAAATTAAAAAACGCGATCCAAATAGTCTTGAAATATTGCCCTATGCCAGGACATATTACGAACTCCGACATCTTTACGGCGAAGGTCTCGATAAAAGATCTCACGGAGAGAGTTTTCTAGATTTGTTTCAAGCAAGATTTAACCCGAATGGATTTTACATTTTGGACGAGCCCGAAGCACCACTATCACCAAGTAAACAGCTTACATTGCTTGCTATGATGCATGACATGGCGAAAAAAGGTGCGAAATTCCTCATATCTACGCATTCTCCAATACTTATGGCTTATCCAGAGGCAGACCTATATGAGATTCAAGAAGGTGAACTTGTAAAACTTCCTTTCGAAGAGATTGGGCATGTCCGTTTAACAAAAGACTTCTTGCAAGAACCCGAACGCTATTTTAGGCACTTATTTGATTGAACAAAATAAAACAGGCTACACCGATTTGACTGGTGTAGCCTGTTTCTATTCGTCCTTATTTCAACGCGTCCGTCAAAACTGGTACAATTTGCATCTTTCTTGAAACAATTCCTTTTAACATTCCGCGATTGTTTAAGAGAGTTACGTTAAACGCGGAGCTAGCACGTTCGGCTTCTTTTCCAAGTGCTAAAAAGGTAGAGTCGTTATTGATAATATCTGTAACAACGAAGAGGAACAAACCAAGACCTTTTTCCGCAATTACGCGGTATATAAGGTCTTCAAGTTCTCCTTGCTGACTCATAACGGATTCGACGTCCACGGCATTTACTTGTGCAATTTCAATTTTAATTTCATCAATCATAAATTCTTTAGCATCAAGCGCAATTAAATCCTCAAGTGATTTGCCGCTTAGATCGGTTCCTGCCTTCAACATTTCAAGTCCATAAAGAAGTGGATCTGTTTCACATATCAAAGCAAGTTCATCCGCCGCCAAACGATCTTCCTCTGTAAATGTTGGAGATTGAAATAAAAGAGAGTCAGATATAATAGCTGATAGCATAAGTCCGGCAATGTTTTTGGGGATTTCAATGCCGTTTTCTTTATACAACTTTTTCACAATCGTTGCCGTACAACCGACCGGCTCCGCACGGTAATAAAGAGGATCACTTGTTTCGAAATTTGCAATTCTATGATGATCAATCACTTCAATTATTTGTACATCTTCAATGTCATCCACACTTTGCTGTTTCTCATTGTGATCGACTAAAATAACTCGTCCCACTTCAGTAGCAGCTTTTTCGATCAGTCTTGGTGCTTCAAAACCAAAGTGCTCCAACACATATGCCGTTTCACCTGTTACTGTACCTAGTCTAACTGCTTCAACATTCATGCCCAGCTGCTCTTTTAAATAAGCATAACTAATCGCCGCTGTAATTGAGTCAGTATCCGGGTTTTTATGTCCAAAAACAAATACTTTTTCCATTCAAAATTTCCCCCTGCTCTTCTATAAAATATAGTATCTATAATATCACAAATTCTTACCTAACAAAATCGAAGCAAGTTCTTCATTGTTTTCAATGAAATCAGCCAAAGTATACGAATCCAATACTTTAAAATAAGCATCTAATGCATCATGCAATACATTTTTCAATTTACATGCTGGTGTAATGACACATTTATTCGTAGCACAATTAAAACATTCAACAAGATGAAAGTCTTCTTCTGTTTTCCGCACAATATTCCCTATATTAATTTCGCCTGGTTTCAAATTTAAACGAATACCCCCGCCACGTCCACGAATTGTTTCAATAACACCTATTTTTCCGAGCTCGTGCGTAACTTTCATCAAATGGTTTTTAGATATACTATAGGCATCTGAAATCTCTTGTATCGTAGACATCTCTTTATCGCCTTTCACACCTAGATATAGAAGAACGCGTAAAGAAAAATCCGTATACATTGTTAGACGCATTATTTCACCGTCCTATCCTTTTTTTATTATAGCCTTTGTGGCCGTTTCGTGAAAGAATTGTGGCTAAATCAACAACATTTTGTAAAGATGTATATTATATATATCTTTAATCTCCGATATCATTTATTCTAATAGCATACAAACAAGAGAGGTTGTGCAGATCAATGTTATCACAAGACACAATAAAAATTATCAAATCTACCGTTCCAGTATTGGAGCAACACGGAAAAGCAATCACAACTGTGTTTTACAAAAACATGTTAGAAGCTCATCCTGAACTTCTAAACGTTTTCAACAGCGTAAATCAATCCCAAGGGCGCCAGCAAGCAGCACTTGCGAACACTGTTTATGCAGCTGCGGCAAACATAGATAATCTTGCAGCAATCTTACCAACAGTTTTTCAAATCGCACACAAACATAAATCACTTGGTATTACAAAAGACCAATATCCAATTGTAGGATATTACCTGCTCGGTGCGATTAAAGAAGTACTTGGCGATGCCGCAACTCCTGAAATCATTGCTGCTTGGGGTGAAGCGTATGCCGTCATTGCAGATGTCTTCATCAATATGGAAGACGAAATGTATGCGGACGCTGAGCAAATGGACGGTGGCTGGAGAACATTCAAAGATTTCACCATTACAAATAAAGTGGTGGAAAGTGAAGTCATTACATCTTTCTATTTGAAACCTGTAGACGGAAATAAATTACCTTCTTATAAACCAGGACAATACATCTCCCTTCGCATCAAAATTCCAGGAGAAAAAAATACATTAATTCGCCAGTACAGTTTATCTCAAGCTGAAAACGGTGAGGAATACCGTATTTCTGTGAAACGCGAACAGGATTTCGAACCGAATGGAAAAGTATCTTGCCACCTTCATAATCAATTAGTGGTGGGCAGTACAATCGAAGTTAGTATTCCAGCGGGTGTTTTTCACCTAGACGTTGAGAATACAAAGCCTGTTACACTAATAAGTGGTGGAGTTGGAATTACACCAATGATGAGTATGTACGAAACAATTGCGAAAGAAACACCAAACCGACCCGTCGCATTTTTGCATTCGGCACGCTCACGTTCGTATCACGCATTTGGTGATACATTGCTTAAACTAAATGCTTCACTTACAAATTCGAACTATGCTGTACTTTATTCAGAGGAAGGCGATGGCTTCATTACACGTGAATTCCTTGCGACTAATGTATTGGAAGGTAGCGATATCTATGTATGTGGACCAACACCCTTCATGCAATCTGTAATTCGAGATCTCTATGCACTTGGAATGCCGGAAGATAAAGTTCACTTCGAATTTTTCGGTCCCGCTGTTCAACTGGAACTCGTAGAAGCTTAATAAGCAACTTTCGTCAAAATAGAACAGCCATTATCCAAGTTGGATAATGGCTGTTTTTTGTTCGACTTTTTTTATATAGTCGATGCTTAAATTATTAAATACATCAGGTTGATCAATATTGCATACATGTCCTGAATCTTTTATTTCTATAAATTCAAATACATCAATTCGTCTTACTACCTCTTTAATGGACGGCATAAATAAATAATCTTGGTCCCCCATTAGAAATAGGGTTGGAATAGAAGTAGTTGAAATTTGTAGTCGTGATAAATAAGGATTAATAAGCTTCATAAGTGCAAACCACTTAATAAATTCCTTTTGGCACATCCGTTTTGCTTGGTTGACGAATGCGAGTCTTGATTCCTCATGTTGTTTTCGAGGCATTAAAATATACGCAAACAATTGATAAAGAAGCATATATGGAATAAAACGCTTCGTTAAGCGTGCAATCCATAGTAAGGTTTTTGTCCGAATGTCAAAACGAATAATTGCACCTCCAAGAATGAGTGATTTCACTCGTTCTGGATTAGTGTCCGCAATCGTTTGTGCAACAATTGTTCCAAGTGATATCCCAATGACATGCGTTGAGGAAATCCCAACCTCATCTAGTACGTCTACCACCTCTTTCGAGACTTCCTTGAATGTATCCCCCTTTTTCCAACGGTCTCGTTCAGATTGTCCGTGTCCACGAAGATCGATAAGAAGTATATTATGCTCTTTCCTAAATTCTCTAATTTGCTTATACCAAATAGATGAGCTTCCGCCTGCGCCGTGGACAAAAGTAACCCATGGAGAAGACGGGCTAATTTCATATGTTTTGTAATGAAGCAAGCCGTTCACCCTTCCTAGTGCTCTAGTTATATTAAACCATCATTCACACGTTCGTTTCAACTTATATATACATATTTTTTGGATATTTCGCCAAAATAGCTTCATAGAACAGACATTTTTTTAATATAGAAAAAAGAATGCCCCAAATTTCGGGACAATCTTATCGATCTACTTTATCCGGTAGCCTAAACGATGCAAATATAAGTGCTACAACGAGGAAGAGACCTAAATAACCAATTGTCGGATAGAATATAGCGACTAAATCTGTAAATCCTACAAAGCTTGCGACAAAGCCAACAACAAGTGTTATGAACACAAACATCTTGAACTTACCTGTACCGATTGGAATGAAGCGTGCACCGAAAGCGTAGAACATGCTTACGGCCGTGTTGAAGATCATCCCGAAAAGAATAAATGCCATGACGATTCCAAAGATTGGTGAAATACTATTCACAAGTCCCAACATAGGTAAATTAAGATTAGCCACTTCTTCAACTTTCGAGTAGATTGCTAAATTACTCAGTATGATGAGTACACCTATACCGAGCCCTCCAACAAGCCCTCCCCACGCCGCAACTCTTTCATCTTCTTCAGCACCGCCCATCACAATGGCCATTGAAGCCCCGACTGCGATGTTAAAGGATACATAATTGATGGCTGAAATGAACCAATTGGGCAATGAAGTTTCTAAGTCCAAAGCGATTGGATTGAGCGCAGTAAATGATTCACCCATTGTCGCTAAACAATAAACTGCAACAATAATAACTGTTAAGACTAAAAACGGCGTTATGCTACCGATCACAGCGACTACTTTTTCCACGTTAAGCATAACTGTTAACATAACGAGGATTACCATTAAAAGACTACCGAGGAAACTCGGCAATCCAAACTGTTGATTTAAATTTGCGCCGGCTCCCGCAATCATTACTACTCCTACACCAAACAAAGTGAAGATAATAATATAATCCACAATAATTCCCAAATAACGCCCACTTATTTTATATACAACTTCTTTATGGGACTTGGTACGCATACGACTTCCAAGGCGCGTCAATGTCATCCCTAAATACGCGAACAACGCTGTTGCAATTATAGCTCCGATAATTCCAAGAAGACCAAAGCTTGTAAAGTATTGTACTATTTCTCTTCCAGAAGCAAATCCAGCTCCGACAATGATGCCGATGAAAGCGCTTCCCATTTTCAATATTTTTTTCATGTTGACCTCCAATATATAATGCCGCCGATTGAGATGGCTAGTCTGACCAACTTTCAGAATACTAGGATTGATGTTTACGTCACTGACTAAATTTATCACTATTCAAATAACATTTCAACATTAAAAAAAGACCGAATAAACGGTCTTTTAATTAATTAACTAGTACCACTTTTCTAATACCTGTTGTGTAGATCCACTTTGTCGAAACGATAAGCATTCTAACGGTATTTCGACACATATTTGGAACCTTTTTCAAAAAACCGCCACGGATAATCAACCGCTTCGCCTGAGTTTCCTATCCCAACTCTAGGGCCTGTCTCAATTTCCTTAACTTCAGGTCCCGCAGAAATGAACAAAGGTTTTTCCGACCAATGATGGCCGTAATACTTCATTGTGATACCAAGCGCTTTAGTAAGCTTGCCAGGTCCATTTGTCCAGTCTTTCATTTGAATTTTATCGCCGCGATTCGCCTGCATTTGTTCGAGTCCCTCTATAGGTTCTGCCGCGCGAATTAAAACCCCGTGAGGAGTACCGACGGCTCCGCTGACCACATTCATCAGTGTATGGGTATGCATTTGATATGTGTAGATCAGTCCGGCTTCTTTAAACATAACTTCTGTTCGCTTCGTTGGTTGATTACTAAAACTATGAGCTGCGCGGTCTATCGGTCCTTGATATGCCTCTGTTTCAACAATTCGTGCAACAAGGTATTGGGACAAGGAACCTGGAGGCTGCTCATGAACAATATACTGCCCTATCAAATTTCTTGAAAGCTCTAGGACAGGTACTTGGAAAAACGATTGATCTACGGGTTCATACATTCGAAAAATCCACCTTCAAAACATATTCTTCTTAACTTTTTAATCAAACCTATCTTCGTACGATATTTCCATGTCCTTATTTTCGAGATACGAGTCGCCTTCTAATAATCTTCCGATTTCCAACCAATCCTTATCCAGTGAAGGTCTATGTGACGGACGATAAAAAACAGAGGCTGGATGAAATGTAGGAACAATTGTAAAAGTTTCATTCGTCCAATTAAACGATGTATCCTCAAGATCATTCAAATACTGTACGGGACGTCGAAGCAACTCTCCGTGAAGATCGGTAACTCTTGCCGTCTTTCCCAATAATCTTTGAAGTCCTACGTTACCAAGCGTCACAATAAGTTTTGGCTCAATATTAGCAAGCTCATAATCAAGAATGGGTGCATGGGCCAATATTTCCTTTGTTGTCGGAGGACGATTGTACTTTCGCTCTGTTAATGACCCATCCCGGTTTTTCCTAGTACCCCATCTATATGGCCTACTTCTTACAGTACTCGTAATATATACATCTTCACGTGTTAAACCAATGGTCGATAAAGAATGCATAAGTTCTGTTCCGGCACGACCAATAAACGGTATGCCGTCAACAAGCTCAAACTCACCAGGTGCTTCCCCAATAAGCATCAGTACCGGATTTTTCGGACCTCCTCCGTAAAGAAATCCGTCAACGGGACATCCTTCAATTCGTTTCTTGCCAATTGTCGCAATCGACTCCGGTATACGAAACAACGATGAACCCACCTCCCTACAAGTGAATTTTTTCAATTATCCTATTGGCTTACATTAAACGATACACCTTAAAAATGCTCTTTCCCCAACTGCTGAATTACCTATATTAATTTTCCGAATTAAAAAGAGTCTACCCAGATGAGGTAGACCCACATTCATTCTAATTCCAATTGTTTCGTTTCTGTCCCTAAAAAAACAACGGCTAATACGCCAATTACGATTGCTACGCTGAAAATGCTGAATATAAAACCGAATTCAAAGCCTCTAGCCAAAAGAACACCTACGAGTAGGGGGCCAAATATACCTCCTATCCTCCCAACGGCGGCGGCCATCCCTGAACCTGTCGCGCGTATTGCTGTAGGGTATTGTTCCGGCGAATACGCATACAACGCACCCCAGGCTCCCAAGTTGAAAAAAGATAAGAGCGATCCATAGAGAAGAAGCATTGAAAGTGTCTCTGCATTCCCAAATAAAAACGCACTTGTCGCAGTACCAAGGAGGTAAGTAGCTAAGACGAATTTCCGTCCTGCCCTTTCAATTAACCAGGCGGCTGAAAAATAACCAGGCA
This sequence comes from Sporosarcina sp. FA9, assembly GCF_051550205.1. Classification (GTDB taxonomy): domain Bacteria; phylum Bacillota; class Bacilli; order Bacillales_A; family Planococcaceae; genus Sporosarcina. Next base: position 3,351,390 of record NZ_CP188819.1, read on the forward strand.
ATTGAGCAAGCGTCATAATGAGAACATATTTAAAGCTTTTTATCATCACAAAACCTTTTAGCACCATGACGCTTGGAAGCCATAAGAACATTCCATAATATGAAAAGACAACCATAAACCAAACAATCCAAAGCATAAGCGTTCTTTTAATATATTTTTTCGACCAAAGGCTTGTAAGTTTTGATACAGTCGATTGTTTTGGCTTCCCATCCTCAACAAATTTCGGCGAGTCCGGTAAGTTCCTACGAAGATATAGTGCATAAAATGCTGGAAGTGCCGTTATAATAAGTGCGATTCTCCATCCGTATGAAGGAATAACAAAGTAAGCGATTAGTGCCGCAAGCAACCAACCGGCTGCCCAAAAACTCTCCAGTAAGACGACAACTCGTCCACGTTCGTTTGCCGGAACACTTTCTGAAACGAGTGTCGATGCTACTGGAAGCTCTCCGCCTAATCCTGCGCCTACAAAAAATCGTAAAATTAAAAATGCTGTTAACGTCATTGAAAATGCTGATAATCCACTTGCGATAGAAAACAGGACTATCGTGAGCATAAATACAGTTTTTCGCCCAATACGATCCGCTAATATACCAAAACCAAATGCCCCGACGGCCATACCAATCGAATTGACACTTCCAATCCAACCCGCTTGGGTAGACGTTAAATTCCAATCAATTGCAATTGCTGCGATGACGAACGATAAAATACCGACGTCCATCGCATCGAACATCCAACCCGTACCTGCAAGACCCAATAATTTATTCCTTGAGATTTCCTTTTTTTTCTTAGCCAATCCCCTCACACCCTTCGATGTATAGTCCCGTGTCATGACACTAGTCCACTATACTGTATTTACCGCTCTATGGCAAAACATTTTTAAGGACAAAAAAAGATTGACTCAGTTACGAACCAATCCCATTCTTATTATCTATTATAGAGCAGCTTCTACTTCTTTAATCATTTCCTTCATAGAAAGCAATCCGCCACCAGATAAGTACCAGTACTCGCCGTTAAGATAAACCATTTTGTCATTTTTATATGCATCTGTTTTTATTACTAATTCATTTTCAAGCGAATCTTTTACACTGGATTCATTCCCAATTGCCGCATCACGGTCAATAACGAATAAAATACCTGGATTCGTAGTTAGAATATATTCAAACGTAATATTTTGTCCATGTGTAGAAGCTTCAATCTTCTCGTCTGCTGGCGCAAATCCGAACACATCATGGATAATACCAAAACGTGAACTTGGACCATAAGCACTTACTTTACCTTCAGTTCCTAGGACAATAAGAGATTTTGCTTCTACAGCAGATGCTTTTTCTTTAATTGTAGCAATTTGAGCATCGATATCAGCAAGTTCTGCTTTCATATCGTCTTCTTTACCGAAAATTTCAGCAACAAGCTCCATATTGTGTTTGAATGATTCCATGTAATTTGCATAATCAAGACCTACAAATACTGTGGGTGCGATTTCTGCGAACTGATCATACAAATCTGCCTGACGACCAGAAATGAAAATTACATCTGGTTTCATAGCGTGGATTGCTTCGAAGTCAGGTTCTTTCAAGCTGCCAAGGTTTGTGTATTTTGAGTCTTCATATTTACTGAGGTATCCTGGAACGCTTGATTGTGGTAGTCCTGCTACTTCAACACCTAATTCGTCAAGTGTATCAAGAATACCGAAGTCAAAAACAACAACTGTTTCTGGGTTTTTATCGATTTCAACTGGATTTTTATCCAGTTCGTGTTCCACAGTTACCTTTTCAGCTTCTGCTTCAATTACTGGCTCTTTATCGGTAGTTCCTGAAGTTACAGGTTTCTTCTCATCTTTCGTTCCACACGCAGCCATCACGACTAGTAAAGCCATCATCATAATTGTTATTAATATCTTTTTCATTTAAAACCATCCTCTTCTTTTTGATTAATTACGAATTAAAATAAACGCATATACGACAATTACTCATTTGCTTTATTGGTATTTCCATATCATAAATTTCTCTTAATGATTCCGAATTTATAATATCATTCGTAGGTCCATCTTTTACGACACGACCCTCTTTTAGTGCAACGATGCGATCTGAATAGACCGAAGCAAAGTTAATATCATGAAGAACGATAACGACCGTCTTTCCAAGTTCATCCACTAGTCTTCTTAGAATCTTCATAATCTGAACGGAGTGCTTCATATCTAAGTTGTTAAGTGGTTCGTCGAGTAAAATATAGTCAGTATCTTGAGCAATAACCATAGCAATAAACGCCCTTTGCTTCTGTCCACCCGATAGTTCCTCAAGATAATCATTTTCCATGTCCATCAATTCCATATAATCCATTGATTGATTGATTATTCGTAAATCCTCTGCACCCAGTCGCCCTCTGGAATGTGGAAAACGACCAAAGGATACAAGCTCACGAACAGTCAATCTAACATTCATATGATTTGCTTGTTTCAATATCGACACACGTTTTGAAAACTCATTAGATTTCATTTTTTTCACATTTTCATTATCGACAAGAACTTCACCCGTATCTGCATCCAAAAGACGACTCACCATCGAAAGAAGCGTTGATTTACCTGCCCCATTCGGTCCAATGAAGGAAGTAATTTTCCCACGATGAATATCCACACTAACCTTTTCAACGACCGCTTTTTTACCATAAAACTTACTGATTTCACGGACCTGGATCATGTAGATCGACTCTCCTTTAATAGTAGATAGATAAAGTAAATTCCTCCAACGAAATTGATAATAACACTTAGTGTTGTGGAGAATGTAAAGACGCGTTCAACAACCCACTGTCCGCCAACGAGTGCAATTACACTCATCGCTGATGCACCAATAATAAGTACAGAATGTTTATACGTTTTAAAAAACTGGTAGGACAAGTTTGCTACGATAAGACCGAAGAACGTAATCGGCCCGACTAAGGCGGTTGATACTGCGATTAGGATTGAAGACAAAATTAAGATCTTTTTAACGACCTTATTATAGTTAACACCTAAACTTATGGATGTATCTCTTCCAAGTGAAAGTACATCTAGATCATTAATAGATCGCCAACCAATTAGTAAAGAAATTCCTACAATTGCGAGTGCCCACCAAACGAGATCACCACTGACATTATTAAAGCTTGCAAACATTTTGTCTTGAACGAGTAAAAATTCATTCGGGTCAATAAGTACTTGTAAAAATGTAGAAATACTGCCGAAAAATGTCCCTACAATTATTCCAACCAATAGAAGGAAGTAGATTGGTCGTTTCCCTGATTTAAACAAGAAACGATATAAAATTAAAGCGAATACGACCATTGCAGAGACCGATAATATAAAGTTGACATGCTTATTAACAATCGTCACATGACTCGAGCCAAGGAAAAAGATAATAACTGTCTGAAGCAATAGATAAAGTGAATCTAGCCCCATTATGCTCGGTGTCAAAATACGGTTATGTGTGATTGTCTGAAAAATAACAGTTGAATACGCAACTGCCACTCCCGTAATCACCATCGCTAATACTTTGATGCCACGACGCGGTAGTGCATAGTCGAAACTTCCATTCAAACCTTGAAACAGATATAGACCACAGAAAACAGCTGCAATTGCAGTGAGAATAATTATTTTTGTAGAGTTACGCATAGGCTTTCCTCCTAAACAACAAGAAAAGGAAGATTCCACTACCAATAACACCAACCATGAGACTAATTGAAATCTCATACGGATAAATAAGAACCCTACCCAATATGTCACAAACAAGTAAAAAGTTTGCCCCTAGCAGTGCAGTATGCGGCAATGTTTTCTCAATATTATCGCCTTTAAATATTGATACGATATTTGGAATGATTAAACCAAGAAAAGGAATCATTCCAACCGTCAAAACAACTGTTGTCGTAATAAGTGCTACGAGCACCAATCCTATATTGACAATTCGTCTATAAGCAAGCCCAAGGTTTCTAGAAAAGTCTTCTCCCATGCCTGCCACAGTAAAGCGGTTTGCATAAAAGTAGGCAATCACAAGAACTGGAATACTTATGTAAAGAAGTTCATAACGTCCTTTCATAATCATCGAAAAATCACCTTGTAACCAAGCCGACATATTTTGGATGATATTCGATCTGAATGCAAAGAACGTTGTTACTGATGATAAAATACTACCGAACATTAGACCGACAAGTGGAATGAATATTGCATCCTTAAACTTAATGCGGTCAAGAATTTGCATGAATAAAAAGGTTCCACCAAGTGCAAATGCAAAAGCAACAACCATTTTTTCCATTGTAGATGCATTTGTGAATACAAGCATAGACACAAGAATTCCAAGTCGCGTTGCATGGAGTGTTCCCGCTGTTGTAGGGGAAACAAATTTATTCCTGCTCAGCTGTTGCATAATGAGTCCAGCTATACTCATCCCTGCACCCGCAAGAAGAATTGCAATTAGTCTAGGAAAACGACTAATTAAAAATATTTCTGTTTCCTCTGATTTGAAATCTAGCAGATCCATCGGTGTAATACTACTCACACCAACAAATAATGATATGAGTGATAGAACGATAAGTGCTATGAATAAATAACGTTTTTTCATGGGTAACCCCGACATTAATTATTTGAAGCTAATTGAGAATCCAGTACTGAAAACCATTATCAATTAGACTCAATATCCACTATATATCACGGGGCAGTAGGGTGTCAAACTATAACTGAAAATGATTCTCAATAGATTTGTTTATTGAGAATATAGTTCGATTCTGTGAACTTATGGGACCTTTTCTGCGATAAGCCCGCAGTCATAATGCTTTTTTCAAGCTATTACTGCCCACTTTCAGACTGTACAACTAAAGTAGAAAGAACCGCCTAATCCCCCTGCTAATCTAGACAAAAAAATCCACAGGGCTCATTTCCCTGTGGATTTCCTTATTATTATTCAGTGACTGCATCCAAAACCTCTTGTGGTACTTTGATTTCTTTTAGTTCATTTATTTTGCTGATTTCTGCTTTTGTATTCTGTTTGATGCGCATTGTTCCATCTTCAGGTCCCATTTCCATGTCCATAATCATTGTAAATGCCGTTGTGCTGAACGTCTTTTTATCTATAAAGATTTCATATTCCATTTCGTGAATAATCATGCTTTCCAATACTTTAGCATCCTCTTCATCCATTCCATCTAGCATTCCACTTGAATCCAGTTGCTCTTTTACAAGATTTTTAAATTTTTCTCCAGAAGCTTTCAGTTTCAAAACATATTGATTGTCATCTTGTTCAAACGTAAAATCTTCTATATATTCTTCAAGTAAATTTAAATCTAAAGTTGGATCTGCACCATCCGCCATCGAACCCATTACCTCTTCATACAATTCCTCCGGAAGTTTCATCCATTCTTCAGATTCCGGATCTTTCATTAAAAATCCATCTTCAGTCAAGTAGAGTTCTGTTTCCATAATACCCGCTTCGCCCATATCCATTTCAATAACTTGGTGCATCGCTAGCGGCTCTACAATCACATCCATGTCCATTTTAATCTTCATATCCATATTCAGTCCCTCAACAGGGGAATCCATATTTTGCACAATGTCCATTTTCGCATGTAAACTATTTTGTTTTTCCGAAGTTTCCTGCGCTTTTTGGAATACTTCTAGAATTGTTAGCTCACTCTTTTTTGATGTATCCGTCCCCGGCATTACGTCTGCGATGCTACCACAAGCAGCCAATCCAAGAACGAGAATACCTGTCGCAATTCCTTTTATCCAGTTTTTCAAAATATTCTCTTCCTTTCTTTTTCAGTTAACCTACATCTACTCATACGAACCAATAGTTAGAAGGTTCCCGATAATTGGTAAATGAGTAAAGACGAGCATAATGTCTCACATCTGAAGAACAGTACATTCCTCCCAACTAATCGTGTCTTTATTTTCAATTTTTAGAAATGAAACATCGTTTTCCTATCCAAAGTCCGCTATACTATCCTTTATAACTGGAAAGGAGAATTACATTTCATGCTTAAAAAGTTTTTTTCATATTATAAACCACATAAACGACTATTCATCATCGACTTCTCAAGTGCGATTTTCGTGGCATTACTCGAACTCGCCTTTCCTTTAGCCGTTCGGTGGTTCATCGATAAGCTGCTTCCGGGTGGCGATTGGGGGAAAATCGTCACCGTCAGCATTCTGCTGTTAACCATCTACATATTCAGTACATTTTTACAATACATTGTAAGCTATCTTGGTCATAAGCTAGGCATTAATATTGAAACGGACATGCGTCAACAACTGTTCAATCATGTGCAACGACAGTCGTTCCGATTCTTTGACAATACGAAAACAGGTCATATTATGAGTCGAATTACGAATGATTTATTCGACATCGGAGAACTCGCACACCATGGACCCGAAGATTTATTCATTGCCATTATGACACTCGTCGGCGCATTTATACTGATGTACAGCATCAATCCAGAACTAGCACTTATCGCAATTGTGATGGTACCTCTTCTAATTATCTTGGTTACGTTTTGTAATATTAAAATGAATGCCGCTTGGACAAATATGTACGGTAAAATTGCCGATGTGAACGCACGTGTTGAGGATAGTGTTTCTGGAGTACGTGTCGTGCAATCTTTTACAAACGAAGATTTTGAAATTGGTCGTTTTAAAACAGATAATGGCAACTTTAGAATTGCAAAACTTGTTGCGTATAAAGTGATGGCCTGGACTCATTCGAGTATGTATATGATGACCCGATTGATGACCCTCGTTGTTCTGGTTGTTGGTGCTTGGTTTACAATCACTGATAAAATAACTCCTGGTGAACTCGTAGGATTTATTTTATTCGTCAATTTGCTCATTAAACCCGTCGATAAAATTAGTGCTCTTTTAGAATTGTATCCAAAAGGAATGGCAGGATTTCGGAGGTTCCAGGAATTAATTGATGTAGATCCTGAAATTGAAGATCTACCGGACGCCGTTGAAGTAGAACATCTAAATGGAGATATTGCATTTGACAATGTTCACTTTAAGTACGATGCACATAACGAAGTCCTTTCGGGAATCAACTTGAAAATCAAGTCAGGCGAAACCGTAGCCTTCGTTGGTCCTTCCGGGGCTGGAAAAACGACGATTTGTTCACTTATCCCTCGTTTTTACGATGTGAATGAAGGTGCAATCACAATTGATGGAATGGACATTCGTAATATGACAACGAAATCCCTACGACAACAAATCGGGATTGTTCAACAAGACGTGTTTCTATTCACAGGTACGATTCGCGAAAATATTGCTTACGGTAAAGGCTCGGCGACAGATGAAGAGATTTTCGAAGCTGCAAGAAAAGCACATTTGGAATCGATGATTGATGCACTTCCACTTGGCTATGAAACTCAAATCGGAGAACGCGGTCTCAAACTTTCCGGCGGACAGAAACAGCGTCTCGCCATTGCCCGTATGTTCTTGAAAAATCCACCTATCTTGATTTTAGATGAAGCAACATCTGCACTCGATACAGAAACAGAACGCATCATCCAACAATCTCTTGCAGAACTTGCAGAAAATCGAACAACACTCATCATCGCGCACCGACTCGCAACTATTCGTGACGCAGACCGAATTCTAGTAGTCACAGATGAAGGAATTACCGAGGACGGAAAATACGATGATTTGGTCAATAAAGGCGGCCAATTCGCCCGCTTGCATAACATTCAATTTAAAGAAGTTAAAAGCTGAGGATCAGGATAGCGTTGCGAGGTTTCCAAAAAACATTGCCAACTTTGGGCAAAACGTTGCGAACTTTGATGAAAACGTTGCGAGGTTTCAAGAACGTTGCGAACTTTGGGCAAAACGTTGTGAACTTTGATGAAAACGTTGCGAGGTTTCAAGAACGTTGCGAACTTTACCAACCCTATCCCTTAAACAAAATAAAAATCTGCACCCCATGACGTAACAGCTCATGGGATGCAGATTTTTTTATTGCACTATAATAAACTCTTCAAATCGTTTGCGATCCGATGCGAGCATACCAACAGTCATATATGTCCCCTCTTCTTCGTAAGTTACATCCTTCACACTAGCTTCATTATTCAAGTAGGAAACGACATCGCCGCGGTCAAAAGGTACAAGAAGTTTACATGTGATGTATTTATCGAAAACATGACTCTTAATTAAATCCACTAACTCATCCAAACCTTTTCCTTCTTTTGCGGATAGCCAAATATTATTATCACTTACTTTTGGATAACTTACATCTGCTAAATCGGCCTTATTAAAGACATTTACCGTAGGAACGTTTTCTACACCGACGTCTTGTAATGCTTTATTCGTGACGTCCATCATAAACCGATATTCAGGATGCGAAACATCGACGACTTGTAAAAGTAAATCTGCATTTCTCGCCTCTTGAAGTGTTGAGCGGAACGCTTTTATAAGATGTGTTGGTAATTTACCGACAAAACCAACTGTATCCGTAAGTAGAAACTCTTTATTATCCGGCAATCGAACCCTGCGGACAGATGTGTCAATTGTAGCGAACAGCATATCTTCTTCAAACACTTGCTTCGTTTCCTCAGCATTCATCCTTTTGAGTAGTTCATTCATAATTGTCGATTTTCCAGCATTCGTATATCCAACTAGAGAAACAACTGGTGTACCGCTTTTGGTTCGTTGTTTCCGCTGAGTTTCACGTTGATCTTGAACATTTTCAAGATCTCTTTTCAACTTGGCAATTTGGTCTTCAATTATTCTACGGTCCAGTTCAAGTTTCGTTTCTCCCGCACCTTTGTTTTGTAATCCACCACCCGTGCCACCGCCTTGTCTACCAAGTGATGCACGTAAACCAATTAGTCTCGGCAACATATATTGAAGTTGCGCAAGGTCTACTTGCATCCTCGCTTCGCTTGTCCGAGCACGTCTACCGAATATATCTAAAATGAGCATTGTGCGGTCAATTACTTTACATTCCAAGCTATTTTCTAAATTCCGAATTTGAGAAGGGGATAGCTCATCATTAAAAATCACTAAATTTGCATCTGCTTCATCATAGTAATTCTTTATTTCATCAATCTTTCCCGTTCCAACATAATGGGATGGATTTCTCCGTTCAAGATTTTGCGTTACAGTCCCTACTACTACAACTTCAATTGCCTCTGCAAGGTTTTGCAATTCTTCCATTGAATACTCAAAATGAGTATCCGTTTGTGTTTTTACTCCAACTAGAATGGCACGTTCAATTATCGAATCCAAACAAAAACTCCTCCCAACAAACTATAAACAATTGCAAAGTAATGGAAATATTATTCTTGTTAGATCAAGCTTGTCCAATCATTACTTCAGACAATCTTTCTTTATCCATTTCATCCGTTTTTTGAATAAAGCTCAAAGTAGCATTCGGCAATATGAGTCGATTTCCACTACGCTCCAAAGAGAATAGGTTTGCCCATTTATCAGCTGTTTCTACTGGATACTCTACACTAAAAACACATTCTTTAACTTCAAATTGCTCGCTACTCGGAATAATTGATCCATCCGCACGAAGAATTTTATAACGTTTATCGTCTTTATCATCCCATTCAATTAGGAGCGGAAGTGGAAGAGTATCCGAAATTTGCTGTTCAATATTCAGCATACTCCATTTTCGTATTTTACCGTCCACTGTTTTTCGTTCAGACTTTAAAATGCCCGATGAGCGAATCCCATTACTCGTAATACTTTTATGAAGCGCTTCAAGGTCATCGACGGCAAGACAAATTGTTCCCCAGCCTTCTTCATCCAAAAGAAGTTGTTCAATAAGCGGATGCTTTGTCTTCTCCGCAATTTCCTGATTTTCAACAGCAATCCATTCAATGTAAGTATTCTTTAAATACATTAGCGCATTATAACTACCCCATTGTAAATGACTACCGCCAATAACTGCATGTTTTCCTTCCGATTTTTGTTCAGCCACTACTTCTTTCGGTGTTTTACTCGTAAAATAAACAACATGATCCAGTTTAATCACTTAAATCCCTCTTTCCAACTATGTATTCTTTTGTTCTAAAAAGCTTCCCAAAAAAACTCTATAAAAAAAACCGCAACTTTTCACAGTCGCGGGTATTCAATTTAATTATTGATCTCTTTTTAGTATTTCAACCGTATCCGTAAATTCTTTTTCAATTTCAGCATTATGTTTATACGTCATATTACTGACAACAATAGTTACAATAAGACAAAGTAGGAAACCCGGTACAATTTCATACAGATTGCTTGTTGCAAATTGAACAAACTCAGGCATCTTAGTATAAAGTTTACCCGTAAATTGTTCAAAGTTACCCCAAATAATTACTGTTATTGCACCAACAAGCATTCCCCAAAGTGCCCCTTTTGCCGTAATTTTTCTCCAGTAAAGAGATAAAAGTATAATCGGACCAAACGAAGCACCAAAACCAGCCCATGCGAATGAAACAAGCTTAAGTATCGTATCATGGTCACCCCAAGCGAGAAACGCTGCGATAACGGAAACAAAGAGTACAGCTATTCTCCCTAAAAATACATATTGTTTATCCGACGCATCGGTTTTAATAATTGCTTTGTATAAATCCTCAATTAGTGCTGAAGAAGTTACGATTAACTGTGATGAAATGGTGCTCATTATCGCTGCAAGAACTGCTGCAAGCATTAGTCCTGCAATGAACGGATGGAAAATCACTTGTCCTAGAGCGATAAATACAGCTTCTTTATCAACGAGTATTGCTCCAGCATTTTGCTGATAGTAAGCAATTCCGACAAGTGCAGTTGCAATGGCGCCTAACAAACTTAAAACCATCCAACCGATACCGATTCTACGAGCACTTTTCGTTTCACTTACGGATTTAATCGCCATGAATCGAACGATAATATGTGGCTGTCCGAAATACCCAAGTCCCCAAGCGACCGCGGATAATATTCCGATAAATGTCGCCCCCGAAACGAAGTTCAGTAATTGCGGGTCCACCTCTCGGATACTAGCCGCAGTTTCAGCTAATCCACCCGTTAGAAATATCCCAAACGTTGGAACAAGTATCAGCGCAAGAAACATAATGAGGCCTTGAATGAAATCGGTATAACTAACTGCAAGAAAACCTCCGAAAAGCGTGTATGCAACAACGACAGCCGAAACAATTAGGAGTCCCGTATGATATTCAAGACCAAACGAACTCTCGAAAAATACGCCTCCCGCAACCATTCCTGAGGATACATAAAATGTAAAGAAAATAAGAATAATAATTCCTGATGCGATTCGTAAAAGTCCCGACTGATCTTTAAGCCGGTTTTCCAAAAAGCTTGGAATAGTAATGGATTCATTTGATATTTGTGTGTAAACTCTTAGCCTTGGAGCAACAAATAACCAGTTTAAATAGGCACCAACTGTAAGTCCAACCGCTATCCAAGCTTCTACGAGTCCGCTTATATAGATTGCACCCGGCAACCCCATAAGGAGCCAACCAGACATATCTGCCGCTCCTGCGCTTAGTGCAGTGACAGCGGGGCCAAGAGACCGACCGCCAAGCATATAATCTGTGAGATTTGTTGTTTTCCTGAAAGCGTAATAACCGATGAGTAACATCGCGGCCATATACAATATAATTGCAATTAATTGATACATATCGCTCGACATTTTTTAAAACCTCCATTTTTGTAATATGACAATTATAGCACAAATACATCAAACCAATCCCTATTTTAGAAAAGTCACTTTACTTATAGTATACTATTATAATATGACACCAATCATCAATTTCAACATGATTTCCCGGGAAATCTTTGGTATTCGACAAGGAGGAATAATCAATGACTCACGAAAAATGGCTCCAAGAAACAATCTCTATGGCGGTTAAAAATGTCAATGATGGCGGTGGGCCTTTTGCAGCAATCGTCGTACAGGATGGAAAAGTTATAGGCAAAGGTACAAATCTTGTCCATCTAAACAACGATCCTTCAGCACACGCAGAGCTCTTGGCTATAAAAGAAGCATGCCAAGCATTAGCTTCAACAGATTTATCCGACTGTGTTTTATATGCCAGCGGTGAGCCTTGTCCTATGTGCTTAGGGGTTGCTTACTCGACAACAGTCGGAGAAATTTACTATGCCTGCAGTAAAACGGATGCCTATAATGAAACATCGTTTGGTATTCCAGTATCCCCATTTTATACAGATCAAAACAAAGCACCTGAAAAACGGACTATCCCTTTTATTCATTTAGAAACGAAGGATGCACTTGCCCCTTTTCACAAATGGAAACAGACACAATAATTAAAAAAGCGTATTTCCCTTCAATATGAAAGGAAATACGTTTTTACTATTCCAATTTATTCAACCGGTGATACTCTACCCCGTTCATCTTTGTAAACAAGATGATGCCTCTCAAACTTTGTCGGTGAATCTAGACCTGCTGCCGCGGCAATTCGGAAAAGCCCTTCACGCATCGTTAAAATATAATTGGTAACACGATATTTCTTCTCTTCAACGACAAGACCCTTTTGTAATTTTGCATCCGTCGTTGCAACACCTGCCGGACAATCATTTGTATGACAACGATGTGCCATGATGCACCCAACAGAAATCATGAATCCACGTGCTACTTGAACCAGATCCGCCCCCATTGCAAGAACAATTGCAGCACGATCTGGTGTTGTAATTTTACCGGAAGCAATAATTTTCACACGGTCCCGTACTTCGAACTTCCTAAGTGCATCATCTAGAAGAATAATTGCGGAACGAAGGGGTAATCCTACACTATCTGCAAGATCTTGATACGTAGCACCAGAACCGCCTTCACCGCCATCTAGTGAAATGAAATCGGGCCCTTTCCCAGTCTTACTCATAAACGAAGCAAGTTCTTCGGCATCTGGTTGGCCACCAATTACAATTTTAATGCCAACAGGTTTACCCGAATGATTGCGTACTTTTTCAATAAAATCGAACAGCGATGGATAATCATCAAACTGATGAAAGCGGTTCGGACTGTTGATAGATGTGTACGGCACAACATTTCGAATTGCCGCGATTTCCTCTGTCACTTTTGAGCCTTCAACATGGCCACCACGCATTTTAGCACCTTGGGCAAGTTTAATTTCAAACGCTTTTACTTGTGGCATATCTGCCTTTTCTCGAAGTAAGTCCCAACTGAACTCACCATCTAGCGTCCTGAAGCCGAATAACCCTGATCCGATTTGCGCAATAATGTCCGCATTACCTGCTAAATGATGTTTAGACAGACCGCCTTCTCCGGTATTCATCCAAGCACCTTGTGCCATTCCGATTCCCTTTGACAAAGCAGTAATTGCATTCTCTCCTAAAGCGCCGAAACTCATTGCGGATTGCCCAAGCAAACTCCGAACGCGAAACGGGTGCTCACAGTTTGGTCCAAGAACAACTGCATCTTCTTCTGGCAACAACCACGGTAGTGTCGGAAGTGCTTCACGATGCTCTTTTCGGGCAAATAAATTATCAGCATCTACGATATAACGCATCGTATCTACAAGGTTTTCATTATCAACACGCATTTCTTCATTTTGTTTTGTGAACATTGAATTTCGTATAAAGAATCCCGCTTCTTCAAAGTCACGTTTTGAACCAAATCCAATGACACTATTTAAATATTTTCCCGGAAGCACCATACGTAAATACTCTTCGCGGTTGAAGGGTTGTCCATCATTATCGTCGTCAAATAAATATTGCCGTAATTCGGGACCGGTCTTTTCAAGCATATACCGCATGCGCCCTAAAATTGGATAATTTCTTAAAATTGCATGTTGCTTTTGTTTCCTGTCATAAAAATACAGAAAGATTGCGATTATTATTGGGATGATCACTAAGAACAATACAAGCAGCGTCGTTGTAATAGAGATACTTTCAAGCCAACTCATGTCTTCACACCTTTCTAAGCTATATTAGTAGTTTACCACTATTCTCGCATGGTAATCTTAATTCATAGATAAAAAAGTATTTATTGGAGGAGGAGTTTAATGGTTATTCAATTACTGACATCACATGCATCTGTAAGAAAATACAAGGACATACCGATATCAAAAGAAGAAGTACTTGAAATAATTCGTATTGGGCAACATGCAGCAAGTTCTCATTTCGTCCAAGCCTATTCAGTGATACATGTTACAGACAAAGTTAAACGGGAAAAACTTGCAGAGTTCTCCAAAAACCCCGTTCAAATTTTAGGAGCTGGTGCTGTACTCGTCTTTTGCATCGACTTTCATCGTCTAAAAAAAGCCGCAAACTTACTAGATAAAAACATCGACTTTTCATATGCAGAAAGTACACTGGTCGGCGTTACAGACGTCGCACTTCTTGCACAGAATGTAGCCATAACAGTGGAGTCTAAAGGTTACGGCATCTGTTATATTGGCGGTGTTCGAAATGCTCCTGCTGAAATTAGCGATTTATTCGGTTTGCCAGAAGGCGTAGCACCTATGTATGCGATGACAATCGGCGTTCCCGATGAGGCAAATGAAGTGAAACCAAGACTTCCAGTAGAAGCGATTGTTCATGAAAATGAATACGATAGTGAAAAATACAATGAAATTTTACCGTCCTACGACAAGACATTAAACGACTATTATATGAGCCGGGGATCTAATCGGAAAGATGCTGCATGGTCGGACTCTATGGCTAAATTTCTAGGTTCTCCTAGAAGGATGCATATGAACGAATTTTTGAAAACTAAAGGATTTGACTTTAAGTAGGAGAGATTAGTATGAACTTCGAGGAATTAATAAAGTTATTAACTGAACGATTCACAAACGGTACTTTTATAAATGGGACAATTAGTCAACCACGCTCAAAAACCGATGACCTAAAACGTGTTCGGATTAAACCCATTGAATTACGCGGTGAACTGCATATTCAATTCGAATATCAGTTTGAACGTATTTTAAAACATGAAAACATATCCGCAAACAAACTGTATCCAAAGCTACTCGAATTACTTGAACAGTTTAGACAAGTCCACGCCGAATTTTCCGACGAAATAGTCCACGTGCAATTGTCCAAGAAATTTAAAGTCCTATGGAAATCTGAAAAAGTACAATCGGAAAAAACCCTTAATTTATCACATAACAGAAAGAAAAATTACTTACTTGATGAAAATACTCCGTATCCGTTCTTAGTGCGGCTAGGAGTTCAAACGCCAGACGGTAAGGTAAAGAAGCAGAAACACGATAAGTTTAGACAAATAAATCGTTTTGTCGAGTTCATTGATGATTCCTTGGTGCATCTTCCAAAAGATCGAACCATTCGGATTTTGGATTTCGGCTCTGGTAAATCCTATTTAACTTTCGCGCTGTATCATTACTTACGAATTGAAAAAGGTCTCGACATCAAAGTAACGGGCTTAGACTTGAAAAAAGAAGTGATTGAAGAATGTAGCTTAATTGCAAAAGACCTTGGCTACGATCATCTTGAATTTCTCGTCGGGGATATTAACGATTATTATGAGGAAACATCTGTCGATATGGTCGTTACATTACATGCGTGTGACATAGCAACGGACATGGCGCTAGCACGTGCTGTCAAATGGGGGGCGAAAGTTATTTTGAGCGTTCCTTGTTGCCAACATGAATTGTTCCAACAAATTAGTTCACCTGCACTTGATGTAATGCTACAACACGGGTTAATTAAAGAACGTTTCTCCGCACTCGCAACCGACTCCATCCGTGCGGAACTATTGTCACTCGTTGGATACGAAACACAATTGCTTGAATTCATCGACATGGAGCATACGCCGAAAAACATATTAATACGTGCGTACCACACAGGAAAAAAATCCACAGACGCCGATCGAGCCCGATATACGGAGTTCAGAAACGTATTGAATGCCAAGCCGTTTCTTGAGCAAGAGCTAGGCAATCTCTTGGATTAACCACGAAAACCATTCCAGTCTGCCAATAGACTGGAATGGTTTTTTTGAAATTAAAGCCGTTGTTTTATTATTGCTAATAGAAAGTTGAATCGTTTTATCCCTCTGGTAGCTCTAATAGGTAGAACAGGAAAGGAGGCTCTTAAATTGGTTGCGAAACAGAAGCTCGTAGCACATGCGAAGAAAGGCGATGCGGATGCGTTTCAAGCACTTATTCATCTAGAGAAAGAGAAGTTATATAAGATCGCCTTTGTCTACATGAAAAATGAAAATGACGCACTCGAAGTATTTCAGGAAACAATTTACAAAGCATTAGATGCAATCGTTTCTCTCAAAAATAATGATTATTTCTCAACTTGGATTACACGTATCTTAATAAACACGGCAATAGATTCATTAAGAAAAAAACAGAAGATTGTTCCAATGAGCCCTGAAATTCTCGAGCAATTTGAGGAGTCGGTCGATCGTAAACAAGAGACTAAAATAGACCTACTTCAGGCGATGGAAGAAATCGAAGAGAAGTATAAAACGGTGTTGTTGCTCAGGTTTTACCAAGACTATACAATTCAACAAATTGCGGACTTCCTTAGTTGTCCAGAAGGAACGGTGAAGACAAATATTCGCCGCGGCCTAGAACGATTAAGATCAAAATTGAAAGGAGCTTATATTGATGACAGACAAAATTCCAGCGTTTAAAAGCGAAATTGATAAAATTCATGTGCCGAGTGAAAAGTTGGATGCTATTATTTCTCAAACCCTTCGAAAAAATGTGCCTAAAAGGAAGAAATCGATGTGTAAGAAACTTATTTATACTGCAAGTGCCGCTGTTGTAGCTTTGGGGTTATTGGTTGGTTCGGCTACTGTGTCTCCAGTAATGGCAAATTTCGTTTTACAAATACCACTACTCGGGTCGATTTTCAGTGAATCTGGTGATCTTGGCTTGGTGCAAGTGAGCAATCTTGGTTTGACGCAAGCAGTTGGTGTGTCTAAAGCTGTAAAGGGCGATACGATAACAATTGACGAAATATTTTATGATGGGGCACGGTTCACGGTAAGTTACTCGCTTGAAACGAAAGAGCCACTCGGAGAGAATTATTTTGAGCACAGTGGCCCAGATTTCACCGTTGACGGAAAAACTGTCAGCTATTCGGGAGGACTTTCTGAGACTGACGTGACACCAACATACCGAACCGGCGTTTTCAGCATCGATGCCATCACTGAATTACCAGAGGAATTTATATTTGGACTACATTTTAAAAGCCTTGACAACAAGAGATGGAAATTCAAAATTCCAGTAAAAGCACAATCCGGTGTCGAAGTGGTCACAATCAATCATACTCAGAAAGCAGAAGGAATTGACCTATCTGTATCTGATTTGAAAATAAGCCCTGCTGGCCTGTTGATTCATTTCAATGCAGTATCTAATGAAAATTTTTTCCTAACTAGCTCAATCGATTTCCATGTAGTCAACGAGGAGGGTATTGAAATCGGCTCTCACTCGGGAGGTAGCAAAGGAACCAATGAGAATGGGAAAGTAAATCAGAGTGGCAACCGGTTATTTGACCCTATTTCGGACAGTGTGAAGATTTTGACGGTAACCCCTTATGTTTCTCATTCAACTGAAGGCGGCGGTGTTGAAATCGACAAAGATGGTACTGAGACCAAAATCGAATTCAAGCCCTATGACGGAAAACGGATTGAATTTGACAGCTTTACTATTTCATTACCATGAAATAACTTCTTGAAAAAAGATAGACTTCCATCCGGTTTCTTAGGAAGTCTATTTTTCATTAACCCTACATGATTTCCACACTATTCTAATTACATAACCGATAAAAAAAGCGAACGTTCTATATGAGTTGTGATTATGTTCGTGCAACAAAGAAGAAAAACTGAACAATACATGTTACGGTTTCTCTTCTTTTAAAATTACGTTATTGAGCATAAGTTTCCACAGATTTATTTAAATCGAGCAGATTCAATATTTCTTCCTTTTTCTTTGTTAAAGCAGAATCAATTCGGTTTCTCGGTTTTTTCTGTTCAATTTTTATTTCTGCATATAATTCACCCGGTTGCCCTCGCATAATAATAATTCGGTCACATAAGTAAAGGGCTTCATCAATATCGTGTGTGACAAGAATCATCGTTGTTTTTCTCTTTTCCCAAATTGATAGCAACAAATCCTGTAGATTCATCTTAGTAAAAGCATCGAGTGCACTGAAAGGCTCATCCAGTAACAGCACATCCGGTTGCGTAAGCAAAGATCGTGCAATGGCTGTTCGCTGGGCCATACCGCCTGATAAGTCCTTCGGATAATACTCTTCAAATCCATTTAATCCAACAAGCTCAATTAATTCTTTTGCACGGTCTTCTTGCACTAATGATCGTTTTCCAAAGCAAACATTGTCCTTGACGGAAAGCCACGGCATTAGTCTTGGTTCTTGAAACATCATTCCAATCTTTTTACTGGAATCATTATTACCTATCTCAAACTCTCCATCGTATCCTTCATCTAGACCCGCAAGTACTCGTAACAATGTACTTTTCCCGCACCCACTCGTTCCCAAAATCCCAACAATTTCTCCGTTCGTAATTTTGAAATCAATATTTTGGAATCCAGAAATTCCATCATTAAATAGTCTAGTTAGTTTTTTTGCTGACAGCATTTTTTTCACCCACCTTTATAGTTGATTTGATAGACTATCTTGCCATCCGAGTACCTTTTTCTCTAGTTTTTTGAGTAATGAATCCGTGACTTTTCCAATTACAGCAAACAGTACAATACTCGCTATAATGAGCTCCGGAGAATACGTATTTTGACCGACAATCAGTAAATAACCAAGCCCTTTACTGGCCCCCATTATCTCTGCTGCAACAACGAACATCCAACCAAGTCCTACCCCCGTTCGAAGCCCAGTAAGAAATGACGGCAATGCTGCTGGCAGCAAAATTCTTCTCAATGTTTCTCCCGATGTAAATCCATATATTTTTCCTACTTCAATTAACTTTCGGTCAACTCCCCTAATTCCAGCAACGACATTTATATATACTGGGAAAAACACACCGACAGCAATTAACGTTACTTTAGATGATTCTCCAATACCCATCCAAAGGATAAATAAAGGTACCCAAGCGAGTGCTGGTATAGAACGGAATGCCTGAATTAGTGGATCCATTATTTTTTCGACAAGATTGAAATAACCAACAGCGGATCCCAAAACTACAGCAAATAGTGTTCCGAGTGAAAATCCAATTGCCACTCTACCCAATGTGATACCTATATGACCAAATAGCGTACCCTCTATAGCCATATTAAAAATTTCTTTAATAATTCGCGATGGTGTAGGTAAAAGATAAGCTTCGACCAGACCAACTCTGCCTGCTAGATCCCAGACGATTATTAGAAGTATCGGAAGTATGCTTCCAAGAATCCAACGTTCATGGTTCTTATAAGAGAATAACCTAGTGCCTTTCACCTTCTCCGTGGCTAACGGTATATTAATTGATTCACTTTTCACATTCATATCGTTGCTCCTATTCTAGTATTCACCAAAGTATTTCGGATTAATTAATTCGTCCACTACTTTTTTAACATCCGTTTTTGGATCTATAATTTTTTTTACTTTTAATAATTCTCCAGCAGAAATTACTGAATCCTTTTGTTCTTCCACTGGCTTAGAAACAGAAAAGTCATTACGACTCATTTGAATTTTGGCAATTTCAATATCAATTTTTGCTTCTCTTGCTAATATTTCAGTTGTCTCTTCGGGATTTTCAATTACCCATTTTCGAGCTTTCTCATAGACACCAATTACTTTTGTGACATACTCCGGATACTTTTCAGCAAAGTCTTGACGAACACTTAGTGTTCCGTATGTGTTGTAATTAACATTCCGGAAGATTAGCCTTGCATTCGCTTCTTTTTCTACTCTTGCCATATGCGGGTCCAGCCCTGCCCACGCGTCCACTTCTCCGGTTAGAATTGCAGTTGCACCATCGCCCGGGAGAAGATTTATCACTTCCACATCTTTTTCCGATAATCCATTATCTTCAAGAGCACGAAGTAAAAATGTATGCATGTCCGTTCCTATTGTTGCCGCAATCTTTTTACCTTTTAAATCTTTAACTGTCTGTATAGTCGGATCAATTGCAACAAGTGCAATCCATTCTGGTTTTGAAAAATTATAAACAACTTCAATTGGAGAACCTTTCGCTTTAGCTAAGAATGCGGCACCACCAGCTGCCGATCCAAAATCAGCACTTTTTGAATTCAAAAATTCGATAGCCTTATTTCCGCCTTGACTAAGGACATAATCAACCTCAATTCCTTCCGCTTCAAAAAGTTCTTCAACCCATTTCTTTTCTTTTAAGACAAGACTGACTGGTGAATAATAGGCATAATCCAAAACGATTTTTTCAGGTTTCCCACTTTCTTCGCTTGCATTGCTTGAACAACCTACTAATGCAGTTACTGCGAAAACTAATAATAACGACTTAATAATTCTGTTTTTCATTTCCTCAACTTCCTTCTTCTTTAGTATGTGTATTTGATTACTCGGGTTTTATTTTAAAATAGTAAAAGCCCCCTTCTAATTTAAGAAGAGGGCGTATTTATTAATCCTCCTCTCATCTGCCAGATTAAATAATCTGAAGGAATTAGCACCATCGCAAAAACACCTGCAGGTTGCCGGGCATCACAGGGCCTATTCCCTCCGCCACTCTCGATAAGAGATTGCTATTTAGTTGTCGAAATGAATATAGTCAATTACTTGTTGATTTGTATCATAATTCAGATTCCACATATAGTCAAGCATATTTAGAATATTCCTGTTTTTCCACTTCGTTTCTTTCTTAGTTCTACATCCAAAAACACATAGCCGTCTCTTTCATGTTCACCAGAAAATACAATTGGCACTCGTTCACTAAAAATCGGTCCATCTACAACAACGGTATGGAATTCGCCCGATTCTCCGCATGCATCAATACCAAGTGCTTCAAGTTCATCCATCAGTTCAATGGTGAATGGACGCCCAATGAAATGGGCAGGCATCATTTTCGTGTTCACAACGACAATATATGCCACAAACCCCGCAGCGACAAATTCTTCAAGGATTTTGCGTCGAGGTTCCATCCAAAGCGGGTGCACCGCTTCCATACCAACTTTTGCACACGTTTTCTGTACCCATTCCAAATGATCCACAAGGTCGATATCCCCGAAAACACCGTAGCCAATGCCTACATCTTTACATTCTTTCATTGCATCCAAAAATTCACTTTCATAGCTATTCCAGTCAGAACCACGAAGCATAAAAGGGATGCCCAAGCTCTTTGCCTGTGCTTCTACTACTTCAATTGGAAGTGCGTGGGATTTCGAACGTTCCTTGTCTTCTTCGAACATTGTCCATATTCTCTTGGGAATCATGCCCGATTGAATCGCTCGGTAATATGCCATTGCAGAATCTTTTCCACCACTCCAAGAAGCAACGAATTCTTTATTTTTCATCATATGCCGTCTGCCCATGAAATTCGTGGGTCCACTTTTCGCACCATTCGGATCATATACGACTGAAATCCTAATTTAGGCCAAAAATAGGAAGCTAAAGGATTCGGCGTATGCCAATCTGCCATAATATACTTATACCCTTTTTCCTCCATCTCTCCAAGACAGTAATCAGCAATTGCTTTCCCAATTCCTTTTCCGCGCATCTCAACGTTTGTCGATGCCGCTGCTAAATGCGCAGAATTTTCCGGCGTAACGATTGACCCGTTCGCATCTGCTGGGTAGTACACGTGAAATGCTGCGGGAATACTATTTTGTTCCGCAATCCACATTGTTGATTCATCATCTACTGCTAAACCCGCATATTCTTTACGAACTTTATCAATGGACTCTTTTGTAAGTGGACTCCATGATGGCGCAGCTGCTTGATGAATTGAATTCCAAGGGGCCATTTTCTGAAGAAGTGAACTATCATCTTTCGTCACTTCACGGAAATTCACACGAGCCGTTCCATCACTTTTTGCTACATAAGAATTTAATGATAAGATTGCATAACGCTGATCAAACCTAAAAGATTGTTCCAAGAGTTCCAATATAATTGGGTCATTACCTACCGGCGCAAATAATACATGTTCAAAATAACCATTTCGAACCCATTCGGCCCCTGCTTCTGCATACATTAATCGAACGAGCCTTGATTGCTCGCCTTCTTTGATAGCTAGCGATGGATAACTGACTGAAACATGGCGTCCACGTGTTGCATTTTGTTTGAATTCGTATAATAAATAGCCAATCACCTCATCAAAGCGCAGTGTAACGATGCCGGCAGTAAATGGTTTACTAGTCTCTTCTCGCAATATTTTAGCCGTCTCTTCGGCGTTTTCATAACGTTCAGGAAGAAATCCGAAACGTATCCTTTCCTTCATCTGCCTACTTGCAAGTAGTTCCGCCATTTGCGGTATGTACTTCTCTTCAAATTGAACAAATCGAATCATCTTCATCCCTCCGTTTGTATTGTATATATATAAATTATACCATGATTTTCGGCCGAAGTAAGATTATTGACTGAATATTCCTCTTTCGGCAAGCAAACTTTCTACATAAGATACCCGTCTTACTATATAGAACACATTCGCGATGTGTTAGAAATTGGAGTAGGTGAACTTTCTGTCATGACTAGAAATGAAAAATATAAATTAGTAGAAGATTTTATTATTGAAAATAGGGAAGCACATTACCGTTTAGCTTATAGTTACGTGCGTAATAAAGAAAATGCACTGGATATTATTCAAGATGCAATTGAAAAAGCACTGAAATCGATTGACCGCCTGATAGAAATTCGTTATTTGAAAACATGGTTTTATAGAATTATTGTCAATACAGCAATTGATTTTATTCGAAAACATCAACGAATGACATTCATGGATGACGATATTCTATCACTGTATTTACCAAATGTAGAAGATGAACTGGCTGATATTGATTTACAAGAAGCAATTGACCAATTACCGCTACCTTATAAAAATGTAATTATTCTTCGATTTTTTGAAGATTTACAAATTGACGAAATATCTAAAGTTACGGGGTTAAATATGAATACAGTTAAAACCAGACTGTATGCGGCTCTAAAGAAGTTACGACTTGAAGTTGGAGAGGAGTTTCGAATTTGAAACGATTAAACAAGTTGAAAAATAATTATGATGGGGTCGAGATTCCTTCGGAGTTAGAGAATGTTGTGAAGTTATCGATTCAACAGGCGAAAAGTTCACGCAAAAAACGCGGCTATTTAAAGCATTGGTCCATTGGTGTTGCGGCAGCAGCGGCTTTATTTATCGGCAGCATCAATATGAGTCCATCATTTGCACAAGCGATGGCAAACGTCCCAGTGCTCGGTTCAATCGTCGAAGCGTTTACAGTACAACAGTTGACGGTAGATGATGAAACATACCAAGCCAATTTGAATACACCAGCAGTCGTTGGTTTGGATGATGAACAACTTCAATCCATGTTGAATGAAAAATACATCAAAGAGAACAAAGCACTATTCGAGCAGTTTGAGCAGGATGTTGAAGATATGAAACAAGAGGGCGATGGGCATCTTGGGGTTGATTCGGGGTATGAAATACTGACAGATACCGAACAATTGCTGGCGATTGCCCGGTATGAAGTGAATACTGTCGGATCCTCATCAACAACAATGAAATACGACACGATTGATAAGCAGAACAGTATCTTAATTACATTACCAAGTCTATTTAAGGATGATGCTTATGTGGACGTTATCAGCTCGTATATTGTAAATGAAATGAAGGAACAAATGGCTGCGGATGAGGACGTCGTGTATTTCTTTTCTGAAGATGGCGGGTTTGAGCAAATCATATCGGACCAAAACTTCTATATTACAAGCGATCACAAACTCGTTATCTCTTTCGACAAATACGAAGCCGCACCAGGTTATATGGGTATCTTGACATTTGAGATTCCGACAAACCTGTTGAAAGATTTTTTGGTGAGTGACACGTATATAAACTAAAGGGGGACTGTTATCCACACGACATTCAATCAACCCTTGGTTTAGTACAAGCAAATCCAGTTTAATCCAACCGGATTTCCCTGAGTGACTGGACCCATTCTATAATCAGAATTGTGTCTGAATTGTAAAGGGGACTGTCACCCGTACAACCCAAATAAACCCAAACCCCTTCTATACATATAGAAGGGATGTGGGTTTATTGAGATATACTGGACACCTTTTGTGAACTAGCTTACGAATTGCCAATCATTTTCGAAGGATCCACATATTCGTCAAATTGTGCTTCCGTTAATAATCCTGTTTTAAGTGCGGCTTCTTTCAACGTAGATCCTGCCGCATGTGCTGCTTTTGCGATTTTTGCTGCATTTTCGTATCCGATATGTGGATTAAGTGCAGTTACAAGCATAAGTGAGTTTTTCACATGATTATCAATCACTTCACGATTCGGTTCAATACCTACCGCACAGTTATCATTGAAGCTAATCATCGAATCTGCAAGTAATGTAACGGACTGAAGGAAGTTATAAATAATAACTGGTTTAAACACGTTCAGCTCGAAGTTTCCTTGGCTTGCGGAAAATCCGATTGTTGTATCGTTGCCCATTACTTGGGCGACAACCATAGTGATTGCTTCACTTTGGGTTGGGTTCACTTTACCTGGCATGATTGAGCTGCCTGGCTCATTTTCCGGAATTGAGATTTCTCCAATACCTGAACGTGGGCCACTTGCCAACCAGCGTACGTCGTTTGCAATTTTCATAATATCCGCGGCAAGTGCTTTAATTGCACCGTGGACGTAAACAACTTCGTCATAGCTTGTAAGTGAATGGAATTTATTCTTGGCAGAAGTAAATTCAATACCGACCGCTTTGCTAATTTCCAGTGCAACACGGTCGCCAAATCCTACAGGTGCATTGAGACCTGTTCCAACAGCCGTTCCACCGATTGCAAGTTCTTTCATCGATTCGACACTGTCCACAATCATTTTTTCCGTTTTTTCAAGCATACGATGCCAGCCGCTAATTTCTTGGCCAAGCGTCAAAGGTGTCGCATCTTGTAAATGCGTACGACCGATTTTAATGATATCCATAAATTCTTCGGACTTTTTACCGAATGTTTCTTTCAATTTAGCAAGTGCTGGAACGAGTTGCTCTTCGACCGCGATAACGCCTGCGACATGCAGTGCTGTCGGGAATGTATCGTTTGAGCTTTGTGATTTATTCACATCATCGTTCGGGTGTAGTCGGTCTTCTTCGCCCCACTCCTCAAGCAGTTGGTTTCCACGATGGGCAAGCACTTCGTTCATATTCATATTAGACTGTGTTCCACTTCCAGTTTGCCAAACGACAAGTGGAAAATGGTTATCCAATTTACCTGCGATTACTTCTTCAGCCGCCGCAGAAATCGCCTTCATTTTAGCTTCAGATAGCGCACCATGTGCATGGCTTGCGATTGCCGCTGACTTTTTCAAATGCGCAAATGCATAGACGACACCAATTGGCATTTTTTCCCCGCCAATTCTGAAGTTTTGTTTACTACGTTGTGTCTGTGCACCCCATAGTTTGTCCGCCGGTACTTTAATTTCACCAAATGTGTCATGTTCAATACGATAATCCATTCTTCATCCGCCTTTCATTATGTATAATTAAATCCATTCTTATTATAACATGCTCCTTAACTTAATTTCTTCAAATGGAAAAGACCCAGTTTCCCAAGTCGCTTATTTCCACTTGTATTGCTTTTTCTTCAGTACTGAAAGGAAAGCATCCACAATTTCCGGATTGAACTGTGTTCCTTTTCCATCAAGGAGCTCTTGAACTGCATCTAGTATAGGAAGGGCCGCCTTATACACACGGTCAGTTGTCATCGCATCGAATGCATCGACGACGGCCACGATGGAGGATTCAAGTGCAATTTCATCCTTTTTAAGCCCATAAGGGTACCCTTTTCCATCATATCTTTCATGATGTTGCTCGACAATAAATGCTACATCCTTGAGCCACTTGACTGGATGCTCCCGCATAATTTTGGCACCTTCTATTGTATGGGCTTTCATAATGTCCCACTCTTCAGCCGTCAGCTTACCCGGTTTGTTTAATATTTCAAGCGGGACCGTGCGCTTCCCAATGTCATGAAAATAAGCGCCCCATCTTAGAATACTCAGTTTCTCTTTTGGCAACCCAAGATGTGACCACACTTCAATTGAATAATCTTTAATTCGGTTGCAGTGCATATATGTATAGCCGTCAAGCGCTTCAATCGCATCCGCTTCTTTTTGAAGAACTATTGTTTCAAAAAATCCAGGTTCAAATTGTTCAGCGGTCATTTTAATTAACAACTCAGCCTCTGTCACGCCATGAAATGTAATGATTTTCTCATAATTTGCCGCATCTATTGTTTCACCAATCTTCAAGACGCGACGGATATCCTCGTATTCCAATTCCACGATTCCGTCCAAAAGTGTATACGTTTCAAACGTATTTTCAGTAGAATTCGGATTGTATTGCACCCGAAACACTTCGTCTTTATGCAAGGAATACAAGGCATTTGACAAGCCGTTCCATCGCCCAAGCAAAGAGACGTCCGCATAACCAAGCCGGAGGAAAGGATATCCATTCAGGTCAAAATCGCTATAAGATTTGTTTTTCGACATGTTCACAACATCCACCTCCGTAGATTAAGACCTATGTTTGTGGAACCTTACTAACTAAAACAATTATAGCAAAATTCCGACAACTTTCATAGACCTTTGTGTCGAATGGTGTCTTATTTTCCACACAGTCAATATATACTACTCAAAATTATATTCATTCTCGATTGAAATCATTTCTTATTATCCGACTGCTGCAAATAAAAAAAAGTAACCCCCAAGAAACAGCGGTTACCTCAATACTTGTATTTTACAATTCTTGCCTCAGTGCATTGATCACATCAATCTTCGTCGCTTTTCGGGCAGGTCTCCATCCCGAAACCATAGCAACGCTTATACTAATTATCGAAGCGATGACGACGAGTTGCCATGGAATGATTGAAAATGTGACTTCCATACCACCCAAATCCTCTTCGCCAAGGGCTGAAGCAACGATAATAGGCAAGATGTAGTTTGAAACAATACTTACACCATATGAAATCACTACAGCAAGGACGGTTCCAACAATTCCAATCCATGCACTCTCCATTAAAAATAACCGCTGAATTAATTTCGGATTCGCACCGATTGCTTTCATTACACCTATTTCACGTGTTCGTTCTGTTACCGCCATTGTCATCGTGTTAAAAATACCGATAGATGATATTAAAACAGCAATCGTTCCAACAAAAACAAGCCCTGCTTTTAGCGCCAAGAAAAATACGTCAAGCTGTTCAAGTTCATCTGAAATAGAATATACATAATAGCCTTCATTTTTTAACGCCGTAGAAATTGCTTTGACATTTTCAATTTTATAAGCATAAATATTTGTGTTTCCATAAAATAATTGCTCATTCTCTTCCTTTTCTTTTGATGAATAGTAAATACGTTCAAGTTCAGAAATGATTGAGCTGTCTACATAAATCGAACGATCCTGTATCCAGTCTTTAGCTGGGCTTTTCCCAATACCGACAATGGTAAGCTTAATTTCCTCTTCATGTAATTCACCTTCGTCGCCGCCAATTTTATAAGTAAACTGCTCGCCAATTAAATTACCCTCATACGTAGCAACTTCAGCGTTCTCACTTTCTGTTGCATTTTGATTCATTAAAAAGGCAGAAAAGTCACTACCAACAACAACTTCATTTTCTTTTTCAGGGAGGCGCCCTTCTGTAAGTTCGAAACCTATTTTACCTTCTTCAGTAAAATCCGTTATAAGTAGATCATGACCCCCTATATAATCACCCAAATTCGTCTGCTGATTTGTTCCTATATGTTGACGATTGACAACTGCCTTTACATGGTCCATCTTCTTAAACTTCTCAATTTGTTCCTCTGGATTGTCCGTCTCTTCACTCGAGTGCACTTGGATTTCAGTAACTAAGCGGTTTGACAACATTTCACTCCGGATTGTTTCGTGAATCCCAAAGCCCACTGATGCAAGGACAATTAGAAATGCAGTCCCCATTGTTGCCGCAAGTATCGTCATGAATACACGTAGTTTGTTTTTCTTTATATGTTGGCGCACAAAATCAATTTGATCGTTAAATTGCATTATGTAAACCACCTTCCGAGAGTTCGCCATCATGCATTTTATACACCCGGTCTGCTGTATTTGCGACTTCATCATCATGCGTAATAATAACAAAAGTAATCCCACGTGTTTTGTTGAGTGATTGAATTAAGAGCAGAACATCTTGCTCCGTTTCTGAGTCCAAACTGCCCGTTGGTTCATCCGCAAAAATAATAGGTGGATCTGTAACGAGCGCTCGCGCAATGCTCACCCGTTGTTGCTGGCCACCGGACAACTCATTTGGATAGTGATCTTGAACGTCTGAAAGCCCCACTTGCCGCATAAGTTCTCCCACCTTTTTTCGTCGCATACTTTTACTAACCCCTTTTAACTTTAAAGGTAGCTCCACATTTTCAAAGGCATTCAGACCAGGCATAAGTTGAAAGTTTTGAAAGACAAAACCGTAGTTCTTCAACCTGAACTCTGCACTTTCTGCTTCATTAAACTGAGACGTTTCAATGCCGTTCACTTGAATAACTCCATTATCCGGTGTTAAAAAACCCGCCATTATATGTAATAGCGTGGATTTACCTGAACCACTTTTCCCAACAATAGAAACGATTTCACCATCCGCTACTTCAAATGTCAATCCCTTCAATACAGGTATGAATTTTTCATTCCCTTTTTTACCGATTTTAAATGAATGATTCAAATCAATGATGCTTATCATATTTATCCCTCCAACAATCTTTACTTTCTTCATTGTAAGAAGACTTTCTTAAGAGATACCTAGGATAAATATGAAGATTTTCTTAATATGTAGTGTTTTCAATATAAATATCCGCAAACAGGGGCCTTCAACGTAAAAAAAAGCCCGAGGCGAAACACTCGGGCTTTACTTTATGACCAATTTATACAATTAAATTCGGAAGTGTTTAATGCTTTCCGCCATTTTTTTGGACGAGTCTCGAAGTTCTGTAATTGTCTCTTCAAGTCTGCTCACTATTTCCACTTGTTCACCAGAAGATTCAGCAACACCTGTTGTCCGTGTTAGGTTTTCATTCATTATTCCGCTCATATGCTCACTTGACGCGAGCACTTCCTCTGAACTTGCGGACATTTCTTCAGTGACTGCAGAAACATCTTGAATTTCCTCGTCTACGCGTAAAACAGATTCCAGAACACGATCTAAGTTTTGACCAATGGCAATAACGGATTGGGTTCCGGAAATTACTAATTTAGAACTATTACCCATCTCATTTAATGCTTGGTTCGTGACTTCTTCAAACGTTGTTAAATGACTTCTAATTTCTTCTGCAGATTTTCTTGAGAGCTCTGCTAAATTTCGGACCTCTCCTGCAACGACTGCAAACCCTTTCCCGTATTCCCCTGCACGTGCAGCTTCAATTGCAGCATTCAAAGCCAGAAGGTTTGTTTGATTTGCGATGCCCGTAATTACTTCGACCATTTCTTCTATTGAACGGTATTTTTCACCCAAAACTTTTACATGAGACTCTGTTGCTAATACAGACATTTCGATATTTTGTACTTGGATTACTACAGCACGTGTATCTTGTACGCTTAATTCTACAAGAGAAGTCATGTCGCTAGACGATTCCGCAACGGTCGCTGATGACTCAGAGATTCGCTGGATCCCCGTTGCCATCTCCTCCATTGCACTAACGACCTCGCTATTATTTCCTCTTTGTTCCTCTCCGCCTGCTGCAATAAGTATAATACTTTCCGCAATTGAATCATTTGAAGTACGGACAGACACCATTGTCTCACCTAATGCACCAACAGCTGTTTCTACACCTTGAGAAGTGTCATTTATGTCGGTTAATGTGACTTTAATTTTCAAAAGAGAATGTGTAAAAGACTTTGCGAAATCAGTTATCTCATTATCATGCTTATACGTTACAGTTTTTACGATCTTTTCAGCCCCGGTTATATCTCCATCTGAAAATAATGTAGATGCTTGTTGCATCATTACTAAAGGATTTAGTGCCGCCCTTATAAACCTATACACAACAAATAATGCCGTAAATCCAATCAAAATAATTACTCCAATTGAAATAGGTAGTGATGTAGCGAGTATTCCATTTTTAATGGCACCAATTTGGGTAGCTGCAATATCTACTCCAAGAATCGCAACTACTTGTCCGTTTGAATCGTATAATGGCACGAATGAAGACAAAAATTGACCGAAATCATCATCCGCGAGCAAACCCGTATGATGATTTGTGCCTTGGAGAACCATTTCAACATCTTTATATTTAGTTGCAGATGATGCATCACCAATTGCTGCCGCCCCTTCGATATCATCCAGAGGCATTCCATCCACTAGAAATGTGACTGGTGCATCTTTTTCAGGTACTGCATATGTATAAGCATACATGACACCATTCTGTAGTCGTAATTCATTTAATTCCTCACGCAGTTCCCAGTATAAATCAGACTCTGTTGGATTTTCACTAAACTCTTTATATTTATCGCCATCCAGTAAAGCTGATATATTCGTTGCGGTATTAATAGCCTGACTTCCTACCGACTTATTTACCGTTAAACCCGTGTTGACAAACAATATAACCGAAAATAATATTCCAAGTACAGCTGTCGTACCAATCATGTAAAACATTATCCGTTTACCCAGTTTTGAAACTTTCACTATTACATACACCGTCCTGTCCCTATGTTTATATATATATCGACCTATTAATGATGTTGTTTAACCGTTCTAAGAATTTTCCGAAAAAAGAGACCTTCATTTGAAATGAAGGTCCTTGTCTATCTTTCAACATCTTAATTTTTTTCGTTTTCCGCAAGTTCTTGCTCATTTGATTTATCACTTTTAATTTCATGTGCAAGTTGGTCTAGGCTTGGACGTAAATTACTTTTTCCTGAGAAGTTTTCAAGCATTTCTTTTACATCAATGCCTGAAGATGCTTTCAATGTTTCTTGTAGTGTTGCCATAAGGTTTGTCGCGTAAGACGTTACTTTATTCGCTCCGCCACCTTCACCACTACCCGTATCTACAACTGTAATCTTGTCGATATTCGCAAGTGGACTTGCAATTTGCTTCGCATACTCTGGAATCATTTTAACAATCATATCAAGGACTGCTGCTTCACCGTACTGTTGGAATGCCTCAGCAATTTTGCGTTTCGATTCAGCTTCTGCAAGACCCTTCAGAAGGATAATATCTGCTTCCGATTCACCTTGTGCACGAAGAGAGTCGGCTTTTGCCGTACCGTCAAGACGAACTTTTTCAGCATCAGCTTTTGCTCTTGCTTCTATAG
Organism: Sporosarcina sp. FA9; assembly: GCF_051550205.1. Classification (GTDB taxonomy): domain Bacteria; phylum Bacillota; class Bacilli; order Bacillales_A; family Planococcaceae; genus Sporosarcina. The sequence goes on from NZ_CP188819.1 coordinate 3,382,736, forward strand.
TATACTTTTCAGCATCCGCCTCTGCCATACGTCTGGATTTATCGGCCTCGGCATTTTGTTCAATTGCATAACGATCCGCATCTGCTTTTTTCTTAACTTCTGAATCGTATTGTTTTTCACGACGAAGAATTTCTTTTTCTTCTAGTTCAATTTGCTTCTGACGCTCAATAATTTGAATTTGCATCTCTTGTTCCATAACTTCCTGTTTGGAAACTGCCGTTTGAAGCTCGTACGCTTGGTCCGCACGTGCTTTTGCAACGTCTTGCTCTTGGCGGTATACCGCGGTTTTTAGTTCATTTTCTTTTTGCGCTTCAGCAATTTCAGTCGCACGCTCAATCTCTGCTTTTTGTGCTTCCTTCGATGCTTCTGCATTTTTAATACGCGTTTCTTTCTCTGCTTCTACAGTTGCGATATCCGCATCACGTTTAACTTGAGCAATACGTGGCTTCCCTAGTGAGTCAAGATAGCCATTTTTATCGCGTACATCTTTAATTGTAAAGGATACAATTACAAGTCCCATTTTAGAGAGATCCTGCGATGCAACACGTTGTACTTCCTGAGAAAACATATCCCTGTTTTTATAGATTTCTTCAACGGTCATTGATCCTAAAATAGAACGTAAGTGACCTTCCAATACTTCTTTCGCTTCATTTTCACGGTCTTCTTTCGATTTCCCTAAAAACTGCTCTGCAGCTGTAGCTATTTCCGAAATGGAACCACCAATCTTTATGATTGCTGTACCATCGGCCATAACGGGAACCCCTTCACCTGTATAGACTTCCGGTGTAGTTACTTCAAGCTTGCTTGATAATAAACTAAGCGGTTTTGCTTGTTGAAAGACCGGTAAGAGAAATGTTCCTCCGCCACGAATAATTTTAACTCGGTTACCCGAATCATCCGTATGTACATTTTTCTTTCCTAAATAACTTCCTGTTACAATCAAAGCCTCGTCTGGCCCAACTGTGCGATATTTTGTAATAAAGACAAGTAACATTGCAACTAAAATAAAGACGACAACTCCAATTACGATTAAAATCTCCATTTTCCAATTCCCCCTCTTTAATTATTTAAAGCGAAACGGTTCATATTCTTTCACGATAAATGTACCGCTTTTCACTTCAATGATAAGAACTTCTTTGCCGTAATCAATTGATACATTTTCATATCCTGCCGCACGTTTGGAAATAATACCATTCACTGATTCAATGACAATTTCCCCGAAACCATCTACCGGAACTGGAATTATTACTTTACCTACTTGACCAACTAAAGATTCATCCGAGTAAGCAAGTGATACCTCCGCAGATGCGAGCGGTAGTAAAATGAAGAAATAAAGCAATAGAGCTAGAATGAAGGCAATAATTAGTGCACCCGTAAGAATATATCCGGAATTCCACTTTGTCGAAAGCTCCATAATATATCCCGCCGCTGCTGCAAATGTTATGAATGACAGAATAACCGCCGGATCAAGGAACGGACTAACTTCACCAACACCTTCAGCAATATCACTTATAAAGACATATAGAATTGCTGCAATGCCCGCGATGATTAAAGTATATAAATATACTTGCACAATTGGTATACCAAACAGTTCCATTTCATCACCTCCACAATCTTCATTTCTTTGTATCACCTATACATACGGACAGAAAGGATATAAGTTTCAATTTACTGAAAATATTATTTTCTATCAACAAATATTTTATTAAATTTTTTGTCTAATTTTATACTTTATTGTTATGATAGGTATATATAAAATTATTTCTAGAAATGGGATGGAGGTTCGTTAATGTTTAGCCCAAGAAAACCGGATCCTTTTTTCACAGCTCTTCTTACAATTGCTGAACTTGTACAAGAAGCAATTCACTATGCTGATGATTTCAAAGTGGAGAATGCTGCTGATTTAAAAGAAGTGAGCATACGATTGAAAAAGTACGAAAAAGAAGGCGATGCTCTTATTTTCGAACTTACAACTAAACTTAACAAATCATTTATGACACCGATTGAACGAGAAGACATTTTACAATTATCGCTTAGAATGGATGATATTCTTGATGGTGTAGAACATTTTGCTGCTCATTTAGAAATGTTTTCTCTTATTGAAATCGACGAGTATGTTCAATCGTTTATGGCTAATATCGTTAAGAGCACTGATGAAATTGTCAAAGCTGTCAAATTACTATCCCGAAAAAAATTAGTAGAGATGCGTGACCATGCCGTTCTTATTAAGAAATATGAAGGTATTTGCGACGAAATTTATCGTACATCAATCAAACAATTATTCGTGAATGAAAAAGACCCGATTCGCATAATCCAATACAAAAACATTTACGAACAACTTGAAGACATAGCAGACTATTGTCAAGACGTTGCTAATACGCTTGAAGCAATTATTATGCGTAACGCTTAGGGAGGCTAACAGGTGGAAACGGTACTTCTCCTTACAATTCTTGTTGTTGTTTTTGCACTAGCATTTGATTTCATCAACGGTTTCCACGACACAGCGAATGCAATTGCAACGTCGGTCTCAACACGCGCTTTAAAACCGCGACCTGCAATTTTAATGGCCGCAATAATGAATTTTGTTGGGGCACTTACTTTTACAGGTGTAGCAAAAACAATTTCAAAAGACATTGTCGATCCATTTCTTCTTGAAAATGGGTCTCTCGTAATCTTGGCTGCCCTTATATCGGCAATTCTTTGGAATCTAATTACATGGTATTTTGGGATTCCTTCTAGTTCTTCGCATGCTTTAATCGGCTCTATTGCCGGAGCCGCAATTTCTGCTGCTGGTTTCGGAGTGCTAAACTACACTGGATTTATTAAAATATTGCAAGCACTTCTAATATCTCCATTTATTGCTCTAATAGGTGGATTTCTAATGATGACTTTGTTTAAAGTCTTATTAAAAAATAAAAACTTATTTAAAGCGAACCGACGTATTCGGTATTTGCAAATTGGAACAGCCGCACTTCAATCTTTTACACACGGAACAAACGATGCACAAAAAGCCATGGGAATTATAACAATGGCACTTATCGCAGGAAATCTTCAAACAACGGATGACATCCAACTATGGGTTCGAATTGCTGCAGCAACTGCAATGGGACTTGGAACATCGATTGGCGGTTATAAAATCATTAAAACCGTAGGCGGAAAAATCATGAAAATCAGGCCTGTAAATGGTGCTGCTGCTGACTTATCATCTGCAATCATTATATTTAGCGCCACGTTGCTTCATCTACCAGTAAGTACTACACATGTTATTTCTTCCGCAATTATGGGTGTTGGCACGGCCCAGCGTGTAAAAGGGGTAAAATGGGGTGTAGCTCAGAAAATTGTGATTACATGGATAATAACGTTACCTATTTCTGCCATTGTCGCTGGAATTGTCTATCGAATACTCATATTGTTTTTATAACTTAATCATTTCTCTTGCTTTATGTTTCGGGCAATGCTATGATAAAGAAGAATTATTTTTGTTCGGCGCGATGGTCACAGAATAAATCTTGACCGCTTCAAGACTTGAGCAAGGATAGTAATACAATGTGTGCATAATGCACACGAGGAGGAAACACACATGGAACAAGGTAAAGTGAAATGGTTTAACGCAGAAAAAGGATTTGGCTTCATCGAACGCGAAGATGGCGACGACGTATTCGTACACTTCTCAGCTATTCAAGGAGAAGGCTTCAAGTCTCTTGAAGAAGGCCAAGATGTAACGTTTGAAATCGAGCAAGGCCAACGTGGTCTTCAAGCTACAAACGTAAACAAAAACTAATTTAAATTAACCATTCAAAAGCCATTCCCTTCGGGGTATGGCTTTTTTTCTATGCTTTTTTAATTTTTAGTACAATCACCCATTCTAAACGGATTGCTATAGTTGATTTCCGTAACAATACTTTTTAAGTAGGTTACCGATTCAGACCCTAATGGTGGTATCGACACTACTTGTTCATTTTGTTTCATTTGGAGTTCCTTTCACATTGAGAGTTTAGAGACTTTTCATATTCTTTAAGTTACTATAGAGATATAGATTTAACTTTTAATATGGAGGGAACGAAGCCCTAAATGAACACACTAGCAAAACTTGTCACAAAAACACATAAATACATTATCTTTACATGGATTGCTTTTTTTGCAATAATGGCCTATTTCGCAATTGGCCTACCTGGAATGCTTGAAGGCGATGGATTCCGTACAAATGGTGAACACGCTAAGGTAATGGAGATTGTCTCTGAGACGTTTGATATGCCTGCCGAAACTATGTTCCTTGTTTTTGAAAAAGTGGATGACGAATTAATAACCAACACACTCAATAACGTTGAAAAACTTGGTGTGACCTCGTCCATTAGTTCTCCTCTTGATGATAAAACACTTTATAAAGAAGATGTTTCCTATGCGATGCTTCATTTTAATAATGAAGAAAAAAACATGTCTGATGTTGTAACGGATATTAGGGCTGCAGTTGGTGACCAAGCCGGGATTACACTTACTGGAGCTTCCGCAATCGCTAAAGACATTAATACCGCAAGCCAAAGAGATTTGATTACTGCAGAAGCAATTGGGTTACCAATCGCTATTATTATTCTGCTGTTCGCATTTGGAACGGTAGTCGCTTCTTTTGTCCCGCTCCTTATTGGGATTGTTACCGTTATTTCATCATTTGGGATCCTAACACTACTTGGTGCCCAAATCGATCTTTCCATCTTTGTTCTAAACATTATCCCAATGCTTGGTTTAGCTTTAAGTATTGACTTTGCATTATTATTCATAAGTCGATACCGCGAAGAACGTAAACTGGGTAATTTCGAAGATGCTGTTTCCACAACGATTCGCACTGCAGGTCGCTCCGTTATTTTTTCTGCTGTCTGTGTTTTTATCGGACTCGGGGCAATGATGCTTATTCGTGTGGATATCTTTCAAAACATTGCACTCGGTGGTATGATTGTCGTTTCGATGGCCGTACTCAGCTCTATCACTCTGTTGCCTGCGGTGCTAATTGCACTTGGCGACCGAATCGATAAATGGCAAATACTTAAACCTAAAGAAAATGGCTCGGATAACTGGCGTAAATTTGCAAACAAAGTTATCAAACGACCTGTTTTAATTACATTGGTAGCTTTAGTTTTACTGGGCATCGCCATGATTCCTGTGAAAAACATGGAGCTTACAATTCCAGAAATTGATTCATTACCGGAGTCCTATGATTCCAGAACATCTTTTGAGTTAATCGACGAACAATTCGGGCTTGGTCAGCAATCCTCCGTTTACGTCATAGCGGAACGTTCGGGTGGCTGGAAAGATAAAGACGGCCTTCTTGAAATGGTGAAGCTCGAAAAAGAACTTACAAGTGAATCCATTGTCGATGTAGTTAGTACAATCTTTACAGTAGGTGAAATTAAGTCCGTAGATGAATGGACACATGCTATGGAAGTTCCCGAAATGGAAGCAGCTCTTGCTCCGCTCATAGGGAAATTCGTTAACAACGACCAACTTATGATACCCGTAACCCTCGCAGCGAGTGGATCATCCGAAGAGGCACAAGAATGGGTTCGTGATTGGTCATCCAAGGAAACGGATTGGAATTTGTCCATTGGAGGACAACCGAAATTCAATCAGGAAATATTTGATGAGATTTGGGATAAGATCGGTTATGTACTTGGATTAATAATCGTCTCTACGTTCTTTATTCTTATGATTGCTTTTAAATCGTTAATTATTCCTGTTAAAGCAATTTTAATGAACGTCATTGGTCTTTCAGCAACGTTCGGAATTCTTGTATACATTTTCCAATACGGACATTTCGGCCTTACTGCAGGGACAATTGCACTCATTATACCGGTCATCGTTTTCAGCCTTGTATTTGGACTGAGTATGGATTATGAAGTCTTCCTGATTTCACGTATGCAGGAAGAATACTCGATTTCATTTGATAATGATAAAGCGACGGTCGAAGGACTTGCAACGACAAGTAAAGTCATTACGTCTGCGGCACTAATAATGATTGTTCTGACAGGTGCTTTCGCGTTTACTGATGTCATGCCGGTGAAACAAATCGGTGTAGGTATCGCTATAGCGGTTGCAATCGACGCGACAATCATAAGACTCCTTCTCGTACCAAGTCTAATGAAAATGTTCGGTAACTGGAATTGGTGGTTACCTTTCGGAAAAGGTCTTTATAAAGGTAAGAAAAAATAATTTGCTAAATGAAGATAAAAAAGTGCATTGGGTTTTTATCCCCAGTGCACTTTTTTATATAACTTTTTCAATTGAACAATCAATTGATTGTTCAACGCTATTCTCAATACGCTCAATAGATACTGTCATTGAATAATAAATTATCGCTATAGCGAGAAATACAAAAAAGATAATTCCAATGACGAGCACTCTTCCCTTCATTAAGAATCACGTCCATTTTGTACTTGCTTGAATTGTTCCTCTCTCAAATACGCTTTTGCTTGTCCATAAGCACCAAAGCTTTCTTCTAAGTTCAAACCATGATAAAGGTTCCAAAATTCTTCCTCTTCAACGAGTAATAGTTCTTCACCATTCGGTCCAACCCACTTCTCTTCAATCGGCTGCACTTCACCATCTGGCCCTTCGGAAAGATTTTTAATAGCTGCCGCGATTATACTGCGAAATTCCTCTTCCGTAGCTTCACGAATGTTCACAAGTCCACGTTCATCAGGTTCATATCCGTGAAGTCCCGCAACATAAACAAACCCATTACCGTTTGGATGTAGATGTTGAATTACAACCGTTTTATCAAACAAACTATCCTTATAATGATAATTTACTCTTTTCATTGAAACATCATTGCGCGTTAGTTCCGGAAATGACTCGATAATCTCTACTTTTTCTTCAAATGTTAACAAATGTATCCACTCTCTTCATGTCTGATTTTAATTAAGTATACCATCATTCTTCTTTTACAGATAATCCTAAAACACGTGCAAAACCAATTGCTTGATCTGTCGATACAATACAACCCGCTAGTTTGGAGAGAGACACTTCTATGCCCTCGTATGTACTGTTGGATAAATCTACACCCATTAAATCCGTTTCGGAAAAGTTGATATTGTCCATTTTACATTTATCAAAACGAACATCTTTAAACGTACATTCGTAAAAGTCGGCATCTACTAAACTGCATTGGTTAAAATCAATTTCTTTCATTCCAGAAAAACTAAAATTAATATATCTTCCATCGCATTCTTTAAATGATGTATGGCTTACTTTCGCATTTGCAAAATCCGCGCCCGTCAGTTTTGAATTGATAATTTCACATCTATGAAATACGGCATTTTGAAGATTGGCGTTGGAAAAGTCGCATGTATCAAATACAACATCGACAAATTCCGATGTTCTTAGTTCGCTCCCGGAAAATGAAACGTCTTTGAAAATAACATCATCAAATGACAATCTCTCTTCCTCGTCACCGACTACGTTTCCACCTTCAATTCGCACTCTCTCTACATAGCCATCATTGCCCCAAAGATTGTCCGCTAACAATGTTTCGTGTATTCCAGACAGTTTTGGTCTTTGACGTTTACCGGCTTTCTTCACCACGAAAACACCTCCTTATCGCGTTCGAAACTCCGTGATGATGATAAATAAAATGACCACTCCGATTGCAAGTATATAAAACCACCCTGGTACACTGCTCAGACCAGTAAACATGCATAAACCCCTTCCCACTTGCCTACTTCTTTTTCACACCACTCATAACTGTGAAATCAACTGTAATCATTGAAATATCCATATTAAGAGCCTGCTCTAGCTTCTCGGGACTCGCCCCCCATGAAAGTGGCGTCATTCGAATAAGCGGGGCCAGTAACTCTTTGTCTAACGCAAATTCATACGCAATACGATCCATTCGCACAGATTCAAAATGTTGCTCAAATCGCATACCGTGATCTGAATCCTTCTGTTCTTTTGTATCGTCATAGAATATAGCTCTTAGCTCTTTTAAATAATTGTCTCCAGGAATAACTTTTAGGAATAGACCATCAGGCTTTAATAGGCGAATAAACTCTGCATAATTTGCAGGAGACAACACATTTAGAATCACATTAAAAGTAGAGTCACCAAATGGACAATTCGCAAGGTCTGCAACGCACCAAACATTCCCTGGATGTTCTTTCGCCGCAGTAGCAATTCCTTCTTTCGCAAGATCGATCCCAACGCCCGTAACATCTTCCGGTAAACGTTGAAGAATTGCAGCCAACTGAGAACCTTCTCCGCATCCTGCATCAAGAATCGTGCCATTAACCTGTGGCAATACCGCTTCGTAAATATAATCTAGGAGAGGTTCAAAAAAACCTCCATTAATCACTTTTTTTCTTGCCGCAAAAAGCGACTTATCGTATTTAGTTACATGTATATGAGAAGATAAATTAACATAACCAGTCTTTGATAAATCAAAGGAATGATTCTCTGGACAAACCATTTTGGATTGCTCAACCACTTCCATTCCTGCCGAGCAAACAGGACATTTGAACAGTTGTTCATTCTGTTCAAGAGCTTGTGCATTTATCACTTTTTTAGATAGTATCATACGATTATAACCCCGATCATTTGTTGTTTCCTTAGTATACCGTTTTTAAATGCCTAATGGGGAAAATCTCTCCATTGTATTCCTAGCGCCGTGACAGGTTATAATAGATTGAAGGAGGCTTCACCTTGAAAAGATTATTCTTATTTGTTTTACTCATTTCAGTCATCTATCTAGCAAAACCCATTTGGGAAGAACCCGTTTCCAAATATGTGGATATTTCATTTCTAGATCCTGTCGATGAAAAGATTCAGTCCTATTTGACTAAAGAATCCGTATACACAGTTGTACAATATATTGGTGAAACGACCGATAAAGCCCTACATTTACTAACCTCCAAGCTAACGGAAAACGTTGCTACAACTATCGAGGTAGAAAAACCGGTATTATCAAAACCTGAACACAGTCAGTTTTCGATCCATAACATAGAAATTGGTACTTCGGAAAATGAAGTATTAGCAAAGTTAGGCGAGCCAAAAAGTAATTCCATGAATGAATACGGTACCGAATGGTTTACGTTCCATACAGAGTACAGTAATTTTGTTATGGTCTCATTCGATAAAAACCGTTTGGTAAATGCCTTATACACAAATGATGATTTAATTGCATCCAGTACAAATATCCGTTATGGATCTCCAAAATCCGCAGTCCGGGAATTATTAGGTGAACCTCTTAAAGAAATTCGAAAAGGATTAAACATCTTTATTCTACAAGATAGCGAAGGGTTCGATTTTTTTCAAATAGGTGATACATATACTTATATATTTTATGACCTCCATCAAAACGATAAAGTTACCGCAATTCAGCTCGTCTCAAAATCACTTGAATTGCAAAAAGCCAGCATTTACGCTGGCGGAAACTCGATTCTTCAATATGGATTTGAACAACAATTATTCGATCTTACAAACGCATCACGCGTAAGAAACGGGTTAAACAGTCTTAAATGGGAAGAAAGTGTCGCGGGTACGGCACGAAAACATAGTAAGGATATGGCCAATAACGACTTTTTCAGTCACGACAATAAACAAGGTCAATCCCCATTTGACCGTATGGAAATGGACGGCATCACTTTTCGCGGGGCTGGAGAAAACCTTGCTTATGGTCAATCGAGTAGCATTTTCGCCCATGAAGGTCTTATGAACTCCGCTGGGCACCGAGAGAATATTTTACTGGATACCTACAATCACCTTGGTGTTGGAGTCGCATTTAACGGGATGTCACAGCCATACTACACTGAAAACTTTTTACAAAAGTAATATCTATTTTTTAATCGCGGCACAGGCGACACGCTCTCCTGAGTTACCTGAAGGATCCGTTTTATAATCATCTGGGTCCGCATGGATAACTAAGGCACTTCCGTCACTATCCAATAGTGAGTCTAAGGAGAATTCTTTTGTCGTTAATTCAATTTTGAATTTCCCGCTTTTATCTACTTCGATATTAGGCAAATCACCCAAATGGAATCCCTTTGGATTTTCAAAACCATGTTCTTTGGTCGTCGGGTTAAAGTGTCCGCCCGCCGATTCAAAATCAGGTGGTGTACATTTCCCTTTGCTGTGTATATGAGTGCCATGCAAGCCAGGCGTAAGTCCTTCAGCTGTAATGTAAATCGTTACACCTTCAGTGGCTTCAGTAAAAGTTGCTTCACCTATCTTTTTCCCAGCCGTATTGATAATCGGCGCAGCAACCATTTTTGCATCCTCACCACTTACAGGTATCCAAGCAGCCCTTTGCACACACCCCGTAAGAACAAGGATCACTATAAATGCAGTAACCAGTAAATAAATTCGTTTCAAATTAAACTCCTCCTTAAAAGTACGTATCTTAAGAAGGGTTGCCCAATTTGAAAGAAATTATGTATGAAAATAAAATCCACCATACCATTATGTAGATTTGGTGTGGTGGATTTTATTTTACGCTAAAACGATTTTTTCAAGTTCCATCGGTGAGATATATACGCCGTTCTTATACACACGCATATTTCCACCAGAAATTTCATCGATTAACATAATTTCATTTGTTTCAATATGACGCCCAAATTCAAGTTTTATGTCATATAATTCAAGGTCTTTTAAAGCAAGTTCCTCTTTTACGATTCCCGAAATTTCTATTGTTAACTCTTCAAGTTTCTTGTAATCATCTATCGATAAGATTCCAAGTTGTGAAAGCCCATCTTGGTTAATAGGAGGATCATTGCGGTCATCGTCTTTTAAAGTAACTTCTACAAAAGCATTCAACGGTTGTCCCTCTTCACAATATGCACCATATCTTTTTAAGAAACTTCCTACCGCACGATACCTACAAATGACTTCAAGCCCTCGTCCAAACATCGCGGCTTTCTTTACCGTCATCGTGACTTTGTCTATATTTGAATCCACAAAATGAGTTGGAATGTTTTTCCTTGCTAATTTTTCAAAAAAGTGAGTCGTCATCCGTAAACCCGACTTCCCCGCTCCTTCAATTGTAAGTCCGACCGTGTTTGCACCAGGATCGAAAACACCATCTTCCCCTGTAACATCATCTTTAAATTTCAATAAGACATTACCACCGTCCATCTCGTACACATCTTTAGTTTTTCCTTTGTAGATAAGTTCCATATGCTTTGTCCCTCTCCATTCATCATTAATTACGATATCTCTATTATAAAGCACTTTTGCAATAAGAAAAAGAATACGAGAAACTTTTTTCAATTAATCGATCTACATTTAGATATTGTTTTAAAAACAGTACTTTTTTCAAGTTAGAAGTTAAGCAAAAAATGGCAGGAACTTAGTGTATTAATCGAAATACTAAACGCAATCCAAATAGTTCGGTATACTTAAAGAAATACAGTCCACTCGCAAGTTGAAACCGATACTGCCGACTAACTAAGTAAGGTGGGAGATTACAATTGACCGATAAAGATCAGTGTGAACATCAGACAGACGTTGCAGCGGATATGCGAAAAATGTGCATCTCCATCGTACCGATTTTCAATCATTTGAATTCAAAGGAAATGAAAGAGATTGTAAAAGAAACGAACTCCATTAAACATCCTCGTGGTCATACAATTTACCATGCCGGCGACAAATCAGATGGTTTGTATATTGTTCATAAAGGACGAGTGAAAATTTACAGATTGTCTGAAACGGGAAAAGAGCAGATTGTACGCATTTTAGGGCCCGGTGATTTCACTGGTGAGCTTAGCTTATTTACCGAGTCTGTTCACGATGCTTATGCAGAGTCTATGGAAACTACGGAGCTCTGTGTCATGAGTAGAGAGAAATTCCAAGTGTTTTTATTGAAATATCCATCGATTTCATTAAAAGTACTTACTGAGTTTTCATCGAGATTGGCAAAAACTGAGAAACAATCCGCGAGCATTGCAATGGAGTCTGCCGAAACACGCATAGCAATGTATTTGGCTAATTTAGTTGAAGAACAGAACCAAAACATCGTCACATTGCCGTTGAGTCGAAAAGACATCGCTTCCCATATTGGCACAACACCTGAAACTGTCAGTCGTAAGTTAACAGAATTTGAAGACGCTGGTTGGATCAAGCAGTTGAAGCAAAATACGATTAACATTATTGATTTGGATGCCTTGCTGCTTGCTTGAAACCTAAATAACACTTCACCCGTACCTACATCTCAAAAAGAGTACGTATAATTAAATTTAAAAAGTATCATTTCATTATAAAGTTCGGTACAATTAGCCTCTGACAAATCTTTTATCCAACAAGCAACACCCTATTTTCTTATTAGAGGAGGTCCCTATGTTTTTTATTGAAGCAAAACGTATCGTGGTCGTTATTTTCGGATCCTTATTAGTAGCGATTTCTCTCAACTTTTTCTTAATCAATGCAAATGTCTATGCCAGTGGATTTGCAGGGGCCGCTCAACTTGTATCAAGCGTTTTAAAAGATTATTCGGGATTAAATATTAGCACCGGTATTCTATTATTGCTGTTCAATATTCCGGTTTTCATATTGGGTTGGTTCAAAGTAGGAAAAGGATTTACAATTTACAGTATCGTTTCCGTTATTTTTGCAACTTCTTTTATGGGAATACTACCTGTCTTATCTGTTTCCGACGATATTCTATTAAACGCAGTTTTTGGCGGAGCAATTGCCGGAATAGGCGTTGGAATATCCTTTAAACTAGGTGCTTCGACAGGCGGTATGGACATTGTCGCAATGGTTTTATCACGCTTACAAGATAAACCTATCGGAACCTATTTCCTAGTCTTAAACGGTATCATTATCGTAGCGGCGGGTTTTTTGTACGAACCCGAAAACGCATTGTATACAATGGTTGCACTGTATGTAACGACTGCTGTTATTGATACGCTTCATACACGACATGAAAAAGTAACTGCAATGATTGTTACACACAAAGCGGATGAATTACAATATGCTATCCATCAACAAATGGTACGCGGTATTACAATTATTCCAGCAAAAGGCGCTTATTCAAGAGAAGACAAAAACATGATGTATCTTGTAATCACACGATACGAATTATATGATTTAGAAAAGATTATTAAAGAAGTAGATCCAAATGCCTTTACTAATATCGTTCAAACTGTGGGGATCTTTGGATTCTTCAGACGAGAAGGCGAAGTAGTGAAAAAACCCTAATATAATAGAAAAATTTATTGAATAGCAAATAATGAAGAAAGGATCCTTACGGTTAAGTAAATTAATCAGTAGGGGCCTTTTCATTTAATTGTTAATTTTCCGGAATTAAGTTGTTCGTTTTGAAGCAATTATTGCGGAGGAACGAGGAACCCATTCTACAGTAAAGAAAACGTAAGATTCTAGATAGACAAGGAGTGAGAATTTTGAGGTTGAATCAATATATTAGTTCTTCCGGATTCTGTTCTAGAAGACAGGCGGAGCGTTATATTACCGCCGAGAAAGTTTTAGTGAACGGCAAGATTGCGCCTCATGTTTATTTTGTTGAAGAAAATGATCAAGTCGAGGTGGACGGTCATAAAATCAAGCATACTTCCCAAGACATCTATATAATGCTTAATAAACCAAGGGGTGTTGTTTGTACAGCCAGTCCAAACATTGTTGATAATATTATTGACTTCATATCTTTTCCTGAACGCATATTTCCAGTTGGGCGTCTAGATAAAGAAACAGTTGGCCTTATTTTACTAACAAATGACGGAAGTGTTGTAAATGAGCTAATGAAGGAAGAAAACAACCATGAAAAAGAATACATAGTAAAAGTCGATAAAAAAATAACGGATACTTTTATAATAAACTTATCAAACGGTGTCAATATTTATAATCCAAGAAAAAAAGACTTTACAAGAACAAATCCATGCTCCGTAATTCAGTTGGATGATTATACGTTCCGCATTACGCTTTCACAGGGATTAAATCGACAAATTCGTAGAATGTGCAGACATTTTCAATATACCGTTACGCACTTGCAAAGGGTTCGCATAAAGCATATTCAGCTCGGTTCATTAGACCGAGGTCAATGGCGCTTCTTAACTGAAGAGGAGATTGTAGGACTTAAAAGATAGGCGTTTTATTTCAAAAATGTGAAAGAAAAAACAGTACTCTTTGTACTAAAAAGCATCGCTCTATTGCTGCACACCTTAAAAGCTAGATCCATACCTCTAACTATTAAGGCACACAACACAAATGCGATGCTACTGTTTTTCCAATTTGGTATTCGTTGAAGTATAAAGCAGTATGTTATTTACCGTAATTTTTCATTGTTTCTTGAAGCTCTGCAATTCGCTTCATTCCATCTTCTCTTGCACGTTTATTCTCATCTTCAATCGCTCTTGTCTCATCCAAACCTTTAACAATTGTGTTCCAGCTTTCTTCAATTGTTTCAATTTTAATACTTGGACCACCCGCAAGACGAGCAATGTCAGCACTCTGACTCGCAATGTTTTGTGAGTTTTTCAAGAGCATTTCATTTGTTCGTTTATCGAGCTCACTCATTGAATCTGCAACAAGCTTTTGGCGTTTCGCTGCAACAGCTTGGATAATTCCATTTTTAAAGATGGGAATTGTCGTTATGAAAGCAGAATTGATTTTCCCGATGAGTTTTGTATTCCCTCGCTGTAAAAGGCGAAGCTGTGGCGCCGTTTGAAGAGCTACCATCCTTGCCATTTCAAGGTCATAGACACGTTCTTCGAGGGCTTGGACCGCGTTGTTCATCGTATCCAACTCCATGTGAGCTAATTGGTCTCCGCCTGCAGAACGCTGTTCAAGGCTCGGCACAAGAGCCCTCATTTCTTCAACTTTTATTTGACCCGCTACAACATATTTTTCAAGTGCCATATAGAAGTTAAAGTTTTGTTCATACATTTCGTCCATGTTTTTTGTAGACCGAATCATCTCATCTTTGTATTTTGATATTTCAATATGAATCGTTTCTATTTCTTTACCAATCGTTTGATACTTTCCAAAAACTTTTTCAATCATTTTTTCTCCGCGGTTGAATAACTTGCCAAACAAACCTTTTGGCTCATCAAAATCATTTTTATCGAATTTGTCCATCGTTTTACCAAGTTGTTTCAGCATAGTACCTGAATCCGTAACACTTGAAGAACGCATTGAAGCTAAAATACGATCGGCAAAAGTAGATATTTCCACAGCCGGTTCTTTTCCGAACTCCAAAAGATCCATCTGATTTCTCGTATCAATGGAACGTACAAGATTTTGTACTTCTGGATCTTCTCTTAACTGAAGTCGCATTGTCTCCGCTTTATTTTCTGTCAACACTTCAACTTCATAATCTTTTATACCTTCTATGACAATCAGTCCTTTCCACTAAAAAATCGATTTAAAAAGCCGCCAACAATAGGTATTTCTTTTTTTCTATCCTGAAACGATAGGTCGAACACCATATCGTCCAATAAATGATGATCAAAATACTCTTTATCAATAAATGGTTCTAGATCATTGTGCCCCGGCGGATTGTATAAAACAATATCGAGCCCAAACTCATTCAATACTAATAAAAGTGCAGCATCCGCTTTTGACAAAATACCGTTTAGTTCATTATTATATAAAATCATCTTTGGAATATCCTGAGAATAATCGAATGTCTGCATAATATTCAACAATTCTTCGGGAATGATAATTGCCTGTGTAAACAGATAAAGTCGAATTTGCTCTTCACTTTCCCCGTGCATAGCCTTCATTCTTGGGTTAGCACACATTCTAGATATCGCTGACGCAATTCCTCTCTGTGCTCCGTCATGAAGATGGTGGTACTGCCACCAATTGCTCTTCATCATTTTTTCAGGATCTAACCGACCATCCTTACCCAGTGAGTGTTGGTAGTGATATTGGTTATTTGCTCTACTTTCCTTTATATGTGGAAAGTTTTTCACAAGTATACTGTTTGGATAGCTAAGTAGTTTGTGCATTTTATCCCAATAATCTTTTCGGTTTGCCGAAACACCGGAAACTTTAGTGAACAAAGATGGGATTTTAACTTCCTCTGCATTCGATGAAAAATTTGGACGAATAAAGGCTTTTTCTTTTGCGAGTAAAAAGATTTCATCGTACGTCGTTTTCAGCGTAACCGTTACAGGTAAGTGATTTCTAAACTGCCATGGTTTGATAAAAGCAGAACCTTCATGATGCAAAACATGATCTATTTCTTTTGATGCACGGTAGGCAACGGTTCCTTGACGTTGAGGTTCTTCTAATGGAAACGGCTGCATCGTCATTTTAGTTGGATAACTTGCGATAACAGTCCACTTATTATCAGGATCAATTTCTTTAAAATCATCTTTCCCCTCTGGATGAAGTATAACAACATCAAGACCTAGGAGTAACAAATAATATAAAAAGTAAGCCTGACTTTTATTCATATCACCGTACCAGACAATATGAGGGATATCCTCCGTAACCGATTTCTCTTTGATCCATGGATCTAAATGGTTCCACGTCCATTTAATAAGATCCAAAAAGACGCGTCGAAATTCAGGATGATTGAATCCCCCTACATGGTTTTCTTGAAACAATTTAAACACATCAATAAGTGCAGACCGAACTAATCTGTTAAAATCCGAATCGGTTCCGTATTTAGGGAGGAGCTGTTCCCCTTCCAAAAATGCAACAAATCGATTGATTGAAAGTTTTGGCTGTTCCTGAATTAGGTCATAGATACGTTGAATGGATTGAAAACGTTGCGACGGCATTGTCTTATCAAGTGTTTCAGATAATATGTACACACCTGGTATTTGACTCACCCCGTGAAGTGATATCAAGTATTCAGTTTCGTCAAAGCCCGTTCCAAGGACACGCGCAGCAATTCGACTGTACTGTATACTGTCTTCATTTAACTGATAACCGGCCCGGCTTGTAATCGGCTTCACCAGTTCAGATGCCCAATTTGTATAATCTATTCCTTTAAGAACCGGTTTTCTAATCATCACAACTCCCCCTTTATTTTTTCAAGGCAAAAGAAGAAGTGTAAGCCGGTCTCATTAACGTATATTAAAAGTTGAACCCGGCTGCTCTCGAAAGTATCATTTCAATAATTTCTTCTGCAGCCGAAACACCTTTTTTCTGCGTCAATCCAAGATGAGCATATTTCGCTGCCGCACTCCCATGTCGTGGAATTAAACCAAACGTTGACTTTTCAACCAAATCGACGTCAAGTAGGGAATCACCTGCTGCAAAAACTGTCTTCTTGTCTTCTTTTTTGGCAATATACTGAACTGCATCCCATTTGTTAATAAATGAAGGAATAAAGTAAACTCTTCGACCTTGTATCGAGAATAACAAATCATTTTCTTCTGCCCACTTTGAATATTCATCAAGAATATGAAGGGGTGTACAGTCGGGGTTAATAATTATACATATAAAAAATAAATCCACTACACGAATCGATTCGAGCCATGTGGCATCAGACGTTTCCTCTATTTTGCGTTTAATGTCTGTAACTGATATTTTACCGTTCGAAACTTTTGTACGTATATATTCCTGCCAATATAGATCTACTTGTCCATCTTTTAAAACAACACCACCATTGCAAACAACAGCATAGGTAGGACGGATTTCATCTTTAAAAAGCGTAATACGATTGTATTGTTCAATTGTTCTTGTAGTTACCGGAATAAACATCATCTTTTCCGAAAGATCATGCAAAAGCATAATTGCCTTTTCAGTCATAAATGATAATTCTTTTCCTTTATTCGTTTCTATACAACGAATCGGCGAGTCTATTTTTTCCTTACCAAAAGATCTGTAAGAATAAATAAGCGTGCCATCCAAGTCGCATCCAAACATCATAAATCCATATCTAAAGGCCTAATGAGCCCACAGCAAGTATAAACCATATCCTTATAAACCTCTATAGGAACACTGCGTTCTTTTGCCAATTGGAAAATGTGTTTTAACCGCGGATCATTTTCATCTTGCACAAGAATTTTCCACGGAACACGACGTAAAAGGACGCGTGTTGTTTCTCCAACACCAGGTTTAATTAGATTAACGTCATCGATGCCGTATAATTCTTGGATTGATGCAATAGTTTGTAACCCATTCCAAGTAGGCGTCATATCCGTTTTCAACAACGCTTCTTTCTCTTTACTAATCAATGGTCCCGCATTAGCAAATTCTTCAGTAATCACGTCTATATGATGATTCGAAACGTCTTTTTCTATGAGGTCCCAGTAAACTTTCGCGCCGTGAAAATCTGTTCCACCGATCCAATTGCTATTCAATACTGTTCGACTCACAAGACCTGAAACGGTTGAATTTAAACAAGCACTCGGAATGAGAAAGTCTTCTCTTGTACCGTATAAGGACGAACAGTAACCAGGATCCGCCAATACAACAAGCTCGTCATCCAGGGCAACTCCATACTTTTCCTTGAATGACTCTACTGACCGCGTCAACTCTATAGCAATGGCGCCTTTCCCAGTCCACCCATCCACAAAGACAATTTGTTGATTGGGATGAGTATCAATGATGTGCAACATCGCATTTTCATCTATACCGCGTCCACGAATAATTGAAATACTGTAATGAGGAACATTAATACCGTATCTCATTTCCACATATCTCTTCATCAGAATACCAATTGGCGTGCCTGCCCGAGCAAGCGAAACTAAGACAATATTACGTCCTTTTTTCTCGATAAGAAGTTCAGTAACTGTACCAACAGCCACAGCCACTTTTTGTTTATACATAGTAAGCGACTCATAAAATAGTTTTAAATAATCATCCGTTGGCTCGTATTCTACTGGAAGCATTTCCGAATAATGAATACCACTTTGAATTGCTTTTTCTCTCTCATCTAAACCTCTTTCCAAGTCTATCTCTGAAAGATCCTTTAATAAAAAAATGACGTCATCAGAAGAATAGCTTCCTAAAAGCGTTTTCACCTTCTCTTGTTGCGGCATTTAAACACCCCTTTTTAAGTAAAATCTACAATATGAATAACAGGTATTTCACTAAACTGCTCCAACATGGGTTGAAGTCTATCATCATCAATTGGCCTTTCAAAAAACAGAAATACTTCATCATAATCCTGTTCGGTAACATTATACGTAAAATTCATTACCTGTGGGTCATCAGGACTTTTAAAAGAAAAGCGATTCTTTATTGGGTAACCCTCTCGATTAATCGGATAAATCGGACTTCTTGATGTAGAATGATATAAAATTTCATTCCCCATATACAAAGCAATTTTCATCGGCAAATGCATGAATTCACCTGTTCCCAGACAAAGTGTTTTCTTTCCCTTCCGATACGATTGCAAATACATTCCCGCACGCTTGCAAAATGCCTCAACTTCTTCCTTGCTATCCGAATGTATTCCAAACCTTCCAGTCAGTGCGGAAAAAGGTGATTTGTTTTCGACTCCAAGAGAGTCAACTGAAACGTGCATTTCATGTGGAAGATATGTCGGTAATGATGACAGGCTGATGCGATTAATAATCTTTTTTATATTACTCTTTTTCTCCGAATGAACTTCGGTTTTGTCGAACGAAGGAGTTCCAACTTCTTGAATTTCACCAGACATTAACGAGTACGTATGAATGGTTACTCCATGTTCCACTTCAAATTCTTTTAATAAATGACGATCCTCTTCGCTTCGCCAATCCAATATTGACAACACCGAATACTCTTTTCGGGGATACCGTCTCTGAATAGATGCTATAATATTTAAGGCTGTTTTCCCAGTTGTGATTTCATCATCAACAAGACAAATTGGTTTCGTATTATTTAAAAATCGTTCCGGTGCATAACATCGCTGATCCGTCGCGTGAGAATGCTCTTCCTCAAAATAAAGAGTCACTTCCTGATTCAGAAGTAAATCCCTTGTTGAATGAATGTAATCCGCGTCAGAAAAACTTTCAAAGACGCCGTGTCCAAGTGCGGTTGCAGTTTCCGCGAATCCTATAAAAATTACCGGTTCACCAAGTGAATAGTTGAGGTCTTTTACTACAGAGTATGCCGCCTTTGTTTTCGCCTTTGAACCGTCTTTCAATGCTTCGACAAGTTGTACACTTTCATTCGCTAGCTTACCTGTTTTACCTTCATAGTAAATGGTAGCAAGTAGGGCAGAAGCTATTAAAGGAATTTCGGGCCGAGTTGGAATATGTTTTCCAAGTACTTTACTGACAAATAAAAAAGAGCGTTTCTTATTAATACGTGCGGCCATCTCATATAACGTTTCTGCAGGAAGCTCATAAGGGTTTTTCGTTAGCGCTACTTCTATAACTAAACTTTCGTCAACCTTATGTGTATACCGGCTCGGATAATAAATCGATGAATGTGCTGTCTTCATTGTACACCCCATATATGTCCGACTTAATTAATACTTTTTGTGCCCAGTTTAAATGGGGCTTTATTTCATTCATTTTGTTTTGGAACTCGCTTTTAAAGACACCTTTTTCACCAGTTGCCTGTGTAACAATCGCCAGCGCATCCATATATTCTTCTTTCGAAACTACATGTAATGCCTGAACCGGCAAAAGATGCGACGGATGGATAATCGTTTTCCCAACTAGACCATTCGCTTTATCAAGCAATGTTTCCTGTATAAGTCCATCAAAGTCTTTTCGAATTAATTCTTTTCTGAGAAGCAACCCTTCTGAACCTAGATGATCGTGGAATGGTTTTTCCCGTAATTGCGGTTTTAAAATACGGTCATTTGACGAAAAATGTTCCCAAACCGGACCCGATACCACATATCCACCTGGTTCTCTGCTGAATATATTTACGACGTCCGTAATAAGCTCATTAATAATTGAAATTTCATAGACCGTCGTTTCATTATCCCTTCTGAGACCATATAATCCACATAAATCTGTAGCACCAATTCGTATATTAAGTACCAGATCATTGTATTGGTCAACGATTTCTTTCAAACATAGAAGCTCGTCCAACCGTCGCTCTTTATAAAGTACATGAGGCGATTCTAAAATCGGCATACCGTAAAGGATCGAACCGGATTGTTCATTTATTAAGCGAAGCCCAGCGAGATAACTTTCTGCATTTTCTGAAGAAAACTTTGGAAACACAAATCCTACAAGACTTTTCACTGCATCGCCAAGTCGACCCGCAATTGAGGACATTTGCTCTACACTTCTCACTCTAACGAAAATAAGTGGCGTGGATTCCTGCGTTAACAGTCCATCCTGAACAGCACTATCAATCTTTTTCATATGTTCTATTAAAAGGTCTTCAGCAATTTCAACTTCTAAATCACCGACTGCATCTTCCAAACAAATAACGAGTGTTATTAATGCCTTGAACTTGTTCTTAATAATTAAATCAGCAATGTCCAATCTCGTAGCAGGCATATACAATATAGGACCAAGGCTGTAGGATAAGCTTTTTTTGTCAGTAAACTTGGTTATCATTTTGGGTTGATGATAAAACAAACTTTCTTTATGCATTGCCGGTAAGTCATTAAAATATCTCACTCATTTCACCTTCCCCATGCTCATATTTCTATAAATGAAAAGAAGAAGACACAGGCCTCCTCCTTTTCAATCTCTTTATACTGCAACTTTACGCAAATTAATACGGTGAACGATAAATGTTGCTATGAATGTAACAACCAAAATACCAAAGAACACATAGTGACTAATCTCAATATGAATAACACTTAAGCCCATTTTCATAGCGATTATTGCGATTAAAATATACGCAGTCGTTTCTAGTTCTGGTACTTTATCAATCAGCTTCAAGAATACACCTGCAATTCCTCGCATCATGAGCACTCCGAGCATTCCACCAAGCAGTAGCACCCAAATTTGTTCACTGACACCGAAAGCTGCAAGTACACTGTCTACAGAAAATGCAATATCCATTATTTCTACTGCAACAATCGTACCCCAGAATGTGCCGAAAAGACGGATTAATATCCCTTTTTTGTTGACACCTTTAATCTCGCCTTCTTCAGCATTTTCTTTGGATTTATCGATAAAGTACTTAATCGATAGCCAAGCGAGATAACCTGCTCCTAAAACTTTTACCCACCATAATTGAATTAAGAAGACACCTACTCCAATTGCAATAAAACGGAATACATAGGCTCCCAGTAATCCATAAAACAACGCTTTTTTCCGTTGCTTTTCTGGTAAATGTTTTACCATAACGGCTAAAACTAAGGCATTATCTGCTGATAGTAGACCCTCTAATATGATTAGCGTTCCGATTAGACCCCAACTTACAGGATCGGTCAATACCCTTGCCCACATATCCCAGTCAAAAAAAGCCGCATACGTACTTATTATACCATTAAGAATTTCCATTAGTTCCTCCTGTTGTAAATGAATGAAGTGATGTGTTTTTCTGCGGAGGCTTGATGCTTAACTAAATCGACTAGTATAAGAAATCCTTTAAACTTCTAAACCGTAATTCCGACAAAGTGAAGCCAGACCACCAGAAAAACCGCTGCCAATCGCGTTAAATTTCCAGTCGTTTCCATGCTTGTATAGTTCACAAAAGACAACAGCTGTTTCAATCGAAAAGTCTTCGCCTAAATCGAAACGTAATAACTCTTCGCCTGTCGCTTCATCCGCAAGTCGAACAAAAGCGTTTGTTACCTGACCAAAGTTTTGACTTCTTGCATCAGCATCGTGAATCGTTACTGTAATTCCAATTCGATCTACGTAAGCTGGGATTTTTGAAAAATCGACAATCACTTGCTCATCGTCCCCGTCCCCGTCTCCAGTTCGGTTATCCCCTGTATGCAATAACGCTCCGCTTGGATGTTCAAGATTATTATAAAAGATAAAATCATGATCGTTCTGACAACGATTTGAACCATCTACAAGAAATGCCGAAGCATCTAAATCAAAGTCTTGTCCACCTGAATATTTATTCGTGTCCCAACCAAGTCCAATAACTGCTCTTACAAGACCTGGATTCGTCTTCGTTAAATCGATTTTCTGACCTTTTGACAAAATAATCGCCATTTATATCACTCCCAGTAACAATAGTCGATTGAAGTAGCCCAGTATAGATTATTTAGCGGGCTACGCACGAACCTAATATATTAAGCTTGAAGTCCATAATCTTTTACAAGTGAAGTAAGTCCACCTTGGTAACCGCTACCGATTGCATTAAACTTCCACTCAGTACCATGTCTATACAATTCCCCAACAACGACCGCTGTTTCGATTGAGAAATCTTCTCCAAGATCATAACGAATAAGCTCTTCGCCATTCGCATCGTTGACAATTCGAACATAGCTGTTGGATACTTGTCCAAAGTTTTGACTGCGCTGTTCTGCATCATGGATTGTGATTGCAAAAGCAATTTTTTCAGTCGTTGCGGGTACATTTGCCAAACTTATTTTAACTTGCTCGTCATCGCCTTCGCCTTCACCTGTTAAATTATCTCCAGTGTGAACGACTGAACCGTTTCCGCCTTCAAGATTATTGAAGAAAACAAAATCCAATTCATTTGCGCATTTCCCAGTTGCATCTAGTAAGAATACAGATGAGTCAAGATCGAAATCTTGTCCACCATCATACTTATTCGTATCCCAGCCTACGCCCACAGTAATATTCGATAATCCCGGATTACTTTTCGTTAAATCTATTTTTTGTCCTTTACTTAGTGAAATAGCCATTTAGTCAACCTCTTCCTCTTTTATATTAGTTTTGTATAACAGTATTATTGAATGTTGCTTACTATTTAAGAATAACGCTTAACCATTTGAGACAAGCCTGGATCCGTGGAACCTGTTCCAACCGCTCCGAACTTCCAATCACTACCATGTCGATAAATTTCCGCAACAATTAGACTTGTAGATCCTGCATAACTTTCCGAAAGGTTAAACTTTAGTAATTCTTCATTGTTGGACGAATTCATTACGCGGATAAATGCGTTTTCAACTTGTCCAAAGTCTTGTTTACGCTTTACACAATCGTATATATTAACAACGAAAACAAGTTTATTTATGTTGGCTGGAATACGTTTCAAATCAACAATTACTTGCTCGTCGTCTCCATCGCCTTCACCAGTAGTATTGTCACCTGTGTGTGCAATACTACCGCACTTACTCTTTAAATTACCAAAGTAAATCAGGTTTTCTTTATTCAGAAACTTATCATCTTCTAGCATTATGACTGAAGCATCAATATCCATATTTGAACCACTACCACCGCCACCAAAAAGCCCGCCAAGTAGCCCTTTCGACTTCTGCTCAATCGGATCCCAACCAAGTCCAACAGTGATTTTCTCAAGTCCAGGACGACCTTTAGTTAAATCAATTCTTTGCCCTTTTTGCAATATAATAGCCAAATGAAACACTCCTCCATTATTCAGACAGAATACGTATCTTTTGCTCAAACTAATCTCAATCTTACTCTAAATATTACTACATATGATATGAGACTACAAATTGGGAGAGTCATTTTTAACCCCCATTTTCCGGGTACTTTCCCAACTTGTTTTCCTCGTGCTATATATACGTTTTCACATTAGAAAGGTTTCATCTATTTTTTGATTCTTTATAGAAACTTTCGGTGAAGCTATACAATGCTTTCAGTAAATTCTACAAGATTCGCTTAGAATTCCACACAAAAAACCGCAGAAATTCCTATGGCATAATTTGAATCCATTCATAAAAGAGCGACCTTTAGCCTACTTTTTTTTGATATTCCAAAGCACAAGTCCTTCAAACTACGTAAATCCTTCTAGACTTTTTATTAAAAAAAAGAATCCACTTATCATGGATCCCTCTTAGTTCATTTTTCAGCTGTGATTTCATATACATCGAAAACATTCTTATTAAACAACACGCAAATCGTTTTATTTTCTTTACTATAGAAGCGAATCATATCGCTACTTTTTTCTTCTACAGGTTCCCAACCCCACTCCATAATCTCATTAAGATAATGTTCGGGTGGTCCATTTTCATCTCCGCCAATACCTTTTAATTTATATTTGGAAGACTTTGATATTTCACCAACACATGCTTCAGGTTTAATTTCACTCGAATTTTTTGGAATTGGAAAACTATAGTTAATTAACGACATACGATAACCCTCGTCTGCGCTGTACACATTTGAACAACCAACCATAGTAACTACAATTAAAAGAAGTAACACTATCCGTTTCATAGTTGAACCCTCCTCACAAAAACTTCACAATCTATTGCTATTAGAATACTAAAGATGGCACAGTTTGTCATCCGACACTTTGGTGACAAAAGAAATTGTCACCAAAGTGTGAAAAACGCCGAAAACACATACATTTTATATATATATAAGTTCCATTCGATTGAGGGAGATGGTGAAATGCTACATATTTTAATACCAGACAACATTCATTATTTCCACACAGGCGCCGACAAGTTAAATGCAAAACTAAATGATTAATAATCAAAAACATGCCACACTCGTGTTATCCAAGTACGGCATGTTCATTATGTAATCATAAGATTTCCCAATAGTTTTATTGCCATATAAACGGCTACACCCCATACAACTAATGCAGATACTTTGTTTAAAAGACCCATTCGTTTGCCACTTGAATCTAACTTTCCAAAATACCTTCCAGAGATAGCTAGTCCTAAAAACCAAAGCCATGAAACAACAATTGTAGTTAATGTAAAAGCCCATCTTTCATTCCCGAAATACGTTAACGAGTTTGTACCAATAACCCCAATCGTATCGAGTATAGCATGTGGATTTAAGAGTGATACGGAAGCGGCGAAAAGGATTTGCTTTCTTGTTGAGAATATCTCACCAGCCACTTTGGCAGTAGTGGTACTACTCCTCCATAAAAAGAGTCCCATATACAGCAGGAAAATAACTCCAACACCAAATATAATGTTCTCCAACCAGGCAAACGATAGAACGAGAAGAGATACCCCTGACACAGCTGCGACTATTAGAATTGTATCGCAAATACCAGCAGTAATAACAACGGGCAAGGCTCTTATAAACGTTGGTTGCAATGCTCCTTGATTGAAAACAAAAACGTTTTGGACACCTAACGGAATAATGAGTCCAAATGCAAGAATGATTCCATGTATAATTGCTTCGGTCAAAATTCCACCTCAGTTCTAATCACCTGTAGTTCTTCTCCAATTCTATTCATTTATCCTTTATTATATTGGAAATAATGAGTATTTACGATAAAAGATAATGACTGCCGATTAAAAGCTCAAAAGACACTCTATACTAAACTTTGAATATAAGAGAAAAAGCCATCGTCAATAAAAAATGACAATGGCTTTTTCGTTGTTACTTATTTTGTTTTCCGAATCACAACAACTTTTAAATAGTTGAATTCAGGATAATCACGGTTTGTACGGAAATCTCTTGGCAATGTAGATTCCTCAAGTATTTTATATCTAGAACCAGCTTCATTAAATGCCTCTTCGATAAATGTCTTAAATTTCTTCATTCCAAAACTCGCATTATTTGTCGAAGCCACAATCACGCCATTTTTCTCAGTGACCGCAATCGCGTCTACTAGAAGTGAAGGATAATCCTTCGCTGAACTAAATGTATATTTCTTCGAACGCGCAAAGCTTGGTGGATCCAAAATAACAAGATCAAATTTTAGCTCATGACGTTTTGCGTAACGGAAATAGTCGAAAACATCCATGACTTTAATATCTTGTTGCTCATAATCTATAGCATTCACACTAAATTGCTCAATTGTTTTCGCTAGACTTCGTTGGGCGAGATCCACACTTGTCGTTTTCTTTGCGCCGCCGAGCATTGCCGCTACAGAAAATGCTCCAGTATATGAGAATGTATTTAAAACATTCTTTCCTTCGGAGTAATTATCGCGAATGACTTTACGCATATCCCTTTGATCTAAAAAGATTCCAGTCATAGCTCCATCATTTAAATTAACCGCAAATTTCATACCGTTTTCTCTTACAATAATAGGGAAATCACCTTGCTCGCCTTTAACAAAGTCGTTTTGTTCAATATATTGACCCAACGTATCGAATCGCAATTTCTCGTAAATTCCTTCATACTCGATAATTTTATCAAACACACTGTACACATGGTGTTTCATTGAATAAATGCCTTCGCTGTACCAGCTAACTAAAAAGAAACCATCGAAATAATCAATTGTTAGTCCACCAATACCGTCGCCTTCACCGTTAAATACACGGAACGCCGTTGTATTTGGATCTTCAAAGAGTTCCTCACGACGCGCGAATGCCGCTGCAATTCTTGATTCGAAAAAGTCAAAATCAATTTGGACCTCTTCTCTTCTAGTAAGTACCCAGCCAATTCCTTTATTTTGAATACCGTAATACCCTTTTGCGACGAACTGTCGGTTTTTGTCAAGTAAGCGAACGATAGTTCCTTCGGTTGTCAGTACATCAGAATTAATAATGGCATCTTTCAAAATTAGCGGATAGCCTTTTTTAAAATCAGCAATATTTCTTGCATTTACTTGTAAATCGATTGTTTTTGTCATATTGTCATCCATTCCATCGTTTTCTCCATTATCGCATGTTTCTTCCACAATAGCGAAAACAAAAATGCGACCTGGATAAAGGAGGTCGCCTAAAAGGTCTGTTATTAATAACAGTTTTTTATGTTCGAATACTGTTAATTTCCGTTCCTGGTGGACGCATTCCACTAGGTGGGACAAAGTCCAGAAGCCATACATTACGCTAGTATTCGAAACACAAGACTCTTCCAACCACTCATATGCGCTGTGCGTCGTTCTTCTCGACCTCTTGCCATATCTAAATACGAATGTAAATCGCCCTCATAAACATGATTAAAACATTTAATTTTCGAAAAATGATGCGGTTGTACTAAACTTGGTGATACAGAAAACATCGGCAAATCACTTTCATTCAGGACTGTGGCAACGAATTGTGAACAGAAATAAGCACGCTCACGATCGATTCCCTTATTTACAGCAACACCAAATAATCCTATGAAATTAAATCTATACTGTTCTTTATTTTGTTCAATATGGCGTATTTTAAATCGAATGCGCTCAAATTCACTTTCAGATACTTTCCAACTTAAAACTGCACAACTGGCATCACGAAATATACCTTCCGCAACATTCTCTTTAACGAATCCTGCAATAAAAGGATTGCTTTGATATTTTCGGCCAAAACTGTACACTTCAGTTAACTGCTCATCAAATGCAATCGATGCATGGTTAAAATCTTTTCGAGTATACATGCCAATCATCTTGGACAAAACAGTTCCAGTATCCGTTAATACAATATAAATCGTTTTTCCCATGGCCCTTCCCCCTGCTTTCCCGTTCGTCGGGAGACAGTGCCCCCACTGGATTCCCCATTCCAATTATGGACTAGTCAAACTCTTCTCAGAACCGACGAGAGGTGGAATTTCACTAAGATTTCAGTCGTAATTTTTCTCTATACTGTATTATACGTTTTATCATAGCTATTAGTTTCATTTCCAAAGATTATTTCTTGTAATAATTAAAAATGCATAGAGGTCGATACTGTTCTCTACGCAAAGACGGTTGTTTTTTTATCGATGGATAATTCTGAGTTACTTCATTATCTCATATCTAATGAAAAATAGCATTGTAATTATTAATCTATAAAGATTCACCTATTCTACACCTTATATAATGTATGTTATATTTCTTTCGGTCAGATCAACTAAGTGAAAAACGCCGTTCAGCCAAAAGGCCAAACGGCATTTCCATTAAACCTATATCGGAATCTCCAATTTCAATCACAACTTCTTTCCATCATACACACCCATTGCATCCCTCATAAACACTGCAAGCCCTTCGCCAAACGCATCAATATTCTTCGTAAATCGTTCATCATCCACATACATTTGACCTAATCCCGCGAATGCTTCCAACGAGTAGGTACCTATTTTATTTAAAAAGTCATACCATTCACTAATTCCCTTTTGTGCTTCTTCTGACTGTGGATCCAAATGACGCAGTTTCGCCAGGTTGAAGTAAATTTTATTCATTTCTTTTGCTTCATTGGTTCCAAATTGCGACACTTTTTTATTTGATTCATCAACTGCTTTATCGCCCCAGCGTTCTCTTGCTTCTTGTTCATATGGATTCTCAGTAAAGTCAAAGCCCTTAAATTTCTCTTCGTTTGTCATGGATACCTCTCCTTTTTCATTTAATATCGTCTTCTCAATTGTTTCAATCATCCCGTCGAATTGTCTTCGTTTGTCGATGAGCATTTTCCGCTGCATTTCAAAAGCTTCTAGACGGTCAAATGCCGGACTTGTCAGCAATTCCTTTATTTTCTTTAACGGAAATCCAAGCTCGCGAAAAAACAAAATTTGTTGCAAAGTTGCTATATTATGATTGGAATAAATTCGATATCCAGCGTCCGTTGAATGATCTGGCACAAGCAGCCCGATGTCATCATAATGATGCAGTGTACGTACACTTATTCCCGTTAACTGCGAAACTTCTTTTACTTTCACCGCAATAACCTCCTTTCACTTACAAACTATAGAGTATGACGTAACGTGAGAGTCAAGCGAAAAAAATAAAGCCTTTCCGACAAAGGAAGGCTCTTATTCTATAGGATAATAATTTTTATAAGGTTTGTTCATTTATATCCGACAGTTTAAGTGAGATATCCGCACCTTTTAGTACTATATCCGACAGTTGCGTCATTATATCCGACACATTGGCGGTTATATCCGCATAACACGAGGAAAGACCTATGAAAAACCGAACAAAATGCAGCCGAGAAATGAACTATCCAACGCTGCCCGAACTCGGGAAGCACAAACCCTTACTTCTTCTCAATATACAACTTCTTCCCGCCTAAAAAGCTGAATTTCGTCTCGGATACAATAATTGCGCCTAGTATTAGGATTGCACCAATTGCCATTTTACCTGTCAGTACTTCACTTAATATGAGTACTGAAAAAAGCATTCCCCAAAAAGCTTCTGTTGATAAAATAATTGCCGCCTTCGTTTCGGATATATATTTCTGGGCGACTGTTTGCAACAAAAATGCAAGCGTTGTTGAAAAAATACCTAAGTAAATAAGGGGTAGCAAACCAGCCGATTCCATAGCAAAGGTAGTTTCTCCTTTAAACAATACAACGATAATCGAGATAATTGCAGCTGTTGCCATTTGAATAATCGTTATTAATACAGGATCCTCATTCCGAACAAACCTTGCTGTATAAAATATATGAAATGCGAAAGCAAATGCACATGCTAACGTGAGCATATCACCGAAATTAATTTCAGACGAAAGTTTTAGTGATAAAACCGCAACACCTGTAACGGCCATCACAGCTCCAATTAGCTCGAATACATCGAGTCTTTTTTTGTAAATAACGAACCCTATAAAAGGTACAATTACAACATTAATTGCCGTTAAAAAAGCGTTTTTTGAAGGCGTTGTGTATTGAAGTCCTACAGTTTGAAGTACAAAAGCTAAGTATAAGAAAACTCCCAATATCATGCCTTTTATCATTGTACTTCTAGTAGTCTTATTAAACCTTTTATAAAAAACAATACTTAAAATTAAAACTCCCATTAAAAATCTAGCCGCCAATATTTGATACGGCGTATAATGATCCAACGCTACAGCACTCGCGACAAATCCACTACCCCAAATGATTGCGGTAATAATAAGACCAATTTCCCCTATGTATCTTCTCATTTAGTCCCCCACTGTCATCTATCCATAATTGATATATTCTATAGTCTTATTTCAAATTATCATTGTTTTCAAATTTAGTCTATACCTAATACAAAAAGAGACTACCCCACTTGAGCTGTTCGCCCTTTGGAGTAGCCTCTTCTTATATTTCTAACTTACTTATTTAAAAGTGGTTTGATGCCCCAACCCGAGACGTCTTCCTCAAGTAGAATACTGTCGTCACCGCGGTTTTTACGGGCCGCTACGAAGAATATTAACACAAGAATTATGGATATAAATGTTGCGCCCATAATCGCATAATTCATTGGCAATCTAAAACCAATACTCGCATTTAAAATATACGTCATAGTCGCCATGAGCATAAAGGTTCCTGGGATAAGTGCAATCCAGTAATTCTTCCTTGCAAGAAACAGATACATGGCCGCAACAAACAATGCAATTACAGCTGTTGTTTGGTTTGCCCAAGAGAAGTAGCGCCATAGAATCGTGAAATCAACTCTTGTAAGTGCAACTGAAATTACGAATAATGGAACTGCAATCCAAAGACGACTTGAAAACTTAATTTGGCCTAATTTAAAATAGTCTGCAATAATCATTCGTGCACTACGGAATGCTGTATCTCCAGATGTGATTGGTAGAATGATAACACCTAGAATTGCAATTGTTCCACCTACAGCACCTAATAACATAACGGATGCTTCACTTACGATCATTGCTGGTCCACCGGCTGCTAGTAATTCATTTAACCCGATTGGGCCATTGAATAGTGACATACCTGCTGCAGCCCAAATCATTGCAATAATACCTTCTGCAATCATCATACCGTAGAAAATTTTCCGTCCTTGTTTTTCAGATTTTGTAGTTCTAGAAATAATTGGTGTTTGTGTCGCATGGAAACCAGACAATGCTCCACAAGAAATTGTAAGGAATAGTAATGGGAAAATCGGAATATTACCTGGGTGTAAGTTTGCAAATGTTAGTTCAGGAATTTTTGCACCTGTAACGACCATTCCAATTCCAACTCCAAGAGCACTAATTACAAGCAATAGACCAAAAAACGGATAGATTCTGCCGATAATTTTATCAATTGGTAATAGTGTTGCTAAAACGTAGTAAATAAAGATTGCGGCAATGATGAAACCGAGTGGCATCCAACCGCCCATTAAATTGAAAAGTAGATCTGCTGGTGCAGAAACAAATACCGTACCTACTAGCAATAACAATAGGATTGCAAATGCATTAACGACATGTTTCATAAACTTACCTAAAAACTTACCTGCAAGTTCCGGCAAGTGTGCTCCGCGGTTACGGATTGAAATCATACCTGTTAAATAGTCATGAACTGCACCGGCAAAAATCGCACCGAAAACAATCCATATAAACGCCACAGGACCATATAACGCACCCATGATTGGTCCGAATATTGGACCCACCCCCGCAATGTTTAAAAGTTGAATCAATGAATTTTTACTTGTTTTCATTGGTACATAGTCCATTTCGTCTCCGCTCGTATAAGCTGGAGTAGCCCGATCTTCTTTAACACCAAAAACTTTTTCAACGAACTTACCGTACGTGAAATATCCGACAATTAGTAGTGCTACCCCAAATAAAAATGTATACATGAAAACTCCCCTTCCTCAATTGGTTACGCTTTCATTTAGTTTAGAGGTAATCTTCAGAAAGTAGTTTGTTTTTTCCCAACATGCTTAAAAAAAGGATTAACATGTAGCTATACCGATTTAACGTGCAGATCACATTTCGAGTCGCTGGCGTAAATCTTTCACATAATTGCGGCTGACGGACAATTTCTCTTTTCTTCCGTCCAGTTCTAGCTGATAGGCTCCATTAAACCAAGGCGTTAAACGACTTATATATATCATATTTACAAGATAACTTTTATGGATTCGAAAAAATGAGAAAGGAATCAATCGACTTTCCAATTCCTTTAAAGCGGTCCGGACTTCATAATCATTCTTATGCGTGATGATTTTAGTGGTTTTGTTTTCTCGGTACATGTACAAAATATCTTTTATAAGAATATAATCAATTTCACCATCTTTTTCAACTGCCATTTTCCCAAGGTTACTTGCTGTGTCTATTTTTTCAGTAGGATAAATACCTTTCTCAATTCTACTAATTGCTTGCTTTAGCTGTTCTTCGTCATATGGTTTCAATAAATAATCGATTGCATTTATACGAAAAGCTTCCGCTGCGAACTGGGGATATGCCGTTGCAAAAATAATAATAGGTACTTTTTTTAATTCCAAAAAAACTTTTGCAACATCCATTCCATTCATCTTCGGCATTTCAACATCTAAAAAAACAACGTCAGGCTGAAGCTGCAATGCTTTCATTATCGCTACTTCTCCAGATTCGGCTTCCCCTATAATTTGAATCGAAGGATACTTTCCTAGTAAATACATCAGCTCTTCTCTAGCATATCTTTCATCATCTACTATTAGTGTTCGAATGGTACGCATTAGTTATCCATCTCCGTTTTGGGAATGCAAAATGATATGGTTGTTCCTTTGTCGCATTCGCTCTTTATTTGTAAAGCAGCCTCTTCTCCAAACGTCATAATTAGGCGCCTATTGACATTATATAAACCCATTCCAGTTCCGGTGGTCGATTCGATGGGAGAAAAACCTATTTCAAGGAGCCGTTCGGGTTCGATTCCTGTCCCATTGTCCTCAACAATAATTTCAACGGATGTGCCTGCAGTTCGTATACTAATAGTTACATTACTGTTTTTATCCATATCTTTAATACCGTGTTTAATGGCATTTTCGACAATAGGTTGAAGAGTGAGCGGTGGCAACATCTCATGGAGAACCGTGTCATCTACATCAAAGGATATCGTTAATTTATCGATGAACCTTGCCTCTTCAATTTGTAAATATGCTTGAACATGTAGAAGTTCCTGTTCTAAAGTACCCTTCACTGCTGTCGTCCCTTCCAAGTTCTGACGTAAAAAGTAAGAAAGTGAGGTAAGCAGTTTACGGGCTTGGTCGGGATCGGTACGTATTAAAGAAACAATAATATTCATCGTATTAAATAAAAAGTGAGGACTTATTTGAGCCTGCAACGCTTTTATTTCTGCCTCTTTTGCAAGCTGATAAGCCACTTCAGCATTTGCAATTTCCAATTGATCACTAAGCAATGAACTCAGTCCAGATATGAGTTCGATAGTGACATCTGTTATTGCTTTTTCCGACGGATAATAAAGCTTTAATGTACCAATTGTTTCACCACGCTGTTTTAATGGGGCAATCACTACTGAACCAAGCGGGCACTCTTCATCCATACAATGAAGTGTATCCCCGCTTGCAACGACGAGTTCACCATTTTGGAGTACATCTTTTGTAATTTGTGTTTGTACTTGACGATGTGCTTGGTGATGATCACTCGCTAAACCAACATGTGCTAATATTTCCGCTTTATCCGTCATTGCTACAGCGCTTGGTTGCAACTCCCTATGTAAAATTTTACACACTGCTAATGCTGTCTCGCTTGTCATACCTTTTCTCAAATATCCCAAAGTTTGGTTCGCGATACGCAATGTTTTTTGTGCTTGCAATGCCGTCGTTCTTTCCTGATCACTAATCACATTGTAGACAATAAGAAGGAAGATGGCTGTACCCACTCCGTTTGCGAGAATCATCGGTAAGCCAATTGCTTGAACGAGCAACCACGCCTGTTCAAACGGCTTTGAAAGCACCAAAATAAGGCCCATTTGCATCCCTTCTGCAAGTGCTCCTATTAAAAATGCAGTCATTGGTTTGACGTTTTTACCGCGCTTATAAAACGCTCCTGCAACAATACCCGAAATGATTGTGGAAAGGCCACAAGAAAAAGCCGTAAATCCACCTAACGTCATGCGATGTAATCCAGCAATCAGACCCGCACCGATTCCTAGACGATAACCGCCTAAAAGACCTGCTACAACAACGCCAATGACACGTGAATTCACAATCGCTTCGTCCCCTGACAATGCCTGAGTCACACTGTTTAGATGATGTGTATTGGTATTGAAAGCAACTCCGAAATAGGTTCCGATAATACCAAAGAAACCGAAAAACAGAATCGCCGTAACTTCCTGTTTTCGGTCTAACCTATCTTGGTTTACCATATTTTTAAAAAAGTCAAAGCGCGTTAAGATGAATGCTACCGCTACAATTATTCCGACTCTCTCCAGCATTACAACGAGTAAATCAGTCATTAGAGTATCCCACCTTAAAGGCATTCAACATTTAAATTTCAAATGTGTATTTGCGTAAGTATACTCCATTTCCCTTGATATAGAAATCTTTATTTTCAGTCAACTAGTTACAGAAGTGTTTTAATGATCTCCTCTACTGTGCCTCTTCTACTTAAATGTACACTTTCACCAGCCCAAAGGGACATGTATTCTGGATTCCCTTTTTCTTGTGCTGTTTTTCGAACCGCTTTCGTTAAATCATTTTGATAGGGATAAGGAGCAATCGATTTCCCCTTTAATTCGTTCATTAAGCGGTTGCCTATGCCCCTTGCAGTTTTGCCAGAAATCGCAGTGGTAAATTCAGTACATCCTTCTTCTGCGCTTATTACTGCATCCTTATACATTTCGTGTGCTCCGCTTTCATCGGCTGCGATTAGCATCGTTCCTATTTGAACCGCTTCAGCACCAAGGGATAGCAAGAATTCTTTGCGTTTTTTATTTGCAATACCACCTGCCGCAATTACTGGAATTCCAACCGACGAGAGTACTTCTTTCATCAACTCATCCAAAGAAATCAGTCTTAGTTCACCCAAAAAAGATCCCCTATGACCACCCGCTTCGCTTCCCTGTAAAACGACAGCGTCCATTCCGATTTCCTCAGCGAGCTCGGCTTCCTCTTTTGTTGTAGCGGTACCAATTAGAAAGACATTGTTTTCTTTCAGCCGTTTT
The DNA here is from genome assembly GCF_051550205.1 of Sporosarcina sp. FA9. Taxonomy (GTDB): domain Bacteria; phylum Bacillota; class Bacilli; order Bacillales_A; family Planococcaceae; genus Sporosarcina. Next base: position 3,418,297 of record NZ_CP188819.1, read on the forward strand.
ACTGTGCTTTCATCCGGTAGTCCAAATGTAAATGAACAAACTTTCACAGTCTCTTCGATGACTACTTGAACTTGTTCGTCAAATTCAGACTTCGAAATTGGTGCATTCCATTTAGACATACCCAACTCTTTACCTATTGGTTGCAGCGCTTCATACGCTTCTTGAATTGTTTCCTCACTATACTCTGTATGTTCAGGAACAAATAAGTTTACCGCAAATGGTTGAGATGTCCTTTTTTTCACATCCCGAATAAAATCACGTGTGTCGTTTGCCGATAAATACCCTGCTCCAATCGATCCGAGTGCACCCGCTTCGGATGCCGCCGCTACAAATTCAGGTGTCGATATCCCAGCCATTGGTGCTTGAATAATAGGGTGTTTAATTCCTAGTTTTCCCAAAAAGTCCATATGAATTGCCTCCTTTATAATAAGACGACAAAATCTAACCTAGAATTTCACTTACCCGACCAACTTGTCCGTCCACCAGACGAACTTTAATGCCATGCGGATGAAAACTGGAATTCGTTAATAAATCTTTTACAACGCCCTCAGTTTTTACTCCTGACCGCTGATCTTTCTTCAATATCACTGCTACTTTCAAACCCACTTTTACATCACTTCGATTACGTCCGTCCATTTTTCTTACTCCCTCTCTATATTGAATTTCCATCACTATATAATTAGCTTTGCCTATAATTTAGTTTACCACAGAAAAAGCTTTGGTTATATGAGATAACTGGTCTGTATACGGGCATATTATCTTGCCGCTACTCATTCCAGCAATTACTATTTCATTCGGTAGAGGTGTTTGGTGGCCATTTAGAAAATAAATACATTAAAAAAGATAGGTACAAGCCGTTTATTTCGGCTTATATCTATCCTTTTTTCATATATCCTTATATTGTTTACTTACTTTCTAAACATAACTTCTCCGCCAACGACTGTCATAACAACTTTTGCATCCAGAATTTCTTCATCATCTTCTATTTCAAATAAATCTCTGTCAAGTATAGTGAAATCCGCGTCGAATCCTAGCGCAAGTTTACCACGGGAGTTTTCTTTACCAATTGAAGCTGCACTTCCAGTTGTAAAAAGACCAACAGATTCAAAACGACTTAGTTTTTCATCTGGCAAATAACCTTCATGGGTTTCACCAGGTTTCCGTCTTGTCACACCCGCATAAATTCCGAGCAGCGGATCCACTTCCTCAACTGGTGCGTCAGAGCCTCCACCGCAAATGAATCCACGGTCGAGCAATCTTTTCCAAGCGTAGGTCCAGTCGAGACGATCCTCGCCCAAACGGTCCATTACCCACGGGAAATCCGACGATACAAATATGGGTTGGAGATCCAAAACGATTGGCAACTTCACCATGCGTTCAACAAGATCATCACGCAACACATTGACATGAATGAACCGATCCAATTTACCATGTGGGGCAGGATGTTTTTCAATCGCATCAAGGGCCTTTTCAGCTGCCGCATCTCCAATAACGTGAATCGCTACTGCTTCTCCGTGCTTCCTTGCAAGAACGACTAAATCATTGATTTCATCATCCGTAAGAACCGTCATTCCAGAGGTTTCTGGCGTATCTGAATAAGGTTTGCTTAATAAGGCTGTTTTCCCACCAAGCGCGCCATCAATAAAAAACTTCAATCCACCGGGTTCGACCCATGGTTCATTATACGTTGCTTCATTCTCCATAATCTGTGCAAAAATCGGTGAGCGTTTCAGTAAATGGGCGCGAAACTTTTTCTCAGGACCAATAACGTTATTGTATGCTTGAAGTGCATTGTGATAATCATCCGTATAACCAAGGTCATCCGTAACAGCACCTGTTAGTCCAAGTGACAAGAGATCATCCGCTGCGCTTCGAAGTGCATTTTCCAATGACTCTACTGTAGGCTCTGGAATTAGATTTGATATAACGTTTACTGCACCTTCTAATAATAAACCAGTCGCTTCACCGTTTTCATCCCGCACAAACACACCATCCGCTGGATTTGGCGTATCTTTTGTAATCCCAGCAAGTTCTAGAGCCTTAGAATTTGCAACACCTACATGCCTACATGCTCGTTTTAATAACATAGGGGAATCCGTCACCTTATCGAGTTCATAACGTGTGAAGATCTTTTTATCCGGATAGTTATTTTCGTTCCAACCATCTCCAAGGAACCAATCATCTGCCTTTAAATCTTTATGACTTGAAAGAAGCGTCTCCATCACTCCCTCAGCTGTAGTCTCTTTTGATAAATCAAGACCAAGAAGTTTTTCCCCGTGCATAATCATATGCATATGGCTGTCCACAAAGCCGGGGTAAAGAACCGCACCTTGTAAATCCACCTCTTCGTCAGCTTGTCCTTTAAGTTCTTCATATGTACCCATTGCTACAATTTTTTCATTGTCTGTTAAAATTGCTTCAACATATTGACCCTCTTCTTCCATAGTATATAATCTGCCATTATGCCAAACTGTTTTCAAAACAATTCCCCCTATCTCTATTCATATTCTAAACTTTCAGGCAACAACGAGCAAGGGCCAAACCTTAATGTTACAATAAATATATATGTATTGGAGGGAGTTCTTTATGAATTTAATCGTTTACCTAGCAGGAGAAATTCACAGTACTTGGCGTGACGAAATTAAACAGAAAGTAGCTGCATTGAATTTACCCATCCATTTTGTCGGTCCAATGGAGAATCACGACCGCTCAGACAACATCGGTGAAGAGATATTAGGAAAACAACCGAATGCAATTTTTAAAGACGCCGCCGCATCAAACTTTAACAATCTTCGGACAGAGATCTTAATGAAGAAAGCAGATCTAGTCATCGCACTTTTCGGCGATAAATACAAACAATGGAATACCGCTATGGACGCAAGTGCCGCTGTCGCCTATGGAAAACCCCTAATACTCATTCGTAGTGAGGAACATCATCATGCACTGAAAGAGCTTTCAAGGAAAGCAAACGCCACTGTGGAAACCGTCGACCAAGCGATAAAAGCACTGCATTATATTTTTGAATAATAATCCGTATGAATCCTACTGATTTTATAATCAGTAGGGTTCTTTTTGATTCAGCGGGAGTTCTAGGTAGGTCTTAAATCACAATTTGCGTATAAACCATCAAAATGTGCAGATATGAGTATCGAAGTTAAGGATATAATCCGCATTCTACACAAATTTACAAAACCTTTACATCATCTACATATTTCCTCAACAATCTATCTATACAATAGGAATTAGTTATACCATTAAAAAATAATCCAAACATCGAATGGAGGATTTCCATGACATTAACAAGTGAGCGTAAAAAGGGTGTGCAATTTCGAGTAATGGAAAATACAAGTTGGAAAAAACCTGTTTATGAAACGAATGGTTTGAATCTTTGGTACGGAACAGCCCATGCGTTAAAAAATATTGATCTTTCCATTAATGAAAAAGAAGTGACCGCAATTATTGGGCCTTCCGGATGTGGGAAATCAACCTATTTAAAAACATTGAATCGCATGGTTGAATTGATTCCAGACGTAAATATTTCGGGAAACATTACATTTAACGGGGACAACATACTCGACAAGTCGATGTCCGTTGAAATGCTACGCTCCAAAGTAGGAATGGTGTTCCAAAAACCAAATCCGTTCCCAAAATCGATTTATGAAAACGTCGCATTCGGCCTTAAAATACATGGCATTCGAAACAAATCAATTCTCGATAAAATTGTCGAAGAAAGCCTTCGTAAAGCCGCACTTTGGGACGAAGTGAAAGATCGACTTCACAAAAGCGCATATGGACTTTCCGGAGGACAGCAACAAAGGCTTTGCATTGCCCGCTGTTTAGCGGTGGATCCGGAAGTAATCCTAATGGATGAACCCACTTCTGCACTTGATCCTGTATCGACACATAAAGTCGAAGAGCTAATCAATAGCATAAAAAATGATGTTACGATTGCGATTGTCACGCACAATATGCAACAAGCTGCTAGAATTTCAGATCGCACTGCCTTTTTCCTGAATGGAGAGATCATCGAATGTGACCGCACATCCGTGATCTTCAACAATCCTACGGATAAATTGACGGACGACTATATTAACGGGCGCTTCGGCTGATTTTTCCATATGACCTGTATTATCCTTTTCAACCTTAACTTTACAATACCTTTACACAATATTCATACGTCCTTAACATTCAAAGTTTATGCTTACATTTGAAAGACATCATCTTTCAAATAAATATAAAAACCATTAGGAGGACAATTCAAATGAAATTCAAAAAACATCTTTTAATCCTAGTCATCGCGGCACTAGCTGTTATGGTTGCGGCGTGCGGAAAAAGTTCAGACGGAAATAGTTCACCAACGAAAGAGAAGGATAAGGAAACAACCTTAGAAGGCAGCGTAGTTATAGATGGTTCTGGAACTGTGTACCCGTTAATGGCGAGAGTCGCTGAAGAGTATATGTTAACTGAACAAGAAAATGTTTCAGTTGAAGTAAGTCGTGCTGGGACAAGTGCTGGATTCAAGAAATTCTTAATTAAAGATGGAACAGACTTTAACGACGCTTCACGTAAAATAAAAGATGAAGAAGCAGCAGAAGCAGATAGTCTTGCCATTGAAGTTAAAGAGTTAAAAGTCGCATTAGACGGTTTAACTTTCGTTATCAACAAGGACAATGACTGGGCAACTGAAATGACACCCGAACAACTGATCAGCATTTTTAAAGCAGATAGTGGCATAGAAAAATGGTCGGATATTAATTCAGAATGGCCAGATGAAAAAATCAAACCAATGGGTCCAAATGAAAATCATGGAACTTATGAGTTTTTCTATGAAAACATTCTAAAAAAAGAAGATTTAGTAAGCAGCGTGAGTCTCCAACAAGACTATTCAACGCTTGTTAGTTTAGTGTCTGAGGACAAAAATGGTATTGCCTTCTTCGGTTTTGGATACTACGTAAACAACAAAGACAAACTGAATGCGGTGCATGTAGACTTCGGAAGTGGCCCGGTTGAACCATCACTCGATACAATCTCAGAAGATGGTGACTATGCAAACTTTACACGACCCGTCTTCACATACTTAAATGTGAACTTCGCAAAAGAAAAAGCACAAGTACTCGATTATGCAATCTACGCAGTTAACAATTTCAACACATTCTCGGGCGAGTCAGGGTTCGCACCAATTTCTGAAGATGAAGCAAAAGAGAATTTGGATTTCCTGAATAGTCTAAAATAACATTGAAGCAAATAAAAAATAGAAGAAGATGAGTGCATCACTGCCCTCATCTTCTTCCATCTTTTAGAGATAAAAGGAGTGTTCGATACAATGGCCATCGGCAGTAAGTTAGATAATGAGAGTAGTGTAAGGGATTTAATCGAACAAAAAAGGAATTCTAGAAGTTTTAATATGCTATTCGAAAAAGCAGTACCTTATTTTCTGTTCGCAATTGCAGCACTATCTGTTTTAACTACCGCTGGCATCATTTACACATTGTTATCAGAAACAATCGAGTTTTTCAAACGTGTTCCGCTTGCAGAGTTTTTAACCGGTACTGTTCTGAAACCTTTAAGCGAAACACCTAAATTCGGCATACTTCCGCTTGTCATGGGGACCATTACTTCATCGTTAATAGCAATGGTTGTTGCCGTACCAATTGGGCTAATGTCTGCAATTTATTTAAGCGAATATGCTTCTGTAAAAGTAAGAAAAACGTTAAAACCACTTTTAGAATTACTTGCAGGAATACCTACAATTGTTTATGGTTTCTTTGCATTCACTTTTGTTACACCGCTCTTAAGAGAATTTATACCCCAAATTCAAGCAACAAATATCTTAAGCCCTGGAATCGTTATGGGCGTCATGATTATTCCAATGATTGCATCGTTGTCTGAGGATGCAATGAGCTCGGTACCAAATTCAATGCGTGAAGGTTCACTTGCTCTCGGTTCAACTAAACTAGAAGTGGCTATAAAGGTTGTCATTCCGGCTGCCTTATCGGGTATCATCGCTTCCTTTGTATTAGGTTTATCACGCGCAATAGGCGAGACAATGATTGTTACAATCGCAAGCGGCAGCACCAAAAATTTCACCTTCGATATTACACAGTCCATGCAAACAATGACTGCGTACATTGTTGAGGTAACTGGCGGAGATGCACCTGCAGGGTCTACAATTTACTACAGTTTGTATGCTGTTGCTATGACGTTGTTTGTTTTCACACTTCTGATGAATCTAATTGCAAGAACAATCACCCGCAAGTTTAGGGAGGAATATTAATGATGAGACAGATGAATCAGCAAAATTCATCAAGGAGAACGACCCTACGTTTACTACTTAATCGTATTTCGAAATATGTTTTTCTGTTTTCTACACTCTTTGGACTTGTTGTACTATCGATTTTAATTTACCGCGTTTTTTCCCAAGGAATTGGCTGGATTAATTTAGATTTCATCACAGGGAAACTTTCTACACGGCCTGAACGCGCTGGCATAATGGGCGCAATTCTCGGTACATTTTGGCTTATGTTAGTCGTAGCTCCTGTCACAATGTTTTTAGGAGTAGGTTCAGCTATTTACTTAGAATTATATTTAAAAAAAGGACGCCTACAAGCGTTCATTCAAACAAACATTGCGAACTTGGCTGGCGTTCCATCCATTGTCTATGGAATATTAGGGTTAACTGTTTTCGCTAGAGTATTGAATTTAGGGAATGTTGTCCTTGCGGGTGGACTAACAATGTCGCTTCTGATTCTTCCCATTGTCATTGTTGCTAGTCAGGAAGCAATTCGAGCGGTTCCAAACCCTTTAAGTGAAGCATCTTTCGGAATGGGAGCAACGAAGTGGCAAACAATCAAACATATTGTGTTTCCTGTTGCATTACCTGGAATCTTAACAGGTGCAATTTTATCTCTTTCACGCGCAATTGGGGAGACAGCTCCTTTAGTAGTCATCGGGATCCCTGCTTTGCTTATGCCTTTCCCAGGGGGCATCTTTGATAAATTCACAGTACTCCCTATGCAAATTTATTACTGGACTCTCGATTCTTCATTAACAGCAGAATATGCAAACTTGGCATCTGCGACCATTATTGTACTTCTTCTCGCTTTACTAATTTTAAATACTACTGCAATTATCATTCGAAATAAATTTCAGACAAGTAATTGACATATAGTGATTTAAATTCACAAAAAAGCAACAAGCCGGGTATTTACTAACCCCATTGGCTTGTTGCTTTTTTCTTGAATCATTTCAACAATATTCGTGTAGCCAATTGTTGGACTCGAAATAATACATCTGCTGGTTGGAACGGTTTCATGATGTAATCATCCGCTCCTAAACTGAGCGCAGCTTCAATATCCGATTCCTTTGTGCGTGCCGTCATCATAGAAACTAAAACATTTCTTTTATTTGTATCTCGTTTTAGAAGTTCAAGTACCTCAAGTCCATCCATTTCAGGCATAATTCGATCTAGAAGAATTATGTAATATTCCTCCGGACAATACCAATTAGACTTTAAAAAACTTGGGCCATCTGCAAATACATGAATCATTACATCTATATCAGACAAAACCCATTTTTCAAGCTTCTCTGCAAGCATTGTTCGGATTAATCTATCATCGTCAATTAATATAATATGCAACTTCCGGTTCATCTGTGAAGTATTCTCATTATAAATCACAGTCTGATTTCGTCCATTACGTTTTGCTTCATAAAGAGCCTTATCTGCGGAAGATACGAGTTCTTTGAGGTCCCCTTTATAAGATGATATACCCACTGAAAATGTAACCGAAAATTCACTGTTCAATTCCTGAAAAACAGTAGCATTAAATTTTTCACGAATTCGATTCACAAAAAAAATTGATTCATCAGCGGATGCACCTTGGAGTAGGAATGCGAATTCTTCGCCACCATATCTAAATGCATGATCGGTTTCACGACATTCCTCCAGTGCGATTTCCCCTAACTTTCTAAGAACATTATCTCCTGCGGGATGTCCATATGCATCATTCACTTTTTTAAAATGATCAATATCGAGCATGACAAGAGAAAAAGAAATTCCTGCCCTTGCATAACTCTCTACAAAATAGACACTCATATCGTCAAAATAGCGACGATTGCCTATTCCTGTCAGACCATCCGTGATAACCGAGATCTCAATTTCTTTTCTCATTTTATCACGATTAATTAAATAAGCGATAAAGATTTCGTCATCCAAAGGTTTTGATATAAAGTCCATTGCACCTTTTTCGAGAGCCATAATCCTATTTTCTTTTGAATCATCGACGCTCATAACTGCTATCGTTACATGTCTCGCTTGTGCCGTTTTTGCAATTTGGCTCAGTACTTGAAAACCAGTCATATCTGGAAGGTTTATATCTATTAGTACAAAACTTGGACGCACCGAATAAAACTGCTCCACCCCGCGCTTAGCATTCAAAGCAATAATTACTTGTGCACCCATACTTTCCAAAAACTCTTTTACATATGATACAAATTCCAAATCATCGTCAATAATGAGGACAGAGGTTTTCACATCAAATTTGTAAGTAGGTATCTCCAGTAATTTATAATGACTGTTTTCATCAGTATCTTTTATATACTGTAAAATTCTTTTCTTAAGGTTATTAAGTGTATGAACTGGAATTTTCAATTCATTATTTGCCGATAATATGTTCAACTGGCCAGAACAAAATATTGATAATTCCTCCATACCAAAAGTGCCGGACGTCCCTTTTAATGAATGTAGAAAAAGGTACAGTTCGGCTTCTGATATGGATTCCTTTTCCTTCCACACATGAAAAGTGTTTTCAATACGGTCCACCAGTTTTTGACGATAGTCTTCTTGAGTCATCACTATTAAAATCCTCCTGATTGTGAAAATAGGCAATCCATCATCGTTCAACAGCCAATGAATTAGGATAGACCCTTCTATTTCTCCAAGTACCGGAAGGGATAGTTGGAAAATGAGATTTCAGAGGATATGGAATACCTTGTCAACCAATCTTTATTCTAAGCCCATTTCAAGTCGAACAATCTCAGAAATTCGCTCAACATTTAGGATGCATTCTTCTTCAGTTGGTGCCTCGACCATAACCCGAACAATTGGTTCAGTTCCAGATGGACGAACGAGTACACGTCCATTCCCAGCCATTTCTTCTTCAACTTTCGCAATTACTTCTGCAACACGCTGATTGTTAACAACCGCGTCCTTATCAGAAACACGAATATTAACGAGTCGTTGCGGATACACTTTCATCTCTCCTGCTAGTTCGGACAGAGTGCGGCCAGTGGATTTCATAATATTTACAAGTTGTAAACCTGTTAGAAGACCATCACCAGTTGTATTATAATCAAGGAAAATAATGTGACCCGATTGTTCCCCGCCAAGATTATAATTCCCTTTTCTCATTTCTTCAACGACATATTTATCACCAACAGCGGTTTTAATACTTGTCATTCCTTGTTCTGAAAGTGCTTTATAAAACCCAAGATTACTCATTATTGTAGAAACAATTGTACCCGATTTTAAACGTCCTTGTGAATGAAGAAAACGTCCGATAATATACATAATCTGATCGCCATCCACTATTTTTCCATGCTCATCAACCGCAATGAGTCGGTCACCATCGCCATCAAACGCGAGACCAATATTTGCACCTTTTTCGACAACAAGCTTCGCTAATGACTCTGGATGCGTCGATCCAACATTATCATTAATATTTAATCCGTTAGGAGAGGCTCCCATCGTTGAAAGGTCTGCTTCTAAATCTGCGAAGACATGAGTTGCCAGTGTAGATGTTGCGCCATTCGCACAGTCGATTGCTACATGGATACCTGTGAAGTCTTCATCAACGGATTGTTTCAAATACTGGATATACTTATGACCGCCTTCAAAGTATTCCGTTATCGAACCGACGTCTGCTCCTGTCGGGCGAGGTAATTTATCTTCAGAGTCATTCAGTAATTCTTCGACTTCATTTTCCTGTGCATCTGTTAATTTATAACCATCTGCACCGAAAAACTTAATACCGTTATCTGCCATAGGGTTGTGTGAAGCGGAAATCATTACTCCAGCATTCGCATTCATGACACGTGTCAAATAAGCAACACCGGGAGTACTTATTACCCCGAGTGTCATTACCTCTACTCCAGTTGATAGTAGTCCCGCAATAAGCGCATTTTCAAGCATATGACCTGAAATACGAGTATCCCGTCCGACAAGCACTATTGCTTTACCTTCCGATTCTCTTGTCAAAACATGCCCACCGATTCTACCGAGTTTAAAAGCAAGTTCTGGAGTTAGTTCCTTATTTGCTACCCCACGAATACCATCCGTACCGAAATATTTTTTCATTTCCATTCTCCTTTTCAATCCTGCACATTCAGTTGCGGTCTGCTAAGCAAGTTCAATCTGCATGATTACTTCATTCACTGAAAGTAGCCATTGTAAGTCACCAGGTCCGTCAACCGAAACGGAAAGCACTTGTTCACCTTCGTTGGTAGTATCGTCCATATTGACAAAAACGGTGAAATCAGATTTCTCTAGCGCTTCAATTACATCAGGCTCCGCTTTAACGGTTAGTGTAAGAAAACCATTCACCGGTTTTAGAAATGTACTTTTATATTTATCGTCCAGTCCTCTTACTACAATCTGCATATTATTAAATATTCTTGTCCCTATTGATGGAGCTTCATCATCATTATCTGAAGAAGCAGTGTCTTCATCAATAACTGTCTCCGTTGCTTCTACTTTAACTTTGATTTTATCTAAGGACATTGAAGAAACGCCCTTTGGTTTTTTCAAGTTAATATCAAATGTTTCTGGACCTATCACTCCCGAGATATCTACATCTACAGTGAGTATATTGATATTATCTAGAACTTTACGCGGACCCGAAATATTAATCTTTGTTTCTGACGGTGTTAATGTACCGATTTCTACACCCGGTTTCTTAGTTCCCCGCGATCTTAAGTCAATTGGTACATCTTTATTGTATTCAGCAATCTCAACTTTAACGGATACTTCTTCTGGAGAAATTATTACATTTAATTTGTTCAAATCTTTATCCAACACACGAACCCTTGCCTTCTGCTCAAATGACTTATTAATTCCACCATCTCGAGTCGAAGTTACTTTGACAAAACTAATTGCTTCGATCACACTTTTTGCACCTGTTACCTCAACAGTTGCTGGATTTACTTCCATATTCACAACTTGAAAATCCTCGGCCAGTAGACGCTCATTCAACTCTGGATCTACCCGAAAAGTTTGTGTTACCTTTTCTTCAATCAAAACATCAATCGTTGCAGGGTCTAATCGCACATGTAACTTTTCAGATATATTTTCAGATTGCAGTTCAACCTGATGTTTACCCATCGGTAAGTTATTTAAATCAACAAAAATTGTAAAGTCTTTTAACAACTTTGTTGTTTGAACGATATTTGGTGGACCTTCAATTGCCATTTTAACCGACGCAGGAACACCAGTTACAACAAGGTTTTCATTATCATAAAATACTTCAACAGGAATATCATGTATACTATCGACCTGATCTCCGGGTGTCTTTCCATTTATATTAACATCCATAGCTTTTACCGAAAAGAACAATACAATGGCAAGAAATAAAGCAGTAATTCGGAGAAACCATGGGCTATCCATTAATTTATCCATTTTTTCTCCACCTCCATTTCCACTTGGAGGAAACTGTCTGCTCACTTGAAGTACCAAACCATACTTTACGTAAACGTGTTTCGAAATCCTCCATACTAAGGTCTCTATCCAGTTCACTATCTGCCGCGATACTAATAGCACCCGTTTCTTCGGACACAACAATTATCACAGCGTCTGTCACTTCACTTAACCCTATAGCAGCACGATGTCGTGTACCAAGTTCCTTCGAAATGAATGCACTTTCTGATAAAGGCAAATAGCATCCTGCCGCCGCAATACGATTTTTCTCAATAATAACTGCCCCGTCATGTAGGGGTGCATTTGGGATAAATATATTTATAAGTAACTCTGATGACACAACTGAATCCAAAGGAATTCCCGTTTCAATATAATCACTTAAACCGGTTTCCCGTTCAATAGAAATAAGCGCACCGATGCGGCGTTTCGCCATATAACTGACGGATTTGGACATCGCACCAAGCAACCGTTCTTTTTCTGCCTCTTCTTGCATCATAGTTCGGGCAAAAAGACGTCCTCTTCCAAGTTGTTCAAGTGCTCTACGCAACTCTGGTTGGAATATAATAATAATTGCAAGAAAACCCCATCTAATAACCTGTTCCAACATTTGTTGGAGTGTATCTAGACCGAAAAACTCTGTTGCAATACGAGCTATGACAATAACAAAGATCCCTTTCAACAGTTGTACCGCTTTTGTGCCTTTGATAATCGTAAGTATTTTATAAATCACAAACCAAACGAGAAGCACATCCACTATGTTCATGAATATTGATGTAAAAGGGGTAAAATCGGCAAATCTATCTAATAATGGCATGTGCTCCACCTACCTTCGCTCACAAGTTCATAATAGTTACAGTATATCATAACCATACTACAAATCGCTTCCTAGAAGAACAAAAAAACGACCGGCCCCCATTAGGGTTCTGACCGATCGCATCATTCACTCTACTTCTCCGCTATCTTTTTTAGAAGAAGGGATTACATCTTTAACCGTCTTTTTCATCTTATACCATAACCAATCAAATAATTCTTCGATTTCTTCACTTGTTCCTGTCACAACTGCCGTGGATGCCATGTATTTAGAACCTTTAATAACCGTAATATTACCATCTACTTCGCCTTCAACTCGTAAGTCACCGTTTCTAACAACAATGTCCCCTTTAACAATTTCACCAACCGGAACAAGAACGGATTTCCCCTCAATAACTAGATTGGGCTGTTTTGTTACTGAGAAGTTTTGGTCACTTCCAAAGTCTGTAAATAGTGTTGTACCCATTAGAACGAAAAACATAGCTGCAGCAGCAAGTAGCGAATGACGGCGTAGCCATCGTTGGACGCCAGCCTTTGACTTCTCTTTCGGTAGACGAGCCATAACACCATCAACAAAACCGACAGGCGCTTGAACTGATTCAGCTTTTTGAATGAAAGTGATGGGCATACTTAGCTCATCCATTAGCATACGACATTCCACACACTTAGCCAGATGTCTATTCAACTGTTGTTCATTTTCATGACTGATGTCACCATCTAAATACGCGTGCATATTATGAACGACTTGTTCCGGACACGTATTCATATTAATTCCCTCCTACAAATTACTCAACTGCTTTCGAAGTGCGGCTCGACCTCTATGGACACGTGTTTTCACGGTCCCAAGTGGTAATTCCAGAATATCACCGATTTCCTGCAGTGGTAATTCTTCAATATAACGTAAGATAATTACGGAACGGTACTTATCAGGTAGCATTCCAATTTCATAATGAATTCGCTCCTGTGTTTCCATTTGCTCAACTATATCCTCTGGCAGTTCATCATCTGCAGCTATTCGCGAATACATAGTTAAGCCTTCCGTTCCTGGCACATTCGCATCTAAATAATAATCAGGTTTCTTTTTACGGATTCGATCGATGCATAAATTAGTAGCTATCCGAAACAACCATGTCGAAAACTTTCTTTTTTGATCGAATGTATGAATGTTAATATACGCACGAACAAATGCTTCTTGTGCTATGTCTTCGGCCTCTTGAGCATTGTTTAGCATTCGATAACAAATATGATAAAGACGGTGCTGAAATAAAGTAACAATCTCTTCGAAAGCATCTTGGTTACCTTTCAATACTTCATTTATTCGTTTGTTTACCAAATCATCCATCGCAATTTCCCCTCCGCTCTATGCGGCTGTTCCTTCTATACGTTTGAAGGTCTCAACAGGTTTCATTTTTTTGAAAAGTATTTGCACCTTTTATTTTAACAGAAAATGCAAATCCTTTCCTCTTTCAACCTGTGTTTCTATTTTTAGTCCAAAACAGAGTAAGTAAAAAGGCTTATCCAGTTAGCGGACAAGCCATTTCAAGAAGATAATTATATTAGTTTCTCACCAAACAAAGAACCCATCAGACCAACTGCAACATCTGCAGTTTTGTTCTTCTCATCAAGAATCGGGTTCACTTCTACGAATTCAGCAGATGTAATCATTCCTGAGTCTTCCAGCATTTCCATCGCAAGATGACTTTCTCTATAACTAATACCACCTGGTACTGGCGTGCCAACCCCTGGCGTATAAAGTGGATCTAACCCATCAAGATCAAGCGATAGATGTACACCATCTACTTCTCTGGCCTGTAGGTAGGCAATTGCATCTTCCATTACATATGACATACCGTAACGGTCGATTTCATGCATTGTATATACTTTTATTCCTTTTTCTTCAATTAATGCTCTTTCACCCGGATCTACAGAACGTGCACCAATAATTACAATGTTTTCTGTTTTAACTTTTGGACCTTCACTATGCAGATTAACAAGACTATCATGGCCTAAGCCAATGCATACAGCTAATGGCATACCGTGAATATTGCCCGATGGTGATGTTTCTGCAGTGTTCATATCCGTATGAGCATCGTACCAAATAACACCTAGATTGCTATAACCCTTTTTCAAACCAGCAAGTGTACCAATCGCAATACTATGATCCCCACCGAGCACTAAAGGGAATTTACCTTCTGTAACTGCTGCTTCAACTTGCTCCGCAAGTTTTATGTTTGCTTTGATGACTTCATTTAAATTTTTAAGACCTACATCGCTACTTTCGATTCGCTCTACAGCATCTACTAGGATGTCGCCTTCGTCTATAACATTATGTCCAATTGCTTCAAGTCTTGCGACCGCACCTGCATAACGTATTGCACTTGGACCCATATCCACTCCACGACGACTTTGTCCAAGATCCAACGGTACACCAATAATTGAGATTGTTGCTTTTTCCATAATAAAATACCTCCTAAATTACATTACCTCTATTATAATAAGGCAGACATATACTTTGGTTCAACCAGACAACAAACTGAATAATTATTCGATAACCCTTGCTTTTTCCATAAATTCTTCACATGCTTTTGGTGTAGTTGGCTTGCTGTAATAATAGCCTTGCCCTTCTTGACAACCATACTCTAACAAAAGATCGGCCTGCTCTTTAAGTTCGATACCTTCCGCAATTACATTTAAACCTACGGTATTCGCAAGGGATATAATCGTCTTTACAATCGCACGGCTCTCCTCTTTTTCATGTAGATCATGTATAAAGGACATATCGATTTTTAAAGTATCTACTGGGAAATCCTTTATATAGCTAAATGAACTATAACCCGTTCCAAAATCATCAATGGAAACTTTAATTCCTAGTTTTCTTATTTCCTCTATTTTAGTATGCACTTGATCCATGTTCGCAAGCACACTTTCAGTTAATTCTATTTCGAGTAATTCGGGTAATGCATTAGTTTCCCAAAGAATACTTTTAATCAATTCAATAAAAAACGGTTCCCCTAATTGGATTGTAGACATATTTACTGCCACGCGAAATCCAATAAAACCTTTATCACTCCATTTCTTCGCCTGTTTGCATGCTTCACGCAATACCCAGTTTCCTAACGGAAGAACAAGTTTTGTTTCTTCAGCTATAGGAATAAACTGATCAGGAGATATTCTGCCTAATTCAGGATGATCCCAACGAACCAGCGCCTCTAATCCAGTAACCTCTCCATTTATAAGCTTCACTTTTGGTTGGTAGTCTAGACTAAAATGATTTAGTTCTATACTTTTTCTCAAATCATTTTCAAGTAAAATTCTCTCAAGCGTTTTAGATGCAGCGCCATGCTGATAGATTTCAATACCGCCGCCGCCCTTTTCTTTTGCACTTGCAAGTGCTTTCTCAGCTTTCATTGGAAGTTCAAAAGATTTTATAGCATGTTCCGGGTAAAGAGCAATTCCCAAACTTATTGATAGTGCATGTGCTTGCCCCTTTACTTCAACTGGCTTTTCAATACAGTGCTGCAATTCTTTTGCAATTCTCATAACATGATCGGTACTTTCTATATCCTTCAATATGATGCCAAATTCGTCACCAGAAAGCCGACCAATTATATGACTATCCATCAATTTTTCCTTTAATCTCTTGCCAATAACTGACAGGAAGTAATCCCCAATTTCAAAACCGAGTGAATCATTTATGTAACGAAAGCGGTCCACATTAAGTCGAATGTACCCTATTTTCTTTTGATTCCTCTCTGCATGTTCCAATTCTTCTACAAGCTTTTTACGAAGCGATAATCTATTTGGTAAATTCGTCAATTGGTCATTGTAAGCAAGATTGCGGATCATTCTTTCCGACTCTTTTAGTTCGGTTATATCATTTCGAATTGAAACGTACTGATACGGTTTACCTTCCTCGTTTAACAAAGGTACTATTTTCGTATCTACCCAATAATGTGATCCGTCCTTCTTTTTGTTACACACATTGCCACGCCATATATCGCCACGTCCAATAATCGACCACATGTCTTTGAAAAAGTCCGATGAATGCATCCCTGAATTAATAATCCTATGAGTTGAACCCACCAACTCTTCGACAGAATACCCTGAAATTTCAACAAACAAATCGTTTACGTATAAAATCATACCAGCACGATTCGTTATCGCTACAATCGAAGACTGGTCAAGTGCATATGTTATATCAGCCAACATCTTCTCATGACTTAAAGTGCCATCATATTGGATTGTTTTTTGCAATTCTTTATTATCTTCCCGCATATACTAAACTCAACTCATTTCATACAATATATATTGTTTAATTATTTTCTTAGTTTTTAGTTGTATAAATTGTACAATAAACTTGATACAACTGACTAGTCAGATGTTCTGATACATAAAAAAAAGCCCCATTCTTTTGAATGAAAAGGGCTCCTCAAGATATTTTAAAGCAACATGGTTTGGTAACAAGGTGAAATAAAAAAGTAAACTGGGGTAGCTGGATTCGAACCAACGATGACGGAGTCAAAGTCCGATGCCTTACCGCTTGGCTATACCCCAAAGTGTTAAAAGTAAAATCTTGCAAGCCTATTTTCGATTGGTGCCTCGAAAAACACCTCAAAGTCAAAACATTTTCATTAGTGCTTTTTTGAAACTTTGTTTCTTCTTATGAGCTATTTTCAACATAAGTGTCTGTTGAAAATTTCTCACTTTCTTTTTTTAGGCATGTTGCACATGCTTGGTGCTTTTTTTGAAACGAAGTTTCAAAAAAAGTTGGTGGTGGGGGGCAGATTCGAACTGCCGAACCCGTAGGGAGCGGATTTACAGTCCGCCGCGTTTAGCCACTTCGCTACCCCACCATTATGGTATAAAATACACTTTCTTATGCGTGGAAAGTATTTATCAATGCATTTGCACGCTTGGACAAATTTTTCGGAACTGAAGTGTTCCGGATGGTCTTGGATCAACTTCTTGGAACTGAAAAGTTCCGGCAAATCTATTTTCGATTAGTGCCTCGAAAATATGCCTCAATATCAAAACTGGGTTTTGATAAGTAATTTGACTTGCTTGGTTAATATTTTGAAACTACGCGCTAAAGATTATTCCAACACAAGTGCCTGTTGGAAAATCTCCTTAAGTTTTTGGGCATGCTCTGCATGCTTTGGTTAATATTTTGAAACGAAGTGCGTTTCAAAATATTTTAATGACCCGTACGGGATTCGAACCCGTGATACCGCCGTGAAAGGGCGGTGTCTTAACCGCTTGACCAACGGGCCTAGTTAGTAAAACTAAATTCTGACGCTTATGTATAGATACGACTTGAATACCTTACAACAAGAGTACAGATGTTATATTAGCAAATTAGGTAGTGGAGTGCAACCCCTAAATTCAATTTAATTACATTTTCATTTATTTGCTAAAGTAAACAATCCATACATAAGTATCTCATAAGTTAATGTAGTGCTCATTTGGATAAAAGGCATAAAAAAAGCTGCTTGCGATTATCCACAAACTGCATTTATTTAAGGGTTTTTCTGGAGCTTCCAACCGGAATCGAACCGATGACCTCTTCCTTACCATGGAAGCACTCTACCTACTGAGCTATGGAAGCATATGGCTCCGCAGGTAGGACTCGAACCTACGACCGATCGATTAACAGTCGATTGCTCTACCACTGAGCTACTGCGGAATAATGAAGTTTTCAAAGAATGTCTTTTAGGACAACTCTTACTATAACATTAAAAATTAATAAATCAATACTTTTCCGCTCAACTGCAACTTTTATACAATAACATCATTTAAGCATATTGGTCAAGGGCTTTTCATAAAATATACATAGATTGTTTGAAAGGGGGACAACTTATGACTAAAAAAGTGTTTATTATAATTTTCATGTGCTTCGGACTAATTTTACTTTTTCCCCCGACGCCCGAAAATTCTTCTTTTACTTCTGTCTTTCGTGTTACCGAAAAACCAGCTGCGATAGTACGTGGTACATATGGTTCAGCAGTAACTGTCAACATTTCATTTGGTGACGATAATGTAAAGCAGTGGATCCAAGACCTAGAAAAACCATACCCACTCCTCTTTATCCAAATGGAATGGGCAAATCGCTACCCTGAAACCATTCAACTTATCAATAAAAAAAATATTCCCACCGGACTGCTCGGCGATAGCGGTGCCACATATCAAGAGGATGCCACCAAACTTCTTGATGAACTTAAACAATTCGAAAAACATTTCGATGCAAAACCGCTATGGTTTCGCACGATGGACGAAGTCTTTCCAGCGTTCTTACACAGCATGCTCATAGAAGCAGAAGTCAATGCACTTAGTTCTTCAATCCGATGGAGAGGTGGTGAAATTCCTCCAATTGAAGATGGTGAAATCATTTCTGTGTCACACTACCGAGAAGATCGAATTTCTTTTATTGAATTAAAAAAGCTATTTGACAGCCGGGAATTTCATTCTGTGGAGGATGTCTTATTCGGTACATCGGTAAAAATAAAAAAGATCCCAGAATAACACTTTACGTTAATAATAAATAGAAAATAGCACAGACTGCCCATATTGGCCTCTGTGCTGTTCCTTTGTTTATTTATTTGAAGTTCCTTTATTTCCAGCTAATGCACGAGCTTTTTTACGCTCATCCAGTCGTAATTTGTCTTTGTCTGACATAGTATTATACTTTGGCAATGCCAAGATTTGATAGGCATTAACCGCAAGTAATGGAAATAAAAGAATTGTAACCCAAGTATCAATGTTCCCCGAACGCACCATAAGTGCAGGTAACCATTCAAGTGTTGTAATAACAATCATAAAGAATAGCGCAGAGACAAGTGTATGCTTTTTCGTCCATTTCGCCTTAAAGTACGCAGTGACGGATGAAGTGATAACAAGTGTAGCAAGTAAGAATAAGTAAAGTAACGTTCTACTATTATCACCTGATGTTAGCCGGAATCTAAAGAAAATCAGATCGAATAAAACAACTATTATTATTAGAAGTTGAACCCAGTTCCACAGTGTAAGTGTTTTAAAAATATTTACTCCAAACTGATGAACTGTCAAGTATGCAAAGAATCCCATTTGTGCGACAACGCTCATTGTAAACCCAAGGAAAACCATCCATAAAAGAGCCCCAGTAAATTGCCATACTTCACCGTCTTGCAAATATTGTGAGAAAAAACCCCAACGGACAATTAAACCTATAATCGCAGTGGTCAATCCTCCAATTAATAATCCATTCAAAAAAAACTTAACCCAGTTTCGTATAGTCACGTTAAATATCCTCCGTTTTTGATTTCTTCCAATAGTGTAACAACGTTTAAAGAAAAAATCTATTTCCTTTACATGTTTAGTGCATATAATACGCTCTTTTGTGAACAATAAATGAAAATGCTTCTTGAAGGGAATGTAATCCCGTGATAAATAAAATGTTTCGATTATTTGTTATCGTTTTCTTATTAGCAGGGTGTGGGATGCAACAAGCTGCTGCACCGTCATATGATGAAATAAAAAAAATGATGACAGACGCACTTCAAACAGAAGACGGCAAAAAAGCATTACGACAAATGCTAACAGATCCAGAACTTCGCGAACTCATCATTTTGGAACAACCCGAAGTGAAAAAATCGATTGAGGAAACGATGCTCTCCAAAGAAGGTGAAGATTTTTGGAAAAAGACTTTTGAAGATCCTAAGTTTACAGAAACGATTGCAAAAAGCATGAAAAAACAACAGGAAGATGTTATGAAGGAGCTAATAAAAGATCCTTCATTCCAAAAAGATTTGGAGGACTTTTTCGGCCAGCCGGACATGCAGAAACAGATGGAATCTGCTATGCAATCCGCAAACATGAAAGAACATCTTCAAAAAGTTGTCGAAGAAACGATTAATAGCCCATTACTTCAGATAAAATGGCAAGAACTTATTATGGCAGCAGGTAAATCATCTGAAGAAGGCGGTAAAAAAGACGACAAAAAATCGGAGGAAGAAAAAGGCGGAAAAGGCAAATAGCCTTTTCCGCTTTAATTTAACTATTACTTTTTGATTTTCTTTTGAACGGCTTTTGCAATGTCTGTATAGATTTGACCGATTGGATGGTCTTCCGCGTAAACAGATGGAGCAAAATCTTCCTCGTCCCAATCTGGTTGTCCAAGCGGAATTTGTCCCAGTAAATCCGTGCGCAGCTCTTTAGCCAAACGCACTCCACCACCTGTACCAAATACAAATTCGCGTTTACCCGATTCCTTCGATTCGAACCAAGACATGTTTTCAATGACCCCTAGCAAAGCATGCTCTGTTTGTAGAGCCATTGCCCCCGCCCGAGCCGCAACAAAAGCTGCCGTCGGATGTGGCGTTGTTACAATGATTTGTTTTGAAGCTGGAATCATTTGATGAATATCCAGTGCAATGTCACCTGTTCCCGGTGGTAAGTCGAGTAATAAATAATCTAGGTCTCCCCATTCTACATCACGAAAAAACTGATCCAACGCTTTCCCAAGCATTGGTCCACGCCAAACAACTGGAGCGTTATCTTCTACAAAAAAGCCCATAGAGATTACTTTCACGCCTAAACGCTCAACCGGAATAATCCGATTTTCTTTTACAATGGGTAAATCCGTAACACCCATCATATCAGGTACGCTAAAACCATAAATATCTGCATCAATTAAACCAACCTTTTTACCTAAACGTGCTAATGCTACTGCTAAGTTAACCGATACTGTCGACTTACCTACGCCGCCTTTACCGGATGCAATTGAAATGAATTCTACTTTATTCATAGGTGAAAGGAGATCTTGTGCTTCCGAAGCTTGAACAGTTCCTCGAAATTGTTCAAGGACTTCTTGCGATAATTCTTCAAAACGTATGCCTACAGATCCAGCACCTGCTTCTTTCAATATATCGACGACTTTCATTTGGAAAGGAAGTTGTTCTGCAGTGTTAATTTTTGCAAGTGCAAGTTTAACACTAACATGCTTCTTTTCTTCACGAATTGAGACTTCGATAATACCATTTGTTTCAGCTAGTGTTTTATGTAAAAACGGATCTTTAAGCTGCCCAAGCAATTCACGAGCTGTTTGTTCATTTATCAAGTTAAACACTCCTTGGAGGATTAGTTAAATACCCTCCAAGTATAACATAGCGATTGAATACGGACTCAACTAAAGGTCTTCAATTCATTTCCACCGACATAAAGTCAATAATTCCTTTCGTAATAGCATTCGCAATTTTCTCCTGATACTTCGAATCTGTCAAAAGTGCGCGCTCCTCACTATTGGACAGAAATCCCGTTTCAACCAAAACTGCCGGCATTGGTGCTTTTTTCAATAAGTAGACTCCGCTAATCGCTAGTGCTTCACGATCTGTATTTTTCAGACTGTTACGGAAGGACTGCTGGATTGACTTTGCCAGAAACTCACCATTTGGATGACCGCCTACGTGATAAAAGACTTGAGCACCACGCCATCTATCATCCGGTATTGAATTGACATGAACACTAATAAACACATCTGGATTTTCATTAACTGCAATTTTTTCACGTAATTTTAAATCCGCTAACTTTCTTGAACGAATCGTTAAAAACTTATCTGTCGGTGAATGCTCCGCAATTGCATCGCCGCCTTGTTTGCGAGTCATAATGACCGTTGCACCCTTCTTTTCAAGTTGCTTCGATAATATCAGAGCAATACTTAGCGTGATATCGCGTTCAACGATATCACCAGAAGATGCACCGCCATCTAATCCACCGTGTCCTGGGTCAATAACAATTTTCACACCACCCAACTCATCGGGCATGAAGAACTTTTTCTCGGACGCATTTACTCCATAAATGACAACTACGAGTGAACACAAAAAAATAACTCCAACCATTATCCACCGCTTCAAACTGACACCGCCTTTTTCCTTAACTATACGCAGTTACTAATAATAATATGTCCAGTTGAAAGACAGTAATGGATGTGAATTGTTAATAAAAAAAGGAACCGCATTGGGCTCCAAATTGCATTTCATCATTCTGTTTTACCGTTCCACTCCAACATTCCGCCTACCATATTCGTGACATCATAACCCGCGTCCGATAAAAACTGCGTAGCACGTCCACTACGTCCTCCTGATCGACAAATCACAATGTACTCTGCTGTTTTATCAAGTTCTTCCATACGCGCCTCTACGTCGCCCAGAGGTATATGTTTTGCCCCTGGAATAACACCTTCAGCTACTTCATCATTTTCACGTACGTCAATTAAATTTAGAACATCTCCTTTTTCTAACATCGTTTGAAGTTCCACAGTTGTAATTTCTTTCATATGTACTCCCCCTTTTAATTTCATACTTTTATGGTAACAGATTTTATCATTAATGAAATAAAGTAATCCTTATTCTTTACTTTTTTTATCTACAAATAAAGAACCATCTGTTTGAATTTGAGCGTAAAAAACCTCATCGATTGAATTTATTTGTTTTTTCTTTAACTTCTTCATAACCCATTCCTCGGTTAACTTAAGTTCTCGCATATTTTTTACAACTAGTTTACCATCAGAAATTATTTCCGAAGGCATATATATGGGTTCAGTAATAGGTGCATTTACATCTGTCTTCGTCGGTTCTTGTTGAGCCGCCTTCTTCATTACACTTAATTCACCATTTGTTTCCAATACTGCGTAGTGAACATCCTGAATCGAGAATATGGATTGTTCTCGCAGCATCATCATGACATCATCCATATGCAACCGCGCTTTTTTTAAAGATTTATCTAAGATGACTCCGTTTCTAATTACTATTGAAGGTTCATCGTCAATAATAACTCGAAATTTACTCGACTTAAGAGAAATATAGCTTAACATCAACGTTAGCATGGCCCACCAGACTAGTGCAATTAAAGCATCCATAAACGGTACATCTGTTTGTCCAGCCATCTCAGCTGCAATCGACCCGAATGTAATACCCGTAATATAATGGAAGAAAGTTAACTGACTCAGTTGTTTCTTCCCGAGTATTCGAGCCAAAATCAAAAGTGCCGCAAAAGCCAAAGTTGTTCTCAGAATCATTTCCCAAAAGTTAAAATCCATTAGTTCTTTCATTGACATATACCCACTACCTTTCACGACAATTGTCATTTCTGTTGTAGTGTAACCTGGTTAATCTAAGCATATTCAGTGATGTAGACATTAAAAAAACCCTTATCCATAAAGGGTAAAGGGTTTGTAATTTTAACTCATGACTCTTTATGAATATAAAGTAGCACACTGTTCGCCGCACCGTAGGGGAAAACAAGCTTTAAGGATGAGTTTATACTTCTGTACTGATTAAAAACATAAGCCTTCTCAAATTTCTTTTAGGACAGCCACATTTCATGAAATGGATATGCGATTTCGCATTCACCATCCATCCGCAATAATAAGTAGCTTTGAGAGTTCCTGTATTTACAAACAAATGCTTGTTATTCTTTTGGAGGTGTTCCTTCAGCGTTTGATACAACCGCATCGATTTGGATTAAAGCATCTTTAGGTAAAGCTGATACGCCAATTGTACTTCGTGCAGGAACACCACCTGGGAAGAATGTTGTATAAACTTCATCTACAGCATCAATATCTACGATGTTTTTAAGGTAGATATTTACTTTAACCACATCATCCATAACGTGATCGATACTTTCTAAGATTGCATTAATATTTTTTAAGCACTGTCCAGCCTGCTCTTTTACACCACCAGCTACCATTTCACCAGTTTTCGGGTCCAAAGGTAATTGAGCCGAAATGTGATTGTAATGAGAAAACGCTACTGTTTGTGTAGATAAAGAACTCTTTGGTGCATTTTCAGTGTTGTTTGCCTTTATAACGATTCCATGCCTGTCTTCAACAGCTTGTGGAGGTGTACCATCTCCGTGTGACACCACTGCTTCAATTTGCACCAAAGCATCTATAGGTAAAGCTGAGACTGCAACTGTTGTCCTTGCAGGGACATAGGCCGTGGCCCTGGCAATAGCCGAGTCTGGGAAAAATGTTGTATAAACTTCATTTACGGCTTCAATATCCGAGAGGTTTTTAAGGTAGATATTAACTTTAACTATATCGTCAAAAGGAACGTCGATACTCTCTAAAATTGCCTTCATATTTTTTAAGCACTGTTGGGCCTGCTCTTTTACACCGCCAGCTACCAATCTCCCAGTTCTTGGATCAATAGGTAATTGAGCTGAAAGATTATTGTAATGAGAGAAAGACACAGTTTGTGTAGATAAAAGACTTGTAGGTGCATTTGCCGTGTTATTTGTAAGCTTAATGAGGTCGCCTGCTTGTGGTGCGTTTGGAATTGTACCTTCGCCGTGTGAAACAAGTGCATCAATTTGTAACAAAGCATCCATAGGTAAAGCATCAACTGCAACTATTGTTCGTGTTGGTACATAAGTTGGGAAGAATGTTTTATAAACTTTATCTATAGCTTCAACATCTTTGATATTCTTAACGAATACAGTGATTCTAACAACATCGCTCATAACATGATCGATGCTGTCTATAATTGCCTTGATATTTTTAAAGCACTGTTCAGTCTGCTCTTTTATACCACCGGCTACCAATTTACCGGTGTTCGGCTCGATAGGTAATTGAGCCGATAGATTATTGTAATGAGAGAAAGCTACAGTCTGTGAATATAGACCGTTACCGTTTGGAGCATTTTCCGTATTTCTTGCTAATACTGCGTTATAGTCGTTTATGATAGTATTCCCCTTTTGGATATATTTATTTAATACCAGAAAAAAAGCACCAGCAAGATGCCGATGCTTTCAATCTGTTAAGTTATTTGAAAGGTTAACGTTGGTTTGAACCAACTTGAACCAAAAAACTTTTTTTAACGTCGATACAAAACAAAATCGATTAACGTTTTGAGAACTGTGGTGCGCGACGTGCGCCTTTAAGACCGTATTTTTTACGTTCTTTCATGCGTGAATCACGTGTTAAGAATCCTGCTGATTTAAGTGCAGCACGGAAGTCAGGGTCTACATTTAAAAGTGCACGTGCAACACCGTGACGAATTGCTCCAGCTTGTCCTGTATAACCGCCACCATGAACGTTTACAAGGATATCATAGCTTCCAAGTGTTTCTGTTGTAACGAGTGGTTGTTTAATAACCTCACGTAATGTTTCAAATGGTACGTAGTCTTCTACATCACGATTGTTAATGACGATTTTGCCATTACCAGGAACGAGACGTACACGAGCTACAGAACTTTTACGACGGCCAGTGCCGAGATATTGTACTTGTGCCAAAGGTGTTTCCTCCTCTTAATTATCCGCGAAGTTCGTAAACTTCCGGTTTTTGTGCTGCATGCGGGTGATCCGTTCCAGCGTATACGTTTAATTTTCTATAAGTTTGACGACCTAAAGGACCTTTAGGAAGCATTCCTTTAATTGCAAGTTCAAGCATTTTTGTCGGATAATTAGTACGCATTTCAAGTGCTGTACGTTGCTTAAGATTACCCGTGTAACCAGAGTGACGGTAGTAAATCTTGTCTTTCAATTTGTTTCCTGTCAATTCGATTTTCTCAGCGTTGATGATAATCACGTGATCACCTGTGTCAACGTTTGGTGTGAAAGTCGGTTTATGTTTACCACGTAAAAGTTGTGCTACTTCAGAAGCAAGACGACCAAGCGTCTGTCCTTCAGCGTCGACAACGAACCATTTACGTTCTACTTCGTGACTTTTAGCCATGAATGTTGTACGCATTTTTTGTCCTCCTAAATGTATCAAAATCTGTTTCCGTTTTCTCTATCCCTAAACACAAATTACCTTCCGGGGCTTCTTGTGGGGTTTTAGAAATACCATTTCTTATCATATAATAGATTTAACATAAAGTCAAGCATTTTAATAATATACACTAGGACGGGTTGTCCTAGCTTTTATATTCTACACTTTCTAAGTACAAACCATGTGCTGACAAGGTTTTTCCGGCAGTTTTCCGATCTTTTTTTTCAAGAATGCAATGTACATCTGAAGGTGATTTCCGACCTACTCCAACATCTAACAAAACACCCGCAATTGTTCGAACCATATTGTATAAAAAGCCGTCTCCGTTAATTGTCATAACAAGAAACTCACCCCGTTCTTCAAGTGTTAGCAGTTTTACGGTTCGTACTTTATTACTTGTCGCCGTTTTTGTTGAACAAAAACTAGCAAAGTCGTGGGTACCCATTAGATGCACCGCAGCCTCCCGCATTTTTTCAACATCTGGTTTCCGAGTTCCCAAATGCACCGAAAAGTTTCGCTCGAATGGACTGTGCACATCGCTATAGGACCACTTGTAACGATACGTTTTACCCGTGGCAGAATAGCGCGCGTGAAAATCCTGATCGACATTCTCTACTTTGTTAATACGGATATCTGTCGGAAGCAAAACATTAAGCGCTCTTTTCCATCGGTCCAGCGGTAAACTGAAAGGTGTGTCAAAATGAATGACTTGACCATTTGCATGAACGCCCGCATCTGTTCTTCCGCTCGCATAAGAGACCATGTTCTCTCCCTTATGGATTTTCACCAATGCTTTATCAATCTCTTGCTGAACAGTTCGTATTCCCGGTTGTATCTGGTAACCCGCAAAGTTTGTACCATCATACGAAATAGTCGCTTTTATTCGATTCATCTCACTTACACCCCCCTAAGAAAATAGAGGCCAATAATAAGTATTAGAAGCAGAACCATTATCGTTGTATCACGATATCCCCAGCTTAATTGTCGATACCTTGTTCTTCCTTCACCACCACGATATCCACGAACTTCCATGGCGACGGCGAGATCTTCAGCACGTTTAAATGCGCTCACAAACAGTGGCACTAGAAGAGGTATTACCGCGCCAATTCGTTGCTTGATAGAACCCGTGCTAATATCCGAGCCTCGTGCAAGCTGGGCTTTCAATATTTTATCTGTTTCATCCATAAGTGTAGGTATAAAACGGAGAGATATTGACATCATCAATGCAAGTTCGTGGACAGGCAACTTGAATCGTTTGAAGGGATTTAAGAGTTCTTCTAAGCCATCTGTTATTGAAATTGGTGTAGTTGTCAGGGTCAAAATAGAAGTCATTAAAACGAGTACAAGAAAACGGGTTGAAATGAAAATTGCTTGTCGCAAACCTTCCTCATAAATCTTAATAAATTTCCAATCGACCAAAAGAGCCCCTTCTTTTGTGAAGAAAATATGCATTAAAAAAGTGAATACGATAAGAAAGATTATGGGTTTTAACCCATTTATTAAAAAGTAAAAACGTATTCGAGAAACAAATATAACAAACAATGTAAATACCAATAACAATCCGTAGGTCCATACATTATTAGCAATAAAAACAGCAATTATAAATAAAAACACAAAAGATAATTTAGCTCGTGGATCCAATTTGTGTATAAAAGATGTTCCCGGAATAAAACGACCAAAAATCATTTTTTCTAACACTAACGGCCACCTACTTCTGCTGCTACTTTCGCAATTTCCTCAGCAAGAATTTCTTCCGTTAGTGCCATTTTAGGCAATGAACGACCAATCAGCTTTTCAAAATCGCGCTGAAATTTAACCGAACGAGGTAAGCCAAGCCTATATGTTGCAAGTCTCTCCTCATCACCGAAAACTTCTTCAGGCGTACCATTCATGACGGATGTACCATCATGCATCACTATAATGTTGTCCGCATAGCGAGCCGCATCTTCCATGCTATGTGTCACTAGAATGGTTGTTAAGTTTTCTCGTTCATGAAGAACACGGAACAAGTCCATGATTTCCTTCCGTCCCTTAGGATCCAAGCCCGCTGTCGGCTCGTCCAGGACGAGCACGGACGGTTTGAATGCAAGTACACCAGCAATCGCGACGCGCCTCATTTGCCCTCCTGAGAGCTCAAACGGAGACTGTTCTGCGATTTCTTTGGGAAGACCTAACTGCTCAATCAGTTCATGTGCTCGTCTTCTAGCTTCTTCTTTATCAACACCAAAATTCATTGGTCCAAACATGATATCTTTTTCAACAGTCTCTTCAAAAAGTTGGTGTTCCGGAAATTGAAAGACAATTCCTACATGTCTTCGAACTTCTTTCAGCCCCTTGGCTTTTGTTCCAGCAGTAATGGTTGCATCACCAATCTTCACAATTCCTTCAGAAGGTTTTAACAGACCATTTAAATGCATTAATAACGTGGATTTACCAGAACCTGTATGACCAATTATTGCGGTGTAAGAACCCGAATGAATCGTGACATCCACTTCGTGCAATGCCCTTTTCTCAAAAGGAGAATCTTTACCGTATAAATATCCTACTTGCTGAAGTGAGATGTCCATAATTCATTCACCAACTCTTTTTCTGTCATATGTTCTCCATTTAAATCTAATCCAAATTCTCGTAATAAATTGGAGACTTTCATTGCAAATGGCAAGTCCAAGCCAATGGACTCAAGTTCGTTCCCACTAGAAAATATTTGCTCTGGTGTTCCTGTTGTGAGCAACTGACCTTTATTCATAACAATTATTCGATCTGCAAGTAGTGCTTCTTCTAAATCATGCGTAATTGAAATGACAGTGAGTCCTGTGCTCTTCTTTAACTCTTGAACGATTTGAATTACTTCGTCACGACCTTGCGGATCTAACATTGATGTTGCTTCGTCCATAATAAGTAAACGTGGTTTTAATGCAAGTGCACCCGCAATTGCTACCCTTTGTTTTTGCCCACCTGATAGATGATGTGGTTCATGATCTAAGAAATCCCCCATGTTTACTTGAGCTAGTGACTCATGGACGCGAAGAACCATTTCTTCAAAAGGAATTCCATTGTTTTCAAGAGCAAATGCTACGTCATCCTGCACTGTTGAACCAACAAACTGATTGTCCGGGTTCTGGAATACAATACCCATCTTCGAACGAATATCCCACAAGTTTTCCTCTGTTAACTTTTCAATAAAAACACTCACATCTCCCGAATCAGGAAATAAAAGTCCAATCATTAATTTTGCAAGTGTAGATTTACCAGATCCATTATGTCCAACAATGGCAATCCATTCGTCTTCATGCACAGTGAATGACACATTATCAACTGCATTTGTTGTTTGACCATCCTCAGATGGATATGAATATGTTACTTTGTCCATCGACAGAATTTCTTTCATTGCCGACACCTCCGGCTTACCGCATTTTATGTATAGTAAATAACTTATTATTATAAGAGTAAGGACCCCTCGCAAAAAATGCGAAGAATCCTTATTTTAAGTAAAAAAAAAGCGCGCACCTCATCCGAAGAAATGCGCTCATATCTATGACTTGTACCGGGTGCTCAAGTCCAGTACAGCGGATGAGGTGCGTAGAGCTAGACCAAGAAGACAAGGTTCTGTCGACGATCATAACACTCAGCTTTTAAAGTTGTCGTATAAATCTGTGTTGAAAAAGGGTGTGGACAAGCATAAAGCCCGACACACCCTTCTAAAATGAAATCAATTAAACGAGTTCGATTATGACGATGGGTGCACCGTCACCGCGACGCGGGCCCATTTTCATGATACGAGTATATCCACCTTGACGCTCTGTGTAACGTGGAGCGACATTATCAAAAAGTTTTTGAAGTGCATAGATTTCTGATTCATTGCCCTCATCGTTTGTAACTGTAACGAGTTCACGACGGATATATTGTGCGGCTTGACGACGTGCGTGCAAGTCTCCACGTTTACCGAGTGTAATCATTTTTTCAACAACTGAACGAAGTTCTTTCGCTCGTGTTTCTGTTGTTTGAATACGCTCATGTATGATTAGATCCGTTGTAAGGTCACGAAGTAATGCTTTACGTTGTGAACTTGTACGTCCAAGTTTTCTGTATCCCATAAAAGTTTTTCCTCCTTACCCAATAAGATCACTCAATCTTCTGTTCGTAAAATAAGATTAAGCTCATCCAGTTTCGCTTTCACTTCTTCAAGTGATTTACGTCCTAGATTTCGTACTTTCATCATTTCATCTTCTGTTTTGCTAGCAAGCTCAAGAACAGTGTTAATACCTGCACGCTTCAAGCAGTTATAAGATCTAACCGAAAGGTCGAGTTCTTCAATCGTCATCTCTAGAACTTTCTCTATTTGGTCTTCCTCTTTTTCTACCATGATTTCTGCAGTTTGTGCTTCATCAGTCATGCCAACAAATATATTCAAATGCTCAGTTAGAATTTTTGCTCCAAGTGATACAGCTTCCTTAGGACCAATACTTCCATCTGTCCAAACGTCTAGTGTAAGTTTATCGAAATTGGCCATTTGACCGACTCGAGTATTTTCCACTTGGAAGTTAACTCTTGAGACCGGAGTATAAACCGAATCAATCGGAATAACACCAATTGCAAGATCTTCACGTTTATTTGTTTCAGATGGTGCATAACCGCGACCACGAACAGCATACATCCGCATGCGTAAATGACCGTTTTTCCCAAGTGTAGCAATAGGTAGCTCTGGGTTCATAATTTCAACATCACTATCATGCGTAATATCCGCAGCAGTAATGACTCCTTCACCCTTTATATCTATTTCAATCACTTTTTCTTCATCAGAATAAATTTTAAGGGCAAGCTTTTTCACATTCAAAATAATTGATGCGACGTCTTCAACGACACCTTCAACCGTAGAAAACTCGTGAAGTACACCATCAATTTGAATTGAAGTAACGGCTGCTCCAGGTAATGAAGAAAGAAGAATGCGACGTAGAGAATTCCCTAAAGTATTCCCGTATCCACGCTCTAATGGTTCAATGATAAACTTACCAAACTTGGAATTATCGTTGATCTTAACTGTCTCAATTTTTGGTTTCTCAATTTCGATCATTCGGTTATCCTCCTTCAAAACATCTAATGTACAGGCCGTTCCATATTGAAATCGATTTTCTCAAAAGACAAAATGTAATCCCACAATTCATTTTTGACAATAATTGTGTTTCTCAATCAAATGGATAAAAAGCCATTATACACGACGACGTTTTGGTGGGCGGCATCCGTTATGAGGAACCGGTGTTACGTCTCTAATTGCAGTTACTTCAAGACCTGCAGCTTGTAGAGAACGAATCGCTGCTTCACGTCCAGCTCCTGGACCTTTAACAGTTACTTCTAATGTTTTCAAACCATGCTCCATTGCAGACTTAGCAGCTGTTTCAGCAGCCATTTGAGCAGCGAAAGGAGTAGATTTACGAGAACCTCTGAAGCCTAGTGCGCCTGCACTTGACCAAGACAGAGCATTTCCCTGCATATCGGTAATTGTAACAATTGTGTTGTTGAACGTCGAACGAATATGTGCAATACCAGACTCGATATTCTTTTTCACACGACGTTTACGAGTGACTTGTTTCTTTGCCATGTTAAGAAGATACCTCCTTTACCTATTATTTATTCTTGTTAGCTACAGTGCGTTTTGCACCTTTGCGAGTACGTGCGTTGTTTTTAGTGTTTTGCCCGCGTACAGGCAATCCTCGACGATGACGAATACCACGGAAACTACCGATTTCCATCAATCGTTTGATGTTTAGTGAAGTTTCGCGACGTAGGTCACCTTCAACTTTCAAAGTATCCATTTGTTCACGAATTTTATCTAGCTCAGCGTCAGTAAGATCACGAACTCGAGTTTCTTCAGAAACTCCAGCTTCTGCTAATACCTTCTCTGCAGTTGTTTTTCCAATTCCAAAAATATAAGTTAATGAAATTACAATGCGCTTATCGCGCGGAATGTCTACACCAGCAATACGTGCCATAAAGATTGTGCACCTCCTTCTATATTAGCCTTGTCTTTGTTTATGTCTTGGATTTTCACAAATAATCATTACTCGGCCACGTCTACGAATAACTTTACATTTTTCGCAGATCGGTTTTACAGATGCCCTTACTTTCATCTTACCCAACCTCCTTCATATTCCGGAGTACAAAAGTTTATTTAAAGCGGTACGTTATACGGCCGCGTGTCAAATCATAAGGCGAAAGTTCCATTGTCACTTTGTCGCCAGGCAGGATGCGGATAAAGTGCATACGGATTTTGCCAGATACATGCGCAAGAATCGTATGGCCGTTTTCCAGCTCCACTTTGAACATCGCGTTTGGTAACGTTTCGACTACAGTACCTTCTACTTCGATTACATCGTCTTTCGCCATCAATCCTGTCTCCCTTCTATATCAATAAAGGTTCTCACCATCAATCGGCATCAGTCGCCTTTAAGGCTTCCTTCAACATATGTCTGGACCGCAAGAGTGATGTTCGAAAGACGTCTGTCACATTTCGTTTCCCGCAAACCAGTCTTTCGACTATTGTTGTGGTAAATCGTATCTGAATGGACACGACCGTCCGGATTGCCGTAGATGAGTTCCTTGTTACGTTATTACAGTTCATTGAAGAACTTTTTTACGCCTCATTGAACTCTAAGCAGTTCTTATACCGGGCACATAATAACTTTTGTATCTCGATAAAACATACACTTCATGTAGCATATCCATAAATACCCTTAAAGCATACATGAGTATGTACCTAAAAGTGTTACTGATCGCCTTTTTGAAGAATTGCGTCCAGTTCTTTAAAAACAATATCAATGTTTTGTTGACCATTAATATTTACCAAAATACCTTTTCCATCATAATATGATAGAAGTGGTGCTGTTTGAGTCATATTTACTTCCAGACGATTTGTGACTGTCTCTGGATTGTCGTCAGCTCGTTGATAAAGTTCTCCATCATCCTTATCACATTTTCCTTCAACCTTTGGCGGGTTGAATTGTAAGTGATAAGATGTTCCGCATACTTTACAAATTCGGCGACCTGTTAAGCGTGCAACAAGTTCGTCTTTATCTGCTTGGATATTAAGAACATGTTCAATCCTACGTCCCATTTCAGACAATAGCTCATCAAGGGCTGCTGCCTGTGGAACAGTACGAGGGAAACCATCGAGCAAGAAGCCGTTATCACAATCGGGTTTACTTAATCGTTCACGAACGATACCGATTGTCACTTCATCAGGAACAAGTGCTCCCTGATCCATGTAAGATTTTGCTTTGACTCCAAGTTCCGTACCTTCTTGTATTGCAGCACGGAACATATCGCCTGTAGAAATATGAGGGGTCTCGTACTTTTCGACAATTTTGTCTGCCTGTGTACCTTTACCAGCACCTGGCAAACCCATTAATACGATATTCATACGTCAAGTCCTCCGCCTTCATATTCGTTTTCCAAAATGTATCTCTCGAAAAACTTATTTCATAAAACCTTTATAATGCCTTTTCACAAGTTGTGATTCAAGTTGTTTCATCGTTTCAAGGGCAACCCCAACAACGATTAGTAAACTTGTTCCTCCAATTTGCGCAGACTGTGGAAGGTTTGCGAAATTGATAAAGAAAATCGGCATAACTGATACTACCGCAAGGAATGAAGCTCCAACAAAAGTAAGTCTATACAAAGTGCTTGTTAAATAACTTTGTGTATTCGCACCAGGACGAATACCAGGAATATAAGCACCTTGCTTTTTCAGATTATCTGCCATGTTTTCAGGATTTACCTGAATAAATGCGTAGAAGTAAGTAAATGCGACAATAAGTACAACGTAAATGACCATACCAATTGGATTCGTATAATCAAATATCGATTGGATCTTCGTCGTAACACTATTTGTTCCGAAAAACGACGCGATTGATTGCGGTGTTATAAAGAATGCAGAAGCAAAGATTACCGGGATAACCCCTGCAGCATTTAGTTTTAATGGTAAATGTGTCTGTTGACCAGCAGTTGTCGGTCCCCGTCCAGAAACACGTTTAGCATATTGAATCGGAATTTTTCGAAGTGCTTCTTGCACATAAATAACTCCAACTGTTACAGCAATAATTACTAGAAGAAGTAGTACTGCAATGGCTATTTTAATAAATAGCGCATCACCTGCATCTTTTAGTTGAGTTGCATAATACTGATTTACAGCTGTTGGGATTCCGGCAGCAATACCAGCAAAGATAATGATGGAAATACCATTTCCAACACCTCTTTCCGTGATCTTTTCACCGAGAAACAACAAGAATGCAGTACCAGCAGTTAATACGATTGCAATAACGACATATGTTGAAACGCCTTCAGACTTGATAAGCTGTCCGCCAAACATACTATTAAAGCCAAATGACATAGCAATTGCTTGAATGAAAGCAAGGATAATTGTGAAATACCTTGTAAACTGTGCAAGTTTACGTCTTCCAACGTCACCTTGTTTTGCCCATTCAGCAAACTTTGGAACAACATCCATCTGTAATAGTTGCACAATAATGGATGCGGTAATATACGGCATGATTCCAAGTGCTAAAATCGAAAAGTTAGCAAGTGCTCCACCACCGAAAATATTCATGAATCCAATAAGACTATTATCAGATTGCTGTAAAGCCGTTGCGTCAACGTTAGGAACCGTTATAAATGTTCCTAATCTAAAAACGATAAGTAGCAGCAACGTGAAAATGATTTTACTTCTGATATCTCGAACGCGCATTAAGTTGGAGATTGTCTGAAACATTAAACCACCTCAGTTTGCCCGCCCGCTTTTTCAATTGCTTCCTTTGCGGATGCAGAAAATTTGTTTGCTCTAACTGTTATTTTCTTCTCGATAACGCCGTTACCAAGAATCTTAATTCCAGATTTAGCATTGCTTACAACACCTAGCTCAAGTAACAACTCAGGCGTTACAACTGTGCCTTCATCAAACATATTAAGTTTATCAAGGTTCACAATTGCATAGTCTTTACGGTTGATATTTGTAAATCCACGTTTTGGAAGACGTTGGAATAATGGAATTTGTCCACCTTCGAACCCAAGACGTACGCCACCACCCGAACGAGAGTTTTGACCATCATGTCCTCTACCGGAAGTTTTACCATGTCCTGAACTCATTCCGCGTCCAACGCGTTTGCGTTTTTTTCTAGAACCGTCAGCTGGTTTCATTTCGTGTAATTTCATCTAATTGGCACCTCCTTATTCAATAAATCAAGATTATAGTTCTTTAACTGTAACCAAGTGGGCTACTTTACCGACCATGCCGCGAATTGCAACATTGTCTTTATGTTCAACCACTTGATTTAGTTTACGTAATCCTAGTGCTTCAACTGTTTTACGTTGTGCCGGCTTTGAACCGATTACGCTTTTTCTAAGGGTAATTTCAAGTTTACTCGTCATTGTGTGTCCCCCCTTAACCTAACAGTTCTTCTACTGTTTTTCCACGTAGCTTAGCTACATCTTCAGCACGCTTCAAACTTTTCAGTCCAGCAACAGTTGCACGAACCATGTTAATTGGTGTGCTTGATCCAAGTGATTTTGAAAGTATATCAGTGATACCCGCAAGTTCTAGAACCGCACGGACAGGTCCGCCCGCAATAACTCCAGTACCAGGCGCTGCTGGTTTAATAAGAACTGAACCTGCACCAAAGTGACCAAGCACTTCGTGAGGTGTTGTTCCCTTAACTCTAGGTACAACAATTAAGTTTTTCTTAGCATCATCGATAGCTTTACGGATTGCGTCTGGAACTTCTTGTGCTTTACCAGTTCCAAAACCTACGCGGCCGTTTTTATCTCCGATTACAACGAGAGCAGTAAAGCGGAAACGACGTCCACCTTTAACAACTTTCGCAACGCGATTAATCGTTACTACGCGTTCTTCGAATTCGCTTTTATTCTGATCATTACGACGCATTAAATGTGTCCCTCCTTCTTAAATTAAAATTCTAGACCATTTTCACGTGCTGAGTCAGCAAGAGCTTTCACACGGCCGTGAAATAGGTAACCGCCACGGTCGAAAACGACCGTTTTGACGTCTTTTTCAACAGCTTTTTTCGCGATTAACTCGCCTACTTTAACAGCAGCTTCAGCGTTTGATTTAGTTCCAGATTCGAACTCTTTGTCCATTGTTGATGCACTAGCAATTGTTACTGCATTAATATCATCAATCAATTGTGCGTAAATATGCTTGTTTGAACGATAAACGTTCAAACGTGGACGTGCTGCAGTTCCGCTAATTTTAGTACGAACGCGAGCATGGCGTTTTTTACGGACAACGTTTCTATCTTTTTTCGTAATCATCGTGGTCACTCCTTCCAAATGCTTTATGAGGCATTATTTACCTGTTTTTCCTTCTTTACGACGAACGACTTCGCCTACGTAACGAATACCTTTACCTTTGTAAGGCTCAGGTGGACGTACTTGACGTACTTTAGATGCAAGAGCACCTACGCGTTCTTTATCAATACCACGAATTGTGATTTTTGTGTTAGCAGGAACTTCGACTTGAATTCCTTCTTCTGGTATAAACTCAACTGGGTGTGAGTATCCGACGTTTAATACAAGTTTTGTACCTTGAAGTGTCGCACGGTAACCTACCCCAACAAGTTCAAGCGATTTTTCAAAACCTTTTGAAACGCCTGTCACCATATTATCAAGAAGTGAACGAGTCGTTCCGTGCATAGAACGGTGTTCTTTAGATTCAGAAGCACGGATCAATGTGATCACGTTATCTTCTCTCTCGATTTTAATATCAGTATTAAAACTACTAGTTAGTTCGCCTTTTGGACCTTTTACAGTAACGACGTTACCATCTGCGATAGTAACAGTCACATCTGCAGGAACTTCAATCGGCTTTTTTCCAATACGGGACATTCAGTTGCACCTCCATTCAATTGTTACATATTACCAAACGTAAGCTACTACTTCTCCGCCTACTTGTTTAGCGCGTGCATCCTTATCAGTAAGGATACCGTGTGATGTGGAAACGAGGGCGATACCTAGGCCATTCAAAACTTTAGGAACTTCGTTTGTTTTTGCGTAAACACGAAGACCCGGTTTAGAAATACGTTTAAGACCAGTGATAACTCGCTCGTTATTTTGACCATATTTAAGGAATATGCGGATGATACCTTGTTTGTTATCTTTCACATATTCAACTTCGCGTACAAAACCTTCACGTTTCAAGATTTCAGCAATTTCTTTTTTCATGTTTGAAGCAGGAACTTCAAGCTTCTCGTGACGAACCATGTTCGCGTTACGGATGCGTGTAAGCATGTCTGCGATCGGATCACTCATTGTCATTGCATTTACCTCCTTCCCATATTTAGGGGATTACCAGCTTGCTTTTTTAACGCCAGGAATTTGTCCTTTGTATGCCAATTCGCGGAAACAAATACGGCAAAGCTTGAACTTACGATATACGGAATGTGGACGACCACATCGCTCGCATCTTGTGTATGCCTGAACTGCATGTTTAGGTGTACGTTTTTGTTTAGCGATCATTGATTTCTTAGCCACGTTTACGCCTCCCTCTTATTTACTTTTGGAACGGCATGCCGAACTGCGTCAATAACTCACGTGCTTCTTCATCAGAGTTTGCAGTCGTAACGATGACGATATCCATACCGCGTATTTTAGAAACTTTGTCGTAGTCAATTTCAGGAAATATCAATTGTTCTTTCACGCCAAGCGTGTAGTTTCCACGTCCGTCGAATGCCTTCTTTGAAACTCCACGGAAGTCACGTACACGAGGTAGTGAAATTGAAATTAGCTTATCAAGAAATTCGTACATACGCTCTCCGCGTAATGTAACTTTAGTTCCGATAGGCATTCCCTCACGGAGACGGAATCCAGCGATAGATTTCTTCGCTAATGTGACAACCGGTTTTTGACCAGAAATGATAGTTAAGTCTTCAACTGCAGCGTCTAATGCTTTCGTATTCTGAACAGCATCACCAACACCCATGTTAATAACAATCTTATCAACTTTTGGTACTTGCATAACCGATGTATATTCAAACTTGCTCATAAGTGCAGGAGTAACTTCTTTAATAAACTTCTCTTTAAAACGGCTCATCTATATGGATCTCCTTTCATCCGTTACTTATTTATCCAATAATTCACCGGATTTTTTAGCAACACGAACTTTTTTGCCATCTTCAATCTTATATCCTACTCGGGTTGGTTCACCCGTTTTAGGGTCTATCAACATAACGTTAGATATATGGATAGCTGCCTCTAAACTAACAATTCCACCTTGAGGATTTTCCTGGTTTGGTTTTGTATGTTTCTTGACGATGTTTACACCTTCAACAAGCACACGGTCTTTCTTAGGGAAAGCGGCTAGGATTACGCCGGTTTTTCCTTTATCTTTTCCAGTGATAACCATAACTTTATCGCCTTTTTTTACATGCATTCTGTCGCACCTCCTTGATTGGCACTGTCATGTGAATTAAAGAACTTCGGGAGCTAGTGAAATAATTTTCATGAAATTGCTGTCGCGAAGTTCACGAGCAACTGGTCCGAAAATTCTTGTACCACGTGGGCTTTGGTCATCACGGATAATTACACATGCGTTTTCATCAAACGTTATATATGAACCATCTTTGCGACGTACTCCACTTTTCGTACGGACGATAACAGCCTTGACGATTTCGCCCTTCTTAACAACGCCACCAGGTGTTGCTTTTTTCACTGTACAGACAACTACATCACCGATATTTGCTACTTTACGGCCAGTACCGCCTAATACTTTAATAGTTAGAACTTCACGAGCGCCTGAATTGTCGGCGACTTTCATACGACTTTCCTGTTGAATCATTGAGGCTACCTCCTCCCGGATTTTTAGATCCGAACTTTATTAGATAACTACCGCTTTCTTGACAACTTCAAGTAGGCGAAAACGCTTTGTTGCTGATAACGGACGAGTTTCCATAATGCGGACTACATCGCCGATTTTTGCATCATTTAATTCATCATGTGCTTTAAGCTTTTTAGAATATTTTACACGTTTACCGTATAAAGTATGTTTTTTGTATGTTTCGACCATTACAGTAACAGTCTTATCCATTTTGTCAGACACGACACGGCCTGTGTATACTTTGCGTTGGTTACGCTCAGTCATGGTTGCAACCTCCTCCATCAGTTATTTGCACTGATTTCTCTTTGACGTATAACAGTTTTCATGCGCGCAATCGACTTACGAACTTCGCCGATACGTGCAGTGTTTTCTAATTGGCCTGTCGCCAATTGGAAGCGAAGGTTGAAAAGCTCTTCTTTCAGTGATTTCACTTGTTGCTCAATCTCTGCAGTTGTCAAGTCACGGATTTCTTTAGCTTTCATTAGATTCACCACCAATTTCTTCACGTTTTACAAACTTAGTCTTAATAGGAAGTTTGTGTGATGCTAGACGAAGTGCTTCACGTGCAACATCTTCACTTACACCTGCGATTTCAAACATGATTCTACCAGGCTTAACAACAGCTACCCAGCCTTCTACAGCACCTTTACCAGAACCCATTCGAACTTCGAGAGGCTTTTTTGTATATGGTTTGTGTGGGAAAATGTTGATCCATACTTTACCGCCACGTTTCATGTAACGTGTCATTGCGATACGTGCTGATTCAATTTGTCGGCTTGTAATCCATGCCGGATCAATTGCTTGAAGTCCGTATTCACCGAATTGTACCGTTGCTCCGCCTTTTGTTGTTCCGCGCATTTTACCACGGAAAACTCGACGATATTTAACGCGTTTAGGCATTAACATATTAGTTGCCTCCTTCCTCAGAGTTCTTCTTTCTCACTGGAAGGACTTCTCCTCTATAAATCCATACTTTTACGCCTAACTTACCAAAAGTTGTATCAGCTTCAGCGTGTGCATAATCTATATCTGCACGCAATGTATGGAGAGGGACAGTACCTTCACTATAATGTTCTGCACGTGCAATATCGGCTCCGCCGAGACGTCCAGAAACTTGTGTCTTAATTCCTAATGCTCCAGAACGGATTGTACGTTGAATCGCTTGTTTCTGTACACGTCTGAATGATACACGACCTTCTAGTTGACGTGCAATGCTTTCAGCTACTAATTTCGCATCAAGATCAGCACGTTTAATTTCTATAATGTTAATGTGTACGCGTTTGCCTGAAATATCGTTAAGTTGTTTACGAAGTGTTTCAACTTCTGTACCGCCCTTACCGATTACCATTCCTGGTTTTGCAGTGTGAATTGTGATATTAACACGTTTTGCAGCACGTTCAATTTCTACTTTAGAAACCGATGCATCTACAAGACGCTTTTCAATGTATTCACGAATCTTTAAGTCTTCATGCAAAAGTGTTGCATAGTCTTTTTCAGCGTACCATTTCGACTCCCAGTCGCGGATGATACCG
This sequence comes from Sporosarcina sp. FA9, assembly GCF_051550205.1. Taxonomy (GTDB): domain Bacteria; phylum Bacillota; class Bacilli; order Bacillales_A; family Planococcaceae; genus Sporosarcina. Next base: position 3,458,944 of record NZ_CP188819.1, read on the forward strand.
ACCCGTAAACCGTTAGGATGTACTTTTTGACCCACGAATTATCCCTCCTTTTTTTCTGATACCACTACAGTGATGTGACTCGTACGCTTGTTGATCGCACTAGCACGACCTTGTGCACGTGGACGGAAACGCTTCATAGTCGCACCTTCGCCAACGAAAATCTCGCTTACGATAAGGTTTTCGACATTCATTTCGTAGTTGTGTTCAGCATTTGCAATCGCTGAGTTTAGTACTTTTTCTACTACCGGAGAAGCCGCTTTAGGCGTCAGACGTAGAATTGCAACTGCTTCACCGATTTTCTTGCCTCGGATAAGATCAACTACCATACGAACTTTGCGAGGAGCAATACGGATTGTGCTGGCAGTAGCTCTTGCTTTTTGCATCAGAATAACCTCCTCTCAATTACCGTTTTGTTTTCTTATCATCGTTACCATGACCTCTAAATGTACGAGTTGGTGCAAATTCACCTAGTTTGTGACCTACCATATCTTCAGTCACATAGACAGGAACGTGTTTACGTCCGTCATATACTGCAATTGTCATTCCGATGAATGATGGAAATATCGTAGAACGACGTGACCAAGTTCTAATTACTTGTTTTTTATCTGATGCCTTTTGGTCTTCAACCTTCTTTAAAAGATGGTCGTCTACAAAAGGTCCTTTTTTCAAGCTACGGCCCATGTCGGAACCTCCCTCCATGCGTGTACTACGGTCCAATCAAGGAACCGCAGTTCATTCACATTATTTTTTACGACGACGTACGATAAACTTGTCGGATTTGTTGGTTTTCTTACGTGTTTTATAACCAAGTGTAGGCTTGCCCCATGGTGTAAGCGGAGAAGGCATCCCAATTCCTGTTTTACCTTCACCACCACCGTGTGGGTGATCGTTCGGGTTCATTACAGATCCACGTACTGATGGACGTTTACCCAACCAACGTGAGCGTCCTGCTTTACCGATGTTAATAAGTTCGTGTTGCTCATTACCAACTTGACCAATTGTTGCGCGACAAGTTGAAAGGATCATACGTACTTCACCAGATTGTAAACGAATAATTACGTATTTATCTTCACGTCCCAAAAGTTGCGCAGATGTTCCTGCAGAACGGACGAGTTGGCCGCCTTTACCTGGTTTCATTTCGATGTTATGGATCGTTGACCCCATTGGAATGTTTTCAAGTGGTAATGCGTTTCCAGGTTTAATATCAGCATCTGGCCCAGACATTACTGTTGCGCCTACTTCTAAACCTTTTGGAGCGAGAATGTAACGTTTCTCTCCATCTACGTAATTGATCAAAGCTATGTTGGCAGAACGGTTTGGATCGTACTCTATTGTAGCAACGCGTCCTGGTATGCCATCTTTAATTCGTTTGAAATCGATGATACGGTATTGACGCTTATGGCCTCCACCTTGGTGACGAACAGTCATCCTACCTGTATTGTTACGGCCGCCTGTCCGTTTGATTGGAGATAGCAGTGATTTTTCCGGCTTTGCTGCAGTGATCTCAGAAAAGTCCGAAGAAGTCATGTTACGACGTCCGTTGGAGGTAGGTTTGTATTTCTTAATCGCCATTTGTATTCCCTCCTTCGTATAATTAGGTTTCTTTTGTTACTATTTTAGATTTCGAAAAGCTCGATATCTTTTGAATCAGCAGTCAATGTAACAATCGCTTTACGACGTTTGTTAGTGTATCCTGCATGTTTACCCATACGCTTAAACTTACCTTTGTAGTTTTGTACGTTGACTTTTTCGACTTTAACACCGAAAACTTCTTCTACAGCTTGCTTGATATGTGTTTTGTTTGCGCGTGTGTCAACTTCAAAAGTGTATTTGTTGATTTCCATTTGTTCAGAAGAACGCTCGGTAATGACCGGACGTTTTAAAATATCACGTGCTTCCATTAACCAAGCACCTCCTCTACTTTTTGAATTGCAGCTTTTGTCATAACAAGCTTTTCGTGCCCAACAAGATCAAGAACGTTGAGTCCAGTTGCAGTGATTACGCTAATTCCAGGGATGTTACGAGCAGACAATGCCACTGTTTCATCAAGGTCAGCAGTTACAATCAAAGCCTTCTTGTTAATAGAAAGGTCTTTAAGAACCTGAATGAAGTCCTTCGTTTTTGGTGCATTAAGTGCGAGTGCTTCAAGAACTATAAGATTCTCTTCGCGCACTTTCGTTGATATAGCTGATAGTAATGCAAGTCTACGAACTTTCTTTGGCAACTTATAAGAATAGCTTCTTGGTGTTGGACCAAATACGATTCCGCCTCCACGCCATTGTGGTGAACGAATAGAACCTTGTCGAGCACGACCTGTACCTTTTTGAGCCCACGGCTTACGTCCACCGCCTGCAACCTCTGAACGACTTTTAACTTTGTGATTTCCTTGACGTAATGATGCACGTTGTTGAACGATTGCTTCAAACAAAACTGCTTCATTTGGTACAATTCCGAAAATCGCAGCGTTTAGTTCGATCTCGCCGACTGAAGAACCCGTTTGGTTTAATACTGTTACTTTGGGCATTTCTATTTCCTCCTTCCTTTAGTAGTTAGTTCCCTTTTATAGCGCTTCTCACTTTAATAAGTGTTTTACGCGCTCCTGGAACGTTACCTTTTATAAGTAGCAAGTTACGCTCAGCGTCAACTCGTACGATTTCAAGATTTTGAATTGTAACTGTGTCGCTACCCATACGTCCAGGCATCGCTTTCCCTTTGAATACACGTTGTGCATCAACTGAACCGATTGAACCTGTAGAACGGTGGAAACGAGACCCGTGACTCATTGGACCCATCGAGAAACCATGACGTTTAATAACACCTTGGAATCCTTTACCTTTTGATGTACCAGTTACGTCGATTATGTCGCCTTCAGCGAATGTATCAACTTTAACTTCTTGTCCAACTTCGTAAGCACTAACGTCCAATTCGCGAAATTCGCGGATGAAGCGCTTAGGTGCTGTTTCAGCTTTTGCAACATGCCCTTTTGCAGGTTTGTTGGAAAGCTTTTCACGCTTATCATCAAATCCAAGTTGAATTGCTTCATAGCCGTCCGTTTCTATCGTCTTCTTTTGAAGAACAACGTTCGGTGTAGCTTGGATTATAGTTACTGGAATTAGATCACCATTTTCAGCGAAAACTTGTGTCATTCCAATTTTTCTTCCTAAGATTCCTTTGGTCATTAGTAACACCTCCTGTATTATAGTTCTTAATTTATAAATTAAAGTTTAATTTCAATGTCTACGCCTGACGGTAAATCGAGTTTCATTAATGAATCGACAGTTTGAGGTGTCGGATTAACGATATCAATCAAACGTTTATGAGTACGCATTTCAAACTGCTCACGTGAGTCTTTGTATTTATGAACTGCACGTAGAACCGTATAAACAGATCTGTCAGTCGGAAGTGGAATCGGACCCGATACACTTGCACCCGAACGTTTTGCTGTTTCTACAATTTTCTCAGCCGATTGATCTAGAATTCTGTGATCATAAGCTTTCAAACGAATACGAATTTTTTGTTTTGCCATTATTTTCCCTCCTTTTCGCCTAATTTGATAGACATTCTCCACGGAAATTTCCCACACACATGCCATGGCAAAGCGGCCTGGTGTGTCGGCAACCTCCCGCTTCATCGCAGTCAAAGACCAACATTCAATATTATACACAAATATGTTTCAATGTGCAAGACATTTGTCGAGGTTCTTTCTCAGCCTTTATTATTATAATTCCATTGCTTTAAAATTACAAGCAATTTGATAGAAGTTCGAAAAATTACTTTTCATATTGAATAAATAAAATCGTGCAAAGTCTTATTTAAAAAAAAGATCCTACCAATTTGGTAGGATCTAAAAATAGAATTATTTTTGAATTGTTGCTACAACGCCCGCGCCTACAGTACGTCCACCCTCACGGATAGAGAACTTTGTACCTTCTTCAAGAGCAATTGGGTTAATCAAAGTGATTGTCATTTCAACGTTATCACCAGGCATAACCATTTCTACGCCTTCTGGAAGATTACAAACACCTGTTACATCAGTTGTACGGAAGTAGAACTGTGGACGATAGTTTGTGAAGAATGGAGTATGACGTCCACCCTCTTCTTTTGAAAGTACGTATACTTCAGCAGTAAATTCTGTATGTGGAATAATTGTACCTGGTTTAGCAAGTACTTGACCACGTTGGATATCATCACGTGAAACTCCACGTAAAAGTGCACCAATATTGTCTCCAGCTTCAGCATAATCAAGAAGTTTACGGAACATCTCTACACCAGTAACTGTTGTAGATTTAGCTTCTTCAACAATACCAACGATATCAACAACGTCACCGATTTTAACTTGTCCACGCTCAACACGTCCTGTAGCAACTGTTCCACGACCTGTGATTGAGAATACATCCTCAACAGGCATCATAAATGGTTTTTCAGTTTCACGTGGTGGTGTTGGAATATATGAATCAACAGCATCCATAAGTTCAATGATTTTATCTTCCCACTCTTCTTCGCCTTCAAGTGCTTTAAGAGCAGAACCTTTAATGACAGGAATGTCATCGCCAGGGAAATCGTATTCAGATAGTAGATCGCGAATTTCCATCTCTACTAACTCAATAAGTTCCTCGTCGTCAACCATGTCACATTTGTTCATGAAGACTACTAGATAAGGAACACCAACTTGACGTGAAAGCAAGATATGCTCACGTGTTTGTGGCATTGGACCATCAGCTGCAGAAACAACTAGGATTCCACCGTCCATTTGTGCTGCACCAGTGATCATGTTTTTAACATAGTCAGCGTGACCCGGGCAGTCTACGTGTGCGTAGTGACGTGTTGCTGTTTCGTATTCAACGTGAGACGTGTTAATAGTAATACCACGCTCTTTTTCTTCAGGTGCATTATCAACCTGTGCATATGACATTGCTGAACCACCTGATCTTTTGGCTAGTACAGTTGCGATTGCAGCAGTTAATGTAGTTTTACCATGGTCAACGTGACCGATTGTTCCAACGTTAGCATGTGCTTTTGAGCGATCAAATTTCTCTTTACCCATTTTTGAAATCCTCCTTAGAATATACAAGTTTATATTTTTTAATAGATGCAAGAGGAATAAATTCCTCAAACACCCATTGACTTACAATTAATTTATACTTTAAATAAAAGCGAATTACAATTATTCACCTTTATTTTTTTTGATTATTTCTTCAGCAATTGACTTCGGTACTTCCTCATAGTGATCGAATGACATTGAGAATACGCCACGACCTTGCGTGTTTGAACGTAAAGAAGTCGCATAACCGAACATCTCCGCTAGAGGAACCATAGAACGTACTAATTGTGCGTTACCGCGCGCATCCATACCTTCAACGCGGCCGCGTCGAGATGTGATGTCACCCATAATATCGCCCATGTACTCTTCAGGAATCGTAATTTCGACTTTCATCATCGGCTCAAGAAGAACCGGGTTGACGTACTTAACAGCATTCTTAAGTGCCATAGATGCAGCAATTTTAAACGCCATTTCGTTGGAGTCGACATCATGATAAGAACCGTCATAAAGACGTGCTTTAATATCAATTAGAGGATATCCAGCAATTACACCGTTGTCGAGTGAATCACGGATACCTGCTTCAACTGCAGGAATGTATTCACGTGGTACAGAACCACCAACGACGTTGTTAATGAATTCAAATCCTTTTCCTTCTTCGTTCGGAGAGAATTCAATCCAAACGTGTCCAAATTGTCCACGTCCACCTGATTGGCGTACAAACTTACCTTCAACTTCCGCTGATTGGCGGAATGTCTCACGATAAGAAACTTGTGGTGCACCAACGTTTGCTTCTACATTAAATTCACGACGCATACGGTCAACAAGAACGTCTAGGTGAAGTTCACCCATACCTGCGATAATTACTTCGCCAGTTTCTTGGTCTGTATGAGCACGGAATGTTGGATCTTCTTCCTGGAGCTTAATAAGAGCTTGACCCATCTTGTCTTGGTCCGCCTTCGTTTTAGGCTCAACGGAAAGTGAAATAACTGGTTCTGGAAAGTCCATTGATTCTAGGATAATGAGCGCTTTGTCGTCACAAAGTGTATCACCAGTTCCTGTATCTTTAAGACCTACTGCTGCTGCAATATCACCAGAGTGTACTTCTGAAATTTCTGTACGAGAATCCGCATGCATTTGTAGAATACGACCTACACGCTCGCGTTTTCCTTTTGAAGAGTTTTGAACGTATGAACCGGACTGCAAAGTACCAGAGTATACGCGGAAGAATGTAAGTTTCCCTACATAAGGATCCGTCATAACTTTAAATGCTAGTGCAGAGAACGGTGCAGAATCATCCGCCGGACGTTCTTCATCTTCCTCAGTGTCAGGGTTTGTCCCTTTCATCGGAAGAATATCAACTGGTGATGGTAGGTAGTCGATTACAGCATCTAGAACAAGTTGTACACCTTTATTCTTGAACGCCGTTCCACATACTACCGGATAAAATTCAACTGCAAGCGTAGCTTTACGAATTGCAAGCTTAATTTCTGCATTTGAAATTTCCTCACCATTTAAGTATTTTTCTAGAAGAACTTCATCAAAGTCTACAATCGCTTCGATAAGCTTATCTCGGTACTCTTCCGCTAAAGCAAGGTGTTCTTCAGGAATCTCTGAGATTTCAGTATTCATTCCTGTATCATCAGCGTAATTAATTACATTCATTTCAACTAGGTCAATAATTGAGTGGAATTGATCTTCCGCACCAATTGGTAGTTGAATCGGGTGTGCGTTCGCACCAAGGCGATCGCGAAGAGTTCCAACTGAATATAAGAAATCCGCACCGGTTTTATCCATCTTATTAACAAAAACTAGACGTGGCACACCATAGCTTGTCGCCTGGCGCCATACTGTTTCAGTTTGTGGTTCAACACCTGATTGTGCATCAAGTACCGTTACTGCACCATCAAGTACACGTAGTGAACGTTCAACTTCAACCGTGAAGTCTACGTGACCTGGTGTATCGATGATATTTACACGGTGACCCTTCCATTCTGCTGTTGTAGCAGCGGAAGTGATCGTAATTCCACGTTCTTGTTCCTGTGCCATCCAGTCCATTTGAGAAGCACCTTCGTGCGTTTCTCCAATCTTATGGATGCGGCCTGTATAATAAAGAATCCGCTCAGTCGTCGTAGTCTTACCCGCGTCGATATGGGCCATGATTCCAATATTACGAGTATTCTCTAAGGAGAATTTTCTAGACATATTGTAGATCTCCTTCCATTTCGAATTAGAGTATTACCAACGATAGTGAGCAAATGCTTTGTTTGCATCCGCCATTTTGTGTAATTCTTCGCGACGTTTAACTGACGCACCTGTGTTGTTAGAAGCATCAAGGATTTCATTCGCAAGACGTTCTTCCATCGTCTTCTCTCCACGGCGACGTGAATAGAGTACGAAGAAACGAAGTCCTAATGTCGTACGACGTTCAGGACGTACTTCAACTGGAACCTGATAGTTTGCTCCACCTACACGGCGTGCACGTACCTCAAGTACGGGCATTACGTTTGCTAAAGCTGCTTCAAATACTTCAAGTGGATCCTTGCCAGAACGTTCTTTAACAAGTTCGAACGCACCATAGAGGATTTTTTGTGATGTACCTTTTTTACCGTCAACCATCATTGAGTTGATAAGACGTGATACGAGTTTCGAATTATAAATCGGATCCGGAAGTACGTCACGCTTTGTTACTGGGCCTTTACGAGGCATATTGTTTTCCTCCTTTCGATAATTGAGTTTTCAAGCGAAAACCGCTTGAATAACTATTGGTTTGTATAATTTACTTTTTAACTTTAGGTCTTTTAGCTCCGTATTTAGAACGGCTTTGCATACGACCCGTAACGCCTGCTGTATCAAGTGCACCGCGTACGATATGGTAACGTACACCCGGTAAATCCTTAACACGTCCTCCGCGAAGAAGTACAACGCTATGTTCTTGAAGGTTATGACCTTCTCCACCGATGTACGCGTTAACTTCCATTGAGTTTGTCAAGCGAACACGTGCATATTTACGAAGAGCCGAGTTTGGCTTTTTCGGTGTCATTGTTCCAACACGTGTACAAACACCTCTTTTTTGTGGTGAGTTCACGTTTGTCATTGCTTTTTTGAAGCTATTGTAACTTTTCCCAAGTGCAGGAGATTTAGAACTTTCTGCTTTGGGCTTACGTGGTTTACGAACCAGTTGGTTAATTGTAGGCATTGATTTGTCCTCCCTTCAAACTTCTTTTGTAAGACCACACATCCAGGTGGTTCATTTTTTGGTAAAAAACAAAGTCTTTGTGCTTTAAGTGCACAAAAACTGTTATCCAGTAATTGCAACAACGGCTGCACTGACTTGTATGCCACAAGCATCTCCGAGTTTTTTCTTCGAATCAACATATGTCACCAATACGTCATGAAGTTTGGCTGCCTCCAGCGCTGGGGCAATTATCCGTTCTTCTGCATCCTGTGCAATAATGACCTCAGTCACTATTCCTGTATAAATTGCTTTCACTGTCTGCTTTGTACCAATGATTGTTATCTTGGCCTGCTCAACTTTTTCATAAGACATTTACATATCCTCCAAAGTACAGACATTTAACTATCAACCTTTTGTATATTATCATCTGTATAGAATACTGTCAATGCTTAAATAGAAAACGGGGGAAATCTTTTTTTACTTCCCCCGTACTTTATAAAGTTTACTCTGCAGTAACTTTATTATCGGTATTCTGCATTTCCTCTTGATCCATTCGAATTTGACGATAACGTTGCATTCCGGTGCCTGCTGGTACAAGTTTACCGATAATGACGTTTTCTTTCAGTCCGAGTAGTTCATCAGTTTTCCCTCTAATTGCTGCATCTGTCAAGACACGAGTTGTCTCTTGGAAAGAAGCCGCAGATAGGAATGATTCTGTTTCAAGTGAAGCTTTTGTAATTCCAAGGATTACTGGACGACAAGTCGCAGGAATTCTTCCAGCGTCAAGTACAATTTTATTTGCATCCGAGAATTGATGTATATCGACTAATGAGCCTGGTAATAAGTCTGTATTACCCGCCTCAATAATCCGCACTTTACGAAGCATTTGACGCACCATTACTTCTACGTGCTTATCACCAATTTCAACACCCTGACTACGGTAAACTTTTTGAACTTCTTTCAAAAGATATTCTTGAACAGTAGCAACATCTTTTACTACAATAAGTTGCTTCGGATCAATAGAACCTTCTGTCATCGGTTCCCCACGGTCGATTAAATCACCAACATCTACTTTTAGACGACCATTATAAGGTGCAAGATATTTACGTGTTTCTACGTCACCCGTGACAGTAATTTCCTTCTGTCCTTCACGGATTTCCTCGATTTCAGTAATTTCTCCTTTAATTTCTGAAATAACGGCTTGACCTTTCGGATTCCGCGATTCAAAAATTTCCTGTATACGTGGAAGACCTTGTGTAATGTCATCCCCCGCAACCCCACCTGTATGGAATGTTCTCATTGTAAGCTGAGTACCTGGCTCACCAATTGACTGTGCAGCAATGATTCCAACCGCTTCGCCGACTTCAACATTTTCACCCGTCGCCAAGTTAATGCCGTAGCATTTCTTACAGACGCCGTGTTTCGTGTTACAAGTAAATGCTGAACGAATTGTAATCTTTTCAAAACCTGCATCCATAACAATTCGTGCCACGTCTTCTGTAATCATTTCGTTTCGAGCAAGAATTACTTTTCCGGTCTCTGGATGAATGATTGTTTTCTTCGTATGACGACCAACAATACGCTCGTCTAAGCCCTCAATCAGTTCCGCGCCTTCCATAAGGGCAGAAATCTCAAGTCCACGATCTGTTCCACACTCATCTTCACGAACGATAACATCTTGTGCAACATCAACAAGTCTACGCGTTAGGTAACCTGAATCGGCAGTCTTAAGTGCCGTATCCGCAAGTCCTTTACGTGCTCCATGAGTAGAAATAAAGTACTCAAGTACTGTTAATCCCTCACGGAAAGAAGACTTAATTGGAAGTTCAATAATCTTTCCTGCCGGGTTGGCCATCAGACCACGCATACCCGCTAACTGTGTAAAGTTTGACGCGTTACCACGAGCACCCGAGTCACTCATCATATAAATAGGATTCGTATGGTCAAGAGATTCTATCAGTTTATCCTGAATGACATCTTTTGCATGACTCCAATATGAAATGACACGATCATAGCGCTCTTCCTCCGTAATAAGACCACGACGGAATTGCTTCAGTACATTATCAACCTTAGTTTGTGCTTCTTCTAGAATTTCGTCTTTGTTATGAAGAACTACAATATCCGACATTCCAATTGTAATACCTGCACGTGTAGAATATTTAAATCCAAGGTCTTTCATGCGGTCAAGCATTCTAGACGTTTCCGTAATGTGGAAAATCTTGAATATCTCCGCAATGATGTTTTGGAGGATTTGTTTCTTGAACGGTGGCACGATTTCAGCTTCTAAAATATGCTTCTTCGGATCCACAGTACCCGATATAAAGTACTTAGCAGGCGTTTCTACTTGTAAGTTGAAATCCGTCGGTTCATTAATATACGGGAATGATTCCGGTAGAATTTCGTTAAAAATTAACTTCCCTATAGTTGTCAGTAGAAGCATTCTATTTTGTTCTTCAGTGAAATTCGGGTTTTTAATAGAACTAGCCTGAATAGCAATTCGTGTATGAAGGTGAACATGTCCGTTATGATAAGCGATTAATGCTTCGTCTGTATCACGGAATGTAAATCCTTCACCTGTCGCTCCCGCACGTTCAAGCGTTAGGTAATAGTTCCCTAAAACCATATCCTGGGATGGTGTAACAACCGGTTTTCCATCTTTCGGGTTCAATATATTTTGCGCTGCTAGCATTAGAAGACGAGCTTCAGCTTGCGCTTCTGCAGATAGCGGAACGTGAACTGCCATTTGGTCACCATCGAAGTCGGCGTTATAAGCTGTACAAACGAGAGGGTGAAGCGTGATTGCACGTCCTTCAACAAGTATCGGTTCGAACGCTTGGATTCCTAAACGGTGAAGTGTCGGTGCACGGTTTAAAAGAACCGGGTGCTCCTTAATGACATCTTCAAGAACATCCCAAACTTCTGAATGGAGACGTTCAATTTTACGTTTAGCACTCTTAATATTATGCGCAAGTCCACGTTCAACGAGTTCCTTCATAACAAACGGTTTAAATAATTCAATCGCCATTTCTTTAGGTAGACCACATTGATACATCTTCAAATTCGGTCCAACTACGATAACTGAACGACCTGAGTAATCAACTCGTTTACCTAGTAAGTTTTGACGGAAACGACCTTGCTTTCCTTTCAACATATGTGAAAGGGATTTAAGCGGGCGGTTACCCGGTCCAGTAACTGGACGACCACGACGACCGTTATCGACAAGTGCGTCAACAGCTTCTTGAAGCATGCGCTTCTCGTTTTGAACGATAATACCAGGTGCACCTAAATCAAGAAGTCTTTTCAATCTATTATTCCGGTTAATAACCCTTCGGTACAAATCATTCAAGTCGGATGTTGCAAAACGTCCGCCATCAAGCTGCACCATAGGACGTAATTCTGGCGGTATTACCGGTAACACTTCAAGAACCATCCATTCAGGTTTATTCCCCGAATTACGGAACGATTCCACAACATCAAGACGTCTGATTGCACGTGTACGACGTTGTCCCTGAACAGTTTTCAGTTCTTCCTTAAGGAAGTCCGCTTCTTTATCCAAATCAATCGCTGCCAGAAGACGTTCGATTGCTTCTGCACCCATAAGTGCTTGGAATTTCGTACCGTATTTCTCACGGTAAATGCGGTATTCTCTTTCGGATAGAAGCTGTTTTCGCTCAAGTGGTGTATCCGCTGGTTCTACGACAACGTAAGAAGCGAAATAAATAATCTCTTCAAGTGCACGTGGAGTCATATCCAATATTAAACCCATACGACTTGGTATTCCTTTGAAGTACCAAATGTGTGTTACTTGGGCTGCAAGTTCAATATGCCCCATTCGCTCACGACGTACTTTTTGTCGCGTCACTTCTACTCCACAACGGTCACAAACCACACCTTTGTAACGAACGCGTTTGTACTTCCCGCAATGACATTCCCAGTCTTTTGTAGGACCAAAAATCCGTTCGCAGAACAAACCTTCTTTTTCCGGTCTTAATGTACGATAATTAATTGTTTCTGGCTTCTTAACTTCACCATAGGACCATGAACGTATCTTATCTGATGAAGCGAGACCTATCTTCATATACTCAAAATTGTTTACGTCTACCAAGGAGCCTACCTCCCTTTAGTCTTATTGCTAGCGATTGCTTTTTCCGAGCAAGCGTGAAACTTTATAAATAAAATAGTTGGAGAAACCGTAGCTTCCCCTTCTATTATTGATAATAAATTAAGTAGATTAATCTACCTTAACAAGATTTAAAGCATCCGTCGGTTGCATGTCGTCGCCTTCGTCAAGATCACGTAGTTCTATTTCTTCGTAATCTGCAGAGAGCATTTTGACATCCAAACCAAGACTTTGAAGTTCTTTAATCAATACTTTAAATGACTCAGGAACTCCAGGTTGTGGAACATTTTCACCTTTGACAATCGCTTCATATGTTTTCACACGTCCAACGACATCATCTGACTTCACTGTCAAGATTTCTTGAAGTGTATAAGCTGCCCCATAGGCTTCAAGTGCCCAAACTTCCATTTCTCCAAAACGTTGTCCACCAAATTGCGCTTTACCTCCAAGAGGCTGTTGCGTAACAAGTGAATACGGCCCTGTTGAACGAGCATGTAGTTTGTCATCGACCATATGGGCAAGTTTAATCAAATACATGACACCAACAGAAACACGGTTATCGAATGCTTCACCAGAACGACCGTCATACAACATTGTTTTACCATCGCGGTCCATTCCAGCTTCTTCCATCGTATTCCAAACATCGTCTTCATTGGCCCCGTCAAATACCGGAGATGCCATATGAAGTCCAAGACTTCGAGCAGCCATACCAAGATGCATTTCAAGAACCTGTCCGATATTCATACGTGATGGAACACCTAGCGGGTTAAGCATAACGTCGATTGGTGTTCCATCGGGCATATACGGCATATCTGATTCAGGTAAAATCCTAGAGATAACACCTTTGTTTCCGTGACGACCAGCCATTTTATCCCCAACAGAGATTTTCCGTTTTTGAACAATGTAAGCACGGACAAGTTGGTTTACACCTGGTGGTAATTCGTCTCCATCTTCACGATTAAACACTTTAACATCCAAGATAATTCCTCCAGCACCATGTGGTACACGAAGAGAAGTATCACGAACTTCACGTGCTTTTTCACCAAAGATAGCATGCAACAGTCTCTCTTCAGCAGTCAATTCAGTTACACCTTTTGGCGTTACTTTACCAACTAGGATGTCACCATCCCGTACTTCAGCTCCAATACGAATAATTCCTCGATCATCCAAGTGACGTAATGCTTCTTCACCTACGTTTGGAATATCTCGCGTAATTTCTTCAGGACCTAGCTTTGTATCTCTCGCTTCAGATTCGTATTCTTCGATATGAACCGAAGTATATACATCATCTTTCACAAGACGTTCACTCATGATAATTGCATCCTCGTAGTTGAAACCGTCCCAAGTCATGAAAGCAGTTAAAACGTTACGTCCTAAAGCTAACTCACCACTCTCCATTGAAGGGCCGTCAGCAAGTATCTCTTTAGGAGAAACTCGATCACCAACACTAACAATTGGACGCTGGTTGTAACATGTTCCTTGGTTTGAACGGATGAAGTTATCAAGCTTATACGATGTAATATCGCCTTTCACTTCTTTTTCGTCAACCATTTCAATGCGACGAACACGAATCTCTCTTGCCTCGACATGTTCTACGATACCTTCATATATCGAAAGAACCGCTGCCCCAGAATCTCGGGCCGACACATGTTCCATACCTGTTCCGACTAAAGGTGCTTCAGGATTAAGTAACGGAACTGCTTGACGTTGCATGTTCGCACCCATAAGTGCTCTGTTGGAGTCATCGTTTTCCAAAAATGGAATACAAGCTGTTGCTGCAGAAACTACTTGTTTAGGTGAAACATCCATATAATCAATTTGCTCACGTTTGAAGACTGTGTTATCCCCTTGAAAACGTCCAACGACACCTTCATTTTCAAATGAACCGTCTTCAGTAAGTATCGAATTCGCTTGGGCAACTACGTAATTATCTTCGATGTCAGCAGTTAAATAATCAATTTGAGCAGTTACACGACCCGATTCAGGATCAACTTTTCGATATGGAGTTTCAATGAATCCAAACTTATTTACTTTCGCAAATGTAGAAAGTGAGTTTATAAGTCCAATGTTTGGTCCCTCAGGAGTTTCTATCGGACACATACGACCATAGTGAGAATAGTGAACGTCACGTACTTCCATACCTGCTCGTTCTCTTGTTAATCCACCGGGTCCAAGTGCAGAGAGTCGACGCTTATGCGTTAATTCTGCAAGTGGGTTTGTCTGATCCATGAACTGTGATAGTTGCGAGCTACCGAAAAACTCTTTAATAGACGCAATAACCGGACGAATATTAATGAGTTGCTGCGGAACAATTGATTGTGTGTCATTAATTGACATACGTTCTTTCACGACTCGTTCCATACGGGAAAGTCCGATTCGGAATTGGTTTTGCAGTAGCTCACCTACCGAACGCAGACGACGGTTACCAAGGTGGTCAATATCATCTGTGTTTCCAACTCCATGTAAAAGATTAAAGAAATAACTAATTGACGCAACAATATCTGCAGGCGTAACATGTTTTATAGAATCATCTACGTATGCATTCGATATTACGTTAACGATTTGTTTCTCTTCGTTCTTTGGGGCATATATTTTGATAGTCTGGATCGTAATACTTTCGTCAAGAACGCCACCTGCATGGGATATTTCTTCGAAACCTATCCCTTTTTCCAAGTGAGGTAGAAGACGATCTAACGCACGGCGATCAATGATTTCATCTTTTTCCAAGAGGATTTCGCCTGTTTCGGGATCGACGAGTGTCTCCGCGAGTGTTTGATTGAACAGACGGTTTTGAACGTGAAGTTTTTTATTCATTTTATAACGACCAACATTTGCTAGGTCATACCTTTTCGCATCAAAGAAACGCGAGAACAATAAGTTCTTCGCACTATCAAGCGTTGGTGGTTCACCTGGACGTAGTCGCTCATAAATTTCAAGCAATGCTTTTTCGGAGGTTTCTGTATTATCTTTTTCAAGAGTATTTTGTAAATACTCGTTATCTCCGATTAATTCAATAATTTCCTCATCTGTTGAAAATCCGAGTGCACGTAGTAGAACTGTAATTGGCAATTTACGTGTCCGGTCAATTCTAACGTGAACAACATCTCTTGCATCAATTTCATATTCTAGCCATGCTCCGCGATTCGGTATAACCGTAGCACCAAAACCACGTTTTCCGTTTTTATCAACTTTGGCACTGTAATACACACTTGGAGAACGAACTAACTGGGAAACGATAACTCTCTCCGCACCATTGATAACAAACGTACCGTTTTCGGTCATGAGTGGGAAATCACCCATAAACACATCTTGTTCTTTCACTTCTTCAGTCTCTTTGTTATGGAGTCTTACTTTAACTCGTAGTGGTGCTGCATAGGTTACGTCACGTTCCTTCGATTCATCAACAGGATATTTTGGTGCCTCCAAATGATAATCGATAAATTCTAATGAAAGGTTCCCCGTGAAGTCTTGAATCGGAGATATATCACGGAACATCTCCAATAATCCTTCTTCCATGAACCACTCGTAAGATGCCGTCTGTATTTCAATCAGATTTGGAAGCTCGAGCACTTCTTTAATCCTCGCGAAACTTCTACGCTGACGGTGTTGACCATACTGAACTAGATGACCTGTCAACTCATTCACCCCTCATAATACAATAATAGTTCTTTGCGAAATCATAAAAATAGTGTATGATATCCACAAAACAAAAAAGAAAACGAGTTCTAGCAAGAGCTCATTTTCGGTTTGACAATCTTTTATTCATCATCAGTATACCTTTTATTTACATCTTTAATGCAAAAGGGCACACGACTGCATGATATTAATTTATGCATCTTATAACACTACCCTAAAGAATCTTGTCAGTCAAGACTTTACAACTCTCAAAATGTAATACCCTTTCTTCTTGACGACTGTTTCGACAGCACCAAAAAGATTGGTTAGGTGATTCATTGTTGAAGGGGCGCCTTGTTTCTTTTGGATCACTACCCACAACTCTCCACCGTTTTTCAATTTTGAATATGCTTCGTCGTAAAATTTGAATACCGTATCTTTTCCTGCACGTATTGGAGGATTCGTCAAAATTGCAGCAAATTCTTCCTCAGTAACAGCAGATAATGCATCACTTGAATATATCTTACAATTTCCAACTTTATTTAGCTCGGCATTAAGCTTCGCTAGATTAAGTGCTCGGTCATTCACGTCAACCATATGTACATTTCGCTCTGGAAATGACGCAGATATCGATAACCCAATCGGTCCGTAACCACAACCTACATCGAGTATGTCACCTTCTGTTTTGGTCATAACAAATGTTTCAGCAAGAAGTCGCGAACCAAAATCCACTTCACCTTTACTAAACACACCCGCATCTGTCCTAAACCGAAGTGTCTTCCCGCGCAGTTCTGTAGACCATTCAGTTGGTGTACTTTTCACTTTTGGATTATTCGTGTAATAATGTTCAGACATATAGACCCCTCCAATTTATAAAGGAATATCTACAAAAAATAGCAAAAGAAGAAAAGCCCGTCTTTTATCGACGAGCTTTTCTTCTTTTATTCATAAAGATTACTTAAGTTCTACAGAAGCGCCTGCTTCTTCAAGTTTAGCTTTTACTTCTTCTGCTTCTTCTTTAGAAACAGCTTCTTTAACAGCTTTTGGAGCTTCGTCAACTACAGCTTTAGCTTCTTTCAAGCCAAGACCAGTAATTTCACGAACCGCCTTGATAACTTGGATTTTCTTGTCTCCAGCAGCAGTAAGGATAACGTCGAATTCAGATTGCTCTTCTTCAACAGCCGCTCCGCCACCAGCCGCTGCAACAGGTGCAGCTGCAGTTACGCCAAATTCTTCTTCGATTGCTTTTACAAGGTCGTTAAGTTCAAGAACTGTCATTTCTTTAACAGCTTCTAGGATTTGTTCTTTAGTCATTATAATTTCCTCCTAATAATTTTTTGTCAAGTAACCTACAAACTATTCATTCGCGGCTAACTTGCAAGGTTTATGTCAAGCCGCTTGATTACGCGCCTTGTTCTTCTTGTTCTTCTTTTTGTTCTGCAACTGCTTTTGTAATAAGTGCAAGGTTGCGCATTGGAGCTTGTAGCACACTGAGAAGCATAGATAGTAAACCATCGCGTGATGGAAGTTCTGCCAATGCTTTAACGTCTTCTTTAGATGCAATTACACCTTCGATTACGCCAGCTTTAATTTCAAGTTTGTCGTTTTTCTTAGCAAAATCATTAATGATTTTTGCTGGAGCAACAACGTCTTCATTCGAGAATGCGATTGCGTTTGGTCCTGTAAGGTGTTCGTTCAAACCTTCAAGTCCGGCAGCTTCAGTCGCGCGACGTGACATCGAGTTTTTATAAACTTTGAACTCAATACCCGCTTCACGAAGTTCTTTTCGAAGATCTGTTAATTGACTTACAGTAAGACCGCGGTAATCTACAACAACAACCGAAGCTGCTGCTTTCAATTTTCCTGCGATTTCGCCAACAACTGCTTGTTTAGCTTCTAACACTTTGCTCATCTGGACACCTCCTAATAAGTTTGGGGTCACTTATACCGGTATAAAAAAGCCCACGATCTACGGGTAGTAGAATCGAGGGCAGAAAAGTCGTCATCTTTAATCATAAAGAGCGTCTTGTCCTCGGTAGGAAATTTAAACGGCAAGCCGCTCCTACTGTCTACGGTACAAATGGTATTGCTATTGAACAACAAAATTAATCCTACAAGAAGATTTCATTTTTGTCAATATTACTTTTTAATTACAACACTTGAAGGATCAATTTTCAGAGAAGGACCCATTGTAGTCGTCAAGTTGACAGACTTCATGTAAGTACCTTTCGCTGATGCTGGCTTCGCTTTTTGAACTGTTTCAAAAACAGTCTGAAAGTTTTCTTCCAACTTCGCATTGTCAAATGAAACCTTGCCGATTGGAGCGTGAATAATTCCCGCTTTGTCCGCACGATATTCCACTTTACCTGCTTTGATTTCTTCAATAGCTTTTGCCACGTCAAACGTTACAGTACCCGTTCTCGGATTCGGCATAAGTCCTTTTGGTCCAAGAAGACGACCGATCTTACCTACTTCACCCATCATGTCAGGTGTAGCTACGATAACATCGAAATCGAACCAACCTTGTTGGATTTTAGCAATATAGTCTGCATCGCCAACAAAGTCAGCACCTGCAGCTTCAGCTTCTTTAAGTTTTTCACCTTTAGCGAAAACTAGAACACGCTGAACTTTACCAGTACCATTCGGAAGAACAACTGCTCCACGAATTTGTTGATCGTTTTTACGAGTATCAATTCCTAGACGGAATGCAACTTCAACTGTTGCGTCAAAGTTAACTGTGCTCGTTTTTTTCGCAAGTTCAACAGCTTCTGTTACTGAATATGCTTTTGTATTATCAACAAGTTTAATTGCTTCTTTGAATTTCTTACCTCTTTTAACCATTTAAAATTTCCTCCTCAATTGTGGTTTTAACGGATTGAACCTCCCACGAAATAAGGGCTGCGTGTCCCAAACCAAAGAACTTCCGCAACCCCCACTACAACAAAACAACATTACAGAATCAATCTTCGATCTTGATTCCCATACTGCGTGCAGTACCTTCAACCATTGCCATCGCCGCTTCAACTGTCGCTGCGTTTAGATCCGGCATCTTTTGTTCTGCAATTTCGCGAACTTTGTCACGCTTCACAGTAGCAACCTTCGTCTTGTTCGGTTCACCTGAACCTTTTTGAAGATTAGCTGCAACCTTTAGCAATACTGCTGCCGGTGGAGTTTTTGTAACAAAAGTAAATGAACGATCTTCATATACAGAAATAACTACAGGTATAATAAGACCTGCTTGATCCGCTGTACGTGCATTGAATTCTTTACAGAATCCCATTATGTTCACACCCGCTTGACCTAGCGCCGGTCCAACTGGCGGAGCCGGATTCGCTTTTCCAGCAGGAATTTGCAATTTAACAATCTTAGTAACTTTTTTAGCCACGAAACACACCTCCTTAAGTCCGTGATGTGGTAATAGGGTTGCCCCTCCCACTCAATATGTGCCTGCCGGCTTGCGCCGGTAGTTTTATTTTTTTGTCCAAACCAAACAATTCTAGCCTGACCTTTGAAATAATAACACTATTACTCACTGGATGCAAGCAATAATTAATTATATTTTTTCAATCTGTATAAAATCAAGTTCCATATTCGTTTCGCGACCAAACATATCAACCGATACTTTCACTTTACCTTTGGCCTCATCAATCTCTTCGACCTTACCTTGGAAGTGCGCAAATGGACCTTCAAGAACTTGAACCATTTCTCCAATAGAGAAATCAATTTCAGTCCTACCCTCTTTAACACCCATTTGCTTCAGAATAAACTCTACTTCTTCCGGCAATAGCGGTGTTGGTTTCGCCCCTCCACCTGATGAACCAATAAAACCAGTTACTCCAGGAGTGTTACGCACAACGTACCATGAATCGTCCGTCATAATAATCTCAACAAGAACATATCCAGGAAACGTCTTCTTCATAAGTACTCGTTTTTTACCATCTTTAAAATCAGTTTCTTCTTCTTCCGGGATAATTACACGGAAGATTTTATCTGACATTCCCATCGTTTCAACACGTTTTTCCAGGTTGGCTTTCACCTTGTTTTCATAACCGGAGTACGTATGAACGACATACCAATTTTTCTCCATATCCATAGCAATAAGGACTAAACGTCCGTCCCTCCTTTTTTTCTGCAAATGATAAAAAAACCCGTACTTGTTGCAGACGGGCTATTTTTCAGGCAATTATTATATTACTTTTATTATAACGCAAGGTACCATTTCATAAAACTCGAAATACCAAGGTCTGTAAGTCCAAAGTAAATAGCCATAAAGACCACTGTCGTAAGAACAACAATTGTATAACGCGTCAATTCTTTACGCTTTGGCCAACTGACTTTTCTCATTTCTGACACTACTGCTTTTAAAAAACCGCTAATCTTACCCATTGTATCGTAAACCTCCGAATAAAGATATATTACTGCTATACGGCTTGCAATTCTTACGCTGTTTGCCTGTGTACCGTATGCCCATTGCAATGTCTGCAGTATTTTTTAATTGTCAATCGCTCTGTCGCTCGATCTTTGCCTGCTGGAACCGAATAATTTCGGGAACCGCATACATCGCAACTCAGTATTATTTTTTTAGCCATTTTCTCACCCTATACGACTCATAGTCTTGCTAAAGAGTAACATTTTACATACATCATGTCAATATCATTGAAAGCGGAATTACTAGTGAATCGCATCAACTTGCATATAACGTTCAAGCTTACGCTTAATTCGTTGCAACGCATTGTCTACGGATTTTACTTGACGATTCAATTCGTCTGAAATTTCTTGGTACGATTGGCCTTCCAAATAGAGTGCCAATACTTGTTTCTCTAAACCACTCAATACTTTATTCATCTCTTTTTCCATATGGGAAAAATCTTCTCTGTGAATAATAAGACCTTCGGGATCATCAAGAACTGGACCCGCAACCATATCGAGCAGTGTGCGATCCGAATCTTCTGCGTACACGGGCCTGTCCAAAGAAATCGATGTATTGAGAGGGATATGCTTTTGCCGCGTTGCTGTTTTTATAGCTGTAATGATTTGTCGAGTAATACAAAGTTCCGCAAAAGCTTTAAAAGAGCTTAATCTATCTGCCTTAAAGTCTCGTATTGCTTTGTATAAACCAATCATCCCTTCTTGAATGATGTCTTCTCTATCTCCACCAATCAAGAAGTACGAACGACCTTTTAATCTGACAAAAGATAAATATTTCGTTATAAGAAAATCTAGTGCATCCGCATTTCCATCATGGATTATTACAATGATTTCCTCGTCAGATAAAGCTGTGAAATTAGCTATTTCGCTCTCAACGTGCGTCTTCCCAACCACTGGATCACCCCCAATTCGTCATAGGCCGTTACACCAAGCATTAAAAAAAATCGGAAATTTCACTAGTTTATGCTGATTAATATTTACCGCAGGACGAATGAGCCTGAGATTCCAGGACTTCTGCAGTATTTTTAGTCGGCCTTTGCTCTCTCTATTTCTACCGAACATGTAATATATCTAAGTATACCGTATAAGAAATTTTTGAGTCAAGCCTTCATTTCATTCCGCGTCGCCACTTTTCAAATATTTCTGCAACTTCATCTGTTAGGGCTATTTTTGAAAACGGTCTTTTTTCCTGGAAATTTTTCACTCTTAGCGATATCTTCTTATCAATTTCATCCATTTCAATTTCCAATTCGCGCGCTGATTTTCGAAGTGCGCCGTGTGCAAAAATTACCCATTGCTCAGTTAAGTCTGATGTGGCTACATGGACTTGCACACTCCTACTCGCCATTTTAATGACAAGTTTTTCAATTCGTTCATCAGCAGTTTCATTTTCTCTCGTATACACAACTTCTATATCGTGTTTAAGCTTCTTTTTTTCTATACCTGCAATTAAATGTGCGTCAAAAACAATAATTACTCGCCATCCTGTATACGCTTTATATTCCGCCAAACGTTCAATTAAACGATCACGCGCATTCGCGAGACGTTCTTCTTTCATTTGGCGCAGTTCCCCCCATGCACCAATGATGTTATATCCATCGACAAGGAGTACGTCCTTCCTCATTTTTCAGAAAGGTTCGGTTGACGCTTGCGAAGCACCTCATACATTAAAAGTGATGCCGCTACAGAAGCGTTAAGCGAGGTTACCTGACCAATCATCGGCAAGTGGTAGAGGAAATCACACTTCTCTTTTAGTATTCTAGACATACCTTTTCCTTCGCTACCAATAATTATCGCAATAGGGAGCGTTGCATCCATCAATCGGTAATCCGTTGAATGCGTTGCATCTGTTCCCGCAATCCAAACACCACGTTTTTTCAGTTCTTCGACAGTTTGCGATATATTATTCACTCGTACGACAGGAATATGTTCAATTGCACCGGTTGATGCTTTCGCTACCACTCCGGTCAATCCAACAGCACGACGTCTCGGAATTATAATCCCGTGAACACCAGATGCATCCGCAGTTCTTAATATGGACCCAAGATTATGCGGGTCCTCCAACTCATCAAGAATTAGGAAGAACGGGTCTTCACCACGTTTTGTTGCAACGTCAAATAAATCCTCGATTTCGGCGTACTTATAAGCTGCAACCGAAGCTATTATTCCCTGGTGATTCATATCTAACATTCCGTCGAGTTTTCGTTTCGGCACTGCCTGAACAATTATTTTCGCCTCGTTCGCAAGGGACAGAATTTCACCAATCCCTTTTTTATTTAAACCTTCAGCAATCCATATTTTATTAAGCTCTCTACCAGAACGAAGTGCTTCCGCAATTGGGTTTTTACCACCAATTAGCTCCGACTCAATTTCCGTCATAACGTTTCCTCCTTTGGTCTTTCTACAAACTCAATTGAGTGCTTGATAAATTCCTCAACTCGTTCTGTTCTATTAAGTAGATGTAAATACCCGAGCACCGCTTCAAAACCCGAACTGTAATTGTACGTCAAAACATCCGTGTTTTTTGGAACGGAGCCGGACTTCGCATTACGCCCACGCTTCATAATTGTTTCCTCTTCATCGGTCATAAATCCGTACTCCAACATTTCTTTAATTACCGCAGCCTGTGCTTTTGCAGAAACGTAGCGAGTTGCTTGTTTATGCAATACATTTGGCCTAACCCGTCCAGACCGAAGAAGATGTTCTCGTATCGCCTGTTCGTAAACGCCATCACCCATATAAGCTAACGCAAGAGCATTTAATTGTTTTACGTCAATATCCCTTAATACGTACAAGTCACTTCAGCCCCTCTTCCAGCGCGTACCTTGAGCTGTATCTTCTAAGAGTATACCTTGCGCTTTCAACTCATCACGTATTTCGTCTGAACGACTAAAATCACGTGTACGTCGTGCCTCTAAGCGTTCTTCAATTAGGGCCTCAATGTCTGCATCCAGAAGATTCGACTCATTATCTAACGTTAAGCCAATAACCGACATTAATTTTTCAAGCATCGCAATAAAGTATTCAATAACTTCCGTTTCTGTATTCTTTTCTAGAAGGTAAACGTTCGCAAGTTTCGCAAGTTCAAATATTGCTGCAATAGCGTTCGCCGTATTAAAATCGTCGTTCATAGCAGTTTCAAATTGAACTTTGCATTTATCCACTTTATGAAACCAAATGTCTTTTTGATCTCCTAGGTTTGCTGAAGCATCTCGTCTATATTGTAAATTATTATAGGCGGTACGAATTCGTAAAAGACCGTTTTCCGCACTTTCAATTAAATCCTCTGAAAAGTTGATTGGATTTCTGTAATGAACGGACAACATAAAGAAACGCAGTACTTGTGGATCAATCTTTTTTCGAATGTCATTTACAAGAACAAAATTCCCGAGGGATTTCGACATTTTTTCATTATCAATATTAATATAGCCATTATGCATCCAATACCTAGCAAACTGTTTTCCAGTCATCGCTTCAGATTGAGCAATTTCGTTTTCGTGATGCGGGAATGCTAAATCCTGCCCGCCTGCATGAATGTCCATCGTATCACCTAGATGTGCGCGCGCCATTACTGAACACTCAATATGCCAACCCGGTCGGCCAGCACCCCAAGGGCTATCCCATGAAATCTCGCCTTCTTTGGCAGCTTTCCATAGAACAAAATCTAGTGCATCCTCTTTCTTCACTCCAACTTCGATTCGAGCACCTACAATCAATTCATCTGTTGATTGATTAGAAAGTTTTCCATAACCTTCGAATTTCTTCGTACGATAATAGACATCTCCTTGCGATTCATAAGCAAAATCTTTATCAATAAGTACTTGAACGAAAGCAATGATGTCATCGATATGTTCAGTTACTCGCGGATGCGCGTCCGCTTTCGAGCATCCTAGTGCGGAGACATCTTCAAAATAGGCTTTTATAAAGCGTTCTGTTAATTCGCTTACGTCCTCGCCAAGTTCATTTGCTGTTTTAATAATCTTGTCGTCAACATCAGTGAAATTCGATATATACGTTACATCAAAACCTGTGTATTCAAGGTAACGTCTAACTGTATCAAATACGATAACCGGTCGTGCGTTACCGATATGGATGTAGTTATAGACAGTTGGACCACATACATACATCTTTACCTTTCCTTCCTCCATTGGAATGAAGGGCTCTTTCTGCCGCGTTAATGTATTGTAAATTTGAATAGTCATAATATATCCCCTTTCGCATCTTTACTTTCTAACTGTTCAAGTCGATTTTGCAGCTGTTGAATTTCATTTTCGAGTCGATTACATGTGTCTGCAACAGGATCTGGAAGATCGTGATGATCGTACTTATCTTTCACCTTCACACCATTTCGAATAACGACAGTTCCTGGTATCCCTACGACGGTAGAATCTGGCGGTACATCTTTCAAAACGACAGACCCTGCACCAACTTTACTGTTTTCACCAATTGTAATCGAACCCAACACTTTTGCACCTGTTGCAACAAGTACATTATCATGCAAAGTTGGGTGACGCTTCCCTTTTTCTTTCCCAGTTCCACCAAGCGTTACGCCTTGGTAAATCGTTACATCGTTGCCGATTTCACATGTTTCCCCAATGACTACTCCCATACCGTGGTCGATGAAAAACCGTCTTCCTATTTTCGCCCCGGGATGAATTTCAATGCCTGTAAAAAAGCGGCTTATTTGCGATACAGACCGAGCTAAAAAAAGAAGATTCTTTTTATATAATACATGTGCAATTCGATGCGACCATAACGCATGAATTCCTGCATAAGTAAGCACAATTTCAAACGCACTACGGGCTGCGGGATCCTGTTCCAAGATGCACCGAATATCTTCTTTCATTCTTCGAAACAATTGTTCCCTCTCCTTCCTAAAAAATACATTTCTCCACAACAAAAATGCGCCCCTGTCTAAAATGACAGAGACGCATTAAAATACGTGGTTCCACTCCGCTTGAAAGGTTTCGATACCTTCCCGCTCGACGCCTATTAACGCTGGCGATGCGTCCGGCCTACTATAAATTCGGCACGGCGCTCAAAGGGGCATTTCCACATTACAGTGACACGGATCACTTACAGCCGGTGATGATCCTCTCTGGGGTGCCTGTAATGCGTACTTTTCCTTATCAAAGCTTTAGGACCCAAAATACAGGTCATGAAATTACTAATTATTTTCATTTTACATGTTCACAGTTTAATGTCAACGGTATTTTACTGAGCCGCGTATTTCGCTATGCGCTCGATTACTCTAGCTTTCCCAATAAGTGCAATCGCAGCAGGTAATTCCGGACCGTTTGTTTGACCTGTCGTCACAACGCGAGTTGGCATAAATAAGTTCTTCCCTTTATGCCCTGTTTCTTTTTGAACAGCTTTAATGGCATCTTTAATAGATGCGGCATCGAATACCTCAAGGTTCTCGAGTTGTTTTTTTAACGACGTCATTACTTCTGGTACTTGTTCACCGGCAAGTACTTCCTGAGATGACTCATCATATTCAATGTCCTCCTTGAAGAACTGGGCGGAAAGCTCAATAATTTCAGCGCCAAAACTTAACTGGTCATGGTAAAGCGCAATAAGATCATGTGCCCAGACAGTTTGTTCGTTTGTTAATTCTTCAGGAAGTGCACCCGATTTCTGTAAATGTGGTAGTGCAAGTTCTATAACTTGTTCGAGTGACAACTTTTTAATGTACTGATTGTTCATCCACTCAAGTTTATTTTTATCGAAAACCGCAGGCGATTTCGACAAACGATTCGCATCAAAAATTGATATTAGTTCATCTTTCGAAAAGATTTCCTCTTCCCCTTCTGGAGACCAACCTAAAAGAACAATGAAATTGAAAATCGCTTCCGGCAAATAACCTAATTCTTCATATTGCTCAATGAACTGAATAATCGATTCATCCCGTTTACTCAATTTTTTGCGACTTTCATTCACAATTAACGTCATATGACCAAATTCAGGAGCTTCCCATCCAAAAGCTTCATAAATCATTTGTTGTCTTGGCGTATTGGAAATATGATCATCACCCCGAAGGACATGCGTGATTTCCATATAATGATCGTCTACAGCAACAGCATAGTTATACGTAGGAATACCATCTTTTTTAACGATAACAAAGTCACCAATTCCATCGGATTCAAACGACACTTCTTCTTTAACTATATCGTTAAATGTATAGGTTTTTCCAGCCGGTACTGCAAATCGGATACTCGGCTCTCTACCTTCCACTTCAAGTGCAGCACGTTCTTCTGCTGTCAAGTTACGACATTTACCACTATATCTCGGCATTTCGCTTTTAGCACTTTGAACTTCTCGCTCAGCTTCTAATTCTTCACTTGTACAATAACATTTATATGCTAGTTCTTTCTCGAGTAATTCATCGTATAATTTTTTGTACAAATCGTTTCTTTCAGACTGGCGATACGGACCATAGTCTCCGCCAACGTCTACACTTTCATCCCAGTCTATTCCAAGCCACTTTAAATACGTAAGCTGAGATTCCTCGCCGCCTTCAATGTTCCGCTTGCCGTCTGTATCTTCTATGCGGATAATGAATTTCCCGCCTTTATTTCGTGCATATAAATAATTAAACATTGCTGTTCGAGCATTTCCAATATGTAGGTGTCCTGTAGGACTCGGTGCGTAACGAACGCGAACTTCTTTAGTCATCTATTTTTTCCTCCTAATTTTTTATTCACCACTTCAAAACACTAACTTCAATCCGCGAGACTTATTCAGCTACTAGATAGAAGTTAAAAGAATAACGGCTAATGCAGCGATTCCTTCTTCTCTTCCCGTAAATCCTAATTTTTCTGTTGTAGTCGCCTTAATATTTACTTGCGTAACATCCGCTTGTAATAATTGAGCAACGCGTGCACGGATAGACTCAATATGTGGGGACATTTTAGGATTTTCTGCAATAATCGTACAATCGATATTACCAAGCTTATAGCCACGCTCAGCAACAATTGCCCACACCTTTTCCAGTAAAACAGCTGAATCTGCATCTTTGAAGGACATGTCCGTATCCGGGAAATGTCGACCTATATCACCCTCGCCAATAGCGCCTAAAGCTGCGTCGGTTATCGTATGCAATAGTACATCAGCATCTGAATGACCAACAAGTCCTTTGTGATGCGGGATTGTAATACCACCAATAATTAATGGTCGGCCCTCTTCAAATTTGTGTACGTCATAACCTTGTCCGATTCGAATCATATTTCATCCTCCTTTAACTTACTCTCTCGTTGTCTCTTAAGAAGGATTTCCCCAAAGACAATGTCTTCCTGTGTTGTCATCTTCACATTATCATATGTGCTCTGAACAATTCTTACGGGATAACCAAGCCGTTCAACGAGCATCGATTCATCGGTTCCAAGAAATCCGTCTTCCTTTGCTTGGTTTGATGCTTTTCTCAATACTTCAATTTGAAACGCTTGAGGTGTTTGTATAATCCAAAGCGTTTCACGATCTACAGTCTTTTCAACAATACCCAAAGGTGCAAGCTTCATCGTGTCTTTTGCTTGAACTCCCGCAATCGAAGCACCGTATTTTGCAGCTGTACTTACCAAGTCTTTAATAACTGCTTGTTGAATGAATGGTCTTGCCGCATCGTGAACGAGGACGATATCATCCCCATCGTACGCCTCAATACAAGCCGCAACACTATATTGCCGTTCACTGCCTCCGTCAACAAGCCTCGTAACCTTTGTAATCCCATACTGATTAAGCGCTGCTTGTATTTCAGATTGTTCCTCCTGTTTAACGGCTAAAAGGATTTCTACACAAGCTAAATCATTTTCAAAAACTTCGAGCGTATGGATAAGGATTGGTTTATTGCCCAGCATTAAAAAAAGCTTATTGAAACCTGCGCCCATTCGCTGTCCGCTTCCAGCTGCCGGCATCATAACGATATAATTCACTGTTAATCTTCCTTGTCTATTATTAATCTTTTTCTGTTTAGTTAAAGTGCTTTCGAGGATTTCTCGTTTTTTGGTTTTGCGAAAATCATACGTCCAGCAGATGTTTGTAGCACACTCGTCACTACAACATCAATCGCATTTCCAATATGGTATTTCCCCTCTTCAACAACAATCATTGTACCATCGTCCAAATAGGCAATTCCTTGGTTATGCTCTTTCCCGTCTTTAATAACGACAACATGCATATCTTCACCTGGAATAACAACCGGTTTAACGGCATTGGCAAGATCGTTAATATTCAGTACTGAAACACCGTGAAGATCAGCAACTTTATTTAAATTAAAATCATTTGTCACAACAAGGCCTGACATGCTTTTCGCAAGACGAACAAGTTTTAAATCCACTTCAGCAACGTCAACAAAATCCTCATCTGTTATCAAAATATTTGGTCCGTCAGCCATTTGCATGCGTTTGAGCACATCCAGACCTCGTCTTCCCTTGGTCCTTTTTAGCGTGTCCGAAGAATCTGCAATATGCTGGAGCTCCGTTAAAACAAACTGTGGAACGACTAATATCCCTTCCAAAAAACCCGTTGCTGCAACATCGGCAATTCGGCCATCGATTATAACACTTGTATCCAATATTTTATGGACAATTCCATTTGTTGATGATGAACCTTCTACAGAATCCTTTTTCTTTGGTGCTGAACCTTTTGTGGCTTGTACAGCAGAGATTAATTCCTCACGCTTCTTAAAGCCTACTTGAAAACCTAAGTAACCAAGAGTTACCGATACGATGATTGGTAAGAAGTTCTTTACAAAAGGAATTTCAAAGTTCCCCAGAACGTAACTTACTAGAAAAGCAAGACTTAAACCAACCATAAGACCGATTGTTCCGAACAACAGGTCAAAAATAGGGGCTTTTAACAAGCGCTCTTCCATCCATTCAATAAAATTCACAATGGGCATTGTAAGAATAAAACTAAGAAGTGCAAGAACAGCGGCACCAAGAATAGCAAATAAATACGGGTTATTAATCCATGGATTTGTAGTAAAAGAAAAGAATTCGAATAATTGCGGTAAGAATAAGACTCCGAGCGTGCCCCCGATAAGTAAAAATGAAATCTGAATTACTCTTTTTAACATATAATCCACCTCCTAATATGTTTAATTATACATGTTTACCCTTAATCCTGCTCTATTTAACATAGGGTACCCAAGTTTCAGTTTGACAATAACGTCTAATCTTTCGAAAAACTAGAAAAAGACAGGGTCACCCAAAAGACGACCCTAGTTTATTCACTTACTAAAAGCAATCTTCAACGCATCACTAACGGTTTCAACACCAATTACTTTAATCCCTTTTGGATAATCCCAACCCCCAAGATTCGAGGAAGGAACAATTACCCGATCAAAACCTAATTTTGCCGCCTCTGTCACTCGTTGTTCAATTCGAGAAACACGTCGCACTTCACCTGTAAGTCCAACTTCTCCAATAAAACAATCTGCTAGTCCAGCAGCCGTATCACGGTAACTCGAAACAATACTCACAAGAACTGCAAGGTCTATAGCTGGTTCATCTAGTTTTACGCCACCAGCGACCTTGATATAAGCATCCTGTGCTTGTAAAAGCATTCCCATTCTTTTTTCAAGAACTGCCATAAGTAAAGAAACTCTATTTTGGTCGAGTCCAGTAGCCATCCGTTTCGGATAGTTGAAACTTGATGGAGTAACGAGAGCCTGAATTTCAACGAGGATAGGACGTGTTCCCTCCATTGAGGCTACAACAGTTGAACCAGCACCACCTTGTGATCTTTCTCGCAAAAATAACTCCGATGGATTAAGTACCTCTTTTAATCCCGACTGTAACATTTCAAATATCGCAATTTCATTTGTTGACCCAAATCTATTCTTCACACTACGTAAAATCCGATACGTATGGTGACGTTCCCCTTCAAAATACAAGACGGTATCCACCATATGCTCAAGTAGACGAGGCCCTGCAATTTGACCATCTTTCGTCACATGACCAACAAGGAAGATAGCGATATTTTGTGTCTTCGCAATTCGCATTAATTCCGCTGTACATTCCCGCACTTGCGTAATGCTCCCTGGTGCAGATTTAACTTCAGGATGATGAATTGTCTGGATCGAGTCCACTATGACAAACTTCGGCTTAACCTCTTCGATTGTATGGTGAATTTGTTCCAAATCCGTTTCTGCGTAAATATATAGTTCATCAGATGTAACACTAAGCCGTTCTGCCCGAAGCTTCGTTTGGCGAATCGATTCTTCACCTGAAATATAAAGTACGCGATGACCTTTATTTGCGAGTAGCGACGATACTTGAAGAAGCAGTGTAGACTTCCCAATTCCCGGATCCCCCGCTGCCAGAATAAGCGAGCCCGGAACAATTCCGCCTCCAAGAACCCGGTTTAATTCACCTAAGTCGGTGCCAATTCGTGGCTCGTCCGAAGTTTCTATTGCATTAATAGGCATAGCTTTTTGACGGGTATTTTCTGTATGCTGAAACGCACCACGAGGTCCCTTTTGCACAAACTCCACTTCTTCTTCCATAGTGTTCCATTCACCGCAACCAGGACAGCGACCCATCCATTTTGCGGATTCATAAGCACATGACTTACATATGAATTTAGACTTCCTTTTTGACATGTCGCCCTCCAAATACGAAAAGGACAGTCCATTTACGCCGAATTTAAATTCGGGTCAATGGACTATCCAGCTCATTCATTATTTTTTCGTCACTGTTTTTTTCACTGCTTTTTTCTTTGGTGCCTCTTGTTTTGTATCGACGAAAAATTCTCCGTCAACTACATCTACAACGACTTTTCCACCTGTTAATACTGTCCCTTTTAAAAGCTCTTCGGACAATCGGTCTTCAATATGTTTCTGAATCGCACGACGTAGTGGACGCGCACCATATTCAGGGTCATATCCTATTTCTGATATTTTTAATTTCGCTTCATCCGTGAGCTCGAGAACAATTTCCTGTTCAGCCAGACGTTTTGATAATTCATCCGACATAAGCGTTACGATTTTACGCAAATGCTCTTTTTCAAGTGAATGGAAAACAATCATTTCATCGACACGGTTTAGGAACTCTGGTCGGAATGCTTTTTTCAATTCCTCAAGCATTGCCGATTTCATACCTTCGTAATCTCGATTTGTATCTTGTAAATTAAAGCCTACATAGCGATTCGTTCGAAGTGCTTGTGCACCTACGTTAGACGTCATAATGACAACCGTATTTCGGAAGTCTACTGTACGTCCTTTCGAATCCGTAAGTCTCCCGTCTTCAAGTACTTGCAACAGAATATTAAAGACATCGGGATGTGCTTTCTCAATTTCATCAAGAAGAATAACAGAATAAGGTTTGCGACGAACCTTCTCAGTCAACTGACCGCCCTCTTCATACCCAACATATCCGGGTGGTGAACCGACAAGACGAGAAGTTGAATGTTTCTCCATATACTCAGACATATCCACGCGAATCATCGCGTCTTCATCTCCGAACATCACTTCTGCAAGCGCTCGAGCAAGTTCCGTTTTACCTACTCCTGTTGGACCTAAGAAAATAAATGAACCGATTGGTCTTTTAGGATCTTTCAGGCCTGCACGGGCACGACGAATCGCACGGGAAATTGCTGTTACCGCCTCCGCCTGACCAATAACACGTTCGTGAAGCATCTCTTCCATATTCAACAACTTGGCAGACTCTGTTTCAGCAATTTTTGAGACTGGAATTCCGGTCCACATTGCAACAACCTCGGCAATATCCTCAACAGTAACTTTGGATTCCGTTTTTCCTTGCTTTTCTTTCCAAGCTGTTTTTGTAGTTTCAAGTTCTTCTTTCATCTTTTGTTCTTTATCTCGGAATGATGCAGCTTTTTCAAACTCTTGACTTTGAACAGCCGCATTTTTCTCGGAACGCATAGCTTCTAATTGTGATTCAAGCTCTTTCAAATTCGGTGGTATTTTATATGAACGAAGACGAACTTTTGAACCCGCCTCGTCAATTAAATCAATTGCTTTATCTGGTAAGAAACGATCTGAAATGTAACGATCAGACATTTTCGCTGCTGCATCGATTGCTTCATCTGTTATTTTCACACGATGATGTGCTTCATAGCGATCACGAAGGCCGTAAAGGATTTGAACTGTCTCATCTACAGTAGGTTCGTCTACTTGAATAGGTTGGAAACGACGTTCAAGCGCCGCATCTTTTTCAATATATTTGCGATACTCATCAAGCGTAGTAGCACCAATACATTGCAATTCTCCTCGTGCAAGAGACGGTTTTAATATATTCGAAGCATCTATTGCACCTTCTGCCCCACCTGCTCCTATCAATGTATGAAGTTCGTCGATGAATAAAATAATGTTACCCGCTTGACGAATTTCCTCCATCACTTTTTTCATGCGGTCTTCAAATTCACCGCGGTATTTCGTTCCCGCAACAACAGTACCCATATCTAATGTCATTACGCGTTTATCACGAAGAATTTCCGGTACTTCATTATTAATGACTTGTTGTGCGAGTCCTTCAGCAATCGCTGTTTTACCTACACCGGGTTCACCAATAAGTACTGGATTGTTTTTTGTACGACGTGCCAACACTTCAATTACACGCGTGATTTCCTTACTTCGACCAATGACCGGATCCAGTAATCCTTCACGTGCAACTTCGGTTAAATCACGTGCCAAACTATCAAGTGTTGGAGTGGCTGCTGAATTTGAAGTACCTTGATTTCCAATTGAAGAATCATTGTTACCAAGAAGTTGAAGGACTTGTTGACGCGCCTTATTAAGACTTACTCCCGCATTGCTTAAAACACGAGCTGCAACGCCTTCACCTTCACGAATCAGAGCGAGCAAGATATGCTCCGTACCGATATACGAATGACCAAGTTTTCTCGATTCATCAACAGAAAGCTCAATAACTTTTTTCGCACGTGGTGTGTAATGAACGATTGGACCGACGTCTTTTGTTCCAGAACCAACAAGTTTTTCCACGCCTTCTTCGATCGTTTCAAAGCTTACATCGATTGCCTCAAGTGCTTTTGCAGCGATGCCACCGCCTTCTCGAATAAGACCTAACAAGATATGTTCCGTGCCAATTGACTCGTGCTTCATTCGAATTGCCTCTTCTTGGGCTAGTTGTAACACCTTTTGCGCGCGTTGTGTAAATCGGTTAAACATCATATTCAGTCCTCTCCTTCTACCATTTATAATCCACTCTTCAAAAAGAATGCTTTTTATCTCTAATTTATCTTATTACTCATATAGAAGTATTATCTTTAAATCGAAAATTAAAAGATGCTTCTACGTATACGTATTCTCGCGGAATGATTGAATCCCCTTTATTGCAAAATTGACTTTGACCATCTTTGACCTTAGTATACCGAAAAGGGATGCTTCAAGCAAAATAGATGCTCACTCTTCAGTACCCTCTTCAAGTGATTTTGATGTGTCCGCTATATTTAGACGTTCACGGAATAGCTTTGCCCTAAAAATATCACGTTCTTCTTGCGATAATTCAGTACCCGCATATTGCTGTAAAAATCCAGGTTGCATAAAAATCATTAATTCATTTAAAATCGATACATCGACATCTTCAATGATACCCAAATCGATGCCCAGTCTAACATCGGATAAGCAACGTGCTGCCTCTCCTGTTTGCAATACCCGTGCATAAACAATTGTACCAAGGGAGCGGAAGAGCCTGTTTTCAAGTGCTAGACGTGATTTTGCTAAAAGAACTTCACGAGATTTCCGTTCATGAGCAATTAATCGAGAAGTTATATTACCCAAATCTACGAGGATTTCTTGTTCCGTTTTCCCAAGTGTTGTTTGATTTGAGACTTGGTATACATTACCGGGTGCTTCGCTGCCTTCACCATAACTACCACGAACGACCATCCCTAGTCTTGAAATAGCGGGAATTATCCGGTCGATTTGCTTTGTAATTGTAAGTGCAGGCAAATGCATCATGACAGAAGCACGCATTCCAGTTCCTGTATTGGATGGACAACTTGTCATATATCCGAAGTTCTCATCAAATGCATAGGGCAATTCACTTTCAAGAAGATCATCTACCGCATCCGCCTTTTGATAAGCATCTTCAAGCTGGAGGCCTGGATAAATGCACTGGATACGTACATGATCTTCCTCATTTATCATAACGCTAACGGTCTCGTCTTCCGATAAAATGACAGCACCATGACGATCGGGATTCGCTAAATGTGGACTAATTAAATGCTTTTCAATAAGTACGAGGCGTTCTAATGAAGGCAACTCAGACATCTTCATATAGGAATAGTTCGGTCCATCCGAATCCAGCAATACACCCGTAGCAGCTCGGTCGATTGCCATTGCGTCGTCTTCCGTGAAGGCGATTGGAAAAAGATATCCTGTTAAATTGCGTGCAAGCCGAATTCGGGTTGACATAACAATATCCGAATGTTCGCCATGAGCTGCCATCCAACCCGTCACTTCGTTTTGAATGAACTTTTCAGTCGACATTGTTATCTCCTCCTTCATTTGCGAGTTGATGTTTTAAACCATTCGCCTCATCACGTAAAATTGCTGCTTCTTCAAAATGTTCCGCTTCGACAGCCTCGTTCATTTTCACCCGTAGTTCCTCTATTTTACGTTTCACTGCATAAACTTTATTAAACGACACTGGAACTTTTCCAGTATGCTTTGTATGACCGTTGTGAAGTTTTCCAAAAACATGTGGAAGTTGTCCTCTGAATGTGTCGTAACAAGTCGCACAACCAAATTTCCCGATATCCAAAAACTTTGGAAACGTCAATTTGCAATTGGGACATTCAGGACCTACTACATCGTTACCTCGCATCTTTTGGGAGACCTGAAACGAATCCGCTCCTCCAAACCATTGAGATAGAAATTGTTGGATGGATAACGGTTCTTGGTTAGGATCAAAATGGAAGGCTTCTGATTGAAATGCACATTTTTCACATAGATGATGTTCAATTGACTCTTCCATATATCCCTTTGTCAGGATGACGGAAGCAGGTCGTTCTTTACAGTTTTCACATATCATGGTGTGCCACCTCAAATTCAATTTAATATCGTTCAATTCTTATTCTAGTTGTTCATATAGAAGCGTAAGGAGCATTGCTTCCATTATTCGGGCACGTATATCGTCTCGGTCTGGAAGAGGTTGACGTATCGTTGTTCGATCGACTGCGGCTAGTATTAGCCTGGATTCGCGTTCCGAAATTACTTCTGCTTCAATAAGTCTGTAAACAACATCCAATGCCATTGTTTGAGATACGCCTTCTTGCAAGCCTCCCAATACGTGGTCGATTAAATCTTTGCGGCTATTCGCTTGCACTCGAAAGATTCGAATATACCCTCCGCCCCCACGTTTCGATTCAACAGCATATCCTCGTTCCGCTGTGAACCTTGTCTTAATGACGTAATTTATTTGCGAAGGTACGCACTGGAACTTCTCAGCCACTTCATTTCGTTTAATTTCAATGGTTCCTGTTTGTTCCTTTTCGATAATTGCCTTTAAATACCCTTCAATGATGTCCGATATATTTCGCATGTACTCACCTCTTTCACTCCGGGTGACAAGTTATTGACTTTGACTATCTTTGACTTGATTGTACATGAATAAACATAACGAATGCAATTGAAAAGCAATCTTAGATTTCGCAAATGAAAATTACTGTTTAGAAATGCGTAATACGGTTAAACAAGTGAATGAGGACTTTTTTGTTACCTCTTTTTTCCTCACACTCTCAACCAGATTTACTTCAAACAAAAAGCTCCAGGTACAAAATACCGACGGAGGAGATATACATTATGAACTGGTACGAAAAATTGAGCGAGTACTTTCCAATTGAAGAAATGAAATCGAAGGCACATATGGATGCGCTCCTAAACGATAAGAAAAATATTTACATCAAAGAAGAAGGGCCACATCACGTACTTATGTATGCCGAAACGGAAACATTCGTTTTTGTCGATTATCTATTCGTTTCATCTCAATCACGTGGTGCCGGATTCGGACGAAAGCTTTTGGCTTCTCTCAAAGAAAAAGGCAAGCCTATTATTTTAGAAGTAGAGCCTGTCGATTATAAAGATACAGATACCGCCAAACGATTGAACTTTTATGCACGTGAAGAGTTTCACCATGCACAACACATTGGTTACAGTCGTCGCTCTTTGGCAACAGGTGAAAAGACAGATCTTGAAATTCTTTTCTGGTCACCATCGGATGCAGAGGAACAAAGTGCTTATGAAGCAATGAAACAGACGTATGAAGAAATCCATACGTATAAGGATGAGACATTTTACGGCAATCAATACGAGCCGACACATAAAGTACTTGTTTTCAAAACGAAACGAAAAACGAATATACTTCAACCGTTTATCGAATCGCAAGCAAAATAGTGAAAGAGCTGGTATCCAATTCGGATAACCCTCCCAGTTCACTGGTACAAAACAAAAAAACAGACCACTAATTCGCATATGAATTAGTGGTCCGTTTTTTGTTTATGAATCATGATTAAAAGAATATACTAAGATTGATAGATATCAACTTCTTAATCCACGGCCTTTTTCAATCAGATACCAATTTACTGC
Organism: Sporosarcina sp. FA9; assembly: GCF_051550205.1. Taxonomy (GTDB): domain Bacteria; phylum Bacillota; class Bacilli; order Bacillales_A; family Planococcaceae; genus Sporosarcina. Next base: position 3,495,890 of record NZ_CP188819.1, read on the forward strand.
ATAAAGCGCAATGACAAAGATAATCGAAATGAGAACAGAGAATAAAATCGGAATATCCATCACACCGAGGAACCCGAATCGGAATCCGGAAATCATATAAACAATCGGGTTGAGTTTCGATACGACCTGCCAAAACGGAGGCAGCATCGAGATGGCGAAAAACACACCACCTAAGTAAGTCAACGGCTGAAGAACGAACGTAGGAACAATAGACACATCGTCAAATGATTGCGCAAAAATACCGTTCAACAGTCCTGCTAAAGAGAACAAAATAGACGTCATCAAAAGCGTCAAGACGACAATGCTCCAAGAATAAACTTGCAACGGAACAAAAAACAGGGAAACAATTGTGACCATTATCCCCACAAGAATACTTCTTCCGAGTCCTCCGATCACAAAGCCCCAGATAATGATATGAGTCGGTACAGGAGCAATCAACAGTTCTTCAATGTTCTTTTGAAATTTTTGCGAGAAAAATGATGACGAGACATTTGAGTAGGAACTCGTGATGACCGACATCATAATCAATCCAGGGACTATAAACTCCATGTATGAGAATCCCCCCATCTCGCCAATCCGTCCCCCGATTAAATTACCGAAGATGATAAAGTACAAGGAAGTTGTGATGACTGGCGGGACCAGTGTTTGGATCCAAATTCTAAGGTAGCGGTTTGTTTCTTTGACCGCCAGACCTCTTAATGCTGTAAAATAAAGTTTAAACATGGACATCCTCCACTACGCGGTTTTCATCTGTAATTTTTAAGAATAACTCCTCTAATCGGTTGGACTTGTTGCGCATAGACAACACTTTAACCCCTTGTTCTGACAGTTGATTGAACACTTCGTTGATTCCTTGATCACGCGCTACCTCCACTGAAAGGGTCGCTTCGTCCACGAGTTCGCTGTTATAGCCTTTGATCACCGGAATCCTTACTGAAGATTCGATTTCTAAAATAATTGTTTCAAACTGGAGCTTGGCCAGCAAAGATTTCATACTGGTATCTTCAATCAGTTCCCCTTTTTGAATGATACCAATGTTGCGGCATAACGTCTCCGCTTCTTCCAAGTAATGTGTTGTCAGAATAATTGTCGTGCCGTTTGCATTCAACTCTTTCAGAAACACCCACATCTCTCGCCTCAACTCGATGTCCACACCGGCTGTCGGTTCATCAAGAATAAGCAGACGCGGTTCATGCATCAAGGCGCGTGAGATCATCAGTCGACGTTTCATCCCTCCAGAAAGCATCCGTGCCCGAACATTTCTTTTTTCCCATAAATCAGATTGCTTCAAGTACTTTTCACTGCGTTTCAACGCTTCTTTTCTTGGCACGCCGTAATAACCCGCCTGGTTCACAACAATCTGCTGGACCGTTTCAAAAGGATTAAAGTTGAACTCTTGAGGGACTAGACCGATCTGCAGCTTGACCTGCATTAACTGTGTGTCCATATCATAGCCGAAGACTTTGACTTTTCCTGATGTCTTATTGACGAGGGATGTCACAATCCCGATGATTGTAGATTTGCCGGCACCGTTAGGACCTAAGAGAGCATAGAAGTCTCCTTCTTTCACTTTTAAATCGATGCCACGCAAAGCCTCGACACCCCCAGTATAGATTTTTTTTAAGTCTTTAATTTCTAATGCGTATGTCATTCCTTTTATCTCCTTACCATCTTTTTAATCAGCTGCATTTAAAATACCTATTTGCAAGTATGCCACTTCCCCAATTAGCAAAGCTTTATGTATACTTTTTTTGAAATATAATAATCTCTCTTGCTTATCAGGAAAGTTCATCCATACTCCTCCCTATACTGTTTGATATAGAACAATAAAAAACCTTCTCAGCAGAATTATAACATTGAATTTATATATAAAATATGTCTTTTTATTATGCCAAACGGTGCAAATTCTTCTTCAAGAATCGCTTCAGATTAATGTTAGGCTTAAGTTTTACGACCAAACTAGATTGCTTGTAATTAAGCAACAAGAAAATAAAGTTGATATAAAAAATACAAAAGTGAATTTTCACTTTTGCACTTTTTTGTATTGAACACTAGTAGCTTTCCAAATTGATTTGTAAAATAAAGTTATTCATCATCAGGCTCAAGTTTATTGAAATCAACTACATCTAGTACATCTTACATCATATTCAATAGGTATTGTGGTTCTGGAGTTTCTTCTACTGTGGCAAGAACTAGTGCATTGAAGTCTAGCCTACTTGCTTCAGCAAAAAGCTTCATGAAGATTGAAACTGTTCTTGTATTTCCTTCACGGTAAAGATGAACACCCCAAAGCTTTATCATACATGCAGAAAAGTCTTTTAGGAGACTAGGATTAGAATAACTCCTTTGTTTAGATTCAGACCAACTAAAAACAGTTTTCAAATCAGATATTATATGATCTTTATCGCTATAAGCAACAGATAATCCATTTAAAACCTAATCACTTTTATAAATATTGACTGTTCGGAATTACCCAACTCATGAAAAAGAAAGTGATGAATTATTTGGAGGCTTTCATGTTTTTGAAAATCAATCTTTCGAGTGATAGAATTAATATCTACAATCCCAGCGATTAATAACTGTGCTTCAACGTCAATTAATTGTTGTTCATCCCGAATGTCTAATTTGTTGATTAAGGTGTTTGTATTAGGATAAATATAAGGATCCATAAATTATTGCGAAGCCCTTGTATATTTTTCAACAATCGCTGGATGATACTTGCCCATTTTCATATTGGTTTAAGAGGTTCTTTGTAAATGCACTTGGTTTTCCACCGTCAATTGCGGCCATTCGAACTGCAAATTCTACTTGTTTTTGGCCTTCTGTTCGTGAATTTTCATTCATAAATAACACGCCTTGTTTGTTTTTACCTCTATTATATCCATTTTCATGTATCAAAAAATAGTTCGCTCACCTCATGGAACTTTTCAGAGTTTTATACAAAGCTCTGTACGATTCTAGAGAAACTGTTACAAACAATCGCCCCCGTTAGCTTAAGGTAAACATATTTTTTTGAAATTTTTCTAATTTATTTTCTTATCATTTTTATCTCTTATAATAATTGCATATGGAATTTTTTCAATTGAAAGTTCTTCTTTTTTCAACTCTATTATCTTATCTACATAATTTGTTATTTGCTTAACCTTTTTATTAGAGTTCCAAAACCACTTAGGTTTTTCTAAGTTAGTTTTAATAATAATTTGTAGAGGTTCAGGGTGAAACGAATATGCGAACCCTGTATATTCCTCGAATTCTCTTTTAGTTTCCTCTCTTATAGCACTAAACACAGGTTGCCAATTTTGGTCTCTTATTTCATTTTCACTTTTTTTCTGTATTTTAACTGTGAAGTTCATATTTGTTTTTGAGAATACGGTATTAGCGATAAGTTTTTCAATTTCATCCTTCTTCTCTAAAACCTCATTCTTCCCCTCAATAATGATTTCCTTTTTTGGATGAAGCAATATTGAATAGTTAATATCATGATATCCTTTTTCTTTAAATAAATCCGAAGTCACTTTTGATACTTTACTTAATGATTCCCTTAACTTTTGTTCTTCCTGACCTATTTCACCATCACTTTCCAAAACCCTGAAATTCACATCAAAATCTTGAAATTCAATCTCTTTTGCAATATTTACGATCATATTTTCAACTTTACTCCTATTCCTTTTTACAAATTCCTTATCCTCAACTTGTACGGTAAATATACGGTATTCAGAAGAAAAACTTAACCCTGTCTGACCATATCCTTTATTTTTTAGTTCCTGCGGAACCTTTGTTAATAACACTTCTATCTTTTTATTTTCCTTTTTAGATTCCTCCATACTTTTAGCTAAATCAACTTCTAATTTTTTCTCCGAATTGACAGCTTCTGTTTCGCCTGACTTTATTTCGTTCACAATAAAAAATGCTGTAATAATCAATATTAAAAAGATAATACCTATTATAATTTTTTTCAAAATAACCACCCCTCCAATAAGATGGTACGCCCTTTTTGTTAAGATTATTCTTATTACTATCTTCTGAAATTATTGAAGTAAACTTTCCGTTAGTTGAAGAAGGAATTTGATCGCTGAACGGGTTTGTATACGCCATGCACCTTAGGTTGACATAATGTCTGTTCACGGAAGTATTAAATTCTATTACTCAATAAGAAAAAGCTGCCCTGTAAAGGCAGCCGTTTTTGCTAATCGAACATATTTCACTTGTGTTCGATTCATCTTCTTCAAATCACGAACTATTGCACCACACCAAATCTGCAATTGTTCATTGTTTTTCCAATGCACAATCTACAGCAATCGCACCCGATTGCTGTAACAATAGCACCAAATCAAAAGTTGATTCAGTTCAGACTAATCGACGTTATTCTTTGCTACCCCCTGCGTTTGAGGACCAGGCGATATTGACCCTCTACCACGTATTTTGATAATGATATGTGTGATTCCAGTGAAAAAAACAGCTGAAATAATCTGAGTAGGAAAGAAAAATACAAGCCAATATATTGTTGTGAAATCATAATCACCATTAAAAATATCTTCAAAATAAAAAGGAAAGAAAACAAATGATACAAGTATAAACGCAGAAAAAATAATTAACGGGGAAATCCAAATTAGTTTTGGTCGTGTAAAATAGACAATTATGCAACAAATAACAGGAATAATCAAAAGGCAAATAATTAAATATAGTTCACCTTTCCCTTCAAAAAACGGTATCAACTTGTTTCCTCCTTCTCAGATGCGATAAATACCTTATATTCCTCGTTTATCGCCACTTTACCGTATTTATCATAATGTCACTCCTTTAACTAAACTGCCCGGTTAGTTTAAGTAATGATTCCACAAAATGGCCCGATTGTAATACGATTCTTATACATTTAACGCGCCCGATTACAGAAGGAATTAATTAACAGCAACAAATAATAGTGATACTAAAACAAAGACAACTAAAATCATTGACAAAACCCTACCTGTCTTTGCTCCCCAATCGCTTTTGAATTTATAACCAACAATCAATGCGGGTATATAAAAAATAAGTGAATAAAAAATTGTATAATGTAAACCCGTATCACCATTTGACCAAGGATTTATTCCTATAAAACGCAATATATGATCGCCAAAAGCATCGTATTTACCAAATGAAAAAGAAAATAATAAACCCAATAAAAATAGTGCTAACGACAATGATCCTAATCCCAATTTCTTATGGGTTTCAATATTTTCAAGGCTATTGTTAACCACTATCTTTATCCCTCCTTTTGTATTTCAATAAACACTCTGGCCCGAATGTAGCCCAATCCTTACGCATTAAACGCGCCCGTTCATGAAAATAATGCTTATAGCATATCCATAAAAGATAGGACATGCTCTTTCACTTTTTCCTTTTCTTCATTTGTCATATTATCCAATTTGAACTGTTCAAAATTTTTATCTGGAATTAGTATTGTAGATGGCTCTTGAAGTTCCTCTTTACGGTTTTCACCATCTTCTGCTTGAGTAACATTTGATTTATTAAAACTTGAATGTATGATTTCTGTTCGTATATAATTTCCTTTTGTATCATAAAAGTCCTCAATGGCTTTAATATCAGTTTTTATATGATTTTTACCCTCTTCAATACTCGTTATAGAATTTACTTTCTTATAACCAGTTGATTCAAAAAAAACTTCATTATTTTGTTCTGATGTTTCTGTAACAAACACCTCAATATGTTGAACTTTTTCCACATTACTACACGCACTAAAAATAAAAACGCTTAATATCAACACACTCATAAAAAGATTACTCTTCAAATCTACTCCCCCCTTATTAAGAGGTTTTAACATAAAGACAATATCCTTCTTAAACATAATGGCTCCGTTTGTTGAACATTGAAAATCTTCACACTTCATCATTACTATACCAGATATACCCAACAGTATGTTTTAAAAAATTAACTAACACCCTAAATACGATGCTAGTTAATATTCTAATTCGATGTCAATCGGCTTGTGTCTCAACTCTTCTAATACTTGATTGAACGGGTTACCAATATGATTTTCCAGCTCTTTTTTTATTCAATTGTCACATTCACAAGGTCTTTAACTGGAAGGAATATTTCACCCGTTTCTAAATACGTAATTGCTAATTTATCGCCTTCTTGTACATAAATCGCAAGTGGCGAGACTTCCGTTGAGACTAGGAAGTTTCGTCCATCGTCTGCTAAAATCGAAACAAGTGTGAAATCACCAACACGTTCCTTGAAGACGCGCTTAACAGTGATTGCTGCTTTCGCTTCTTCCGCGTTCGAACTTCCGTCAACCGTACTTCCTCCCCGTTGTAAAGCGGTCTTGTAGAGCTTCAGTGCCTCGTTTGGTGTGTTCCCATAAACCGAGATTTCTGGATTTGCTGCGGATACGATGAAATAGTTTTGTAAGAATCCATTTGAATCGAGAACCGGAGTCAACCAACTCGCTTCTCCGTAGAAGTTGTATAGAACCGGCATTTCACCAGTCCATTTCTTTTCAATGAATTTCTTCTCTATGATTTGAAGAGCCCCTTGGGAATCCATATACGACTCTTCCAAATTTCCGGTGTAATAAGTTGCTTCTCCAGTCCGACCGTCCGTGAGTGCATAGCCAAGCATCGAATCGACACCCTCTTTTGGACTTGTAAAATCTGTGAAATAATACATATGGCCTTCCTCGTCAAAAATCGGGCTTACATTTGACTCTGTCCCTTCATCTGATGGTAATTTAACATCTTTTTTCCCTACTACCGAATTCCAAAAACCATGAATATAGTTTCCGAAATAACTATTTTGGAGACTAACCGCTTCAGGTGAAACCGCACCATCGATAAAGGCCGGAATATCCTTCAGACTGTATTTTACCGCTTCACCTGTTGCTGAATCTACGGCTACAATTCCTTTCACATCAAATCCGTTACGAGCTGTAATAAAGTCTCCATAAGATCTAATATAATACGGTTTTCCTTCATCATTAATCTCAAGTTGAACATTGCCGTAAAAAATGAGGTTCGGCATTTCCATACGCATATGGCGTTCTACTTGTTTATGGAAGAAGGAAGACGGTGTATAGTCCATTTCCATCTTTATAAACTTAGGATTATCTGCCGAATCGGTCGCACTCATTGTGAAATAACCCGGCGTTGTCTTACCGTTCAACCATTTGAAAAATCCCGAAAATTCAACTGGGGCAATGTAGACAAAGTTATCGTTCACTTTTTGAATTTGTAAATGACCAAGCTCATAATAACTCGTGTTAGGAACTTGCCCGAATGCCTTCTTCATTTTATTACGCGCAAATTTAGGGGGTACACTTGCCGGTGTTTTTGTGTCGTCAAATGCTTTTATTTCAACTTCTTGTTTCATTTCGACCACTTCATATTTCTTGTTGGCATTGAATAACGGTGCACTCAGAACAAATGCAGCAACGACAAGGGAACCCAAAAACAGAATCACCTTAACCTTACGTTCTTTCCCACTTGCCGCAAGAATTCCCAACAAGGCCACAACGACTAATGCAACCCATAAGGAAGTCCAGTTCCGATCCATATTCGTGACATAATAAAACCCAAATATAACGAGAGAAAGAACAGTCGCAGTTACTGCTAACGCCGTCAATCGATTGAATGTTAACTTCTCTTCCGTTTCCTGATTTACCTTAACAAGCGGAACAATAATGAGACTCGCTAGTACGCCTGTGATAATTGAAAAAATGAGTAAATTGACCATATAAAACACTCTTTTCTATTTCGAAGATTTTTATTCTTTACTCTTATACGGATTGGTTTCGAAATCGTTTCGTTTTTTATTTTATTTTTTATGGCAGTAGAATTGTCCTGGTTTGCGGATAAACTGGTAAAATACGCGGATATATGAGATGGAATGTCGGATATAACGTTTGAAGTGTCGGATATATAGCGGAAACTGTCTGATATAACGTCCAAAATGTCGGATATCAAAAAAATGGGCCACCCCATCCGCAGGGCGACCCATTCACACTTTTATACAGATATCTATTCCCGTTTCAACGGTTCAAGATCTACCTCAAACCCTAAATCTTCAAGCATTTGGCGATCCCTTTCACTTTCTTGGCCCAATGTTGGTGAAAAGCGAGATGCCACTATATGCAATATCTCGCCGTTTCTTTATTTTTTTCTTAAAAAACGAACTAGGAACACTAAAGCTAGTAGACCCACTAAAGCACCACCACTTATTAGGAATAGAGGAGTGGAATTTGAACCTTGATCAGGTGTACTTGTTTTACCGCTTCCACTATTCAGGGTTTTTACCTCCATTTTCAAAATTTCTTCATAAAACTTTTTGTTTACCTTTCTAGGATGTTCAACCTTACCTCCTGATATTTGAACCATACCGTTTGGCCCTCCAACAGGTATTAGGAAACTGGTTTTTTCATTTTCCTCTAAAAACAAAAGAAACTCGCCACCCTCACCTTGGAATTCCTCTGCCCATCCAACATCAAACATATCAATGCCTACAACTAGTTCTACAGGCACATCTCCTAGATAAACTTTATTCACGTTGAATTTTAAACCCTTAAAAATAAATTCGCTTGGTTTAGATTTGCTTGAAAAGTCATATGTCCCACTTACAATAACCTTGGCGCGATCTTTAACTTCCTGTGGATCCATTTCAGCCCAGCTTGTAGCAGAAGTCTTGTTATTTCCAATCATCATTGTTGCACACACAGCTGCAAGTAGTAGTATATTCATTAGTTTTTTCAAAACGAAAACTCCCCCTTTTTTGATTAGACTGTAGTTTTCGTGAAACGTTTCAACTGTATAAAATAACGCTTTTAAGTCTTGTTTTAAAATCCCTATGTACCCATTCCCTCCCAGTTCTTAATTTTATAAGAATAAAAAAATCAGCGACGCATAGGCCACTGATTTCTTCAATATTTTTCGCCTTCGTTTTTAGGGAAGAGGAAAAATGAAATTACTCCACTCACAATCACTGCACCAATCGTTATAAGAATCCCTGATGTTTCTGGAACTTCTGAATAACTCTTATCCATTTTCATCCAACTGTAAATTCCAACGATGAGCATGACTGGAATGATTAATTTAAATGCTTTCAATAAGTTCACCCTTAAAATAGAATTGTGGTAGTTTTATTCTACCATAATTCTCGTTTAGAACCTCGGTCTACGTCTGGGAGGTCTAAAACCAGGGGCAGGTACAGGACCAAAACCAGGCTGTGCCTGAAGTGTTTCACCCATTACATTTTGCGTCGTTTCTGTGTAGTAATGACGCGGAATTTCAACAATATGCTGTCGATTAACGTTCACAATCGGATGAATGTAAGGAACTTCTCGTGGAATAAACTGGTCGTGGCACCGATACTGAGTCGGGCACACAACGGGCTGTACCATACCTTCGTTACAATTCCATTGTTGCATCATAATCTCACCTCCTCCTTCTATTAAATGTGAAAATAGAAGGAACAGACGGGCGAGAGACTATGGGTTCTCTTTAATAATAAAATAGAGTCATTATATTTTATCAAAATCGTTCAGCAGTAGCACCTAACCTAACTTCTTGTTGCATCGTATTTGCCATAGTACGTTGTATATTTGTGTAAGAAACTGGATTGATAATTATTAGTAAGCTGTTTCTTCGCTATTTAAATTAAATTGCCAAATGACACCGAATTTGTCAGTGACCTGACCATAAAGTCTTGCCCAGAAAGTCTCTTGGAGCTCCATTACAACTGTTCCGTCTTCTTTTAGCTTGTCAAAAACAATTTGCAGCTTGTCCGCATCAAAACTATGGTAAGCCAGGCTTATGTTGTTTCCAATCGTAAAAGGAGACCCAGGGAACGTATCTGAAAACATAACATTGCTTCCTTCAATCGCTAAACGAGTATGCATAACTAGATCTTTCGCTTCCTCTGGAAGAGGATATTCTGGATTAGGAGGATTTTCTCCAAAAGTCATAATGTGAGGTTTTTCTGTTTCAAAAACCTCTGCATAAAATTCAACAGCTTCACGACAATTCCCATTAAACGTTAAATAAATATCAACAGCCATTTTCCAACACTCCTTTTAATTAATAAGTAACAACAAATTCCTTCAAAAAAATAATACTTTATTATTTCGCGTTTATATCTGGTTGATGAATACCAAAAATATTACCCTCAGTATCAATACAATATCCTTGCCAAGCCATTCCAGGCAACGCATATTTGGGCATTGCTACGCTGCCACCACTATTAAGAATTTTCATTTCACTTGCATCGTAATCTTCTACTCCCATTGTACAAGCATAGCCATTTAGCGCCTGGTTGGGTTCTGGGGGAGGACCTTGACGCTGCATCAATGCTCCATCAATTCCAGGCTCACTATCATCACCAGTCACTGCTCCGAAATAAGGCATGCCGGCATATTCACTCCAGTCCTGAAAAGTCCATCCAAATACTTCCGCGTAAAACTTTTTCGCTCGTTCCATATCGTCTACATGTATCTCAAAGTGGACTAATCTTCCCATCTTTTTTCCTCCTTCATTCTAAATTAGGAAATGCATGTCTTTCGTTTCTTCCCTATTCGATCCATTTTCCCTACTTTATTAATATAATCTTTGGCGCATGGCATTTTACAAGCCCCTTATAATAAGACTTGCCGCACTGTCCCGTTTGCGGAATACATTCCTTACTGAATATTCAACATTATACACATTAAGTATAACACCTGTAATTGTAAGTTCCAATACTCAATACCTTTACCAATCACGTTCGTAAAAACACAGTTTTCCAGACAAAAAAGAGATGATGCCCTATGTTGTTTATCCATAATGTTACCATTTGGAAATAAAAAAAAAGCACCGCTAAATGCGATGCGGGTTGGTCAGTTTATGTCTCATTCGCAGTCCATAGCGAATCGTTCGATAAACGAGTCGAATGGGCAGAGCCATAGACAATATAATTACACCTATTAGGAATTGAATGAGCAGTGTTAAACCTTCCTCCTTGTAAAAGGGAATGCCTATCCAGAGTAAAAAAGTGGAAATCGCTACAGGAAATAAAATGGAAAGTGCATTGCCTATAATCACTTTGCGAATTCTTTTCTTCTCTTCCACTGGATCATACGTAAACTGAGGCTTTTTCTCGCCTGGCTTGTATTCTTTCATCCAAATCGATTGTTTTGTAATGGAAAAGGTAGAAGTGTATTTCAATTTCCATCCTTCACTTTTATGTAAGTCGTAGTACAGCGAGGAAGCCTTCAGTTGATAATCGTAGACATACGAAACATGTTTTGGTTCTCCTTTCTCAAAATTGAAGCGGCCGTTTTGCTTGCCAATTCGAACGAAATGATTGCCTCGGAGCGCCATGTCCGATAACCAGTCTTCAAGTAAATCAGGTGTTTCCGCCCAACTCAGTTTCCATATTGAAAAGGTTTCACCCGTTGTGTTCAAAACATCTTCACCGGTATTAAAATAATTATGCTCAAAAGCACGTATCTTTTTCTTTAAATAAATAGCAAGAAACATGATGACTACGCTTTGTGTTAAATGTGCTGAAACGATTATTCCAAACGGCCCACTGCCTTCGAAGCCTTCTCCAGAAGTAAGAAGAATTAGTAATAGAAGAAGCATAAACAATGCCTGTGCACCACTGAAAAAAGAAACACCCGTGGCAACAGTCGCATGGAGTTTATTTCTTTTGAGAATGCCGTCCCGAACTGGATACGCTCGAATTGCGTCCTTGGCATTTTCAACAAAACGCCAATTTCCTTCTTCTACCCTTGATTTCCAACCCGACTTTTCCAACGTACGGGTCAACGGACTCTTTAATTTATCATAAATAATTTGGTATTCTACCTTAGCAGAGACCGCTTCTTCGAATGCAAAAAAACGCGTTATTAAGTTGACCTGCACTACTTTTTTCCCTTCAGCAGCCATCTCCGCTAACCAATGCTCCGTTTTTTCCACATCATAACTCCAAAACGGACGCCATTTTTTAATCATTGAAATTCCCCCTCGTACATTAACACATTTGTGTACAACTCTTTTAGCCGACCCATTTCATGCCGCATCAATGCTTTCCCTATTTCTGAAACTTCATAAATTATTTTCCTTGTTTCATCCGCATAAACGCTGACTATTCCATCCCGCTGCATCTTCTTCAGCGTCCCATATATTGTCCCAGACCCTAGAACGAGCCGTCCATTTGTTAATTCTTGGACATGTTTGATAATGCCGTAGCCATGACGTGGAACGGAAAGTGATACTAGAATGTAAAATGCCGATTCCGTCATTGGGACATATGTTTTCAATACTTTATCGATATTCACCTGCATTCACATCCGCTCTACAATTCGTTCTATTTCGCAACTCGACTATATCACAACGTGACACAGTCAATCAAGAGAATAAATAAATTAAAAAAAGCTGTCCAATTTGGTCAGCTTTTGATGTGTTTCTTGGCTATTGGTAATCTCTCGGCAACTTTATATCTGCATCTGCTTCTTCGATAGGTTTTTTCTTATCAAATTCTTCTTCCCTATCAAAGTCGTACACGGGTGCACCTTCACCAACCATTTTTAACGAAGCAATATAGTCTTTATTCTGCCTCATTTTCATTTCTTCAGGATCTACTTGTGAGTGGTCCATACGATTAGCCTCCTAACTATTTTTCACCAGGGCAAAAAGAATAGATAGCAACAATCGAATCCTTTAATAGATTACTATCTCTGATTATACTAAACTTTCTGTCATTTGTAAATAGGTACCCCAATAGTTTGGTTATCCTATCTAAAGGCTATACTTAATAAAGATCAATACTATCAGGAGGAATTCGAATGAAACGACTTGTATTATTTGATGGTGATTGTAATTTTTGTGACTCAAGTGTTCAATTTATAATAAAAAGAGATCCAGTTGCTCACTTTCAATTCACTTCATTGCAAAGCGAAGTTGGAGTAAATACGGTTAAAGAGTATAATATCCCCAGCGATGTGGATAGCCTTGTACTTATTGAAAATGGAAAGGCATTTACGAAATCTTCTGCAGCACTTCGAATCGCAAAAAAACTGGACGGTTTGTGGCATCTTCTGTTTATCCTAATACTTGTACCACGTCCAATACGCGATTTATTCTATGATTACTTCGCAAGCAATCGCTATAAATGGTTTGGTAAAAAAGATGAGTCCTGTGCACTTCCAACGCCTGAAGTACGAGAACGTTTTCTTTAGTATCCATTTATATTCAGAAAAACCTTCTGAAATTGCTCAGAAGGTTTTCTTTTGCTCACTTTTGCAATTCCAAATTTTCTTCCACTGTAAATGCTCGGGATCTCGTTAAAAAACGTTTCCCCTCCACACCTTCAAGTGAAAACATACCTCCGCGTCCTTCTACGACGTCGATAATGAGTTGGGTATGCTTCCAATATTCAAATTGGTTTTTGTGCATATAAAATGGAACTTCACCAATAAATCCTAAAAGAACGTCCTGTTGACCGATAATGAGTTCTCCCTCCGCATAACACATCGGCGAGGACCCATCGCAGCAACCGCCAGATTGGTGAAACATAAGCGGACCATGTTTACTTGTTAATTGCCCAATAAGTTTAAGTGCAGCTTCTGTTGCAAGTACACGATCTGTCATCCATAGTCCTCCTAATTAAAAGAACCCAAGCTTTTCTTCACTGTAACTGACCAACATATTTTTCGTCTGTTGGTAATGGCTAAGCATCATTTTGTGGTTTTCGCGACCGATACCGGATGCCTTATAACCTCCGAATGCAGCATGAGCCGGATACGCATGATAGCAATTTGTCCAGACGCGACCCGCTTCAATTCCACGAGCTAAACGGTAGGCCGTATTTGTATCACGCGTCCAAACACCCGCACCAAGGCCGTACAATGTGTCGTTCGCAATCTCCAACGCTTCTTCCTTCGTCTTAAACGTCGTGACCGATACTACAGGACCGAAAATTTCCTCTTGGAAAATTCTCATTTTATTATTCCCTTTAAACACTGTTGGTTGGATATAATATCCGTCCTTTAAATCGCCGTCTAATTTATTTTGTTCTCCACCTGTTAAACATTCCGCTCCTTCCTGCTTACCAATATCTAAATAAGACAGGATTTTCTCCATTTGTTCAGTAGATGCTTGTGCACCCATCATCACTGTTGGATCAAGAGGGTTGCCCGTTTTAATTGCTTTAACGCGTTCAATTGCACGTTCCATAAATTTGTCGTAAATCGATTCTTGAATTAATGCCCTTGAAGGACATGTGCACACTTCACCTTGGTTAAGTGCAAACATGACAAATCCCTCTACTGCTTTGTCGAGCAGTGCATCATCCTCATCCATAATATCTTCAAAGAAAATATTCGGAGACTTTCCGCCAAGCTCTAGTGTGACTGGTATCGTATTTTGAGAAGCGTATTGCATTATAAGTCTGCCTGTCGTTGTCTCACCCGTAAATGCAATTTTTCCGATGCGTGGGCTTGAAGCAAGCGGTTTCCCCGCTTCCAAACCATATCCGTTTACAACGTTTACAACTCCTGCCGGCAACAAGTCTTCGATTAACTCCATTAGGACCATAATCGAAGCGGGTGTCTGTTCAGCCGGTTTTAATACAACACAGTTCCCAGCAGCAAGTGCCGGCGCCAGTTTCCATATCGCCATTAAAATCGGGAAATTCCACGGAATAATTTGTGCAACAACACCGATTGGTTCATGGAAATGATAAGCTACTGTGTCGTTGTCAATCTGACTAACTCCGCCCTCTTGTGCACGGATCGCTCCTGCGAAATAACGCAAATGATCGATTGCTAATGGTAAATCAGCGTTTAGCGTTTCACGAATCGCTTTTCCATTTTCCCATGTTTCAGCTACGGCTAGCATTTCAAGGTTTTGTTCCATACGATCAGCTACTTTTAGTAGAATATTTGAACGATCAGTGACGGATGTTTTACCCCACGCTTCTTTGGCAGCATGTGCTGCGTCGAGTGCGAGTTCAATATCCTCTTCAGTCGAACGTGCAACTTCCGTAAATTTCTTACCAGTTACTGGTGTTGGATTGTCGAAGTATTGCTTATTCTTTGGTTCAACCCATTCCCCACCAATAAAGTTTTCGTATCTCTCCTTGAAATTAACTTTTGAACCTTTTGTATTTGGAAATGCGTACACCTGATTTTCTATTGCTGATACCACTAAACATTCCTCCCTGTTCCGTTGGTTGATTTCCAACTGTGACTGTTGCGGTGATTTACACACACACTACTAATCTACGTTCCAGCCTACAAGGATATGCCTGATTTTTATAAATGAATCTCACCATTAGAAACAAAAACGTTTCCATCGATGAAAACTTTTGGTCTTTTAATGACTGCGTCAATATGTACGCCTGCGTTTATTATTCCACCAAAATTATGATTTGTTCCAAACGCTATATGACATGTACCGTATTTTTTCTCATCTTCAAGTACATTTCCCGTAAACCGCGCAAATGGATTTGTACCAATACCAAGTTCACATAAATACCTACCGTCCCCGTCACCCAGAAGTTTTAAAAGTTCCTGCCCCTCCTTACCTTCCGCCTCTATCAATTTACCGTCCTTTAATTTCAGTATAATTGGTTGTTTTAACAATCCGATACCAGCAATTGATCCGTCAATTCGAATTTCACCGTTCGCAGTTCCTTCTATTGGAGCGATATATGTTTCACCAGACGGTAAATTTCCTGAATCTCCAGGATTTATTAAAAAACCCGTGCTCGCTTTACTCTTTCTTCCACTGATTTCAAAAGTTAGCACGGAATCACCGGTTTCGATAACTACATGTTTTCCTCGGTCGAGTACAACTTCTACTTGCTCCCCTATTTTCCGTACGTCCGAGTAATCCGCTTTCAATGCACCATTCGTGAGCATGTCTAATGTCAATCCCGGCATTGTTGCAATCCTAGTATTATTCTCAGCTGCTTTTTTTCGAGCTTTTGTATGGGATATTGAATGTTCTGTGATGCATATCGCGACGTCAACATTCATCATCGCATCCGCCACCGGGCTTGGTGGTTCTTCACCTGACTTTTTTCTAGGGACATATTGCATCAACAACGTTTCTGCCCCTATTTCAACGCCAGCATTATAAAAGAGATCTCCAAGCTCTTTTTTTGTAGAATCAATTACGATAAGTAGTATTTCAGTTGGTTTTACATTCAAATTATATTCCAGCACTTTTTTTGCCACAGCAAACGATTCATAAATCTTTTCCAACTCAATCAATTCCTTTCAAAAGTCTTTAATTGTTCATGTCTCCGTAATAGTTTGTTCATATTTACCAAGTAGTATAAAGGTATAAAGAGAAACGGAGGAATTCATTATGAATAATGAAAATAATAAAGGCTCTGTTAAACGTTTTCTATCGACAATTAGTGCCGGTGTCATTGGGTCGATTTTAACGCTTGGTGTTGTTATGAATACAAACATCATTCAGAAGTCTTCTGCAGATAACTCTCCTGTTATTGAGGAATCTGCGGCATATACCTTAGAACAAACAAGTGCGAAGTCAGACTTGTCACTATCCGATATGGTTGAACAGTCATCAAGTGCAATCGTCGGTATTGTTAACTTCCAAAATAGCGATAATCGTTTCAATTCTGAATCCAAGAGCGTGCAAAGCGGTTCAGGCTCTGGAGTGATTTATAAAATCGATAAACATTATGCCTATATTGTAACAAATAACCATGTCATTGAAGGAGCTACTAAGCTTGAAGTATCCCTTGAAAGCGGAGAAAGAGCAACGGCTGAGCTTGTCGGTAAGGATGCACTAAGCGATCTTGCTGTCTTAAAAATAGATGCGAAGTATGCAGATACGGCCCTAAAGTTTGGAGATTCTGACACACTTCGTGCGGGAGATCCTGTTGTAGCTATTGGGAACCCACTAGGTCTAGACTTCTCAGGAACTGTGACTCAAGGTATTGTCAGCGCAGTCAATCGGTCGATCACAGTGAAAACGTCTGCCGGGGAATGGGAGTTTAACGTTATTCAAACAGATGCAGCTATCAACCCTGGAAACAGTGGTGGAGCACTGATAAATTCGGCAGGCGAAGTCATTGGTATTAACAGCCTTAAAATTGCAGAAAAAGGCGTCGAAGGCCTCGGCTTTGCGATACCAAGTAACGAAGTCATCCCCTTAATAGAAGAGATGACAAAGAATGGTCAAGTAGAACGTCCATATATCGGAATCGGCATGGCTGAACTTAGTGAAGTACCACAAATGTATTTACAAGAACTGCCAAACTCCGTTAAAGGTGGAGTTATCGTCGCTAGTGTAGACCCTGAATCAGCTGCAGGAAAAGCTGGTATTCAATTAGAAGACGTTATTACATCTATTAATGGAACAGACATAAAAAGTTCTACTGAATTGCGTAAATTTCTTTATTCCAACCTCAAGATCGGTGATACAGCAACATTCACAATTTACCGCGGGGCCAAATTGCTTACAATTGAAGCCACTTTAACAAGCAACAATAAGTCTTCAAACTAAATAACAACAAGCACCTATGATCTGTTCCTTCAGACCATAGGTGTTTGTTGTTGCATATTTAAAAAATTCCGTTTACTTTGGAGAGAATAGTACATTAGAGAGGGGATTCGCCGCTTGAAAATATTAGTAATAGAGGACAACGAAAGTGTCTCTTCGATGATTGAGCTCTTTTTTTCTAAAGAAGGAATTGACGGTACTTTTGTAATGGATGGTTTAGAGGGGCTTGAACTTGCTAAACGCGACGATTGGGACTGTCTCATTATCGACTGGATGCTTCCTGGAATGGACGGTGTATCGATTTGTCAGCAGTTGCGAAAAGAGAACTACTCCATACCCATCATCATGCTAACCGCCAAAGATAGTGAGTCCGAACAAGTACTGGGGCTCGAAATGGGCGCTGATGATTATGTGACCAAACCTTTTAGTCCTCTTGCACTCATGGCCCGTATTAAAGCAGTAACGAGAAGGTACGCTTCCTTAAAAGAAGAGATGCCCATGGAAGGTGTAGTAGAAACAAAACATTTTAAAATCAATTTACATACGCGAGAAGTGTTGCTAAACGAAAAACCCGTTTTGAATCTTACGCCTAAAGAATTCGATCTTCTGTATCACTTTGTCCAACACCCAAAGCAAGTATTTTCACGTGACCAATTGCTAGACAGTGTATGGGGATATGATTTTTACGGTGATGATCGAACCGTAGATGTGCATATTAAGAGACTTCGCACCAAAGTTTCGACAGATGAGCAACCTTTTTTTCACACAGTCTGGGGTGTTGGTTACCGATTCGACGAAACCTTTGAAAATAGAGATGATGCACAATGAAAATAAAATATTTATACCAGTTAATCGTCAGTCATGTGAGCGTAATTGTGATTTCCTTTTTACTCATCAGCTTATTGTTCTCACATTATGTCGAGCAATTTGTTTATGACAACAAAACCGAGGAACTTTCATCGTATGGCCAAAGTATTTTACAGGATTTCGAAAAAAATCAACGAAATTCAGCAAACATACTTAAAAATTATGGGCACGTCCTTCAGGGAAGAGATATTCAGTACAGTCTTTTTGATGAAAGATCAGCTATTATTTATTCAACAAGTACAAATACTCCACTCATTGAACTCAATGAGGATGAATGGGGACATCTAAAAACCGGGCATAAAATTACTGTGAAACAAGACTTTAAAAGGTTTCGTGAAGGGGTCACATTCGTTTTACTTCCACTTCATTTGAACAATCAATTTGTTGGTGGTATTTTACTGACGTCTCCAATAAAAGGCTCCCGGGAAATCATCTCACAAATGAATAACTACTTAATATACACGACAATTATCGCTTTAGCTGTTGCTTTCATTCTAAGTTGGATACTGTCTACGTTTCACGTAAAACGTATAAAACGGCTAAGGGAAGCAACTTCTAATGTCGCACGCGGTGATTATTCTGTACGGATCCCATACTCTGATTTTGATGAAATTAGTGAGCTTGCGGGGGATTTCAATGGAATGGTTGAAAAATTAGATCTTTCGATGGAAGAAATTAAAAGCCTTGAAAACAGGCGCCGTCAATTCATGGCCGATGTATCTCATGAACTGCGAACACCACTTACAACAATTCGCGGCGTTATTGATGGGTTAAAAAACAATATGATTGCCGAAGATAAGAAGGAAAAAGCACTTGGACTTGCTCGCAATGAGACGATGCGACTCATACGTCTTGTCAATGAAAATTTAGATTATGAAAAAATTCGTTCCAACCAAATAACACTTAACAAACAAAATATTCAACTCGTGGAACTATTGAATATTATCAAAGATCAACTTGAAGGTGCTGCTGGTGAACGTAACAATGTGATTCTTGTTGCTTCTAATTCTGATGTAACTGTCTTTGCAGATTACGATCGACTCACTCAAATATTAATTAACATTACAAAAAACAGCATTCAATTTACAGAAAGCGGTACGATAACATTAAGAGGTATCGCACTGGAAAATGAAACGATGATTGAAATTGAAGATACAGGGATAGGAATCGATCCCGCGGATATCGAAAAAATATGGAGTCGGTTTTACAAAGCGATTCTTTCGAGGACGACGAATCCTTACGGCGAGTTTGGTCTAGGCTTATCCATAGTGAAGCAGCTCGTCACTATGCATAACGGAACAATTCAAGTTACGAGCGAAACAGGAAAAGGGACAAAATTCACCATTTTAATTCCCCATTAAAGTTCACAAAATCGCCATGAAATTATGTAGTGATTTTCCCGTTAATAGTTTGTTCATAATTGCAATGTATGATAAGTTTAAATCTAACGAATTGGAGGCAATATAATGTTTAAGAAATGGAAAAAGTCACTACTAAAGGCAGGTATACTCTCCTCTCTCCTGGTCGTTGCTGTAGGTTGTTCAAACGAAGAATCGATTGCATCAGTTGAAGGGGACAAAATTACCAAAGATGAATTATATGAAGTTCTCGTACAATCTCAAGGAGAAAAAGCACTTGCTGCACTAATTGATGAAAAAGTCATTGCACTTGAAGTGAAAAAGAAAAAAGTCAAAATTTCCGACAAAGAGATAGATAAGGAACTAGAGACATATATTGAAAATGCCGGTAGTCAAGAAGCATTTAAAGCTACTCTAGAACAGAATGGTATTACAGAAGCTCAACTCAAAGAAAACATTGTTCAATACTTATCCATCCGTAAATTGATTGAACCTAGAATTGACATAACAGATGAAGAAATCAAAGCGTACTTTGATGAAAACAAAGCACAATTGGATCAACCGGAATCCGTTGAAGCGAGCCATATTCTCGTAGAAGATGAAGCAACAGCAAAAGAAGTTGCACAAAAAATTGCTGATGGTGAAGATTTCGCAGCTTTAGCAAAAGAATATTCAACAGATGCTTCAAATGCTGATAAAGGTGGAGAACTTGGATTCTTCCCACGTGGAAAAATGGTTCCCGAGTTCGATGAGGCAGTATTTTCAATGAAACTCGATACGATAAGTGAACCTATTAAAACAGATTTCGGATACCACATTATTAAATTAACGGATAAAAAAGAAGCAAAAGAAGCTGTTTTAGAAGACCACAAAGAGGATATAAAAGAAGGATTATTTGAAGAAAAACTACAAGGTCAGTATGTCGAATGGCTTGACGAAGTAAGAGCTGATTATAAGATTGAAAACTCTTTAGAGAAAAAAGAAGAGAAAGAAAAAGAGGAAAAGTAAAATTTTAACAAAACAAAAGCATTGACATACTCTGATTACTCGTGTAAATTATTCACATGAGTAATTATTGATAACCGAATAGCAACATCTCTTATCAAGAGTAGCTGAGGGAAAGGCCCGTTGAAGCTCGGCAACCACCTACTGTGAACAACAGTAGAAAGGTGCTAAATCCTACAAGACATTTATGTCTTGAAAGATGAGAGAGGATTATCGTATTTCCTATTGTATAAATACGCCTCTCTATTTCTGATAGAGAGGCTTTTTGTATTATTAAAAATTATCTACAAAACATTAGGAGGAATTTTATATGAAAAAAATTGCAGCTCTATTATCATTAATCTTATTAATCGGTGTCCTTTCGGCTTGTGGAAGTAAAGACAAAGAATCAGGTAAAGCATTAAGCGAGGAAAAAATCGTCGTTGGTGTTACAGCAGGTCCACATGAGCTCGTTGTAAATAAAGTCAAAGAGCTTGCTGCAAAAGAAGGTTTAGAAATTGATGTTAAAGTTTTCACAGAATATATTTTACCGAACACAGCACTATCTGAAGGAGATTTGGATATCAACAGCTTCCAAACACTACCCTTCTTAGAAAAAGTGAACAGTGACCGTGATTTAAATCTAGTTCATGTTGCAAAAACCATTTTACTTCCAATGGGGATTTACTCAGACAAATTCGACAGTATTGACGATATCCCCGATGGAGCAACTTTCGGAATGCCGAATGATCCAAGTAACGGAGCACGCGCTTTGATTGTATTAGAAGCAGCCGGCGTGATTACACTAAGAGAAGAAGATAAAACTACTGGAACAGTTCAAGACATCGTAGAAAATCCGAAAAACTTGAAATTCGTTGAATTAGAGGCATCACAACTTCCTAAACAACTTATTGAATTAGACTTTGCTGCCATTAACACAAACTTTATTTTAGCAGCAGGTAAGAACCCAGTTGAAGATTCAATCTTCTTAGAATCTAAAAGCTCTCCATACGTGAACTACATCGTTGTCCGTGAAGAAAACAAAGACGATGCTGTCGTTAAGAAGTTTGCTGAACTTTATCAATCCGATGAAGTAAAAGAATTCATAAAAGAAGAATTCAACGGAACAATCCTCTCAAGCTGGGAATAACAAAAGCGAAAGCGCCTGTTTAGGCCCGACAGGCACAAGACGGTTTGATAATGTGGCGCACTTCAGCCACATTAACAAAATGACTTATGACCCGAGGGGCTAGGCGCTGAAGACTAGACGAGAACAAAAGCGTAAGCGCCTGGGTAGACCCGACAGGCACTGGAGGAGATGAAAAAGAAGTCGTACTTTGACTTCTCTTTCATCTTTGAAGTGACCCGAGGGGCTAGGCGCTGAAATTTATAACTAGATTAACGATAAGTGTTTCACATCTCTGTTCAAGCAGTTTTTTCTTTAGAAAGGAATGAGTGTCATGATTAAATTAAACAATGTTTCAAAAGTATTTGAATCCAAAAACGGGGATGTCAAGGCAGTTAGCAATGTCAATCTTTATGTAAAAAAAGGTGAAATCCACGGTGTTATCGGGTATAGCGGTGCAGGAAAAAGTACACTCATCCGATGTGTCAATTTACTTGAAAGACCCACTGTCGGAGAAGTATTCATTAGCGGAACAGAATTGACAACTCTTCCTTTGAACAAACTGCGCGAGATGAGACAAAACATTGGTATGATTTTTCAAGGGTTTAATCTATTGAAAACTGCAACGGTATATGACAACATTGCGATTCCACTTAGATTGCTCGGACTTGATAAAAATGAAGTAGAGCTGCGCGTCGTTAAATACTTGAAAATTGTTGGCTTAACAGATCGACAAAAGGCATATCCAAACCAATTGTCTGGAGGACAAAAGCAGCGCGTCGCTATTGCTAGAGCTTTGGCACAAGAACCAAAGATTTTACTAAGCGATGAAGCAACAAGTGCTCTCGATCCAGAAACGACAGAATCAATTTTGGATCTATTGTTAAAAGTAAATGAAGAGCTTGGCATAACTATTTTACTAATCACACACGAAATGAATGTCATTCAAAAGATTTGTGATTACGTCTACGTTATTGAAGCTGGGGAACTTATTGAGCACGGGACTACGATAGACTTATTTGCAAGACCGAAGGAAGAAACAACTACGAAGTTTCTGAACACAATTGCCCAACGAAAACTACCCTCCTCACTAATTCAACAATTAAATCTTACAGGTAATGTTTCAAGATTAACTTTTGTCGGTGAGGCAGCAGGACAACCGCTTATTGCCCTTGCAACAGAGCGATTCAATGTGACACCTAATATTTTATCGGCAAATATTATTGAATTGAAAAACGGCATTGTCGGCAACATTGTAATACACCTTGTCGGTGAAACAAATAACATTATCGATGCTCTTAAGTTCCTAAAAGAACAAGGCGTTGGTGTTGAGGAATTGGAGGGATAATGAATGGATAAATATGAAGAGTTCATGACTAAATGGTTACCAGTAATCGGAAAATCAATTGTAGAAACTTTTCAAATGACCATCGTTTCCCTACTGATTTCGATTGTCATCGGTGTTTCACTAGGAATCATATTGGTACTTACACGTCCAGGTCAATCTTTTGAAAACAAATGGGTCTATCGTTTACTAAATCTAGGCGTTAATATCATCCGTTCCATTCCATTTATTATTCTATTGTTTTTCATTCTACCATTTACTAAGTTTATTGCCGGAACGACGATTGGCGTTCAAGGAGTTATCGTACCTCTTGTAATTTATACAGCACCGTATATCGCAAGACTTATGGAAACTGCTTTACTTGAAGTCGACCACGGTGTAATCGAAGCGTACACCGCAATGGGTATTAAAAGAAGATCCATCATTTGGAACGTTTTACTTAGAGAAGGAAGATCTTCAATCATTTTGGGCTTAACGATTGCAACGATTAGTTTAATTGGTGCAACGGCAATGGCTGGTCTTGTTGGTGCTGGGGGTCTTGGAGATCTTGCTTATAGATACGGGCATATCCAATACGAAGTGAACGTCATGTACGCAGTTGTCTTTATACTGATCATTCTTGTACAAACGATACAAGTTGCAGGCACCTATTTTGCAGCCCGTCTAAAAAGAGATTGAAAGGATTGAATGTACATGACTCGTAAAAAAAACAACGACTCTTTTCTTCAAACAATGTCATCTTCCGTAGATGAACAGTTCCCTATTAACTTTAAAGCATTGGAAGAAAAGGCAAGTACTTTACTATCCAAAGGAGCTTTTGGATACATCCAATCGGGGGCTGGTGGAGAAGAGACACTGAAAAAAAATACGTCTTCTTTTTCAAAACTATCGATTGTTCCTAGATTTTTAAACGATGTATCCAATGTCGATACGAGCATCACGTTATTTGGTCGTACATATCCACAACCTTTTCTCTTGGCACCGGTAGGTATGTTGAAACTTGCACATGAAGATGCGGAAATTGCGACAGCCAAAGCAGCAGCAGAATACGGAATTCCGTATATCCAAAGCACAGTTTCTAGCTACTCGATAGAACAAATTGCGGCCGAAACGGGCACGAGTCCAAAATGGTTTCAATTGTACTGGTCCAATCATAAAGAAATTTCTTACAACATGGTTCGTAGAGCTGAAAAGGCCGGCTATGAAGCGATTGTTCTAACGGTTGATACGGTCATGTTGGGTTGGCGTGAAGAGGACTTACGAAATCAATTCTCCCCTCTTAAATTAGGCCTGGGAAAAGCGAATTATGAAACCGATGACGTTTTTTTAGCTGGTTTGCCTAATAAAGATGAAGAAACAATTATCCAAGGGATTATCGATAATATCCATCATCCTACACTTAATTGGGCGGACGTTGCCGAACTGAAAAAGAGAACGTCCTTACCAATCCTATTAAAAGGAATTCTTCATCCTGATGATGCACTCTTGGCAATTGAAAACGGCATCGACGGAATTATCGTTTCAAACCACGGCGGAAGACAGCTTGACGGCGTGGTATCGAGTATCGATGCTCTTCCTGCAATTGTAAGTGCTGTGAACAAGCAAATCCCAGTTTTGCTTGACAGCGGAGTCCGACGGGGTGCTGATATTATTAAAGCACTGGCTTTGGGAGCCGATGCGGTTTGTATTGGTAGACCATATGTATACGGACTTGCTGCGGGTGGACAATTTGGGGTAGAAAAAGTGATTGATGGGTTTGTTCAAGAAATAAGTGTTTCAATGGCACTCACCGGTGTCGCAAATACATGGGATCTTCGCAATGTGACGATAGTGAACTCATGACTGAACGTTCTTTTACTTTGGAAGCAAAAATCCGACCTATTTAGGGTCGGATTTTTTATTGTACACATATGAAGTTGGTGAAAAAGATCCATCAACTTTGATTTTTACAATTAAGTGTTAAAACCTTTTAAGGCTTGCCCTACGTTTAGTGTACGCTTCGCCTGATATTGAACGGCCGCTTTTAAAGCGGGGATATCATCCGTGATTTTCCCCTCTGGGCTTACAGTTGCACTTGTTCCGTAAGGATTCCCATTTGCCTCACTTACAACAGCATCTGTGTAGCCTGGTGCCGCTACGATTGCACCCCAATGATACATTGTCGTATAAAGTGAAAGAATGGTAGCTTCTTGACCGCCATGTAGATTTTGGGCAGAGGTCATCGCACTTACTGCTTTATTCGACAGCTTTCCTTGGAACCAGAGTCCGCCCAATGTATCGATAAAGCTTTGCATCTGACTCGCAATGTTTCCGAAGCGTGTTGGTACACTAAAAATTAGTGCATCTGCCCATTCGAGATCCGCCCCAGTTGCAACTGGAATATCTTTTGCCGCTTCCACATGTGCTTTCCACCCAGGTGTTGAATCGATTACTGCCTGAGGTGCTGTTTCGGGTACTTTTACAAGTCTCACTTCAGAACCAGCTGCTTCCGCTGCTTCTGCCGCCCATTGCGCCATTTGATAATTCGTACCTGTTGAACTGTAGTATACAATTGTTGTTTTCATTTTTTCCGTCTCCTTCATATCCATATTTCCAAGTAGTCTGTATAGATATCCCATTGCTTATTCACCACTTTCCAGCATTAGTGTACTATTATACCACTTGAAGGACTGTATGCTTTTCTATTCAAAATTCGAGTATCGCCAGTACTGCCAAGCCGTTATTTCGGACATCCAGGCAAGTCCCTTACTTTCAGCTAACTGGATTGGCATCCAGTTTTCTTTGCTACCACGAGACATATATACTTCATGATGAGGTGCTTGGTCATGGAATCCAGTGATATCGAATGTACCATCTCTTTGCATAACTGCACGAACATCGTAATCAATTTCTGGTGCTTTGACGAGCGGATTTCCGACAGAATGAGTGAGAAGAAATCCAACTTCTTGTTCCCCGTGATCCAGCCTAACAAGTTTAATACCGTCGTAGGAAGCAACTGCCTTTTGTCGGAATCTCTTTGCCCGATTATAGGAGACCGTTTGTCCAATCTCCTTTGTAAAGGTCAATGGTGTCTTAGGTTTATCATAGGTAAGTTCGATGTCGACACGCGTCCTAAAACCTTTGCCTTCTGGATCAAAATTTCGGTCGTCTCCTTTAAAATAGTGATCCATCGCTACTATATTCGGATTTATCACCCACTTTTCTTTTAAAAATGTTGTGTACCTAAATTTCCATCGATTTACGTTTGTCCTTCGTTGTTTCTCAAGCACGGGAATTAGCAATGTATTCGGTTTTCCAATTAACTTCGAAACTTTAAACTCTTCAGTCGCTGCTTTTTCTTTATTTGATACAGGATTCAGTACACCAAAAACAGTTGCTAGTACTGATTTACTTTTACTAAGTGTTTCCTCCGATTTCGCAAGGGCGCGTTTTGACAGGATCGTATACACATATGATTCATCTAAAGAAAATTTGTAATCGGTAAAATGATTTGTCTTTACCGTTGCCATAAAATCGCCATTCCGATAGACATTGTATTCATCCACTTTACTAATTTCTTCCCATGACAAAACAATCTTCATTTTCGTAACAATTGTCGACATAACAAGAAACTGAAGTGGGTTTTCAATGTTACGTTGTTCAGCATAAGCTGACGTTTGCAGTGCAATGACTCTTACTATCTCACCGTTTTCAACTTGTTCAATTGAATAGTTGTACATTCTTGCATGATTGAAATCGCCATCTTTGAATTCTGCTACGGTCCCTTCATAAAGAAGTTCTCGATCACGATAAACATGATACGTTCCACCAATATCATTCCAAGTAAATTCTATTAAGTCCGGATGATGTGATAATGATTTTATTTCGAACTTTTCAATAGTAAGTCCTCCCCTGAATTCCAGCGATTTAATTCTATTTAAGTAGTTATTCCCTTTAATTGAACCTCTTTAAACCCTTATATTGAAATGCTAGAGTAATTAGTAAAACATTGAAAATGTATGAATCAAATACACTTCCGTTCAAACATGCCTTAGAAGTACGGATAGATGAGTTGTTCGCTGTCTGATTGTCTTTCACGACTTGACCGAAACAATTTTATGTGATAATGTTTTAATGTTATTAACAGTAGTACGCTCGTGCTACAACCGCACTGAAAAGGTCTAAGTATCCTTATGGGGTCACCTTTAACGGCGAGTCTGAGTATAAGAGGAGGTATAAGTATGTACGCAATTATTGAAACAGGCGGAAAACAACTTAAAGTTGTTGCAGGCCAGGAAGTTTATATCGAAAAAGTAGCAACTGAAGTTGGCGAAATCGTCACTTTCGACAAAGTGCTATTCGTAGGTGGAGACGATGTAAAAGTAGGCGTTCCATTCGTGGAAGGAGCTTCTGTCACAGCGAAAGTTGTTGAACAAGGCCGCGCTAAAAAGATTACTGTTTTCAAATACAAACCGAAAAAGAATTACAAGCGAAAACTAGGTCATCGTCAGCCGTTTACAAAAGTTATCATTGCCGATATTACACTGTAAGGCCGACATGATTACAATTAATGTAAATAAAGACAAATCGGGTCGCATTCTGTCGTTTGAAATGACCGGCCACGCTGATTTTGCTGAACATGGAAAAGATCTTGTATGTGCAGGTGCATCTGCTGTATCTTTCGGTGCAGTCAACGCAATAATCTCAATTACAGGCAAGACACCTGATATCCAACAAGGATCTGACGGTGGATACTTGAACGTCATACTTCCGAATTCTTTAGAAAATGATCACGATATACAGTTGATTGTAAAAGCGATGGTTGTTTCTTTACAAACAATCGAAAATGACTATGGGCACTATATAAAAGTACTTTTTAAAGAGTAGGAGGTGGCACATAATGTTACGTTTAGATCTCCAGTTTTTCGCATCGAAAAAAGGTGTAGGTTCAACTAGAAACGGTCGTGACTCTCGCTCACAACGTCTTGGAGCAAAACGCTCTGACGGACAATTCGTTACAGGTGGATCAATCCTTTATCGTCAACGCGGAACTAAAATTCACCCAGGTGAAAACGTAGGTCGTGGAAGCGATGATACACTTTTCGCTAAAATTGACGGCATCGTTCGCTTTGAGCGTCTTGGCCGCGATAAAAAGAAAGTCAGCGTTTATACTGAAGTTAAAGAAGCTTAATCACTGACTTAAAAGGACTGCATTTTAAATGCAGTCCTTTTTTCTATTTTCTGTTTAGCGGCATTGAACAACATCGAAATGAACCACCTGATTTAATAATCTCAGAAAAATCAACTTCAATAACTTCAAATCCATAAGAACGCATTGCAGTATTTACATTTGCATTTTGAGGTAAGCTAAATACCTTTCCTTGACCAATCGATAGGACATTCGTTCCCATACTAAATTGTTCTTCTTCACTAACTTCAATAAGTTTATAGCTTTTCGAAAGCATTTCAACTGTCTTTTGGTCAAGAGCTTTGGGGAAAATCAAGCCTACTTCAGGTGACAAGATATTGAAT
Organism: Sporosarcina sp. FA9; assembly: GCF_051550205.1. GTDB lineage: Bacteria > Bacillota > Bacilli > Bacillales_A > Planococcaceae > Sporosarcina. Next base: position 3,524,588 of record NZ_CP188819.1, read on the forward strand.
ACACAGTCAAGATGCAAATACTTCTCATTAAATGGCACTTTAATAATTTCATGATGAGGTAAATCTACTTTAAGTTTTTGAATGGCCTCATTTGAAGTACGACTGCTCACGCCAACGTAGACTTTCGCACGATCGACTATGACGTCTCCACCTTCTACACGATTCGTAGTTGTGAGGTATGAAATATCCTCCTCTTCCAACCATCCTTCGAGTACATCTTCTTCCCCTTTACGAATATCGCTCGCCATTTCCGCGACAAAAATGTCATCGCCTACTGTAAAGCCAATATCGCGTGTGAATACTTGTTCCGGAAATTCTTCAGAAGAAGGTAGTTTAATCACTTCAACTCCATGTAGCTTCAGTTTTCTTTCAAATTCCCCATGTTGCTTCATCGCTAACTCTACATTTATATTATCTTCTTTGTACTTTTTCTGAACATCATTTATAACATCATCAATCGCCATAAATTCCGGCTGACATATTAAGACACGAAGTAATGTTTCATACTCGGTATTGCAATGGGTTATTGGTGTTTCTGGTATTTGCGAATTCATTTTTTATCCTCCAGATATTTTATATCATCTTTAGTATTTTTCCCTACTTTTATTCAATTAAACATAAATAAAACAGGAACTATGTAAAAGCATTTAAGCTTTTTTATAGTTCCTGTCGATTTCCCGGGGAATAACTCGAATTAGTTCCCGGATATCCCGTAATATAGATTCATTTCTGACTCTGGCACCATACCGCCGCCTGTTCCCCATACAATATGTGTGGCTGTTGCAAGTTCCGCACCCCTTATTTGTTCACGGACAACATTTATAGGGCCTGTCATTCCAGCAAGTGCAGATGGTTCAAGACGAATACCTTCAGTGTCTGCTGTTAACTTAAGCAAACGAAACATTGTTTCGTCTGACAATGTATAGCAACCGGATAACAGAGGTTCCATGGTTTTCCCAACAAATCCAGATGCTGTTCCAACTGCAAGTCCATCTGCAGCTGTTTTATTATCCAAACCGAAATCTTGAACTGAAATCCCGTCATGAAGACCCGTCATCATTCCAAGCATCATACAAGGCGAATGTGTTGGTTCCGCGAAGAAACAGTGCACATGATCTCCAAACGCAAGTTTTAGCCCGAATGCGACTCCTCCAGGTCCACCACCAACACCACATGGCAAATAAACAAAAAGAGGATTTTTTTCATTGACAGTTGTTCCACGATCTTTTAATTGTGCAGCGAGTCTTTCGCCAGCAACTGCATAGCCTAAAAACAAGTCAATGGAATTCTCATCATCCACAAAGTGACAAGTAGGATCCTCGTCCGCTTGACGACGACCTTCCTCGACTGCTTTGCTGTAGTCCTCCGCATATTCAATAACCGTTACTCCTTTTTTTCGAAGCATTTCTTTCTTCCACAGTTTCGCATCTGCGGACATATGGACCGTGACGTTGAAACCAAGTTTCGCACTCATTATTCCAATGCTTAACCCCAGATTTCCCGTAGAGCCAACCGCTATCTTATGCTTTGAAAACAGATTTTTGAATTCTGATTCTGCAAACTTAGCATAGTCATCTTCTATAGAAATTAATCCGTTTTCAAGTGCAAGAGTTTCCGCATGTTTCAATATTTCATAAATCCCGCCACGTGCCTTAATCGACCCTGAAATTGGAAGTATATTGTCTTGTTTCAGAAGTAGATTACCTGGTATATGGATGCTGAATTCTTCTTCAAGCGCTTCTTTCATTTTAGGAATTTCAGTGAGTGGCGATTCGATAATTCCATCGGACACAATTGTTTCTGGAAAAACGCATTTGATGTACGAAGCAAAACGTTCCAACCGGTCGGATGCGTCTTGTACTTGCGTCTTGGTAATACCCGTTTTTGAAATACCCGTAGCGACGGATTCCAGTAACGGGTTAAGCCAGAGAACTTCGTCTTTACACATTATCTTTTCTATAAGAGGCAACCGTTCTTTCCACTTGTTCACTTCATTTGTATTTAACATAAGTATCCACCTCGACTTCCTGAAAGTTGTACGAACAGTATACCACGGCAGTTAATCATGAAAGAAAGATTTCATTAAATCCATAAAAAACTCCGCTATCCAAAGATTGATAAGCGGAGTATTCCTATTTATAATTTTGTTCGTACATCCCACAGTTCAGGAAAGAACTGATGATCAAGCACGGATTTTAAATAATTAACGCCTGACGAACCACCTGTACCCATTTTAAATCCAATAATGCGTTCTACGGTCTTCATATGTCTGAATCGCCACTGCTGGTGACTGTCTTCAATATCGACCAATTTCTCTGCAAGCTGATATAAATCCCAATGATCATCGACATTCCGATATACTTCGAGCCAAGCATCGGCCACTGTTGAATCCCCTTTGTATGTAACGGTGAAATCACGAGCAAGTAAGTCTTTATTAATTGGAAAGCCTGCTCTCGCAAGTGCACGAATGGCTACGTCGTAAATACCTGGTGCATGATAAGCAGTATCAAGGCTTTTAGCCAATTCGGGATCTTTTTCATAAATTTTTAATATATGCGGTTGTTTGTATCCAAGAGCAAATTCAATGAGACGATTCTGATAGGACTGAAACCCAGAAGCGCGACCAAGACTCTCTCGAAACTCCATATACTCTGCTGGTGTTAGCGTTGCTAATACATCCCACGCCTGAATAATTTGCGTCTGTATTCTAGATACACGAGCAAGCATTTTGAAGGCTTCGGGAAGTTCATCTTTTTCAATTGAACTAATTGCTGTATTTAATTCATGCAAAATAAGTTTCATCCACAACTCACTCACTTGATGTATCACAATGAATAACATCTCATCATGATGACCCGATAACCGATTTTGACTCGTCAGCAATTTATCCAAATTTAAATATTCACCATATGTCATATTATCCTTAAAATCTGTATGAATTCCTTTTTCATTCATTTAAATCGGCCCTTTCAAGTGGCTTTAGTACTGCACGAACCGGACTACCATCACCGTTTACAAGGGGTAACGGCAATGCAATTAATTCATAATCACCGGGCTTTACTTTATCGAGCACAATATTTTCTAAAATTAAAACCCCGTTTTTGTGCAACGAGTGGTGCGCTTCCACTATTTTACTGTCCTCCGGATCTACAGAAGGCGTATCAATACCGATGAGTATGACGCCTCTCTCTTTTAATAAGGCGCCGATATCTTCACGTAAATAAGTGAATGTCACCGGAAACACATTTGGATCCGGCCGACTTAATGTTTTGAGTAAAATCCGCTTTGCTCCGCGAAAATCAATTGCTTCTAATTCAGACCTCCCAATGCTACGATTTCCAGTTACATCAATAACAAAAGCTCGACCAATGTACGTATTTATATCAAGGTCAAGTACTTTTAGTCCTGAATCGTCAAAATGGAAAGGTGCGTCAATATGTGTCCCCATATGTGTGCTTGTCGTTAACTTCCCAATATTTACAGAACCCGTATCCGCTTTGGAAAATGCCACTTCATAAGTAAACGGCGTATCTCCTGGCCACTGCGCAATTGAATTGTGAAGTGGTTGTGAAATATCGATCCATTTCCCCGTCATGCAACCACTCCTCTTTTATTTTCAAATTTGTCATACCGTTTTTCATCCATTATTACTTTTAACTTCTGGAGCGTATGCCAGACGTCCTCAAATGTATTATAAAGTGCGACAGGAGCAAGACGAACACCATTTGGAGCACGAAAGTCTGGAATTACACCGGCTTCCTTAAGTGCTTTACATATCCGTGCGGCTTCCTTATGTTCCAATAAAATATGACCACCACGAGTATCGTCAATTGGATTACCCACAGTAAACCCGTATTCAGAAAGCTCATGTTCAATAAGATTCATCATATAACTCGTTAGTTTAAGTGATTTCTCGCGAATACGATTAATACCAACCTCTTCGAACATTTCTAGTGCACCAATAACCGGTGCCAAACTTAGGACATGTGGAGTACCAACTTGAAAAGCACTTGAATCTTCTGCAGGGTCCATTGTATGATTCATGTCAAACTGCGATTCTTTCTTTGAACCAAACCAGCCCGCAAGACCCGGTGCGGTTCCGAAGTTTTTTTCATGGACAAATAATCCGCCGACAGAACCAGGACCGCCGTTCAGATGTTTGTATGTGCACCAAAATGCAAAGTCCACACCCCATTCATGAAGGCTATGCGGAACTGAACCAATGGAATGACATAAGTCAAATCCAATTGGAATACCCCTGTCGTTTGCGGCAGCGGTAATTTTCTTCATATTCAGCACTTGTCCACTTCGATACAGTACACCCGGCAAGACAATCAGTGCGATATCTTCCGTCATAGCTTCAATGATTCGATCCTCTGACAAAAACCGTCCATCTTCGCTTTCAACTTGTACAAGATGTTCTGCCGGATTTAATCCTTTCAACGCTATTTGACTTTTTAGTGCATAAATATCTGAAGGGAAATTAAGTTCATCTGCAAGTATCTTTGTTTTGTTCCCGGTAGGTTTATAAAATGTTGCAACGAGCTGATGTAAATTCGACGTAGTTGATCCAGTTGCGATTACTTCGCCTAGCTTCCCTCCAACAAGTGGAGTCATTTTTTCACCCACCGTTTCGGACATATAAAACCACGGATTTTCTCCTTCAGTCCATCCGTCAATGCCAAGTGTCTTCCATGAACTGAGCAAATTCAAAAGACTTGCCTCGGCCCTTTTCGATAATAATCCGAGCGAATTTCCATCCATATATAGAACATCTTTCATTAAATAAAACTCTCTTTTATACTGTGAAATTTCATCTTGTGCATCCAATTGTCTTGCGTATTCAATCTTGAACATTTAATAATCCTCCTATTCAAAATTTAATTCTGTATGTATATAATATCACAAAAAAACACAGTCAAAATTGTATCGCTACAATTTCGCCTGTGTGCATCTTTTATGCGACACTATCTTTTCTCTCACGAATCAGTTTAAGGATATTGCCGCCTATTCCTAGAACGGTTACGATAATAATTGCAATCTTTACAAATAAGTACCAATCTCGAACAATAGCATGTAGTAAAATAGCAGCGAGAATTGTCAGATGTGCTGGAATCGTGAATTTCGCTTTCTTCTTAACTTCATACAGATAAAAAAATACCACAAAAACGCCCAGCAGAACCCAACGAATTATCCCAAGAAGCTCCATGCCGGTCATTTGAACCAGCCCTTCTCTTTAAATCTTGAAATTGCCTCGATTCGATTACTGACATTTAATTTATCAAGAATTGTGGAAATATAGTTGCGAACGGTCCCAGGGGATAAATATAACTCTCCCGCAATTTCTTTCGTCGATCTACCATCAGCTATCAATCTTAGTACTTGGCTTTCTCGTTCAGTTAATGGATTTTCACCCGCATCCCCGTCACCATATGCAATATCTACAAGCTCTGGAGCATAGATACGTCTGCCATCCACTATTGTACGAATTGAACTGACCAGCTCTTCAATAGGACTATCTTTCAATAAATACCCACGCACACCCGCTTTTCTTGCCCGCTCAAAATAACCAGCTCTTGCGAATGTAGTTAAAATAATAATCTTACACGGATCTTCATGTAATTCTTCCGCAGCATCTAGCCCAGTTTTTACAGGCATTTCAATATCCATCACACATACGTCCGGTTCAAGTTCCCGAACAAGCTGAACTGCTTCTTCCCCATTTTTCGCCTTGCCTACAACTTCCATATCATCTTCCATATTTAACAAGGACCCGAGTGCTCCAAGCATCATCCCTTGGTCTTCCGCTATGACAATGCGTATCACTTAATCACTCCCTAATAATATGTTTTAAAATAACAGGTACCCGAATCGACAACATTGTACCTTCTCCACCCTCAATATGCAGGCTGCCGTTTACAAACTCAAGACGTTCACGTATACCGTCTAAACCATTCCCAGGCAATGTCTCCCCGTCTCTGGCAATCCCAATTCCATTATCTCTAACTGTTATGACAAAGTACTTCGACGTATGCTCGAATGAGATATGACATTCCGTTCCATAACTATGTTTTACTACGTTCGTTACTGCTTCTTTTAAACACATACTTAACACATTTTCAACGATTGGCGTAATACCTTTAAATGATGGATTTCCTTCAATTGTTAATTCCATTTCAGCTGCTTTTAATATTTGTTTAATGCGAATGAGTTCATCTTCTAATTTCATTGCACGCATATCCTGAACGAGTTCACGCACTTCTTTTAATGCGGTACTCGCAGTTTGCCTAATATCATGCAACTCTTTTTTTGCTTGTTCGCTATTGATTGAGATCAGTTTTCCAGCAAGGTCACTTTTCAAGCCAATAAGCGAAAGTTTTTGTCCAAGTGTATCATGCAAGTCCCGTGCAATTCGTTGACGCTCTTCAAAAATAATAAGTTCGGAAATTCGTTCGTTTGCCACTTCCAATTGACCTTCCAAGTTCTCTCTTTTATTACGATTATAGAGATTAAAAGGCAACAAGACAACGCCAATTAGACTTACTAGAATGAAGGGCAATTGTGATAAAAATAGGTCAATTTCTATAAAGAAACCTAAAACAATCGCGGCTATCGTTGTTGCGATATGGATTCCATATATGATGAAAAAACCAGCGGTGTTCCGTATATTACCTATAAAAAATGCCGTAAACAATGAAAAGTAGACAAATCCAAACAACAATGTCATAACAATATTTATGACCATTTCAAAGCTAATCCACATATAAACAAGGCCACTTTTTGATTTAAATGAAAAGCGATAAGATAAAAAGAATAAGACCAACATTGTAATTCCGATAAATATTTGGATTCCAGACGAAGATCTAAAAATAAAGAAAAATGGTAAAAAGCAAAAAATGACCCAAGCGTAAATACTGAGCCATGGATTTTTCGGGAAAATACTGTACCAACTTTGCATACCAGTTGTCCACCGCCTATCTGATTAGTATACTATACCAAATTTTAAATAAAAGAAAACAACCATCCCTTATAAAGAGATGGTTGCAATAACTTTATTATTTACCTTCAAGACTCGTTCGTTTTGGTTTTAAATCCAATGACGGACGTGGCATTTTAAGAAGATCTTTAATTTCTTTAAAGCTAACAAACCCTTTTTTCTCGGGATCATAGAGACGGTAGTTTATCGAAGCCAAACTTGATTTAATTGTTATCGTTGTCGCTTGATGTAATGGTGGAACTGAATCATGTGCTACTTCTAAGTTATAGTTCGGAACTCTTGGTGAAAGATGATGCACGTGATGAAAACCAATATTACCCGTTGCCCATTGCAATACACGTGGCAATTTATAATATGAGCTGCCATCAATTGCAGCTTTCACATAATCCCATTCCGATTCCTCTTCAAAATACGAGTCTTCGAACGTATGTTGAATGTAGAACAACCAAATACCAAGTGAACCTGCTATGAACATAATTGAACCTTGAACGATGACAAATGATTGCCATCCAATTAACAAAATCATTCCTGTATAAAGTGCAATTAATATAATATTAGTTAAATACGTATTGTTTCTTTCTTTCTTTCGAGCATCTTTACGATTAAAACGACTTGAGACGAGCACTAGGAAAAGTGGACCAAATCCGAACATCACTAGTGGATTTCGATACAAACGGTAGGCAAAACGTTGCCATTTAGACGCTTCCAAATATTCATCAATCGTCATAACCCAAATGTCACCAACACCCCGCTTATCGAGATTCGAACTCGATGCATGGTGAATCGCGTGTTCACGTTTCCATTTCTCATAAGCAAAAAGTGTAAGTACTCCTGTAATCGTACCGACAATGTCATTTACTTTTCTGCTTTTAAAGAACGAACCGTGTGTACAATCATGAAAAATGATGAACGTCCGTATGACAAAACCGGCCGCTAAAAAAGATAGACCCAATGTCAACCAGATGGAGACGGACAAACTTTGATAAGCTAAGAACCACAATATTAAAAAGGGTGGTACCGTGTTTACGATTTGCATTATACTTTTTTTATTCTCTGACTTTGCAAAAGGGGCAACACTTTTGTGAAGTTGCATTGTTTTTTCTTTAGTCATGTTATCCTCCCTCGATTAATGATCTCGCGTACAATCATTTCTTATACATAATATTAGTACCTAGTCATACTTCGCGGAAGACATAGATGTCATGACTTTGAGATGACAATTGTCACTAGTTGTGAATTTCTTCACAATGTTTCATGAAAAAAAAAAAGGGTTACCTTTCATTTGCAGGCAATCCCTTTTGTGGATAAGATCATTCGACCGTTATCCACTTGTTCATAATCAACTTTTCTACTTAGGAATCCAATTTGTGGACAACTTTATTTAAGCATTCCACCACCCACGAAATCCGATTCATCAAAAGCTATAACAAATATGCCAATTTGCATTAAAAAAGCACTCTAAATAGTTCAGAGTGCTTCATTATTATTAAGCTAAATTATTTTCTTTTAACCCTCTATTGATTTCATTGTTTGTAATAACCGTATGTGATGCATTCCAAACAGCTTTCCCGTCATTCATTAGGAATAGTTGTGGAGACTGGTGGACAATGCCTAAATCACTTTCAATTTCATTGGATACAGGTCGACTTTCACGTACTTTTAAGAAAAACTTCGGCATATCCGTCTCATACGCTTCTACACGATTGTATGCAGAAGTACTTATTGGACACGTCGTACTATGTTTTAAAACGAGTAATGGACCTTCTTTCGACTTTTCTACGACGTCATTCCACTCTTCGATTGATAGCAATTCTTTCATAATAATCATCTCCTTATACTATTCAGTTTAACACAGACAACAGGTGAATCAATTTATCAAGATTCTGATTGGACACATTATTCATACATGAAATTTGTAGCCAGTTTCTTTCACATAAATAAGTACTTTCATAATGTACATTGAATCCATTTAGAAATAGGTTGTCCCCAAGACGTTTAGACGAAAGTCCTTCTGGTATTACCAACGTTAGAATTGCGGGTGTTGCAAATTCTTCTTGTGCTAAAATCGTGAATCCCATTTTTTCAACCGCTCTTCTAATAATACTTGATTGTTGTTGTATAGAAGCAAAAATCTTATTCGGCTCCTCGTATTCTAGTAATGCGGTAGCTAGTGAGGATACTAAATTAGAGGATTGTGAAAAAGGAATTCCCTCCGCTTCTGCGTATGTACCAAGGTCAAGATAACGCGGCAAGCGATTTGATTTTTGAATATGTTCATTATGAAAAACAAAGGATACTCCTGTATAACTGCATAATCCTTTCCCACTCACGCCCGATGCAAATGCAACCCCTCGAAGATCAAGTGGAACCGTCCCTATTGAACTTACACAGTCAACAGCAAGCAGTACGCTGTTAGTAGAACAAATACTTTGCAGCATAGGAAGGTCGTTCAGTATTCCTGTTGACGTTTCAGAGTGGACAACCCAAAGCCAACTGTAATGACTCATTTTCAATTTATCAATAATCTCTTCGTTTTTAAAAGGCTGTCCCCACTCAGTTTCTAAAATGTCATATTCCATACCGAATCGTTCCGCATGATTGACAAGTCTAGAACCGAATTCACCATTTTCCAGGATAAGACCTTTGCCATCAATCAAACTAAGCTGTGCCGCAACGACATCATTTGCGAGCGTTCCCGTCCCTTGCAGAAGTTGAACGTACTTCGCATTGGTTAAGCGTGTCAAGCCCTTTTGCACATGCGTCAATACGTTTTCAAACTCTGTGGATCTATGCGAGAACGGCTGAATAAGCATCGGTTTCTGTACATCCTCTGAAATCGTTGCTGGTCCTGGTAAAAAGTTGATGTGCGGCTTTGATAATCTTCCTGCAACAGTCGCTTCAAACGTTTCTTTAGTTAAATACATGGGTTGAAATTCCGCTTCTTTCGTTCCTGTAAGTTCTGCAAAAGATAAAAAACCAAGTTGTCTATATAACTTCTGCTCACGCATCGTCCCAGAAATAAGTGCTGCATCATAACCCATCCTCAAACAATATCTAATAAGTGCTTGTGCAATTCCGAGGAATGCACGCCCATTTCGATACTTTTGTTCAATAGCAAGAAGTCTAATTTCGACGGGGCTATTTACTCGAAAAGGTAGATGCTGTTCCACTTCACCGATTTTTCCGTCAAGTGAGAATGGCCGTTTACTCCGTATCGCAATCATACCGATTACTTGCCCGGCAAATATGCAAATGATATATGTATTTTCATGATGAAATTTATCAACAAGCATATGTGTTTCATTTTGTTCGTGTTGAGGAATTTCTTCAGCGAATGTTTTATAATTTAGTTTATGTATTTGCTTAAACTCAGTATGTGTTTCCGCAATTTTATAAATAAAATTCATTTTTATTCGCTCCCTTCCTTCAAAAACTTCTCTTTTAGATCATCTTTATGAACAAACAATAAAAGTACTGATATCAAACTTGCAACGATAAATTGACCGGTCCCAATAGAGTAAAACACGATAATAATCGGCACAAGTGTAATTGCACTCAGGCCAGCGATAGTAAAACTTCTTATAAATAAATAAATAATAACGAAAATGCACACAAATACTATAAACACAAGTGGATTCAGTGCGAGTAGACCACCAATAAACGTCGATATTCCTTGTCCGCCTCGAAATCTAAAGAATACAGGATAAATATGACCCAACATAACTGCTAACAAAGCGATGACTTCGATTGTTGGCTCAAGTCCTAGCCATCTTACAGTCAATACAGCGAGCACGCCTTTTAATGCATCCCCTATAAACGTAGCAATAAATGCTGTTTTCCCAAATACGCGTCCGACATTGCGTGCACCCGGGTTACCACTACCTAACCCACTAATCTTTTCTTTATAAAACAAATTGCTAATAATTGTGGCGGTTAGTATATTTCCAAGTAAATAGGAACCAATTATTAATAAAAGTAACGTTATAATCAACCCTTTTCAAGAAGTTATTAGTTACGGGAAGCTCATTCTTTCAATCCCTAAAAAAGGATATCCTTTTATTTAATATACACTTTCCTATACACTCACATATATAGGAAAGGAGCCGAAAATGAATGCGTGAATTATCCTTACGTTTGTTACTAGCACTTATTTTATGTATTTGCTTCGGCATCTTATTCGGTTACATTGCATCTGCAATTAGCACTGAATCGATTGTCGGTTTCGATAGAACAGTGATTAATTTTGTCCAGGGAACGGAAACGCCTTGGCTGACTACTGCACTGAAAGGTTTTACTTGGATCGGCTCAGCATACTTTGTTGCACCTATTGGATTTCTAATTGTATGTTATCTTTACTTTATACTGCAATACCGTCATCAAGCCGTCCTTTTTGCTACTGTGATGATTGGCACGGTGATTGTAAACTTTCTTTTAAAAATATATTTCAAACGAGAACGACCGGAAATCCATAAAATTATGGAGGCCAATGGCTTTAGTTTTCCAAGTGGCCATACAATGATGGCTTTTAGTTTGTATGCAATTATTGCCTATATTGCTTGGCGAAATATACGCACAATGTTAAGTCGCATACTTTTGTTTCTATTTGCCGCGACAATGATTGTCGTAATCGGAATGAGTCGGATATATCTCGGGGTTCACTATCCGAGTGATGTTATTGGCGGAATGGCTGCCAGTGCTCTTTGGGTAACGATTGCAATATCCGTCTATGCATTTTATCAAGATCGTCAGAAAACGAAATTATCCTCACTGAATTCTACTCCTTAAACAAAGGTTGAAGAACTACCAAAGACCTTTCTTAAGAGGGATCATCTCAAATTCTTTATAAACAACCTCTATGCCGCGATCATCATACATATACACAATCAAGTCTTTCGTTCGATTCACAAGGTAAACTTCAGGGTATCTGTTTTTACTAGTACGAATAAATCGCGGTGTACGGTTGTTAAAATCTTCATTACCTATAGCATCCACAAGTTTAGTTAACTTAATATCCGATTTTCTACACGGAACTGAGATTCGCGTGAAGGCCGGTTCATCTTCAGACAATGACGGAAACCGTTCAGAGGTTGCTTTATACTTCACTTTTTTATTTGTAAGATAGTTTGTTAATATCCCCGTTTTTTCGTAGCTACTTTTCCAAAAAACATTTATAACAAGAAATAATTCATCCTTTTCATCAATCATTTCATTTATGACATCCATCGCTTGCTGACTGACTACTAGAAACATTTCTTCATTATATATCTCATCTGCATTAAACTGATAAATACCTTTTGCCAATTCAAAATGTAATTTAGCGGGCCAGTCAATGTTTAGGCTACCCCTAAGTACGTTCACAGGAAAATTGCTTGCTAGATAATCGCTTAAATTCATGAAGATATCATCCCTTCAAAGTATGCTTGTAATTTAGTATACTATAGTTAACTGGCGTCTAATAAGTTTGAAGTTAGGAGGTATTGCAATGAATTTATTTACAGAACGGGTTATTCGAATCATTACGGAAATCCCCTCCGGTCGTGTAATGACATACGGACAAGTTGCTGCTGCTGCTGGTAGTCCGCGTGGTGCAAGACAAGTTGTACGCATTCTTCATTCTATGAGTCAGAAATACGAACTTCCATGGCATCGTATCATTAATGCACAAGGCGGGATTTCCACACCTGAAAAAGCTGAATCGAAAGGGAGCAATCAAAAAGATTTGCTTGAAACAGAAGGAGTTATTTTTACGCCGAACGGGAAAGTTGATTTTGCTATATACCGGTGGTTTCCACAAGACGCTGAAGAGGGTTAACACAAAAAAAAACCGTCCTAGGATTCGGGACGGCTACGCATGTGTTGGTATTGCATCTTTTCTTAACATTACTTGTTCATCATAAAGATGGCAAGCTACGAAATGACCTTCTTCTTTTTCCAACCAGTTAGGTTTCAATTCCGCACAAACGGACATTGCATGAGGGCAACGTGTTCGAAACACACAACCTGAAGGTGGATTTATCGGACTTGGTAGCTCACCTTTTAATAATATTCGTTCCCTAGACTCTTCGATATCCGGGTCTGGAATTGGGATTGCCGACAAAAGTGCTTGTGTATAAGGATGGAGTGGTTTTTCATACAATTGTGCGCTTGTCGTTAGTTCCACCATATGTCCTAAATACATCACACCGATTCGGTCGGAAATATACTTTACCATAGACAGATCATGAGCAATGAATAAATACGTCAAACCTTTTTCACGTTGCAAACGTTGTAGAAGTTTAACGACCTGCGCCTGAACAGACACATCGAGCGCAGAAATAGGTTCGTCAGCAATAATAAATTCTGGATCTAAAGCAAGTGAACGCGCAATACCAATTCGCTGACGCTGGCCACCTGAAAACTCATGTGGATAACGGTTTGCGTGATCACGATTTAAACCCACGTCTTCCAATAACTCATTCACACGGACAAGCATTTCCGCCTTCGTTTTAAACATTCCATGAATTTGCATCGGCTCTGCTATGATGTCAAACACTGTAGAACGCGGATTCAAAGAAGCATACGGATCCTGAAAAATCATTTGCATTTTCTTAAGAAAGTTTTGTCTTTCCTTATCCTTCATATCGTGAACACTTTGACCTTCGTACAGCACTTCACCCTCTGTTTTATTATAAAGACCCAGAATGGTTCTACCTGCTGTAGATTTTCCGCATCCGGACTCACCAACAAGCCCAAAGGTTTCCCCTTTTTTAATATCAAAACTGATGCCATCTACCGCTTTTAGTTGTTGACCACGACCAACATCAAAATAACGTTTTAATCCCTTTACTGATAATAAAACTTCTTCTGTCATATCGTTGCCCCCTTATCGATCAGGCCATACCTTCGAACTGCACACAACTCATTCTCTAAGCTAGAACCCGCAAGTTTTAAGAGTTCAATAGACTTACCTGTAGACGGTGAATGAAGAAGCAACCCGTTTCCATAATAAAATCCTACATGACGTACATTTGCTTTTCCATTGTCATTTGCAAAGAACAGTAAATCGCCTTTTTCCCATAGTTCCTTTCGCTCCATCGGAATCTCAATGCCACTTTTTGCTTGGTCTCCCGCATCCCGTGGAATTGAATATCCACATGCCGCAAACATATTGTATGTAAAACCGGAACAATCATAGCCGTAAGATGACATACCACCCCAAAAGTAAGGAAGGTCAAGGAACTCAAGTCCTTTATCTACTGCCGCTTCTGAAGAAAGCTTCTCGAAATGATGAATGGACTCAGTGGTAACCACATTCGAATTCAGAAGCAATGCTTCTCCATGAGGCGTTGAAACTTGTATATAATCTCCCTCTACTTTTACATATGGAAGTGTCGTATTTAAAGGCACGACAACTGTAGGTATGCCGTCGGTATCCCATACTTGTGCTTTACCAACTGTTACTTTTGCGAAACCTTCCGCATGAATCGGTTCCGCTTTTGTTAACTGCGCAAGTGGTACCCAACCTGGATATCCTCTTTCGTCTTTTTTTGAAGGTTGCCAGACAGCGATGACTTTCGCCCAATCCCCTATTGTTTCTTCAACGAGAACGGGCTCTCCGTATAATAATTGCGTCTGTACCCGATTGCCGTTGCAAAGGTCTAGACGAGGTTCATATGACAACTTTTCAAGCCATTTCGTTAATTGAACCGGATTTGTTAACCCTAGCTCGTCGATATCTCGCGCAGATTCCGGAGACGTCCATACCGTAGCAACCGAAACCGAACAATGCCATGAATTTACTGTACTTACCATTTGTTACTCCACTCCTTTTCCAATACGATCCATTTGTTCACTTATAAGTCCCAGGCCCGGTGTTTTAGGCAAACGGATTAATCTTCCTTCATATTCAATTCCGCCACCTACGATATCTTCTGCAAGCATAAGCGGGGCATCAAAATCAAAGCGAGTGACATTCGGTTGACTCGCTGCAAAATGAGCAGCAGCTGTTATTCCGAGTTTCGTTTCAATCATACTACCAACCATACATTCCACACCGTACGACTCCGCAAGTGCGTTAATTTTCAACGCTTCATGAATACCACCCGATTTCATCAGCTTAATATTAATGAGATCCGCAGCACGTAACTGAAGGATACGCAGTGCATCTTTAGGGGAAAAGACACTTTCATCCGCCATAATCGGTGTCAAAGTGTTCTCAGTGACATACTTCAAGCCTTCTATATCATCGGCAGGAACAGGTTGTTCAATCAGTTCAATATCGAGTCCCGCATCTTCCATCATCCCAATTGCACGAACCGCAGCTTTTGCATTCCATCCTTGGTTGGCGTCGAGACGAATTTTTGGAGCACTACCGATACGGTCACGAATTGCTTTAATGCGACCAATGTCTTCACTCATCTCACCAATACCTACTTTTACTTTCAATACATTAAAGCCATTCGCAATATAACGTTCTGCATCGTCTGCCATTTCAGCGGAATCATTCACACTAACTGTAAAATCGGTTTCTAGTTCGTGACGGTAGCCCCCTAGTAACTGATACAACGGCATTCCTGCAAGTTGACCCCGTAAATCATGAAGTGCCATATCAACTGCTGCCTTCGCGCTTGTGTTTCGTACGATGGAACGTTTTAAAGTACTAAACAGAACTTCAGGCTGTCTGATGTCTAGTCCAATAAGTTGCGGTGCAATTACTTCTTCAATTGCATATGTAATACTACCAAGTGAATCTCCAGTGATCACATGTGTCGGTGGTGCCTCTCCCCATCCAACATACCCATTGTCACCTGATACCTTCACATAAACTGCATACGCCGTATGAACAGTCCGTAGCGCTGTTTTAAATGGTTTTGTCAGTGGAACAGCAACTTGGAAAGTTTCAATTGAACGAATTAACATTTTTCATTCTCCTTTCATTTTACACTTGCTAAAGTTGTTGGAATACGATTTTCCGTATCTAGTTTAGCATTTGTACCAAAAAGAATTAATGGTGCACTCATTTATACCAATCGTGTCTTCTATTTGAAGACGCCATGTTTGATTCTTCATGCAACAATATCCACATCATTATACTTAAAATTAAAACACGACGCCCCGGAGGACGCCGCGACTTTTAATTAATTCTTATCCGCAAACTTCAAATCAATATATCCAACTGGATGACGTAGGATATCAGTTACACCTGGTTTTTCAAGTGTTGATTGGTTGTAATAATAAATTGGGAAGATAGGCATTTCTGCCATTAAAAGCTCATCCGCTTGTTTAAGCAATTCCCAACGTTTATCTTCATCTGTTTCATTTTTAATATCAGTAATTAGTTTGTCATATTCTGCATTTGACCACGTAGTACGGTTCATAGATGAACCCGTGATAAAGCTTTCAAGCGCGTTCACAGGATCTGCATAGTCATGCAAGAAAGAAGAACGGGACATCTGATATTTAAACTCTTTTTGCTCAGATGCAAATACTGCGCCTTCAATATTTTGCAATTCCACATCGACGCCCAATACTTTTTTGTAGCTACCTTGAAGTGCTACTGCGATATTCTGATGCGATTCGCTTGTTGAATAACTAAGAGTAACTTTTGGAAGCTCAGTATATCCTTCTTCTTTCATTCCTTCTTCAAGAAGTGCTTTTGCTTCTTCAGGATTAAAATCAACAAGGTTGCCAACTGATTCACGGAACTCTTTACCATCAGGACCAATGAATCCATAAGTAACGAAACCATGTGCTGGTTTTTCACCATTTTTTGTTACGTAATCGACAATGTCATCTCGGTTAACCGCAAGACCGAATGCTCTACGGATTTTAGCGTTTGTGAAAGGCTCCATTGATGTATTGAATCTGTAAAAGTATAGGCCAGCTTGGTCGTCAAAGCGTGCCTCATCGTCATCTTTTAACTGTTCAGCAAGCTCAGAAGGGATTCCAGAAACATCCAACTCATTCGCTTGATACATTTGATAAGAAGTTGTAGCATCGTTTACCATTGCCCAATGCACTTTATCAAGTTTCACCTTATCTGCGTCCCAATAGTTTTCATTCTTTTCAAATTCAAAACTTACATCATGATCCCATGAAGCAAGATTAAATGGACCGTTTCCAACAAATGTTGCAGCTTCTGTGAACCATTTTGGATCAGCAGTTGCTACTTTTTCGTTGATAGGGAAGAAGCTTGGGTTCGTTACGATGTTCGGGAATGCCTCATTCGGTGAAGTAAGCGTTACAACAAATGTTTTTTCGTCTGGAGCAGCGATTCCTACAGCTTCGGCATCTCCTTCACCATTATTGTACGCTTCCGCACCTTCAATGAAATACGCAAGGAACGATGCTGGTGATGCAGTTTCAGGGTTTAGCATATGAAGCCATGCGTAAACGAAATCTCCTGCTACAACAGAATCTCCATTAGACCATTTCGCATTATCACGAATTGTGAATGTATACGTAAGTCCGTCATCTGAAATATCGATCTTCTCTGCAGTTGCTTCAACCGCTAAGTGATCTTCTGATAGACGTGTTAAACCTTCCATTATATTATTCAATGCACTCCATGAAACCGAGTCAAAACCAACAGATGGATCAAATGACGTTGGCTCAGCTCCATTGTTTAGATAAAGAACCTTTTCAGCAGATGCCACTTCTTTATCATCTGTCGTTTCTTCAGTCTTGTCTTTATCCGTATCTTTTTCTTTATCTACCACTTTATCCTTGCCGTTATCTTTCGTCGTTGTACAAGCCGCAAGTACAAGTGCAAGCATTGCTACAATTAGAAATGTCATAAACTTCTTCATTCAAAAGCCCCCTTTTTTTTGTATAAATATATCAGCACTTTCGTGCGAAATACCACTCATAAGTTAATTAAAAACCTGGCTGGCTCGCTCATCCTGTAGCCAGCAATCGACTACATGGGTATCTGATAGGACCGTTGTTTCCGGATAAACTTCACCACATACTTCCATAGCAAAAGGACATCTTGCAGTAAATGGACAACCTTTTGGTGGCGAAAACAAATCTGGCGGTGTTCCTTCAATCGGTTGAAGTTCTTCCTCTTTCAAATCAAGCCTCGGTACCGAATTGAGAAGTCCTTTCGTATAAGGATGTTGAGGTGTATAGAAAATCTCGCGTTTATCGCCAATCTCAATAATTTTACCTGCATACATTACTGCGATACGATCCGCAATTTTTGCAACGACACCCAAATCATGCGTGATTAAAATAATTGAAACGCCCATTTTCGTTTGAATCTCTTCAAATAATTCTAGAATTTGAGCCTGAATTGTTACGTCAAGTGCAGTCGTCGGTTCATCCGCAATGAGTAGCTCTGGTTCACATATTAATGCAATCGCAATTACAATTCGTTGGCGCATTCCACCTGAAAACTGGTGAGGATATTGTTTCATCCGTTCTTTAGGATTTGGAATACCTACAAGTTCTAACATTGAAATTGCTTTCTCAAATGCAGCGGCCTTACTAACTTTTTGATGCGTCCGTAGCCCTTCAGTTAATTGTTCACCGATTTGGAGCGTAGGATTTAAAGCAGTCATTGGATCTTGGAAAATCATCGAAATGTCGACACCTTGAACTTTCCTAAGACGAGACTTACTCATTTTCGCTAGGTTTTGATTTTTAAACAGAACTTTTCCATTTTTAATCTTTCCAGGCGGTTGTGGGATAAGCCCCATAATTGTGTTTGCTGTCACACTTTTCCCGCAACCGGATTCACCTACAATTGCAAGTGTCTCACCTTTATATAAATCGAAAGTGACACCACGAAGTGCTTGGACTTCACCACCAAATGTTGTGAATGATACTTGTAAATCTTCAACTGTTAGTACTTTTTCGGTTGAATCCACTTTTTTCGTACGAGTCACTTCATGTTGTTTCGTCAATATCATTCACCCCCTCAGTTTCGGATCGAGTGCATCCTGCATACCGTCACCTAGGACGTTAAATGCAAACATCGTCATTGAAATGAAAAACGCCGGGAAGAATAATCTCCACCAATACCCAGAAGTTATAACAGGTAGTGCATCATTCGCCATAACTCCCCAACTTGCAAACGGTGCTTGAATACCAAGTCCTAGGAAACTCAGGAAAGCCTCAGCGAAAATGGCACTTGGAACTGTGAGCGTCATCTGAACAATAATCGGACCCATTGTATTGGGTAATAAATTCTTTCGAATAATACGCGATGTATTTGCTCCAAATGATTTTGACGCTGTTACAAATTCATAGTTTTTAATTTGCAATACCTGTCCCCTGACGATACGCGCCATTCCAACCCAGCCGGTGATCGTCAAAGCGATAATAATTGTCGTCAAACTTGGGCCCATTACAACCATTAAAAGAATTACAACAAGTAGATGTGGTAATCCGTATAAGATTTCAATGACACGCATCATAAGCGTATCTGTGCGCCCACCTTTATAACCACTTATACCACCGTAAATAATACCTATGAAAAAATCAATAAGAGCAGCCATGACACCAACAAAAAGTGAAATCCTTGCCCCATACCAAGTTCGAGTAAATACATCTCGTCCCATCTCATCCGTACCGAACCAGTTTGTACTTGAAGGTGCTTTGTTTTGGTTTGGCAAGTCGATTTCAGTTACTGAATGTGGTGAAAATATTGGTCCAAAAATCGCAAATGATGTTAATAGTACTAAAAAGATTAGACCGCCCATGGCTAATTTATTCTTTTTTATTCTCCGCCAAGCGTCTTTCCAGTAGGATAACGATGGTCTAACAACTGCTTCCGCCTGGTCTTTCTCTTTTCCAATTGGCCTGAACCACTCATCCGGAACCTTTACCCGTTGATCTTTGCTTACCATCACACTTCACCTTCCTTTTTATGCAATTTAATGCGTGGATCTAGGAAGCCATAGACGATGTCGACAAGGAACAACATGAAAACTAGAAACGCACTGTAGAAAACTGTCGATCCCATTATTACCGGATAATCGCGGTTATTAATACTTTCAACAAAGTATTTTCCCATACCCGGAATGGCAAAGATTTGTTCAATAACGAAAGTTCCGGTTAAAATACCAGCAAGCATTGTTCCCATAATTGTAACGACCGGCATAAGCGCATTTCTCAGTGCATGTCGGGCAACAATTCGAAACGGGGACAATCCTTTTGCCCGTGCCATTTTAATGTAATCTTGCGTCAGCACTTCCAACATACTTGCTCGGGTAAGTCTTGCAATAATTGCTGTCGGCCCGGTTGCTAGTGCTAACGTCGGTAAAACCATATGGAGTGGACTACTCCACGTTGCGGTAGGTAATAAAGACCAATTGACGGCAACTTGTTGAATGAGCAAAGTTGCAAGTACGAAGTTTGGAACAGAAATACCAATAACGGCAAAAGCCATTGCAAAATAATCGATAATCCCGTTATGCCTCAGTGCCGCGAACGTCCCCAAGGTGATACCCGACAATACTGCCACGAGTATCGTGAGCATCCCCAATTCAAACGAAATCGGGAACCCCCTTGCCAGAAGACTGTTCACCGTCTCATTCGGCTTTTTAATAGATGGACCAAAATCAAACGTCACTATTGATTTTAAATAATAAACGTACTGTACAGCTACAGGTTGATCAAGCTTGTAAAACTTTTCAAGATTCGCTTGGATCGTCGGATTTGAAGTCCTTTCATCATCAAATGGCGAACCCGGTATTGAATGCATTAAAAAAAATGTCAATGTAGAAATAATAAGTATTGTAGCAATCATCATCATGAATCTTTTAACTATGTATTTTGCCATATGTCATGCCCTCCCTCAGCAAAACTTCGTTTGCATTGCTAGTTCGACCATGACAAGCATCGCTCTATACGCTTCTGTAATATCTTTCGCATTGAATTTCACAATTGTTGTACCCGATTCAATTTCACAGCCCGGCATTAAGGCAGCCCATTCCGCTTGTCCGTAATTGTTAAATTCAATACGGAGAACAGGAGATTCTGGTGGAGTAAGCGGTTTAATTTTATGCCTGTTTGCAATTGCCTCCGCAGTTTTCTCCTTAAGCAATGCATGTGCTTTTGTCGGATGTAACGTTTTAACTGCAGACCGAGAAATGGATTGTTTTACTGCCGCCGTAACGATTCCCGGAATAAGTGCCTCTGCCTCACGACAAGCTCCATCATCTCCAGCAACCATAATGACAGGGACACCGAAATGACCCGCAACATATGCGTTGAAACCAAGTTCGCCTATTACGACATCATTGATATACATATTCCGAACACCAAAAGTCATTGAATGACTCATCACACCAGGTTGGCCGGCACGTGAGTGATAACCCGCAAAAATTGCCCCGTCAAACGTAGCATCAATTGACTGTACCATTGAAAGCGGTTTCAAGTCCCCTGTTATTAAATCAGCATCTGGATGAATTTCTTCCACAAGAAGATTGTTCATTTTAGAATGGCTGTCGTTGACAAGAACCTTATTTGCACCAACGTCAAATGCTGCATAAATAATTGCATTCGCTTCTTCCGTCATAATTCGACGGGCTCTCTCATAATTATGTTTTTCCGAGTCGACGAATGTGTGATCGGGTAGCCCCGTAATTCCTTCCATATCAACTGATAAATATATATTCATAGTTCGCCCCCCCACAGTAATTATACACCTCTGAATTGGCCGAGTAGTATGACGCCTTCGTAGAATGCAAGTCTATCAAATTTACTACAATAGTACAATACTTTTTAATAATTGTATTTTCTGGTAATTATTTAAGATGAGACATCCAGTTTTCCCGCCTGCCTTTGAATATACAACATCTACCTAGTTCTAATGATTCATATTTATCTAACCGTGTATAATTTATTAAGAAAAGGGTATCATAGAAAAAGTCTTATGTTTTTCTATAAAGTTTAGGTGATTTATAGAGTTGGACAATGTTGTTTAAATATTGATATATGGGAGTTGAGATTAGTATGTTAAAAGAATTCAAAGAGTTTGCACTGAAGGGTAATGTCATTGACCTGGCCGTTGCTGTTGTAATCGGTACCGCGTTTGGAAAGATTGTTGCATCGCTCGTTGCAAATATTATTATGCCGTTAATTGGACTTATTACAGGTGGAGTAGATTTCACAGGGTTAGCTTACAAGTATAAAGAAACCGAGATTCTCTATGGAATGTTCATTCAATCTGTTTTTGATTTCTTTATCATTGCAATTGCTATTTTCTTCGCAATTCGCTTACTTATGAAGTTTAAACGTAAAGAAGTACCTGTTGAAGAAGTCGTAGTCATTGATGCGCAAGAAGCATTACTCACAGAAATTCGCGACTTGCTTAAACAACAAAATACACGATAATTTTTCATGTAAAAAGGACAACCCTCTCCGGGTTGTCCTTTTTTAAGTGTCCGTAAACTGCTCAATTCCAGTTTGCTTGCACTAGGATATGCTTTGCTTGCACTCAACTCAGATTTGCTTGCACTCGTCCCGACGTTCCTTGCACTCAACTAAGGTTTGCTTGCACCCCAAGGAATTTGCTTGCAAGTCATGACTTATAATCTACACCATTCTCTCCAAAGGGAAGTGATAATATCTTCCCCTATTCACGCCTTGAGGTTCCAGAGGGAGATCATCCAATAATCGACTCGCCGTGTAGTTTTTTGGTACATGTAGGAACTCCCTGCATTGACGATTATTCATTGTGTCGCTTACGAGCATAAACCAGTCTGTAATTGCTTGAATATGCGCTGTTCTACTAATAGATTTACAAACATTGCACCCCCATCCCCGAAATATGCGTTGCATACCTAATGTTCCACATATATCGCAGAGGACACCACTTTTTATTTCAACGGGGTCGATTTGAAACCTTTTGCACATCGGAAATGGATTGAAGTCTATATTTCCTTTTAATAACTCATTTTTAATATGCGAAAATGTTCTTGAATCAATA